>NZ_JBIARB010000003.1:71224-472313 GCF_042889545.1 Streptomyces sp. NPDC002574
TGTGGGCGGGGGGGTGGGGGTTGGGGTGCTGGCGGCGGCCGGGCGTCCCCCCGGGCGCTCGTGGCGGGTCGGGGGGCGGGGCGGGGGACCCCCCGCCCCCGGGCCCGGGGCCTCAGCTCGCCAGGGCCTGCTTCACCTGGGCGAGGCTCGGGTTGCTCAGCGGGATCGGCTCGGCGCCGCTCTCCGGGGTGACCAGCAGCGTCGGGACCAGCTGGTTCCCGCCGTTCACGGTCTCGACGAACTTCGCCGACTCCGGGTCCTGCTCGATGTTGATCTCCTTGAAGGGGATGCCCGCGCGGTCCATCTGGCCCTTCAGGCGGCGGCAGTAGCCGCACCACGTGGTGCTGTACATCGTCACAGTTCCGGACATCGGTGTTCGCTCCTCAGGGGCTGGGCGCTCGGGGTCAAGATAGCGTCCTGAGAACGCCAACCCCAGGGTCGCGCATTCCTTGCATTCGCATCCGATCCGACGATCGGACCTCAGCTGTGGATAACTTTCCCGGGTGTCTCCCGAGACCTGGCAGCATGGCGGGGTGACTGCTCCAACGCATACCCCGCTCTTCCCGGAGTTCTCCGCCGTCCCGGACTCCGCGGACGCCGTGCTCGCCGGGCTCGACCCCGAGCAGCGCGCGGTCGCCACCGCCCTGCACGGCCCGGTGTGCGTGCTGGCCGGCGCCGGTACGGGCAAGACCCGCGCGATCACGCACCGGATCGCGTACGGGGTGCGGGCCGGGATCCTGCAGCCCGCCAGCGTCCTCGCGGTCACCTTCACCGCCCGCGCGGCCGGTGAGATGCGCGGCCGGCTGCGGCAGCTGGGCGCGGGCGGCGTGCAGGCGCGCACCTTCCACTCCGCGGCGCTGCGCCAGCTCCAGTACTTCTGGCCGCGGGCGATCGGGGGCGAGATGCCGCGGCTGGCCGAGCGCAAGATCCAGCTGGTCGCCGAGGCCGGCGCCCGCTCCCGCATCCGGCTGGACCGCAACGAGCTGCGCGACGTCACCGGCGAGATCGAGTGGGCCAAGGTCACCCAGACCGTCCCGGAGGACTACCCGGCCGCCGCCGCCAAGTCCGCCCGCGAGGTGCCGCGCGACGCCGCGGAGATCGCCCGGATCTACACCACGTACGAGCAGCTCAAGCGTGACCGCGGGGTCATCGACTTCGAGGACGTGCTGCTGCTCACGGTCGGCGTCCTGGAGGACCGTCCGGACGTCGCCGAGGCCGTCCGCTCCCAGTACCAGCACTTCGTCGTCGACGAGTACCAGGACGTCAGCCCGCTCCAGCAGCGGCTGCTCGACCTGTGGCTCGGCGGGCGGGACAGCGTCTGCGTGGTCGGGGACGCCTCGCAGACCATCTACTCCTTCACCGGTGCCACCCCCGAGTTCCTGCTCGGCTTCCGCACCCGGCACCCGGACGCCACCGTGGTCAAGCTGGTCCGCGACTACCGCTCCACCCCGCAGGTCGTGCACCTGGCCAACGGACTGCTGTCGCAGGCCCGCGGCCAGGCCGCCCAGCACCGGCTGGAGCTGGTCTCGCAGCGCGAGGCCGGCCCCGAGCCGTCCTACACCGAGTACGCGGACGAGCCGGCCGAGGCCGAGGGCACCGCACGCCGGATCCGGGAGCTGATCGACGACGGCGTGCGGCCCAGCGAGATCGCCGTGCTCTACCGGGTCAACGCCCAGTCCGAGGTCTACGAGCAGGCCCTCGCCGACGCCGGGGTGCCCTACCAGCTGCGGGGCGCCGAGCGCTTCTTCGAGCGGCCGGAGGTCCGCGAGGCGGGGATGCTGCTGCGCGGCGCGGCCCGGGCCAGCGATCCGCTGGAGGACGCGGACCTGCCCGCGCACGTCCGGGCGGTGCTGAGCACCCGCGGCTGGTCCCCCGAGCCCCCGGCGGGCTCCGGCGCGGTCCGCGACCGGTGGGAGTCGCTGGCGGCGCTCGTGCGGCTCGCCGAGGACTTCGCCCGCGCCCGCGAGGGCGCCACCCTCGCGGACTTCGTCACCGAGCTCGACGAGCGGGCCGGCGCGCAGCACGCCCCCACCGTCGAGGGCGTCACGCTGGCCTCGCTGCACGCGGCCAAGGGCCTGGAATGGGACGCGGTGTTCCTGGTCGGCCTGACCGAGGGCACGATGCCGATCACCTACGCCAAGACCGACGAGCAGGTGGAGGAGGAGCGCCGGCTGCTCTACGTCGGCGTCACCCGTGCCCGGTTCCACCTGGCGCTGTCCTGGGCGCTGTCCCGCTCCCCGGGCGGTCGCGGCGGCCGGCGGCCCTCGCGCTTCCTGGACGGGCTGCGGCCGGGCACGACCGCCCGGGGACGGGCGGGCACCCGCCCGGCGGCCGGCGGCGGCGTGGAACGCGGCGCGGGCGGCCGGCGGCGACGCGGGCCGGTGCACTGCCGGGTCTGCGGCCGCACGCTCTCCGACGCCGGCGAGATCAAACTGATGCGCTGTGAGGACTGCCCCTCCGACATGGACGAGGCGCTGTACGAGCGGCTGCGCGAGTGGCGGGTCGAGCAGGCCAAGGCGCTCGGTCAGCCGGCCTACTGCGTCTTCACCGACAAGACGCTGCTCGCCATCGCGGAGGTAAGGCCTTCCACGGAGGCCGAATTGTCGGTTATCTCCGGAGTCGGGGCCCGCAAACTGGACAAGTTCGGCGCCGAGGTTCTCGCCCTGTGCACGGGCTCCGGGGCGGGTGATGAACCTGTTGCAGAAGACCCCGAAAAATAGTTTGCGCGCCCCGAGGAAATCCCCATAGCCTGCGTGAGCGCGGACGACGCGGCTTCGTGGAGGACCTTCCCGGAGCAGTGGAATCCGTGATGTACTAACCCTGCACGACCTGTCCAGACCAGCCCCACGAGACGCCGAGAGGAGGCGAGACCAGTGATCAACTACACCACCACCACGACCGATCGCACGGTCGTCGCCGCCTGCCCGCTCGGTGCCTCGTTCCTCGGCACCGGTCTGTCCAGCAGCCTGTCCGGTCGTGTGTCCGCCCTGGGCACTCCCGCCCTCTCCCTGCGGGAGCGCGCGGGCGAGCGACCGACTCAGGCGCCGGCGGAAGCGGTAATGGCACAGGCCAAGGCCTATGCCTTTGCGGCGACCAATGGTGCCGGAATCCCGAAGACGCAGCAGCACCCGAAGTGGGCCTTCCGCGGGCTCGAACCCTGGAGTGATCCAGCCTGACAGACGATCAGGCCGGCGCCTTCAGGGCCGCGGAATCCCAGACCGGGATCCGCGGCCCTTCTGTTTTCCCACCCACGACAAACAGACGAGGAACGAAGCGAACGTGCACATCACCTCGCACGCACCGTCCGTACCCACCCCAGTTCGCCCGCCTGACCCGGAGGTCACCTTGATCCCCCTCACCGAGCTCGACGACGAGATCGAGCGCCTCGGCGTACCCGTCCCGTGCCGGACCTTCGACCCGGAGGTCTTCTTCGCAGAGTCCCCGGCCGACGTCGAGTACGCCAAGTCGCTGTGCCAGACCTGCCCGGTCCGTGAGGCCTGCCTCGCCGGCGCGAAGGACCGCCGCGAGCCCTGGGGTGTCTGGGGTGGCGAGCTGTTCGTCCAGGGTGTCGTGGTGCCCCGCAAGCGGCCGCGTGGCCGTCCGCGCAAGAACGCGGTCATGGCATGAAGCGTCCAGCCGTCGGAACGATCGATCGACCCCTCACGCACGACCCGATGAAACAGGCCCCGATGAGTCCGTCCGCCAACGAACGCCCCGCACCTTCCGCCGACGCGCCGACCGCGCGCCAGAACAGGAACCTCGAAATGCAACTCATGCCAGAAGCCCTGGCCCGTGCCCATATGCAAGAGCGCCTCTACGAGGCCGAGCACGAACGCATGGCGCTGCGCGTGCTCACCGCCCGCCGGCTGCAGCGCCGTGCCGAACGTGCCTCGCTGCGCGCCCGCCGCGCGCTCGCGATGGCCGTGATGCAGTAAGCGGTAGCACAGCGGCCACACATCCGTAACGACACACAACCGCGGGGCCGGTCGATTTCGACCGGCCCCGCGATATCGTCAGGAAGTGGACCAGAAGACTCAAGTCGATCGGGTCGGGACTGCTCCCACGACGACGACGTGCGCCCGCTGTGGCGCGGTCGCCCAGGGGCTCCCCCTCACCTGGACCTGCTCAGTGGAGAACGGCAGTCGCGTGTACTTCTGCGACGACTGCGCGCGCAGCAACCTCCGCAGTATCGAGGGGCGGCTGGATTCCGCCTGGTGGTAGCGCCCTGACGACAGTTCCTAGGCCGAGGCGTCCTCGACCTCGGGCAGGGGCGCCTCCCCGTCCCCGGCGAACCCGGGCAGCCACTCGAGCAACTCGTCCCGCAGCCGCACGGTCGCCGACAGCTGGCACAGCACCCCGATGGTGCTCAGCGTCACCCGGTGGATCAGCAGGTACGAGGGCGGCAGGTTGAGCTGCTTGCCCAACTGGTGCGCGGGCGAGCGCGGGTCGGCGATCCGTGCCGCCTGCGCGCGCATCCAGTCGCGGGCGAAGCCGAACTCCTCCACGGCCGCGGGCTCGATGATCGGCCGCAGATAGTCCAGCACGGCGTCCGGATCGAGGGCGATGGTCGGCCTGACGAAGCCCTCCTGGCGGAGCATCGCGTGCACCGACTCGGCGTCGTCCGCCAGCGCCATGCGCAGGGCCGTCCCTATCGGCACCGGGAGGCCCTCCGGAAGCCGGTCGACGGTGCCGAAGTCCAGCACGCCCAGCCGCCAGCCGGCCGCCGGGCCGTCGTCCACCAGCAACCGGAAGTTGCCCGGGTGCGGGTCGGCGTGCAGCAGGCCCGTGCGGGCGGGGCCGGCGAACAGGAAGCGCGCCAGCAGTTGCCCCGCGCGGTCGCGCATCTCCTGGCTGCCCCGGGAGATCACCTCCGCCAGCGGGACCCCGTCCATCCACTCGGTGACCAGCACCCGTTCGGTGCGGTGCACCACGTCCGGCACGAACACGTCCCGGTCGCCGGCGAACTCCGCAGCGTGCGCGTGCTGGGCCTGGGCCTCCAGCTCGTAGTCGAGTTCTTCCGAGATCCGGTCGCGCAGTTCCGTGATCAGCGGCTTGATGTCCATGCCGGGGATGAGCGGCCCGAACAGCCGCGCCACTCTGCCCAGTTGGTTCAGGTCCGACAGCAGGGCGTCGCCCGCGCCGGGGTACTGCACCTTGACCGCGACCTTGCGGCCGTCGTGCCACACGGCGCGGTGCACCTGCCCGATCGAGGCGGCGGCCGCGGGCTGGTCCTCGAACTCCGTGAAGAGCTCGCGCCAGTCCTCGCCCAGCCGCTCCGCCAGCACCCCGTGCACGGTGCGCGCGGGCATCGGCGGGGCCGCGTCCTGCAGCTTGGTCAGCGCCGCCCGGTAGGGGCCGGCGACCTCCTCGGGGAGCGCGGCCTCGAAGACGGACAGCGCCTGCCCGAACTTCATGGCCCCGCCCTTGAGCTCACCGAGAACCTTGAAAAGCTGCTCGGCGGTCCGCTGCTGGAGTTCGATCGCGACCTCGTCCGCGGGGCGGCCCCCGAGTCGCTTGCCCAGCCCCAGTGTCGCCCGGCCCGCGAATCCCAGGGGGAGCGCGGCCAACTTGGCGGTTCGGGTCACCGCTTTACGCGGAAGATCAGACATGCGCCCCCACTTTCCGGTCGGTCACCCCGTCATTGTCCCCCGCCTTTCCCGAACGGCGGCACCCAGTTCCCGGGTCGCACCACATCCACACCTGCGGTCCGCGGGCACCGGGCGCACCTCGGTGGTCAGCCGGGCGAGTCCCAGTTCCCAGCGCGCCCCGCAGCTCGGCGGCCGCCCCCCGTCGACGAACGCCAGCGCATGGGCCGCCGCCAGGCCCGCGACCGTTGTGGCCAGCGCCACATCGCAGGCCGGCACTCCGCCACGACCGGACCGCAGCTGTGCCAGCACCCGGGGCCAGGCCGCGTCGGCGTCGGCCATCCGCAGCCCCAGGCAGCCGGCGCAGCCGGTGCCCCCCGGCACCACCAGCGGGCCGACGACCCCCATGCCCTCCAGCACCCCGGCGTACAGATGGGGAATACCCGCCGCCAGCAGCGGCTCGGCCTCGCGCGGGTCGGGCGCGTAGGCCGCCAGTCCGTCCCTCGGCGCGATCACGACCAGCGAGAGTCCCGGTTCCGGGCGGGCGGCCGGTCCCCGTCTGCCGACCGCGCCGGCCCGCGGGTCGGGCGCGGCCCGCCGGACCAGACCGCGCGCCGCCGCGTCCCGGCGCTCGCCGATGTGCTCCGCGGGGATGCCACCCGGAGCGGTGTCCCACGGCTCGACCCGGCCGTCGTCGCGCACGTCGACCCGGCCCACCCCCGCGGCCGAGAGCACCGACGCGATCGTGCCCCCGACGCGTCCCGCCCCCATCACGCGCACCCGGGTGCCGCGCCGCTCCCGTATCCGGGCGGCCGCTCCGCCGGGATCGGTGTGGACGACGGAGAGCGCCGCCAGGTCGGGCCGGAGCCGGTCCAGCGCGGCCGAGCGGTGGCTCATCGCCTCCGACAGCTCGGCGTGCGAGGACGCGTCGTCCAGGACGCCGCCCTCCGCGAGCAGCCCGAGCAGCCGCCGGGCCTGGCGGGGCTCCAGCCCCAGTGACTCGGCCTCCCGGGCCAGCGGGCCGATCCCCCGCGTGCCGTCGAGCAGGTCGAGGAAGGCGGACGCGGCGCCGTCCACCGAGTCCAGCACGACGGCGTGGGCCGGGTCGACCCCGAATTGCAGGCTTTCCCGGCTGCGCCAGCTGCGGCGCATGGCGGGTTTGAGCATGGGACGCATCGCCACCCCCGTGGACGGGGACCTCCGAGGGGAGATCCCGGTGAATCCGTGGCGACCAGCATGCCCGGAATCCGCGAACCGGCCGCGAAAGTTATCCACAGGCGGCGATAATGATCATTTGATCGGGAAATCTTGGTGCCGCCATCGGGATGTCGTCCGGTTGCTCATGAACGCGAGTCTTTTTTCAGGTGAGCACACCCCGGGGCGGGACTTGACGGACTCCGGGCGGGTAACGTCGTGCCGTGTCCGCCGACCCCTCCCACAGTCTTTCCAGCCAGCCCCCGCGCGCCTCCCGGACCAGCGCGGTGGAAGTGCGCCGGAGTGCCCGTCGACGCCGCACCGTCTCGGCGTACCGCGAGGGCGACGTCACCGTGGTGCTCATCCCGGCGCGGATGTCCGCCGCCGAGGAGAAGCGCTGGGTGACGGTCATGCTCGACAAGCTCGCCGCCCAGGAGAGCCGCAAGATGCTCGGCGACGAGCAGCTCGCCGCCCGGGCCGCCCAGCTGTCCGCCCAGTACCTCGGGGGCCGTGCCGCCCCGCGCACCGTGCGCTGGGTCACCAACCAGAACTCCCGGTGGGGCTCGTGCACGCCGGCCGAGGGCAGCATCCGCCTGTCGCACCGGCTTCAGGGCATGCCCGAGTACGTCATCGACTACGTTCTCCTCCATGAGCTCGCGCACCTCCTCGTGCCGGGCCACGGGCCGGACTTCTGGAAGGTGCTGGAGTCCTATCCGCGCACGGAACGCGCGCGGGGATACCTGGAAGGGGTCGTCGCGGCGGCCCGCCTCCCGCACCCGCCGACGGCACGCGAGGAATAGCCGGGGAATGGCCCGCCGTCGGAGTCAGCGGATAGCCTGACGCAACGCAGAGGCACGTACGTACGGATGGGGGGCGGTCGTTCGCAATGGCCAGGGAATTCCAGCGCGGCCACAAGGCCAAGATCAGTGATCTCACAGCGGGCACGGATCTGTACGTCGGCGTGCAGATCAGCGGACCCGGCCTGACGTTCGACATCAGCTGCTTCGGTCTCGACGCCGCGGAACAGCTCTCGGACGACCGCTATTTCATCTTCTTCAACCAGCCCAAGTCGCCCGAGGAGTCGATTCAGCAGCTCGGCGCGCAGGCCGGCGACACCGAGTCCTTCCGGGTCACGCTGGACCGCATCCCGGACCGGATCCACCGGCTCAGCTTCACCGCGACCCTCGACGGCTCCGGGCAGATGTCCCAGGTCGGTCCCGGCTATATCAGGATCGTCGCGGGCGGCGACGAAGTGGCGCGCTACGCCTTCAGCGGCGCGGAGTTCAGCACCGAGCGCGCGGTCATGCTGGCGGACATCTACCTCAAGGACGTCTGGCGCTTCGCGGCGGTCGGCCAGGGCTTCGACGGGGGCCTGGACGCCCTGCTGAAGAACTTCGGCGGCGAGGTCGCCGAGGAGCAGCAGGCCGCCGTGCCGCCGCAGGCCGCCGCGGCACCGGGCTTCGCCCCGCCGGCCGCGCCCGCGCCCGGGTTCGCGGCGCCCCCGGCACCCGCTCCCGCGCCCCCGGCTCCGCAGCCCGCGCCCGCCTTCGGCGCGCCCCCGGCACCCGCCCCGGCCCCGGGCATGCCCCCCGTCCACGCGGCGCCCACCATGGTGGCGCCGATGACCACCCCACCGCCCCAGGCCCCGCCGCAGGCACCGGGGCAGCCGCCCTTCGGCCAGGTCCCGCCTCCGCAGGCGCCTCCCGGGCACCCCGGTCCTCCCGGTCAGGTCCCGGGCCGGCCCCCGTTCGGGCAGCCCCCGGGCCAGCCGCCCTTCGGCCAGGCCCCCTACGGCCAGCCGCCTCAGGCACCGTTCGGCCAGCCGCCCGCGGCCCCCGCGCCGTACGGCCAGGCCCCGGGCGCGCCGCAGGTCCCGCAGACTCCCGGCGCCGGCCTCGCCGCCGCCATGCAGAAGTACCGCGAGGTCCCCACCGGCCAGCGCTGGACGCAGCAGAACTCCAAGCTCGTCCGCGTCGACCTCTCCCAGGCCGGCGGCCAGCCGGTGCTCGCCCGCCAGGGCAGCATGGTGCTGTACCAGGGCAAGGTCGAATTCGGCTACAAGGGCGCCGGGTTCGCCGGACGCATCGTCGGAAACATGACCGGCCAGGAGATGCAGCTGATGCGCTGCACCGGGCGCGGACAGGTGTTCTTCGCCGAGGACGCCTCCTATCTGCACCCGATCGAGCTCCAGGGCGACGCGATCTGCGTCTCCGCGGAGAACGTCCTCGCCTTCGACGAGTCCCTGCAGCACGAGGTGCGCCGCATCGAGGGCCACGGCATCCCCGGCGGAGCCCTGTTCACGATGCAGTTCCAGGGCACCGGCACCGTCATCGTCAAGACCCACGGCACCCCCGTGGTGCTGCCTGTCACGCCCACCACCTACGCCGACAGCAACGCCATCGTCGCCTGGTCCGCCGCCTCGCAGGTGGTGCTCTCCAGCCAGGTGCGGCTGCGCCGGAACGCCTATCCGGGACACAGCGGGGAGACCGTGAACCTCCAGTTCCGTGGCGCCCCCGGCAACTTCATCGTCGTCCAGCCGTACGAGGTCTGAGGGAGCCCGCCATGGACCAGACTCTGATTTCCGGGTACTCCCCGACACCGGTCACCGCCCGTATGGAGAACCACGGCAACAGCATGCTGAAGGTCGCCATGCAGAGCGGCCAGGACCTCTTCGCGCGCACCGGATCGATGGTCGCCTACGAGGGCTTCGTGCAGTACGAGCCCAACCCGCCCGCCGTGCGCCAGATGGCGTCGCAGTGGCTGACCGGGGAGGGCGCGCCGCTGATGAAGTGCACCGGCGACGGGCTGCTGTACCTCGCCGACTACGGCGCCGACGTCGTCTGCCTGTACCTCAACAACGAGTCCCTGTCGGTCAACGGCACCAATCTGCTCGCCTTCGACGCGCATCTGCAATGGGGCGTGGAGCGGGTCAAGGGGCTGGCCAAGTTCGCCGGCCAGGGCCTGTTCAACGTCGGCGTCTCCGGTACCGGCTGGGTGGCCATCACCTCGCGCGGCACCCCGGTCGTCGTCGACTGCGGCCGCGGCGAGGACGAGACCTATGTCGACCCGGACGCGCTCGTCGCCTGGTCGAGCGGGCTGAAGACCAAGTCCAAGCGCAGCTTCAAGGCCTCCTCCCTGATCGGGCGGGGCAGCGGCGAGGCCTTCCAGATCGGCTTCTCCGGCCAGGGCTTCGTCGTCGTACAGCCCAGCGAAGACAGCACCGACCGCCTCCGAGTCCGGGGCTGAGGGGGAGCGATCCATCATGCAGAGCCCGCTTTTCGGCTACACCGAGGTCCAGACCGAGGACCAGTACGCCCTGCAGAACCCGTACCTGTTGCGGGTCAAGCTCGACGGCAGGAGCGACTGCCTGGCCCGCAAGGGCGCCATGGTCGCCTACCAGGGCCTGATCGAGTTCGACGGTGAGTACCAGAGCCACGCCCAGCGCAACGCCCGCTACCGCACCGGCGAGGGCCTGGAGCTCATGCGCTGCTCCGGGCAGGGCACCGTCTACCTCGCCAACCTCGCCCAGCACATCCACGTCGTGGACGTGGACCACGACGGGCTGACCGTGGACGGTGCCTATGTGCTGGCGCTCGACTCGGGGCTCCACTGGGAAGTCATCTCGGTGGACAGCCAGTTCGGCATCTCGGGCAGCGGCGCCTACAACCTCAACATCTCAGGCCACGGCAAGGTCGCGCTCATGACCTCCGGCCGCCCGCTGCTGATGCAGGTCACCCCGGACAAGTACGTCTCCGCCGACTCCGACGCGGTGGTCGCCTGGTCGTCCTCGCTGCGCGTGCAGATGCAGGCGCAGACCAGTTCCTCCAGCGTGTGGCGGCGGCGCGGCAACACCGGTGAGGGCTGGGAGCTCAACTTCCTGGGCCAGGGCTACGTCCTGGTGCAGCCCAGCGAGCTGATGCCGCCGCAGAACGCCCAGCTCGGTCAGGGCATGGCCGCCCAGTACGGCTTCGGCCAGCACGGCGCGCACGGCCAGAACCAGGGCAACATCTTCACCAACCGCTGACGCCGCCCCGGGCCCGGCCCGCGCGCCGCCTCACATCAGCGCGCGGGTGCGGGCCAGCAGCGTCCGCACCGACCCGTCGGCGACCTCGGCGATCTCGTCGTAGGCGAACCACTTGAGGTCCAGCGACTCGTCGCTGATCTCCTCGACGGCGCCGGGCGGGGCCACCGCCGCGTACTGCACGTCGAGATGCCAGGCGCAGGGCGTCAGATGACGGTCGAGGTTGACCGGCTCGGGGCGCAGCAGCGCCAGCCCGGCGATGCCGGACTCCTCGACGCCCTCGCGCAGCGCGGCCTGCGCCAGCGAGGCGTCCTGCGGCTCGCAGTGGCCGCCCGTCTGCAGCCACATCTTGAGCTTCTTGTGCAGGGTCAGCAGCACCCGGCCGCCCTGCGGGTCCACCACGAGCGTGCTGCCCGTGACGTGCCCGGCGGAGCACGACTTCCACATGCCGTCGGGGTGCGCGTCGAGGTGCGACAGATAGTCCAGCCTCAGGTGGTCCTGGGCGGTGTCGGGCGCGTCCCACTCCTTGAGGACGCGCACGGCGTCGTCGTGCAGGCTCACTTGTCGTCGTCGTCCTTGCTGTCGCGGTTCTCGGGGTTCTCCGGGTTCTCCGGGCTCTCGGCGGTGCCCGAGCCGTCGCCGCTGTCGGCGTCCTTGCCGCGGGCGGCCTCGCCGAGCATCTTGTCGAGTTCGGCGAAGTCCAGCTGCTCGTGGTGGACGAAGCCGTCGGGGTCGTCGAGGTCGGCGGCCGTCGGCAGCATGTCGGGGTGCTCCCACAGCCCGTCGCGGCCGTCGACGCCGCGCGCGTCGGTCAGCGACGCCCACAGCCGGGCGGCGTCGCGCAGCCGGCGCGGCCGCAGTTCCAGTCCGATCAAGGTGGCGAAGGTCTGCTCGGCGGGACCGCCGGAGGCCCGGCGCCGCCGCAGGGTCTCGCGCAGCGCTCCGGCCGACGGCAGGTGCGGCGCCGCGGCGGCGTGCACCACCGCGTCGACCCAGCCCTCGACGAGCGCGAGCGCCGTCTCCAGCCGGGCGAGCGCGGCCTTCTGCTGCGGGGTGTCCTCGGGCTGGAACATGCCCTGCTGCAGCGCGTCCTGCAGCGCCTCGGGGTTGGACGGGTCGAGCTGGCCGACCGCGTCCTCCAGCTTGGCGGTGTCGACCTTGATGCCCCGGGCATAGCCCTCGACCGCGCCGAACAGGTGCGCCCGCAGCCACGGGACGTACGCGAAGAGCCGCTGGTGGGCAGCCTCGCGCAGCGCCAGGTAGAGCCGGACCTCGTCCTGCGGCACGCCCAGGCCCTCGCCGAAGGCGGCGATGTTGGTCGGGATCAGAGCGGCCTTGCCCGCCGGGCCGAGCGGCAGGCCGATGTCGGTCGAGCCCACGACCTCACCCGCCAGCGTGCCCAGCGCCTGCCCGATCTGCGTGCCGAACATGGCGCCGCCCATGGAGCGCATCATGCCGAGCAGCGGGCCGGCCATGGCCTGCATCTCCTCGGGGAGCACATTGCCCATGGCGTTGCCGACGCGCTCGGCGACCGGGTCGACGAGTTCCTTCCACACGGGCAGCGTCGTCTCGACCCACTCCGCGCGGCTCCACGCCACCGCCGATCCGGCTCCGGACGGCATGGACGTCACGCCGTCCAGCCACAGGTCGGCCAGGCGCAGCGCCTCCTCGACCTTCGCGCGGTCGGCCGGGCCCACACTCGGGTCCTTCGCGCCGCCGGATGCGCCCTGGGCGACGGTCTGCCGGGCGATGTCCTTGGCCATCTCCCAGTTCACCGGGCCGCCCTCGTACGAGAGCATCTGCCCCAGCTGCTGGAACGCGGCGCCCAGGTCATTGGGGTTGAGCGAGCCGAACATCGCGGCGAAGGGGTTCTCACCGCCTGCCCCGAAGGGGTTGCCGCCGCCGAACCCGAAGGGATTGGCCGGACCCTGGGAGCCGCCACCGGAACCGCTCGGCTTCTTGTTGTCGTCCCCGTTCCCGTCCTCGGGCTCCTCGGGAGGGACTCCGAATCCGAATGGGATGTCGCTCACGGTTTCCTCGGCTCTGTGTGTTGTGGGCTGTCCCTCCAGCCTAGACACCCGTCAGGCAGGATGGCTGCGTACGGACCGTGGTTGCGGACCGCGCACCTCGTACCGGAAACAACCGTGGGAGACACCTGGTGAGTTCCCCAGAACCGACCGTTCGCCCAGAGCGGAGCGGCGGCAGGGCCGCCGCCGGCCCGGTGGTCGCCGTGACCGGCGCCGCCTCCGGCGTCGGGCTGCGGCTGGCGCTGCGGCTGGCCGAGTCCGACCAGGTCAAGAAGGTCGTGGCGATCGACGAACGGCGCGGCGACGTGCCCGGCGCGACATGGCGCGTGCTGGACGTACGGGACCCGGCGATCGCCGAGCGGCTGCGCGGTGTGGACGTCGTCGTCCACCTCGCGCTCGACCTCGACCTGGAGTCCGACCCCAAGGCGCGCAGCGCCTTCAATGTGCGCGGCACGCAGACCGTGCTCACCGCCGCGGCCGCGGCGGGGGTGCGGCGGGTCGTGCTGTGCACCTCGGCGATGGTCTACGGCGCGCAGCCGGACAACGACGTCCCCCTTGCGGAGGACGCGCCGCTGCGCGCCACCGCGGAGGCGTCCTTCGTGGGCGACCTGCTGGAGATCGAGCGGCTGGGCCGGCGCGCTCCGCGTGCCCATCCCGGGCTCCATGTGACGGTGGTGCGCCCGGCGGTCCTCGTGGGCGGCACGGACACCGCGCTGACCCGGTACTTCGAGTCGCCGCGGCTGCTGGTGGTCGCGGGCAGCCGGCCGTGCTGGCAGTTCTGCCACGTCGACGACCTGGTGACGGCGCTGGAGCACGCGGCGCTGGAGAAGGTCGACGGCGAGATGACGGTGGGCTGCGACGGCTGGCTCGAGCAGGAGGAGGTCGAGGAGCTCTCCGGTATCCGGCGCATGGAGCTGCCGCCGGCCATAGCGCTGGGCGCGGCCTCCCGGCTGCACCGGCTCGGCCTCACCCCGTCGCCGGCCGGGGACCTGGCGTACACGATGCACCCCTGGGTCGTCAGCGGCAGCAGGCTGCACGAGTCGGGCTGGCGGCCGCAGTGGACGAACGAGGAGGTGCTCGCCGTTCTCCTGGAGGAGGTCGCGGGCCGCAACTCCGTCGTCGGACGGCGGCTGGGCCGCAAGGACGCGGCCACCCTGGGCGCGGCCGGCGCCACGGTCGCGCTGGTCGGCACCGCCGCCATGGTGCGGCGGGCACGCAAGCGCCGGGGGGTGTGAGGGCCGCATCCGCCTCCGGGCGGTGCGGCGCACGGCGGGCGCGGACCGCGAGCAGTGAGAAAGAGTGCGGTGGAAAACAGTTTCCGCATAGTGGGAGATGAGGGAGCATGAGTCCCATGGCACAGACGCACGAGGAACCCGTCCGGCTCATCGCCGTCCGCGACACCGAGCTGTCCGTGGACGAGGTCTTCCGTGCGGTGGGGCACGCCTCCGCCGGGGGCACCGCCCTGTTCGTGGGCACGGTGCGCGACCACGACGGCCCCTCGGGCGCCGAGGTCACGGCCCTGGGCTACTCCGCCCACCCCGGGGCCGAGGCCGAACTGCGACGCGTCGCCGAGAAGGTGGCGGCCGACTTCCCCGTCCGCGCCCTGGCCGCCGTCCACCGGGTCGGCGACCTCCGCGTCGGGGACCTCGCGGTGGTCGTCGCCGTGTCCTGCCCGCACCGGGCGGAGGCCTTCGCGGCGTGCCGGCGGCTGATCGACGACCTCAAGCGCGAGGTGCCGATCTGGAAGCACCAGGAGTTCGCCGACGGCACCGAGGAATGGGTGGGTTCCTGCGCGCACTGAGCGCGGGGACCAGGGGGGTCGGGGGCGCTGCTGCGGCGGCGGCCCGGCGGCACCTGTTCGAACTGGTGTTCATCGTCCACCGGACGGTCTACCTGCGGTTGCGTAACCCCGGACCCGCTCGGAACGTTATAGCAGCAAACGATTAGTCTGCTCATAGTTTCTTGATCGACTGCGCGATCCTCTCGCGCATACGGGAGGCCTCAGTGGCGGCGCTCGCATGGTTGCTCATTCCGGTGTTGGCCGCTGTCGCCGCCGCCGTCTGGGGAAGCTGGGCGGCGCGTACGCGCTCGACGGGGGACGGCGCCTCGCTCGCCGGGTACGAGCGGTTCCGTGAGGCCATGCAGCGCTCCGAGTCGGGCAGGGTCTGAGGGCCCGCAGGGCGCCTGCCGGTCGCGTACCGTACTGTCGTTCCATGCCACGCCGCACTGCGACGCTGCTCGCGTCGACCCTGACGCTCATAGCACTGCTCTGTGTCGCGCTGCTGATGCGCGTCCCGTACGCGGAGATGTCGCCGGGGCCGACCGTCAACACGCTGGGCGAGCACGACGGCGCCCCGGTGCTGCAGATCTCCGGGCACAAGACCTATCCCGCCACCGGGCACCTGAACATGACCACGGTGCGGGTCACCAGTGCGGACTACTCGATGAACCTGGTCGAGGCGGTGGCCGGCTGGCTGTCGCACGACCAGAAGGTCGTCGAGCACGACACTCTCTACCCGCAGGGGCAGACGGCCGAGCAGGCCGACCAGGAGAACGCCGAGGAGTTCACCCAGTCCCAGGACAGCGCCAAGGTCGCCGCCCTGAAGGAACTGGGGATACCGGTCGCTTCCCAGGTGATCGTCTCCACCGTCGTGAAGGGCGCCCCCTCGGAGGGCAAGCTGCACGCCGGTGAGGTGATCAAGGCGGTGGACGGCACCCCCGTCAAGGCGGCGGGCGACGTCGCCACGCTGGTCACCAAGCACCAGCCGGGCCAGAACGTGGTCTTCACCGTCGTCCCCAAGGGCGCCAAGGGCGGCGCCACCCGGGACGTCACCATCACCACGGGCACGTCCGACGACGACGGCAAGCGGCGCGCGATCGTCGGCATCCAGGCCGGCGTCGGGCACACGCTCCCGTTCACGATCGACATCAAGCTGGCGGACGTCGGCGGACCGAGCGCAGGCCTGATGTTCGCCCTCGGCATCGTCGACAAGCTCACCCCCGGCGACCTCACCGGCGGCAAGTTCGTCGCGGGCACCGGCACGATCGACGACGACGGCAAGGTCGGCCCCATCGGCGGCATAGACATGAAGACCATCGGGGCACACGACAAGGGCGCCGAGTATTTCCTCACCCCGGCCGACAACTGCGCCGAGGCCGCCCAGGACACCCCGAGCGGCCTCACCCTGGTGAAGGTCAAGACCATCGACGACGCCATGGACGCCCTCAAGGACATCCGCGCGGGGAAGACCGCCGACCTGCCGAGCTGCTCCGCGAACTGAGACGCGCTCGGCCGGGGCCGGTGCGGGCTTCCCCCCGCGCCGTCACTCCTCGAAGGTCGCCGACAGGGCCTCGGCCAGCCCCGGTACCAGCGTGGCGCCGGTCAGCACCTCGGTCGGCGAGTCCTTGGAGCGCAGCCGCACGGCCGACTCCCGGGCGCCGTCGCGCAGCACGGCCACCGTCATGCGCACCTCCTGGCGCTCGGGATGCGCGGCGACCCACTGGCCCAGCGCGTCCTCGTCCAGGCCCTCGGGGATGGCCTGCTCGGCGGACGGCGGCAGCATCAGCCGCTCCACGGTCAGCGCGCAGCCGCTGACCACCTCGGGCCACGCGATGGTGGCCAGGAACTCGTCGAGCGGCGTGCCGGCCGGCAGCTCGTCCTGCTCGATCGGGGTCAGCGCGCCCGCCGTCTGCTCGGCGAGGCCGAGTTCGTCGGCCAGCCCCGGCTCCTGTACACGCAGCCGGTCCGTGTCGACCAGCGCGAAGAGCCGGGCGGGCTGGTCCCAGCCCAGGCCGGACGCGTAGTCGTCGATCTCCAGGACGGCCTGGGTCAGCGGGTTCGCGGCGAGCGGGGCGCCGCCGGACTCAATATTGGACATGCCCAACATCCTGCCTGTTCTGTGACCCGCATCCCCAATCGAGCACCTTGGGGAACTGTGTAAACCGTGAGTAAGTTGCATCAGTGGGCGCCGGCCGGGCGTCCGCCGGAGACCGACTCTTGAGGTGCGCACCTTGGTATTCCAGATGCCGGACCGTGGCGGGAGTCCGCACGGGCCGCGGATCAGAGCGGGGCGTCCGTCGCGGCGAGCCCGGACGCTGCTCATGACGCTGGGGGTCCTGGCCGTGCTGGCCATGGCCTTCGTCATGTTCGCCGGCTTCTGGACCGACTGGCTCTGGTACCGATCCGTCCACTACTCCTCGGTGTTCACCACGACGCTGTGGACCAAGATCGGGCTGTTCTTCGTCTTCGGCCTGCTGATGGCGGTGGCCGTCGGCATCAACGTCTACCTGGCGCACCGGTTGCGGCCGCCGCTCAGCGCGATGTCGCTGGAGCAGCAGAGCCTGGACCGCTACCGGATGGGCATCGCGCCCTACAAGAAGTGGGTGCTGCTCGCGGTCTGCGCCCTGGTGGGGCTGATCGCGGGAGCGTCCGCCTCCAGTCAGTGGCGCACATGGCTGCTGTGGACGAACTCCACCCCGTTCGGCACCACGGACCCGCAGTTCCACGTCGACGTCTCCTTCTACGCCTTCGAGCTGCCCTGGTACCGCTTCCTGCTGAGCTTCGGCTTCGCGGCGGTCGTGCTCTCGCTGCTGGCCTCCGCCCTGGTGCACTACCTGTACGGGGGGCTGCGCATCACCTCCCCGGGCGGCCGCGCCACCGCCGCGGCGACCGGCCACCTGTCAGTGCTGCTGGGCCTGTTCGTGAGCCTCAAGGCGGTCGCCTACTGGCTCGACCGGTACTCGCTGGCGGTCAAGTCCGGCAACCTCAAGTCCGGTGACTGGACCGGGCTGCGCTATGTGGACGCCAACGCCTATCTGCCGGCCAAGACGATCCTCTTCGCGATCGCCATCATCTGCGCCCTGCTGTTCTTCGCCACCTTGTGGCGGCGCACGTGGTCGCTGCCGCTGATCGGCTTCGGCCTGATGGTGCTGTCGGCGATCCTGATCGGCGGGCTGTACCCGGCGATCGTGCAGAAGTTCCAGGTGCAGCCGAACGAGGCCGCCAAGGAGCAGCCGTACATCCAGAAGAACATCAACGCCACGCGCCAGGCGTACGACATCGACGGCACCAAGGTGTCCGACTACGCGGGCAGCAACCCGGCCGACGAGAAGGACCCGGCGCAACGGGCGCAACTGCGCGCGGACGCCGACACCACCGCGTCCATCCGGCTCCTCGACCCCAACGTGGTCTCGCCGACGTTCCAGCAGCTGCAGAAGGCGAGCGGCTACTACTCCTTCCCCTCCACGCTCGACGTGGACCGCTACAAGGTGCAGGGCAAGGAGCAGGACACCGTGGTGGGCCTGCGCGAGCTGAACCTCGCGGGCATCCCGCAGCACAGCTGGATCAACGACCATTTCAAGTACACGCACGGCTACGGCCTGGTCGCCGCGAAGGGCACCACCGCGACCGAGGGCGACGAGACCACGCGCGGCGAGCCCGTCTTCACCGAGTCCGAACTGCCGACCACCGGCGACCTCGGGAAGTACGAACAGCGGATCTACTACGGCGAGAAGACCAAGCAGTGGTCCATCGTCGGCGACAAGTCCACGCCGGAGATCGACTACAACACCAACGACGACGGTGAGAAGTCGTACACCTACACCGGCAAGAGCGGCGTCGGCCTGAAGAACCCGGTGACCCGGGCCGCGTACGCGGTGGCCTTCGGCGACCCGCAGATCTTCTACTCCGGCGCCGTCGGCGACGACTCGCGCATCCTGTACAACCGCACGCCCAAGGAGCGCGTCGAGGCGGTCGCGCCGTGGCTGACGATCGACGGCGACTCCTACCCGGCCGTCGTCGACGGCCACGTGATGTGGATCGTGGACGCCTACACGACGAGCAACGGCTATCCGTACTCGTCGCGGACGACGCTCGGCGACACCACGGCGGACTCGCTGACCGACGGGCAGCGCGCGGTCCTGGCCCAGCAGAACCAGGTCAACTACATCCGCAACTCGGTGAAGGCGACCGTGGACGCCTTCACCGGTGACGTCACCCTCTACGAGTGGGACGACAAGGACCCGGTGCTGAAGACCTGGATGAAGGCCTTCCCGCACACGGTGCAGCCCAAGAGCGGCATCAGCGCCGACCTGATGGCCCATCTGCGCTACCCGCAGGACCTGTTCAAGGTGCAGCGCCAGCTGCTGACGCGCTACCACGTCACCAAGGCGTCGACCTTCTACAGCGGCAGCGAGGTGTGGCAGGTCCCCAACGACCCGGCGACGAAGACGGGCAAGGCGGTACCGCCGTACTACCTGAGCCTGCGCATGCCGGACCAGGCCGCCCAGACGTTCTCGCTGACGACGACCTACACGCTCAACCGGCGTGACAACCTGGGCGCCTTCATGGCGGTCGACGCGGACGCCACCAGTGCGGACTACGGCACGATCCGGTTGCTCAGACTGTCCAACAGCCGGGTGTACGGCCCGCAACAGGTGCAGAGCCAGTTCAACTCCGATCCCGACGTGGCGGAGAAGATCAAGCTGCTGAGCGGCGGCGGCGGTTCCACCGTCGAGTACGGCAATCTGCTGACCATCCCGCTCGACGGCGGTCTGCTCTATGTGGAGCCGGTCTATCTGCGCGGCGCCGACTTCGACTACCCGCTGCTGAAGAAGGTGTTGGTCTGGTACGGCGGGCAGGTGGAGTTCGAGGACACCCTCGGCCAGGCGCTGAACGCGGTCTTCGGGACGGCGGACGGCGGGACCGCACCGCCACCTGAGACCGGCGGCACGGGCACCGCGCCGCCTCCGTCCAACGCGACGGTCGCCCAGGCCCTGGCCGACGCCCAGGCGGCGTACGACGCGAGCCAGAAGGCGCTGAAGGCCGGCGACTGGGCCGCATACGGCCAGGCCCAGAAGGATCTGGCGGAAGCGCTCCAGCGGGCGCAGGAGGCCGAGAAGCAGGCGGAGAAAACGGGCTGAGCAGGCACTCCCCGCGTCGTGGTACGGTTGGGACACAACGACGCGGGGTGGAGCAGCTCGGTAGCTCGCTGGGCTCATAACCCAGAGGTCGCAGGTTCAAATCCTGTCCCCGCTACTGTTCGAGAGGGTCCGGAGTCAACTAGGCTCCGGGCCCTTTCACTTGTACGGGGGAACTGCGCGCGCAGAGGTTTCGTCGGGGTTGATGTCGGGAAGTCGACAAAACGCTGAAGTGACCTCCTGGGACGGTCTCAACCCCGCAGGGTTGTTGCATACCAGGTGTACTGCGGGTACGGGTGGTGCGACGATGGACCTCATGGGGGATGGTGCAAGGCTGCTGAAAACTCGTCGGATCCCGGACAGCGGGTCCGCGGGCGGAACGACCCTGCCCGCGTCCGTTCCCGCGCAGACGGCCGCCTTCGCGCCGACCGTCGCCGAGCTGCTGCCCGGCCCGCGCATGGGGTCCGCCGAGGAGGACCGGCTCATCGAGTCCGAACTGCCGGACGAGGAGAGCCTGGAGGCCCGCGAGGAGGCCGAACTCGAGGCACGCCACCGGCGGGCCGCCGAGCACGGTGACATCGCCGCGGCGAGCATCCTGGGCACCCTGCTGCTGCGCCGTGGCGACCTGGAGGGGGCCGAGCCGTACCTGCGCGCGGCCGCCGCCGGGGGAGACCGGCCGGCCGCCAACAACCTCGGACTGCTGCTGCACCAGCGCGGCCACGCCGAGGAGGCCGCGGGCTGGTGGCGCATCGCCGCCGTCGCCGGCTCCGCCGCGGCCGCGCACGCGCTCGGCCGGCACTTCCGCGAGCGCGGCGACGAGCCCGGCGCCGAGTACTGGCTGCGGCAGGCCGCCGAGTCCGGGCACACCCTGGGCGCGTACGCGCTGGCCGACCTGCTCGACCACCGGCGCGACGTCGGCGCAGAGCGCTGGTTCCACGCCGCCGCCGAGCACGGGCACCGCGAGGCGGCGTACCGGCTGGCCCGCATCTGCGCCGAGCGCGGCGAGGAGCGCGAGGCCGAGCAGTGGTACCGGCAGGCCGCCGCCCGCCGGCACCGGCGCGCCGCGCTGCGCCTCGGCACGCTGCTGGAGGAGCGCGGCGAGTACGAGGAGGCCAAGCGCTGGTACCTCACCGCCGCCCGGGACGGCGAGCCGCGTGCCGCCTGCGCGCTCGGCTTCCTGCTGCGCGACGCCGGCGACGTCGACGGCGCCGCCACCTGGTGGCGGCGCGCCGCCAACGCCGGTGACGGCAACGCCGCGAACGCGCTCGGCGCGCTGCACGCGCAGGAGGGCGAGATCCAGACCGCCGAGCGGTGGTACCGGGCCGCCCTGGAGGCCGGCGACGTCAACGGCGCCTTCAACCTCGGCCTGCTCTGCGCCGGTCAGGGACGCACCGCCCAGGCCGAGCAGTGGTACCGCAAGGCGGCCTACACCGGGCACCGCGAGGCGGCCAACGCCCTCGCCGTGCTGCTGCTGCAGCGCGGGGACGCGGCGGGCGCCGAGCCGTGGTTCTCCAAGGCCGCGGAGGCGGGCAGCGTCGACGCCGCCTTCAACCTCGGCATCCTGTACGCCGGGCGGGGCGACGACGGCACCGCGCGGCGCTGGTACGAGCGGGCGGCCGCCAGCGGGCACAGCGAGGCCGCGCTGCAGGTCGCGATCGCCCTGCAGAAGGACGGCGACCCGCACGGCGCCGAGCGGCACCTGCGGTGCGCCGCGGGCGGCGGCAGCCCCGAAGGTGCCTTCCGGCTGGGCGCGTTGCTGGACGCGCAGGGTACGGAGGACGCGGCCGCGGAGGCGGAGGAGTGGTACGCCCGCGCCGCCGGCCAGGGGCACCGGCGTGCCCAGGTCCGGCTCGGCATGTGCGCCGCCCGACGGGGGGACGTCGTGGACGCCGCCCACTGGTACCGCGAGGCAGCGGAGGGGGGCAGCCGCAACGGGGCGTTCAACCTCGGGCTCCTCCTCGCACGCGAGGGCGCGGAGCCGGAGGCGGCCCTGTGGTGGACCCGCGCCGCCGACGCGGGGCACGGGCGCGCGGCGCTCCGGCTGGCGCTGCTGGCGGCCCGGCACGGGCAGCTCGCGGATGCGCAGGCGTGGTGTGCGCGGGCGGTCGAGTGCGGGCCTGTGGAGGTCGCGGAGCGGGCCGCGCGGCTCACGGACGCGCTGGAGCACGAACTGTCCGCGTAGGTCTTTCCCCACGCGCCCGGGTGCCCGGTGAAGTCAGGGCGCCCCGACGCGCGTTTCGTGGGGGCCGGGTTCGGGGCCTCCGGGGCCGGCCGTTCTGGACAGCACATTCAGGTGCCTCGGGCACCCTGAGTTGATCACTCGGGGTGCCGCACCCACATATGCTCCACAGTCCAGAACACCCACCCTCCCCCAGCCTCCGGCCGGGGGTGCCCCCAACTCCCCCGCCCCCTCCGTTTCGTCAAGCGCCTGATCCCCGGAGGGGGAGGCGGCAACGTGCTCGGGCCATCCGTTGGCGCAGCGCCGTCCAGGTGCCCGTGCCCGGCCGTCACCGCTTGCAGCACTCCCACCAGCCGTCAAGTCGCCCCAGCGGCCGGAGGGGCTGAGGCGGGGTCCTCCCGCTGGGGGCACCTCCCAGTGGGAGGTCGGAGGAGGGAGGGCGGGCGGGGAAAAGACCCCACCTCCCACCCCCCAGGGAACGGATTTGCGCTGTTCAGGGGCGGGAGGTTACTCTAGGGACACAACGACGCGGGGTGGAGCAGCTCGGTAGCTCGCTGGGCTCATAACCCAGAGGTCGCAGGTTCAAATCCTGTCCCCGCTACTGATGAGAAGGCCCGGAAGCCAATGGCTTCCGGGCCTTCTTGTATGCCTCGGGTACAGCCCAGGCATGGATCGGGCAAAAGCGCGCGAACCTTTCGCCGCGGTCCCGGCGCGCCGGAGGATGCTGGACGCGTGGCGAGGGCGGCGGCGCGAGGAGGCGGGGTTGCTGCGCAGGCGGCGTAAGCGGCGGCCGACGGAAATCAGGGACGTGACGCGGTGGGGGCGGCTGTGCGCGTCCGGCACGGTGGCCGAGTTGCTGGCGGAGCTGCGGGCGGTGGCGGAGGCCGGGGAGGGCGCCGCGTACGACCGGGCGGCCGCGCTGAAGGCGCTGGGCGGGGCGGGACCGGGGCTGTGGCTGTCGCTGGACCGCGGCGCGCGGACCGTGGAGGGGGAGCGGTCGTTGGCGGCGGGGGAGGCGGATCCGCTGCGTCTGCTGCTGGCCGCGATGGAGCGGGACGGCCGTACGCGGCAGGCCGCCGTGGAGGGCTTGGCGCACACGGGCGGTCCGCTGGTGGCCACCGCCTTGGCGCTGCGGACCGCGGACTGGGTGGACCCGGTGCGGGAGCGGGCCGTGGGGGCGCTGGCGCTGCGGTCCGCGCCGGACGAGGCGGCCGCGGCGGTGCGGATGCTGCTGCGGCTGCGCGGCAGGCGCCGGGCCGCGGGGGCGCTGGAGGCGTACCGGGAGGTCCTCGCGGCCCCGGAGGCGCGGCGGGCGGTGCGGGCGCTGGCCGCCGACGAGGAGCCGCTGACCCGGCGGTTCGGCGTGGAACTGGCGTTGGAGCTGGGGGAGTTCGTCCGCGGCGACCTGGTCCGTACCGCACTGCGCGACCCGGACCAGGTGTGCCGGCGGCTGTGTGCGCAGCGGCTGCTGGAGCTGGACCCGGACCAGGCGGGGCGGCTGCTGTGGGCCCGGTCCGCGGCGGTGCGGGAGCTGGCGGTGGCGGCGCTGCCGGAGGACGTTCCGGCGGCTCGGCTGACGGCGCCGCTGGCGGACCCGGCGCGGATCGTGCGGGCGCAGGCCCGGTGGCGGCTGTACAGCAGGGGCGAGCCGCCGGCGCTGACGTACCGCAGGCAGTTGGTGCGCTGCGGGCCGCAGAGCCCGCCGAGGATGGTCGCCGGGCTGGCCCTCGGGCTGGGGGAGTGCGGGGACGGCACGGACGTGCCGCTGCTGCTGCGGCTGGTCCGGGAGGCGCGCACGCCGTGGCCGCCGGTGGTGCGGCGGGCCGCGGTGCGGGCCGTGGGCCGCCTGGCGCCGCGTGAGGACCTCCTGGGTCTCCTGGGGCCGCTGGCGACGGACGCGGACCCGGGCGTGGCCAGAGAGGCCTTCGAGGCGCTTGCCAGGGTCGCCGGGGAGGTGCCGCCGGAGACCGTGTGGTTCGGCCGGACGCGGCCGGAGCCCGCCGTGCGGAAGGCGGCGGAACGGCTCCGCTCCGCGCAGCGTCAGGCGCAGTCGGGGCACAGGCCCCGGTAGGTCACCTCGACGTCGGAGACGGTGAACCCGAAGCGCTCGCTGTCGGGCAGGTCGGTCAGCGGGTTGCCGGCCGGGTGGACGTCCCGGATGGTGCCGCAGCGGGAGCAGACCAGGTGCTGGTGGGCGTGGTGCGCGTTGGGGTCGTAGCGCTTGGCGCGGCCGTCGGTGGCGACCTCCATGACCTCACCGAGCGAGACCAGTTCGCCCAGGGTGTTGTAGACCGTCGCCCGGGAGATCTCCGGCAGCCGGGTCGCGGCCCGCGCGTGCACCTCGTCGGCGGTCAGGTGGACGTGCTCGCCGTCGAGGACCTCGGCCACGACACGTCGCTGCGCGGTCATCCGCCAGCCGCGTCCGCGCAGTCGTTCCAGCAGGTCACTCATTGCGTTTCACCTATCCGTGGGATGCGTCCAGCTTAACAGCGGCGGTCCGTGTTGCGAACCCGTACGACTTTGACCCCCTTCTTGACTTAGACCTTGTCTATCGTAGGATCGGTTCCGGCGACAGCCACGGCACAGACGAACGCAGGGAGAAGGACGTGACGGTTCAGAAGACCGGCCCGCTGACGACCGAGGCAGGCGCCCCGGTCGCGGACAACCAGAACAGCGAGACCGCGGGGGTCGGCGGACCGGTCCTGATCCAGGACCAGCTGCTGCTGGAGAAGCTCGCCCACTTCAACCGCGAGCGCATCCCGGAGCGCGTGGTGCACGCCCGCGGCGCCGGCGCGTACGGCACCTTCACGGTGACCGCCGACGTCACGCGGTACACCCGGGCGACGTTCCTGTCGGAGGTCGGCAAGCAGACCGAGACGTTCCTGCGGTTCTCCACCGTCGCCGGCAACCTGGGCGCGGCGGACGCCGTGCGCGACCCGCGCGGCTGGGCGCTGAAGTTCTACACCGAGGAGGGCAATTACGACCTCGTCGGCAACAACACCCCGGTGTTCTTCATCAAGGACGCCATCAAGTTCCCCGACTTCATCCACACCCAGAAGCGCGACCCGTACACCGGCTCCCAGGAGGCGGACAACGTCTGGGACTTCTGGGGGCTGTCGCCCGAGTCGACCCACCAGGTGACCTGGCTGTTCGGCGACCGCGGCATCCCGGCGAGCTACCGCACCATGAACGGCTACGGCTCGCACACCTACCAGTGGACCAATGAGGCCGGCGAGGTCTTCTGGGTCAAGTACCACTTCAAGACCGACCAGGGCATCAAGAACCTGACCACCGAGGAGGCGGTCCGGGTCTCCGGGCTGGACCCCGACTCGCACCAGCGCGACCTGCGCGAGTCCATCGAGCGCGGTGAGTTCCCGACCTGGACCGTGCAGGTGCAGATCATGCCCGCGTCGGAGGCGGCGGCCTACCGCTTCAATCCGTTCGACCTCACCAAGGTGTGGCCGCACGCGGACTACCCGCCGATCGAGATCGGCAAGCTGGAGCTCAACCGCAACCCGCAGAACATCTTCTCCGAGGTCGAGCAGTCGATCTTCTCCCCGGCGCACTTCGTGCCCGGCATCGGCCCGTCCCCCGACAAGATGCTGCAGGGCCGGCTGTTCGCGTACGGCGACGCCCACCGCTACCGCGTCGGCATCAACGCCGACCACCTGCCGGTGAACCGTCCGCACGCCACCGAGGCGCGCACCAACAGCCGCGACGGCTACGCCTACGACGGCCGGCACGGCGGCGCGAAGAACTACGAGCCGAACAGCTTCGGCGGCCCGGCCCAGACGGGCGGCCCGCTGTGGTCGTCGACCGCGGTGACCGGCTGGACCGGCAACCACGAGGCGCCCGCGCACGCCGAGGACAACGACTTCGTCCAGGCGGGCGACCTGTACCGGCTGATGTCGGACGGCGAGAAGGAGCGTCTGATCGCCAACCTCGCCGGCTTCATCGCCAAGGTGTCGCGCGACGACATCGTCGAGCGGGCGATCGGCAACTTCCGCCGGGCGGACGAGGACTACGGCAAGCGGCTGGAGGCCGCGGTCCAGGCCCTGCGCGGCTGACGGGCGCTTGCCGTAACAGAACCGGAGGGGTTCAGGTGCGTCCAGGCACCTGAACCCCTCCGATCCATTTCTCTTCCCGTGCGCTCAGCCCGCCATGGCGGCCGCCGAGTGCGCGGGGTGCCAGCAGCGCACGATGTCGCGGACGGAGACCATGCCGACCGCGTTGCGGTCCTCCATCACCACCAGGTGACGGAAACCGCCGCGCACCATGGCGGCCGCGGCCTCCTCCAGGGTCCACTGGGGTGCGGCGAACACGACGTCGGTGGTGGTGTGGGCGGCGGCGAGTTCGCTGTCGGGGCTCAGCCCGGCGCCGATCGCGTTGAGGATGTCGCGCTCGGTGAGGATGCCGAGCCCGCAGGTGTCGGGATCGAGGACGACCGCCGCACCCACCTTGCGGGCGGACATCAGTCGGGCGGCCTGGCGGAGGGTGTGAGCCGGGCCGATCGTGAGAACGACCGTGCTCATGGCTTCGCGTACGAGCATGGGATACCCCTTGGCTGCGTCGTGGGCCGTCTTGAGAACTGTTTCACAAATTCACAAGCTCACGCATTCTCATGTTCACATGCGGGACGGCGCGCAGCAAGGGGCGTGCGGAGGGTGATCAGTGGTGTACGGGGGCGGCCCGTGCCGGGTGCGGCTAGGTGCGGTTGAGGAAACCGAGCATCTGCTCGTGCAGCAGTCCGTTCGAGGCCGCCGCATTGCCCCCGTAGGGGCCGTCCGTGCCGTCCAGGCTGGTGAAGCGACCGCCCGCCTCCCGGATGATGACCTCGTTGGCGGCCATGTCCCACAGGCTCAGCTCGGGCTCCGCGCAGAAGTCCACCGAGCCCTCGGCGACCATCATGTACGGCCAGAAGTCGCCGTAGGCACGCGTGCGCCAGCAGGAGCGGGTCAGGTCCAGGAAGCCGTCCAGCCGTCCCTGCTCCTCCCAGCC
Organism: Streptomyces sp. NPDC002574; assembly: GCF_042889545.1. Lineage (NCBI taxonomy): Bacteria > Bacillati > Actinomycetota > Actinomycetes > Kitasatosporales > Streptomycetaceae > Streptomyces > Streptomyces sp. NPDC002574. The sequence continues at coordinate 98,147 of NZ_JBIARB010000003.1, forward strand.
GCCGAGCGAGGAGTACGCGAACGAGGCGTCCTCCAGCCGGCTCACCCGGGACACCCGCAGCCGCGTGGCGGAGGACAGGCTGCGCCCGGTGTAGGCGCCGCCGCCCTTCACCGCCCACCAGCGCCGGCCCAGCGCCGGCGCGGAGACCACGCCGACCACGCCCTCGTCGCCGTGCTCGCCGCGCACCATGAGGGCGATGAGCGTGGCCCACACCGGCACGCCCCGGACGTAGTTCTTGGTGCCGTCGATCGGGTCGACGATCCAGCGGCGCGGGCCCGTGCCCTCGAAGCCGTACTCCTCGCCGAGGACCGCGTCACGCGGCCGGGCACGGCCCAGCTGACTGCGGATCAACTCCTCGGCGCGTTTGTCCGCCTCGCTGACCGGCGTCATGTCGGGCTTGGTCTCGACCTTCAGGTCCAAGGCCTTGAAGCGCTCCATGGTCGCGGCGTCGGCGGCGTCGGCGAGGATGTGCGCGAGGCGCAGGTCGTCGTTGAAGTCCGGCATGGAGCGAACAGTATCGATCGCAGCCTGTCGGGGTCACGCAGGGTGCGCACGGAGGGTTGACACGAACCGACAGCACGTCAATTCTTTGCGCACGGCCGCTATACGACGGCTTGGAGGCAATCATGCCGACAGCGCGCGAATCCTTGCTCGACGCGGCTTTGGCCGCGCTGTCCGCCCGGTCCTGGGCGACGATCCGGATGGTGGACATCGCGGCGACCGCCGGAGTGTCGCGGCAGACCCTCTACAACGAGTTCGGCAGCAAGGAGGGCCTCGCCCGGGCGCTGGCGCGGCGCGAGGCCGACGAGCTCGTGGCCGGTGTCGAACGCGTCCTGTCCGCCGCCGCCGACCAGGGCGGCGACCCCGGGGAATGCTTCGCCGCGGCCACCGGCCGGCTCCTGCACGAGGCCCGCCGCAACCCCCTGGTGCGCGCCGTCCTGACCGGATGCCGCGGGGGCCGCGTTCCGGCGGCCGCCATCACCCGCATCCCCGTGCCCCGGTCGCCCGGGGCACGGCCGCGCAAGAGCGACCTCCCACTGACCCCCACCGAGGTGCTCGCCGCGCTGCGCACCCGCGCCGTCGCGACCTTGGAGCGCGGCTTTCCCAAACTGGACCCGGCCGACCTCGCCTGGGCGTGCGAAGCGGCGGTGCGCGTCGGCGTGTCGTACGTCATGGCGCCGCTGGCCACCGACGAGGACGCGTGCCTGCGGGTGGCCCGCCTGGTGCGCGGCATGCTCGGGCGCGGTTGGGCGGGCGCCGCCTGACCCCGGGGGTGCCGCGGGCCCGACGCGGGGTCAGTGCGCGGAGCCGGACAGCTGGAGACCGATGGCGCCCAGGACGACGAGCGCGACCGAGACCAGCTTGAGCGTCGAGACGACGTCGCCGAGGAACGCCATGCCGTAGATCGCGGTCCCCGCCGCCCCGATGCCCGTCCAGACCGCGTACGCGGCACCGACGTCGAGCTTCTTCAGCGACATCGTCAGCAGCCCGAAGCTGCCGAGCGCGAAGACGCAGAAGGCGATGGTCGGCCACAGACGGGTGAACCCGTGGGAGAGCTTGAGGCAGACCGCGAAGCCGGTTTCGAGGAGTCCAGCGACCACCACGAGGAGCCAGGCCATCGAGCGCCCTCCCGTTCCGTCCTGTCGATGAGCGATCATCACACAGCATGCCCGGAAATCGGCCGTCAGTCCCCTTCCTTGCGCTCCCGCGTCGCAAGGAGCCGGCGGAGCGAGAAGAGCCGGGCGGGTTCGGCGTGCCCGTCGGCCACCCAGGCGTCCAGCGCGCACTCCGGTTCGTCGTGGCTGCAGGCCCGGGGGCAGCCCTCCGTGCCCGGTACGAGGTCCGGAAAGGCGTTGATGACCCGTGAGGGGTCGATGTGCGCCAGGCCGAAGGACCGTACGCCCGGGGTGTCGATGACCCAGCCCTGCTCGCCCTGGAGCGGCAGCGCCAGCGCTGAGGTGGTGGTGTGCCGGCCGCGTCCGGTGACCGCGTTCACGTGGCCGGTGGCGCGCTGACGCTCCACCAGGGCGTTGACCAGGGTGGTCTTCCCGACCCCGCTGTGGCCGACGAAGGCGGTGACGCGGCCCTCCAGGTGCTCGCGCACGGCCGCGGTCGCCTCGTCGTCGAAGTTCTCGTGGCTGGTGACCACATACGGCACGCCGAGCGGCGCGTATGTCTCCAGCAGCGTTTCGGCCGGGGCCAGATCGGACTTGGTCAGCACCAACAGCGGTTCCAGCCCGGCGTCGTAGGCCGCCACCAGGCAGCGGTCGATCAGCCGCGGGCGGGGTTCTGGGTCGGCGAGGGCGGTGACGATGGCGAGCCGGTCGGCGTTGGCGACGACCACCCGCTCGAAGGGGTCGGTGTCGTCGGCGGTGCGGCGCAGCACGGAGGAGCGCTCCTCGACCCGCACGATCCGCGCCAGGGTGTCCTTGTCGCCCGACAGGTCGCCGACGATGCCCACCCGGTCTCCCACCACGATGCCCTTGCGGCCGAGTTCGCGGGCCTTCATGGCGGTGATGGTGCGGTCGTCGACGAGGCAGGTGATCCGGCCGCGGTCGACGGTGAGGACGAAGCCCTCCTCGGCGTCCTCGTGCTTCGGGCGGAGGGTCGAGCGGGGCCGGTTGCCCTTGGGGTTCGGGCGGGACCGGACGTCGTCCTCGTCGGTGTGCTTGCCGTAGCGCCGCATGACCTCAGACCCGCACCGGGGACGCGGGGGCGGCCGGTGTGGTGCCCAGCATGGCCGTCCACATGTCGGGGAAGTCGGGGAGCGTCTTGCCGGTGGTGGCGACGTTCTCCACCTGCACGCCCTCCACGGCCAGGCCGAGGACCGCGCCGGCGGTCGCCAGGCGGTGGTCGTCGTAGGTGTGGAAGACCCCGCCGTGCAGCGGCCGCGGGCGGATGCGCAGGCCGTCCTCGGTCTCGGTGACGTCGCCGCCGAGACCGTTGATCTCCTTGGTCAGCGCGGCCAGCCGGTCGGTCTCGTGCAGCCGCAGGTGCCCGACCCCGCGCAGCACCGACTCGGAGTCCGCCAGCGCGGCGACCGCGGCGATGCCCGGGGTGAGCTCGCCGACCTCCGACAGGTCGGCGTCGATGCCGTGCACCCGGCCGGAGCCGGTCATGACCAGGCCGGCGTCGGTCAGCTCGCAGGAGCCGCCCATCCGGGTGAACAGCTCGCGCAGCGCGTCGCCCGGCTGGGTGGTGCGCGCCGGCCAGTCGGGGATGACGACCCGCCCGCCGGTGACCAGGGCGGCCGCCAGGAACGGCTGGGCGTTGGACAGGTCCGGCTCGATGGTGAGGTCCACGCCGAGCAGCGCGCTCGGGTCGACCCGCCACACGTTGGGCTCGCCGCCGTTCTCCGGGGTGTCGACCTTGGCGCCCGCGTGCCGCAGCATCTCCACCGTCATCCGGATGTGCGGCATGGACGGCAGGGTGGGGCCGGTGTGGTGGACCTCGACGCCCTGGTTGTAGCGCGGGCCCGAGAGCAGCAGCGCGCTGACGAACTGCGAGGACGCGGACGCGTCGATCGACACCGGACCGCCGTCCAGCGCCCCGCCGCCCTGCACGGTCAGCGGGAGCGCGCCGCGCCCCTCGTCGTCGATGCGGGCGCCGAGGGCGCGCAGGGCGTCGATCACGCCGTGCAGGGGCCGCTCGTACGAACGGGGGTCGCCGTCGAAGCGCACCGGGCCGTCGGCGAGCGCGGCGACCGGCGGCAGGAACCGCATCACGGTGCCCGCGTTGCCGACGTCCACGGTCGCGGGGCCGTGCAGCCCGGCGGGGATGACCCGCCACGCCTCGCCGCCGTACGGGTTGACCACCTCGTCGATCTGGACGCCCATGGACCGCAGCGCCTCGGCCATCAGCACGGTGTCCCGGCTGCGCAGCGGGCGCCGCAGCCAGCCGGGCTCGGAGGCGAGGGCCGCCAGCACCAGGGCGCGGTTGGTGACCGACTTGGATCCGGGCACGGTGACCGTGGCGTCGACGGGGGCGGACGCGTGCGGTGCGGGCCACAGGGCGGTGTGCGCGGGGGTACCGGTCATGGAAACCAAGCGTAGTGGTTGAACGTGAGGCTGAATCGCGCACAAAGCGGACGAAACCTGACGGAAACAGGGGTCCGCCCGCAAGGGCTACACGCGGACTACAACCCCAGCAGCCAGCGTCCGCCCCCGAACAGCGAGAACAGCGCGACGGCGTAGAAGAGCAGCATCCACAGGGCGGCCGGCGTGTGCGTGAGCCGCGCCAGCTGGTCCGCGTCCGAGCTCGGCGCCGCTCCGCCGCGTCGCTTCTGCTGGAGCTCCAGCACCGGGCGCACGCCCCCGAGGAGCAGGAACCACACCACCAGGTACGCGAAGACCGCCTGCACCTGGGGCTCGGTCAGCCAGGACACCAGGAGGAAGATCCCGCCGGTGACGAAGACCGTCAGCACGCCGTAGGCATTGCGGATCATGAAGAGCATCAGCAGGAGCAGCGCGGTCGCGCTCCAGAGCAGCAGGGTGATGTGCCCGGCCGCCAGGAGCAGCGCGCCGCCCGCCCCGAGCAGCGAGGGCGCGGTGTAGCCGGCCGCGGCGGTCAGGATCATGCCGAGGCCGTACGGCTTGCCGCGGGAGACGGTCAGCCCCGAGGTGTCCGAGTGCAGCCGGATGCCCTGGAGACGGCGTCCGGACAGCAGCGCGACCAGGCCGTGGCCGCCTTCGTGCGCGATGGTGACGGCGTTGCGCGACAACCGCCATATGCCGTGCGGAAGGACGGCGGCCAGGGCGACGGCGGCCGTCGCACCGACCACCCAGGCGGACGGCGAGGGCTGGGTGCCGAAGAGGGAGTCGATGAGCTGCACGGTTCCGCACCCTATGACGGCGAGCTGTGCGCGCGCCGTGGCAATCTGGCACTCATGTGCGGTCGATATGCAGCGAGCCGGCGGCCCGAAGAACTCGTCGACCTCTTCGACGTGCGGAAATGGGATCCCACCGAGGCGCTGGACCCCAACTGGAATGTCGCTCCCACCGACAGCACCTACGCGGTGCTGGAGCGCCCCGACAAGGAGACCGGCGAGATCGTCCGGCAACTGCGCGCGCTGCGCTGGGGCCTGGTGCCGAGCTGGGCCAAGTCCCCCGACGTCGGCGTGAAGATGATCAACGCGCGGGCGGAGACGGTGCACGAGAAGCCCTCCTACCAGCGGCCGTTCGCCTCCCGCCGCTGCCTGCTGCCCGCCGACGGCTACTTCGAGTGGGTCACCGGCAAGGACGAGCGGCAGTTGGAGGAGCAGGGCAGGAGGAAGCGGCCCCGCAAGCAGCCGTACTTCGTCACCCCCGCCGACGGATCGGTCTTCGCGATGGCCGGGCTCTACGAGTTCTGGCGCGACCGCACCCTGCCCGACGACCATCCGCGCGCCTGGTGGGTCACCTGCGCCGTGATCACCACCGAGGCCGACACCGAGCCCTTCGCCGACGCCGCCGAGCGCCCCGGGGGCCCGCGCGCCCTGTCCGACATCCACCCCCGCATGCCGCTGTGGCTCACCCCTGACCGGTGGGACGCCTGGCTCGACCCCGCCCGCACCGATCCCGGCGCGCTGCGCGCACTGCTCGACCCGCCGGGCCACGGGCTGCTGCGCGCCCACCCGGTGCGCACCGAGGTCAGCAACGTCCGCAACAACGGGCCCGAGCTGGTGGAGCCGATCGAGGCGCCGGAGGAGGCGACGCTGTTCTGACCCTCTCCGGTGGAAGACTGCGATGGTGAACGTGATCTCCGACACCGTCGAGACCGTGCCCACCCCGGTGGGGGACGCCCGCATCACCTGGCACCGGGCGCGCGGGGCGCGCGCCGTCGTCGCGCTGGGTCACGGCGCGGGCGGCGGCATCGAGGCCCGCGACCTGGCGGCGCTGGCGGCCGCCCTGCCGCCGCACGGCTGGACCGTCGCACTGGTCGAGCAGCCCTGGCGGGTGGCCGGCAAGAAGCTGGCGCCCGCCCCGAAGACCCTCGACGCGGCCTGGACCGCCCTGTGGCCGGCGCTGGCCGCGCCGGGCCTGCCGGTCGTCGCCGGGGGGCGCAGCGCGGGGGCACGGGTGGCCTGCCGCACCGCCGACGCGCTCGGCGCGGCCGCTGTGCTCGCGCTGTCCTTCCCGCTGCACCCGCCCGGCAAGCCGGAGAGGTCCCGCGTCGACGAGCTGACCGGCGCGGGCGTCCCGGCCCTGGTCGTGCAGGGCGGCCGGGACCCCTTCGGGCGGCCCGAGGAGTTCCCGCCCGGTCACGAGCCGGTCGAGGTGCCGTACGCCGACCACGGATTCGCCGTGCCGAAGTCCGCGGACCTGGGCCAGGAGGAGGCCGTGACGATCCTCACAGACGCCGTACTGGGCTGGCTGGGGGACCTCCCGCGGCTTCGGGAATGAGCCGCGACCGGGCCGTGTTGTGCCAGGCGTCCACACGAAAGTTCGTACGTACAGTGAGGAAGCCGCATGGCGACAGCCGCATGCCGCGCCCGTGCCGAGGCGCCTTACCTGGCCTGGCCCGAGTGGCCGGCGATCGGTGGTGCGGCGGGCACGACCAGCGCACCGATCCCGCCCGGGATATCCTCCGATGGCGTGGGGTCCGTGTACGGCCCCGTGACCGTCGTGGAGGAGGTGGGTCCGGTCAGCGGCACTGACGACAGTACGTCCGAGGTACAGGAGCAGGTCCAGGTATCCCAGGAGTCGGACCTCGAGCGCAGTGCGCGCTTCGAGCGGGACGCGCTGGAGTACCTCGACCAGATGTACTCGGCGGCGCTGCGCATGACCCGCAACCCGGCCGACGCGGAGGACCTGGTGCAGGAGACGTACGCCAAGGCGTACGCGTCCTTCCACCAGTTCCGTGAGGGAACGAACCTCAAGGCGTGGCTCTACCGCATCCTCACCAACAGCTTCATCAACTCCTACCGCAAGAAGCAGCGCGAGCCCCAGCGCAGCGGCACGGAGGAGATCGAGGACTGGCAGCTGGCACGTGCGGAGTCGCACATGTCCACCGGCCTGCGCTCCGCGGAGTCCCAGGCGCTGGACCACCTGCCCGACTCCGATGTGAAGCAGGCGCTGCAGGCGATTCCGGAGGAGTTCCGGATCGCGGTGTATCTCGCGGACGTCGAAGGCTTTGCCTACAAGGAGATCGCCGACATCATGGGTACGCCCATCGGTACGGTGATGTCGCGTCTGCACCGGGGGCGGCGGCAGCTGCGCTCGCTGCTGGAGGACTACGCGCGGGAGCGCGGGCTCGTCCCGGCGGGCGCGGGCGACGAGAAGGGCTCGGGCACATGAGCTGCGGCAACGCGCATGAGACGGATTGTTCCGAGGTACTCGACCACCTTTACGAGTATCTGGACAACGAGATGTCCGACGACGCCTGCGTCAAGTTCAAGCAGCACTTCGACGAGTGCCACCCGTGCTTGGAGAAGTACGGCTTGGAACAGGCCGTCAAGAAGCTGGTCAAGCGGTGCTGCGGCCAGGACGACGTCCCCTCGGACCTGCGGTCCAAGGTCCTCACCCGGATCGAGCTGATCCGCGAGGGCGAGGTCGCACCCGTCCCCGGCCCGCTCGAGGGCGGGGACGCGACCACCACCGCCTCCTAGGCCAGGCATCCGGCGGACACGGTCCGCCCGGTCCGGCGGTGCCCCCGGCACCGCCGGACCGCTGTGCGGGGCCCGGCGGCGCCGTCCCACCCGTAACGCGCGAGGTCACGCGGGATCACCCGAAGGCGGGAATCCCGGCTGCTCCTCCGCCGGGCGGCGACCGCGCCCCTAGCCTCGTCACGTGCGTGAGATGCGGGTGGTGCGGGAATTTCCGCCGGCGGCGCGGGTGTACCTGCCGGCCGTCGTGCTGTCGGCCTGCGGCGCGCTCGTCACGGCTCCGTACGACGGCGTCCCCTGGGTGACGGCGGCCCTTCTGGCGTCTCTGTATCTCGCCGGGGAACTGGCCGGGGCGTCGCTGCCGCCGGTGCTGTTCGCCGCCGCGCTGCTGTTGCCGCCGGGCGCGGCCGCCCTCGTGGCGGTTCCGGGCGCGCTGGCCGCGCCGGTGCGGGGTGAGCCCCGCGCGGTGCGCAGGGTGTGGCACGCCGCGCAGCTCTCGCTGGCCGCGTACGCCGCGGCCCGGGTACGGGGGCTGCTCGACGACGGACCGCCCGACCGGCTGCCGGGGCTGCTGCTCCCGGCGGCGGGCGCGGCGCTGGTGTTCTGGCTGGTGTCGGCCGCGCTGACCGGCGGAGTGCTGATCGCCGCGGAACGCGTGCCCGCGGTCCCCGCGTGGCGTGACGCACTGCTCGGCTCCCTCGCACCGCACCTCACGTACGCGCTGGTGGGACTGCTGGCGGCGGTGCTCTGGCAGGGCCCGTTCGGCAGCCTCGCCGCGGTCCTGGCGCTGCTGCCGACCCACATCGCGCGCTGGGTCGCCGGTCAGGCGCAGCGCGAACGCGCCACCCATCAGGCCACCGTGCGCGCCCTGGTCCAGGCCGTGGAGATCAAGGACCGCTACACCCGGGGCCACAGCGAGCGGGTCGGCCGTGCCTCGGCGCTGATCGCCCGCGAGATCGGCCTCCCCGCCGAGCGCGTGGAGGCCCTGCGGCTGGCGGGCATCCTGCACGACATCGGCAAGATCGGCGTCCCGACGCGCGTGCTGCGCAAGGACGGTCCGCTCACCCCCGAGGAACGCCGCATCATCGAACTGCACCCCGGCTACGGCCACGACATCGTGCGCGGCATCGAGTTCCTGGACGACGCCCGGTCGGCGATCCTCCACCACCACGAACGCATGGACGGCTCCGGCTATCCGCACGGCCTGGCCGGCGACGCCATCCCCTCCTCGGCCCGCGTGGTGGCCGTGGCCGACGCCTTCGACGCCATGACGTCGGCGCGCACCTACCAGGCCGCCCGGGAGGTCGGCGAGGCGCTGGGGGAGCTGCGCCGGTGCTCCGGCCGCCACTTCGACCCCGAGATGGTCGAGGCGCTGGTGCGCATCGTGGACCGCGACGGCTGGAACCCCGCGCTCACCACCGACGAGCCGGAACCTTTCGCCGCGCCCGGTCCCGCCGACGTCACCCCGGTGGCCGGACGGGTCGTCGCGCCGCGCCGGCACGCCCGCGGACACGGCGGCGCCGACCGCGCGACCGGCCGCCGCGGCGGCAAGGGGCGGCGGGCGTGACCGAGCCGGGCGGCCGCGGGCACCGGCGCGCCACACCGGCGGCGGCCGCGATGGCCGCCGCCACCGGGCTGCTGCGTCGCCGCCGCCACCACCGCCGCCGCCGGGGGACCTCGTCGGTCGCACACGTGGTGCACGCCCTCGCGCTCGCCGCCGGGGCCGCCGGGCTCGGCTGGACGGCCGTGCACGGGGTGGCCGACCCGGCGTCCGCCGCCGTGTTCGGGGCACTCGTCGTGGTCGGCGAGGTGCTCAGGGTCGCCGAGGCGGACGGCAGGGAGGCGGCGCCCGTGGCGTTCGCCGGGACGCTGGGGTACGCGCTGGTGGGCACCGAGGCGGTGCCCGTCGTGGTCACGGTCGTCGGCTGCACCGTCCTCGCCGGGCGGGTGCGCGGCGGGACGTGGGACGCCGCCGCCCGGCGGGTCCTCACCACCGGCTTCGCGGCGGCCTGCGCGCAGCCGCTGTACGGCGGCAGCGGCGGCCACCCGGTGTACGCCGTGCTGCTGCTCGCCAGCACGATCCTGTGCGACGCCGTCCTGGCCGCGTGGCTGACCGCCGCCCGTACGCGGGAGCCCTTCGCGCCGGTGCTGCGGGACGAGGTGGCCGCACTGCCCGGCGTGGGGTCGGCGGTGTGCGCGGGCGGGGCGGTGCTGGCGCAGGCGGTGGAGGCGGCGGGCCTGTGGGCGGTGCCGGTGTGCGCGGTGCCGCTGCTGCTGACGCAGACCGCCTTCCGGCGGCACGCGGCGATCCGGGCGACCCGGCGGGCGACGGTCGCCTCGCTCGCCCGGGCCACCGACCTGGCCGGCTGCACCCCGGCAGGACACGCCCGCCGGGTCGGCGCGCTCAGTCACGCCCTGGGCAGGGAACTCGGCCTGGGTGGACGGGCCCTGGCCGCCGTGGAGCACGCCGCCCTGCTGCACGACATCGGCCAACTCTCCCTCGTGGACCCGGTACCCGGGGGCGCGACCGCACCCCTCGACCCCGCGGAACGGCGCCGCATCGCCCTGCTGGGAGCGGCCGTCGTACGCCGGACGGGGGCGCCCGAGGAGGTCGCCCGGATCGTGGAGGGCCAGGCCGATCCCTACCGTGAACAGCCGCTCGCCGGGCGGATCGTGCGTACGGCCAACGCCTACGAGGACCTGGCCGGGGGCGGGGCCGCCGTGGGCCGGGGACTGCAGGCGCTGGAACGATTGCGCCTGGACACCGCCCAGGAATACGACCCCCGCGTGGTCGAGGCCCTGACCAGGGTCATTGCCAGGGGAGGGCAGTGAACCGGCCGGTAATGAGCGGGCGTACCAAGGGGCATGGTTGGATGCCCGCAGGGGCGCAGAGCGCCCAAGAGGCACGCATGTCGCCCATGCTGGCAAACCGACGAGCCCGGCCGTGTGTGACAGGCCCTGCCGATGGCAAGGAGGACTGATGAGCACCGCTGAGCACGGGACGTGGGGGGACGGACGGGGCACCGTGGAGCACCAGCGAAAGCGAACGGCAGGCGGGACACCTTGAGGATCTTCGGCAGGGCACGCCATCGGCCCTCCGCCACCTGGCGGCAGGCGACCGATCGCGCGTTCACCCTGATCAGCGACGGGCGGTACGAGGACGCCGGCGCGCTCCTCATCCGCGCCGCGGATCTGGAGCCCTGGCGCTCGGAGTCCTGGTACAACCTCGCACTGCTGCACAAGTTCCGGCACGACTGGGAGCAGGCCCGCACGACCGGCCTGCGGGCCGTCGCCCTCCTGGACCGGGCTCCCGGCGCCCCCGACTGGTGGAACGTCGGCATCGCCGCCACCGCGCTGCAGGACTGGCCGCTGGCCCGGCGCGCCTGGCAGGCCTACGGACTGCGGCCCGACACCGCCGGCACCGGCCCGATCGACATGGAACTCGGCAGCTCCACGGTGCGGCTCTCCCCGGAGGGCGAGGCCGAGGTGGTGTGGGGCCGCCGGCTCGACCCGGCCCGCATCGAGGTGCTGAGCATCCCGCTGCCCTCTTCCGGGCGCCGCTGGGGCGAGGTCGTGCTGCACGACGGCGTGCCGCACGGCGAGCGCCGTACCGCCGACGGCGCCACGTACCCGGTCTTCGACGAGATCGAGTTGTGGGCGCCCTCGCCCGTGCCGACCTGGCTGGTGCTGCTGGAGGCGGCCACCGAGGCCGACCGTGACGCGCTGGAGCAGCTGGCCGCCGACGCGGGGTACGCCGCCGAGGACTGGTCGTCCTCCGTTCGGCTGCTGTGCCGCACCTGCTCGGAGAGCCGGATGCCCACCGACGACGGCTCCGACGCCTCCCGCGACCCCCACGACCAGGGTGAGCCCGGTCACCCCGGGCACCTCAGCCACCGCAGCCCGGGCGCCCTGTGGGCCCCCGAGCGGGAGTGCGGGATCGCCGCCCCCGTCGGGCTGGTGCGGGGACTGCTGGACAGCTGGGTGGCGGACAGCCCGGACACCCGGGACTGGCGCGATCTCGAAGAGGTCTGCTGACCCGCTCGGCTGCACGTACCCTTGATGGGCTATCCAGCGTTGGAGCAGGCCCCAGGAAGGCGTACGACGGACCATGTCGCAGCAGGACACCGAGCAGACCGCATTCACCGACGACGTGACGGACGCCGAGGAACGTGAGGCGGCCCACCGCGCCCGTGGCACGGCCCGTCCCATCACGGTCGTCGGCAACCCGGTCCTGCACCACCCGTGCACCCCGGTCACGTCCTTCGACGACGACCTGGCCGCCCTGATCGACGACATGTTCGCCAGCCAGCACGCCGCCGAGGGCGTCGGCCTGGCCGCGAACCAGATCGGCGTGAACCTGCGCGTCTTCGTCTACGACTGCCCGGACGACGACGGGGTCCGCCACGTCGGCCACGTCGTCAACCCGGTCGTCGACGACCTCCCCGCCGAGCGCCGCGTCCTCGACGACGGCAACGAGGGCTGCCTCTCGGTCCCCGGCGCCTACGCCGAGCTCCCGCGCCCCGACTTCGCGGTCTGCCGCGGCCAGGACCTGCACGGCGACCCCGTCGTCGTCCAGGGCACCGGCTTCTTCGCCCGCTGCCTCCAGCACGAGACGGACCACCTGAACGGGTACCTGTACATCGACCGGCTCTCCAAGCGCGACCGCAAGGACGCGCTCCGGCAGATGGCCGAGCTGACGCCGAAGTACGAGACCGTCCCGAACGACTGACCTTTCCTGCGGGCCGTTAGCCTGTGCTCCCCGGCGCGATCTTGCCGGGGACACACAGGGGAGGGACATTGCGCAACAGAGCGCTGACGGCCGCCGCCGCGGGTGCGGCGGCACTTGTGATACTCGGTGCCCCGGCGGCACACGCCGAGGGCCGGGGCGACATCCGGGTCATCAAGACCGTGGTGCACGGCGGCACGGATGTGAGCGTCGGGACCAAGGGCACCGTGGTGTTCCCGGTGGTCATGACCATCAGGGACAACTCCGGGGTCAAGAGCGTCTCGCACGTGAGCGCCTTCAACGCCTCGAACGGGTTCGGCCCCGTCAGTTGGACGGGTACCCGCTGCGCGAAGAAGAGCGCCACGACGTCGGTGTGCACGGCCACCATGGCCATCCATCCGGACTGGATCCGGCCGTACGGCGAGGGCGGCATCGAGGGCTGGAACGCCAACCAGGTCGCCGGCCTCTGGCAGGTCAACGCCACGGTGCGGGCGAACGACGGCGACTACTGGATCAGTGACGCCATCGCCCGGTTCAAGGTGAGGCGCGGGGCGGTGTTCACCACCGACGCGGGTCCGGAGCCGGTCGCCAAGCGCGGCACGCTCACCGTCAAGGGCCAGCTCAAGCGGGCGGACTGGCAGGACCTGAAGTACCACACCTTCGCGGGGCAGCCCGTGAGGCTCCAGTTCAAGAAGGCCGGCTCCACGAAGTGGAGCACCGTCAAGACCGCCACCACGAACAGCAGCGGCGGCGTGAGCGTCAAGATGACCGCCACCGCGGCGGGCGCCTGGCGCTGGGTCTTCTCCGGTACGGCCACGACGGGTCCGGCGACCTCGGCCGCCGACGCGGTCGCCCTGAAGTGACCGCGGGTGGGGCCCGGCCGATGCGGCCGGGCCCCACCCGTTCGTCACGTGGTGCGGTCCGGATCAGAAGTCGTCGTCGAAGGAGACCGAGCCCTCGACCGCGACCTGGTACGCGGAGGCGCGGCGCTCGAAGAAGTTGGTCAGCTCCTGGACGTTCTGCAACTCCATGAAGGAGAACGGGTTCTCCGAGCCGTAGCGGGCCGGCAGGCCGAGGCGGACCAGGCGCTGGTCGGCGACGCACTGCAGGTACTCGCGCATGGAGTCGGTGTTCATGCCGGGCAGGCCGTCGCCGCACAGGTCGCGGGCGAACTGCAGCTCGGCCTCGACGGCCTCGTCCAGCATGGCGGTGACCTGCTCGGCCATCTCCTCGTCGAAGAGGTCGGGCTCCTCGCGGCGGACGGTGTCGACCACGTGGAAGGCGAAGTCCATGTGCATGGACTCGTCACGGAACACCCAGTTGGTGCCGGTGGCCAGGCCGTGCAGCAGGCCGCGGGACCGGAACCAGTAGACGTACGCGAAGGCGCCGTAGAAGAACAGGCCCTCGATGCACGCCGCGAAGCAGATCAGGTTGAGCAGGAAGCGCCGGCGGTCCGCCTTGCTCTCCAGGCGGTCGATGGACTCCACGGAGTCCATCCAGCGGAAGCAGAACTGCGCCTTCTCGCGGATGGAGGGGATGTTCTCCACCGCGTCGAAGGCGGCGGCGCGCTCCTCGGGGTCGGGGAGGTAGGTGTCGAGCAGCGTCAAGTAGAACTGGACGTGCACGGCCTCCTCGAAGAGCTGCCGCGACAGGTACAGCCGCGCCTCGGGGGAGTTGATGTGCTTGTAGAGCGTCAGCACCAGGTTGTTGGCCACGATCGAGTCGCCGGTGGCGAAGAAGGCGACCAGGCGGCCGATCATGTGCTGCTCGCCGGGCGAGAGCTTGGCGAGGTCGGCGACGTCGGAGTGGAGGTCGACCTCCTCCACGGTCCAGGTGTTCTTGATCGCGTCGCGGTAGCGCTCGTAGAAGTCCGGGTAGCGCATCGGACGCAGGGTCAGCTCGAAGCCCGGGTCGAGCAGGTTCTTGGTGGAGCTCATTACTGGCAGGCCTCGCAGGACTCGGGGTTCTCAAGGGAGCAGGCGATCGCGTCGGCGTCGGGTGTCGCCTGCTGCACGGGGATGATCGCCGGGGCCGCCGCGCGGGCGGACTGGGCGATGCGGGTGGCCGGGCGGGAGCGCAGGTAGTACGTCGTCTTCAGGCCCCGCTTCCAGGCGTACGCGTACATCGAGCTGAGCTTGCCGATGGTGGGCGAGGCCATGAAGAGGTTGAGCGACTGGCTCTGGTCGAGGTACGGCGTACGGGCCGCGGCCATGTCGATCAGGGCGCGCTGCGGGAGCTCCCAGGCGGTGCGGTACAGGGCGCGGACGTCGGCGGGGATCCAGTGGAAGCCCTCGACGGAGCCGTTGGACTCGCGCAGGGCGTCGCGGGTCTGCGCGTCCCACACGCCGAGCTTCTTCAGGTCGTCCACCAGGTAGGAGTTGACCTGGAGGAACTCACCGCTGAGCGTCTCGCGCTTGAAGAGGTTGGAGACCTGCGGCTCGATGCACTCGTAGACGCCCGCGATGGAGGCGATGGTCGCGGTCGGGGCGATCGCCAGCAGCAGCGAGTTGCGCATGCCGGTGGCGGCGACGCGGGCGCGCAGGGCGTCCCAGCGCTCGGGCCAGTTCGCCTCGGTCGTGTAGTGGTCGGGGTGCAGGACGCCACGGGCGGCGCGGGTCTCGGACCAGGCCGGGTGCGGGCCGTGTCGCTCGGCGAGGTCGCAGGAGGCCTCGTACGCGGCGAGCATGATGCGCTCGGCGATCCGCGTGGACAGCGCCGTGGCCTCGGCGGAGTCGAAGGCGAGCCGCAGCTTGAAGAAGACGTCCTGCAGGCCCATCACGCCCAGGCCCACCGGGCGCCAGCGCTCGTTGGAGGAGGCGGCCTGACCGGTGGGGTAGAAGTTGATGTCCACCACGCGGTCGAGGAACGTGACGGCGGTGCGGACGGTGGCGTCCAGCCGCTCCCAGTCGATGACGTCCCCGCCGGCACCGGCGTCCAGGACGAAGGCGGCGAGGTTGACCGAGCCGAGGTTGCAGACCGCGGTCTCGCCGTCGTTCGTGACCTCCAGGATCTCCGTGCAGAGGTTGGAGGAGTGGATGACGCGGCCGGGCTCTGCGGTCTGGTTGGCGGTGCGGTTGGAGGCGTCCTTGAAGGTCATCCAGCCGTTGCCGGTCTGCGCGAGGGTGCGCATCATGCGGCCGTACAGCTCGCGCGCGGGGAGGGTCTTGCGGGCCAGGCCCGCCGCCTCGGCCTCGCGGTAGGCGGCGTCGAACTCCTCGCCCCACAGGTCGACCAGCCCGGGCACGTCGGCGGGGGAGAACAGCGACCAGGTGCCGTCGGCGTCGACGCGGCGCATGAACTCGTCCGGGATCCAGTGCGCCAGGTTGAGGTTGTGGGTGCGGCGCGCCTCCTCACCGGTGTTGTCGCGCAGTTCCAGGAACTCCTCGATGTCCGCGTGCCAGGTCTCCAGGTAGACGCAGGCCGCGCCCTTGCGGCGGCCGCCCTGGTTCACGGCGGCGACGGAGGCGTCGAGGGTGCGCAGGAACGGGACGATGCCGTTGGAGTGGCCGTTGGTGCCGCGGATCAGCGAACCGCGGGAGCGGATGCGGGAGTACGACAGGCCGATGCCGCCGGCGTGCTTCGAGAGCCGGGCGACCTGGTGGTAGCGGTCGTAGATGGAGTCCAGCTCGTCCAGCGGGGAGTCCAGCAGGTAGCAGGAGGACATCTGCGGGTGCCGGGTGCCGGAGTTGAAGAGCGTGGGGGAGCTGGGCAGGTAGTCGAGCCGGCTCATCAGCCCGTAGAGCGCGGCGACCTCGTCCAGCGCGCGGGTGGTGTGGTCCTCGGCGAGCCCGCAGGCGACACGGAGCATGAAGTGCTGCGGGGTCTCGATGACCTGGCGGGTGATCGGGTGGCGCAGCAGGTAGCGGCTGTGCAGGGTGCGCAGGCCGAAGTAGCCGAAGCGGTCGTCGGCGTGGCCGGCGAGGGCGGTGTCGACCAGGGCGTCCAGCCGGGCGGCGTGGGTGGCCACGAACTCGGCGGTGCCGTCGGCGATCAGGCCCTCGCGGTGGCCGACGGCGATGGACGCGGAGAAGGACACCGCTCCCTCGCCCGCCGCCTCGTCGGCGATGGCGATGGTCAGCAGCCGGGCCGCGAGACGCGAGTACTGGGGGTCCTCCGAGATCAGTCCGGCGGCGGCTTCCGTGGCCAGCGCCCGCAGTTCCGCCTCGTCCGCCGCGGCGCTGCGGCCGCGCAGGGCGGCGGCGGCGACCCGGCCGGGGTCGGTGTCGGGGAGGTCTGCGGTCAGCTCCGTCAAGGAGCTCAGCAAGTCGGTTCCCAGTGAGGCGGGTTCCGATGCGGCGGCGGGTGCGGCGGGCGCGATGGTCACGTGTGCTCTCTCCCTCGAACGGCGACGACGCGAGGGGGAGTGACGGCGCGCACGCAGGGCAGGGCATGCCGCGGCGCGTCCGCCGGCCCAACCCGCGAGGCCCGGACACTTCACCGTCCGGACGGCGCGCCGGACGGTGCCGTCGGCAGGTACTCGGACTCGCGGGCATGCCGTCAGGCGCCCGCACACCGTTGCGGGGCAGTCCCGGATTCCCACCGGCTTCCCCTGCGGCGACAGCGGAGTCGAGCATACATCTAGTGGCGCCCGCCCGTGGCGCCACCAGATGTTGTGTCGGGGCGGTTACGGATTGCCCGGTTCAGGCGTGCCAGTCGTGGCCGTCCCGGGAGTCGTGGACGTGTCCGGTCAGGGCGGCGAGCGCCAGCAGGAGGAAGAAGACCAGTGCGGTGACGGTGGCGAGGAGGGTTTCCATGCCTTCGACTGTGCTCCTCGCGCACCCCTACCGGGAGTGGCAGGACTGACGCACTCCCTCGAAATCCTGCCAGAGCTCTGCCATGCTGGGCGTATGCTGCAGAACGTGGCCGTGGTGCTGCTCGACGGCGTCCATCCGTTCGAACTGGGCGTGGTCTGCGAGGTGTTCGGACTCGACCGGTCGGACGACGGACTGCCGGCGTACGACTTCGCGGTGGCCTCCGCGGAGGGCCGTACGCTGACCTCCCCGGCCGGCTTCACCATCGGCACCTCGCACGGGCTGGAGCGGCTGGAGGAGGCCGATCTCGTCGCGGTGCCGGCCGGTGACTCCTATGTGCGCCGGGAGTACCCGCCCGAGCTGCTGCGGGCGTTGAACCGTACGGTGGAGCGCGGTGCGCGCGTGCTCAGCGTCTGCTCGGGCGTCTTCGTCCTGGCCGCCGCCGGCCTGCTGGACGGCCGCCGCTGCGCGGCCCACTGGCGGCACGCCGAGGAGCTGGCGCGGCGTTACCCGCGGGTGAGGGTGGAGCCCGACGTGCTCTACGTGGACGAGGACCCGGTGTTCACCTCGGCGGGCACCGCCGCCGGGATCGACGCCTGTCTGCACCTGGTCCGCAAGGAGCAGGGCAGCGACGTGGCCAACGCGATAGCGCGCCGCATGGTGGTGCCGCCGCACCGCGAGGGCGGCCAGGCGCAGTACATCGAGCGGCCGCTGCCGCGCACCCGGTGCGACACCGTGGGCGAGGTGCTGGGCTGGATGGAGCGCCACCTGGACCGCGAGGTGAGCGTCGACGAGCTCGCGGCCCGCGCCCACATGTCGCCGCGCACCTTCGCGCGCCGCTTCCAGCAGGAGACCGGGACGACGCCGTACCGCTGGCTGCTCGGCCAGCGGGTGCTGCTGGCCCGGGAGTTGCTGGAGGCCACGGACGCGACGGTGGACGCGGTCGCCCTCCGCGCGGGCTTCGGCAACGCGGCGACTTTGCGCCACCACTTCGCGCGCTGGGTGGGGACCACCCCGCAGGCGTACCGCCGTACCTTCCGCCGGCCCGAGCGGGCGCGGAGCGCATGACGACGGGCCGCCGCCCCGTCCCAGGGCGGCGACCCGTGACCGTGGGCCGCGCGGGTGGCCGTCAGCGGCCGGCGGCGACCGGCAGGTCCGGCTGATCCCCCGGCAGGTCCCGCTGCACGCCGGGGTCGCCGGCGTCGGCGGTGTAGTCCTTCACGGCCGTCTCGTCCACGCCCTCGGGCGCCTTGACGGCCCGCAGGACCAGGGTGAGGACGACGGTGACCACCAGGTTGAGCACGAAGGCGGTCATGCCGATGTAGCCGATCTGCCCGATGACCGGGATGGTGTCGGAGGAGCCGCCGAAGTGCTTCTGGGTGGGGCTCGCGACGCCGTAGGCGGCCACGGTGCCGTAGACCATGCCGACCGCCCAGCCGGCCAGCAGCGCCCAGCGGTGGAACCAGCGGGTGAACAGGCCGCCGACCAGGGCCGGGAAGGTCTGCAGGATCCAGATGCCGCCCAGCAGCTGGAAGTTGATGGCGACCGTCTTGTCCATGGTGAGGACGAAGACCAGCGCGCCGACCTTGACCAGCAGTGAGACGATCTTGGAGACCTGGGTCTCCTGCGCCGGGGTGGCGTCCGGCTTGATGAAGTCCTTGTAGATGTTGCGGGTGAACAGGTTCGCCGCGGCGATCGACATGATCGCGGCGGGCACCAGGGCGCCGATGCCGATCGCGGCGAAGGCCACGCCCGCGAACCAGGACGGGAACATGTTCTCGAAGAGCTGCGGGATCGCCAGCTGCCCGTTGTAGCCCGGGATCCCCGCCCCGACCCCGCTCGCCAGCGCCATGAAGCCGAGCATCGCCAGCAGGCCGAGCATCAGCGAGTACAGCGGCAGCACGGTGGTGTTGCGGCGGATGACGTCACGGCTGCGGCTGGAGAGCACGGCCGTGACGGAGTGCGGGTACATGAACAGCGCGAGGGCCGAGCCCAGCGCCAGCGTCCCGTACGCCCACTGTGCCGTGTCACCGGGCGTCAGGGCCCCGCGGGGCTTGCCGGTGGCCGGGCTGACCTGCGAGTACGCATCGCCCGCCTTGGCGAAGATGTCGTCGAAGCCGCCCAGTTTGATCGGTATGTAGATGATCGCCACCGCGATGACGATGTAGATCAGGGTGTCCTTGACGAACGCGATCAGCGCCGGCGCGCGCAGGCCCGAGGAGTACGTGTACGCGGCCAGCACGCCGAAGGCGATGAGCAGCGGCAGGTCCTTGACGAACCAGTTGGACGAGGCGCCGCCGCCCACGCCCATCACGTCCAGCACCGCCTGGATGCCGACCAGCTGGAGCGCGATGTACGGCATGGTGGCCAGGATGCCGGTGACGGCCACCGCCAGCGACAGGCCCTTGGAGCCGAAGCGGCCGCGGACGAAGTCGGAGGTGGTGACGTAGCCGTGCTTGTGGGAGACCGACCACAGGCGCGGCAGGAAGGTGAAGACCAGCGGGTAGACCAGGATCGTGTACGGCACCGCGAAGAAGCCGGACGCGCCCGCCGCGTACACCGCGGCCGGGACGGCCACGAAGGTGTAGGCCGTGTACAGGTCCCCGCCCAGCAGGAACCAGGTGATCCAGCCGCCGAAGCTGCGGCCGCCGAGCCCCCACTCGTCCAGGTGCAGCGAGTTCTCGGCCCGGCGCCAGCGGGCGGCCAGGAAGCCGAGCACCGTGACGACCACGAAGAAGAAGATGAAGACGGCGAGTGCGACGCCGTTGACCCCGTCCTTCACTTCGATCCCTCCTTCCGTGCCCGCTCCTCGCGGCGGACCAGGACGTACGCGGTGTACGTCAGGCCGGAGGAGAGGAACACCCACGCCATCTGGTACCAGTAGAAGAACGGGATGCCGATGAAGTCGGGGGTCGGCTTCGCGTACGAGCCGACCCAGAGCATCGCGACGAACGGGATGACGAGGCAGACACCGGCGATCACACGGGTGGGGGTGACCACCGGTGGCCGGACCGGAGTTCCGGTTGGTTGCTCGGACATTGCTGCGGCTCCGTCCTGATCTCACTCCTGTGTAATGCGCACGAAATCTAGGTGAGGCACCGGCGCACGTCACTACCCGTCCGCATTGCGGTATGGAAACGATCTCCATGGACGGGAACCGAGCGGGAACCATCCGGGAACTTCCCGGCATCTCGCGGAAGTTACGGCCGTCGGAGCCGCGCCACGAACTTGTAGCGGTCGCCGCGGTAGACCGAGCGCACCCACTCCACCGGCTGCCCGGCGGTGTCGATGGAGTGCCGGGACAGCAGCAGCATGGGCAGGCCCACGTCGGTGCCGAGCAGCCCGGCCTCACGCGGCGTGGCCAGCGAGGTCTCGATGGTCTCCTCGGCCTCGGCCGGCCGTACGTCGTAGACCTCGGCGAGCGCGGTGTACAGGGAGGAGTACTTGGCCAGGCTGCGGCGCAGCGCGGGGAAGCGCTTCGCCGACAGGTGGGTGGTCTCGATGGCCATCGGCTCGCCGTTGGCCAGGCGCAGCCGTTCGATGCGCAGCACGCGCCCGCCGGTCTTCATGTCCAGCAGTTCGGCCAGCCGGTCGTCGGCGGTGATGTAGCCGATGTCCAGCAACTGCGAGGTGGGCTCCAGGCCCTGGGCGCGCATGTCCTCGGTGTACGAGGTGAGTTGCAGCGCCTGGGAGACCTTCGGCTTGGCGACGAAGGTGCCCTTGCCCTGGATGCGCTCCAGCCGTCCCTCGACGACCAGTTCCTGCAGGGCCTGGCGCACGGTGGTGCGGGAGGTGTCGAACTCCGCCGCCAGGGTGCGCTCCGGAGGCACCGGCGAACCGGGCGGCATCGTCTGCGTCAGCTCCAGCAGATGGCGCTTGAGCCCGTAGTACTTGGGCACCCGGGCGGTTCGTCCGGCCGCGGTCGCCGCGGTCTCGGCGGACTCCGTCACCGCCGTTCCGGTCTCGCCGTCGCTGTCCATCGCCTTTGCTCCCGAGTGCTGTCGTGCTGCCGTCACCGGCTCCTCCGTCATTCGCGGCTCACATCGTGGCACGGTCGGGGCCCAAATCGCGTTACGGGCCCCAGATGTCGGTCCGGTAACGGACGCGACCGGTGCTCTTATACACCCTTGACACCCCTAAAGGTCTAGGCCAAGCTTCGGGCACTGGTCTACACCACTTGGTACTCACTGCCCTGGGGAGGGTGTTGTGAAGCGCAAGCTGATCGCGGCGATCGGTGTCGCAGTCATGGTCGCCGGCGTTGCGGCCTGCGGTTCGGACGACAAGGGCTCCGACAAGGCCGCCGCGCCCAAGGAGATCACCGTCTGGCTGACGGTCGACGCACAGAAGAACTGGCCCGAGCTGGTGAAGCAGGCGGACGACGCCTTCACGGCCGCGCACAAGGGCGTGAAGATCCACCACGAGTACTACGAGTGGACCGCCAAGAACCAGAAGCTCGACGCCGTGCTCGCCACCAAGAAGGTGCCGGACGTGGTCGAGATGGGCAACACCGAGACGCTCGGCTACCTGGTCAAGGGCGCGTTCGCCCCGATCGACAAGAGCAAGTTCGAGAACTCCGGTGACTGGCTGGACGCCCTGGAGGGCTCGGTCACGTACAACGGCAAGACCTACGGCGTGCCTTACTACGCCGGTGCCCGCGTCGGCACCTGGCGCAAGGACGTCGCCAAGGCGGCCGGCGTCACCAAGGCCCCGACCACCTGGGCCGAGCTGACCGACGCGCTCGACAAGATCCAGAAGAAGAACGGCGACAAGTTCTCCGCCTGGTACCAGCCCAGCCGGGACTGGTACACCGCGCTGGCCTTCGTCAAGGACGCCGGCGGCGACGTCGCCAAGGAGGACGGCGGCAAGTGGACCGCCTCGCTGTCCGACCCCAAGTCCATCGAGGGCCTGAAGACCTGGAAGGGCGTCCTCGACAAGTACTTCCACGGCGACAAGAACAAGGACGAGTCCGACCGCTACATCGTCTACGGCCAGGGCAAGTCCGCGCTCATCTACGGCGCCAGCTGGGAGGGCGGCGCCGCCGCCGACCCGAAGACCGACAAGACCGGCAAGCTCAAGGACAACCTGGAGACCTTCGCGCTGCCCGGCCCGAACGGCGACCTGCTGCCGAACTTCATCGGCGGCTCCGACCTGGTCATCCCGGCCAAGTCCGCCGCGCAGGACCTCGCCGCCGACTGGATCAACGACTTCACCGACACGGCCGCCCAGAAGGTCCTGATCTCCAAGGGCAACCTGCCCAACGCCAAGTCCCTGCTCGCGCCGCTGAAGGACGACCCGGCCACGGCCGCCTCGGCCCGCGCCAACGAGAACACCTGGTTCGTCCCGACCGCGCCGGGCTGGCTGCAGGTGGAGAAGAAGCAGATCCTGCAGAACATGCTCAACGACATCGCCGTCGGCAAGGCGTCCATCGAGGACGCGACGAAGTCCGCCGACGACCAGATCAACGCGGTGATCAACGCCGGCTGACCGGTGGTCAGGGCAGCACAGTGATCGACGCCGGCCGGCCGCCCACGGGCGGCCGGCCCCGGTGCGCGAACGCCAGGGACTGGAGTAGCCGAGGAGCACATGATGAGTGCCGTTGACACACCGCTCGACAAGGTGCCGCTCCCGCGGCAGCCGGCGGGACCGGGTCGCAAGCCACGCCGTCTGGGCGGGGCCGCGCTTCCCTGGGCCCTGCTCGCACCGACCATCGGCGTCCTGGTGCTGGTCCTCGGGTACCCGCTGGTCCGGCTGGTCACCCTGTCCTTCAAGCAGTACGGGCAGGCCGAACTCTGGCAGGGACTGCCCGGCGACTGGCAGGGCTTCGCCAACTACACCCACGTACTCGGCGATTCGGAATTCTGGGCCGTCGTCCTGCGCACCCTGCTCTTCACCATCGCGGCGGTGCTGCTCACCCTCGTCCTCGGGATGGCGGTGGCGCTGCTGCTGCAGCGGGTCTCGCCCTGGATGAAGACGCTGATCAACATCGCGCTGGTGGCGAGCTGGGCGATGCCCATCGTCGTCGCCATCACCGTCTTCAAGTGGATGTTCGACAGCGACTACGGCGTCCTCAACTGGCTGATCAGCCGGCTGCCCGGGGTCGACTTCAGCGGCCACAACTGGTTCACCGACACCCGGCAGGGCTTCCTCGTCATCACCCTGATGGTCGTCTGGGGCGCCATCCCCTTCGTCGCCATCACCCTGCACGCCGGCCTCACACAGGTGCCCAAGGAACTGGAGGAGGCGGCGCGGATGGACGGCGCCGGCCCGGTCAAGGTCTTCCGGCATGTCACCCTTCCGGTGCTCAAGCCGCTGATCGTCATGCTGACCACCCTGTCGGTCATCTGGGACATGGGCGTCTTCCCGCAGGTCTTCCTGATGCGCGACGGCCACCCCGAGCCGGACTACCAGGTGCTCACCACCTACTCGTACGACCAGGCCTTCGTCGCCAACGACTACGACGCGGGCGCGGCCATCGCCGTCATCACCGTGCTGCTGCTCCTCGGCGTGATGGCCGTCTACATGCGCCAGATGCTGAAGATCGGAGAGGTGGAGTGACGACCGTGCTCGACACCGCCCCCGCCCCGGCGGCCCCGCCCGCCTCCCCGGCCCGCCGCGTCGGCCGGCGCCCGCGCCGCAAGGGACGCACCGTCTACAACCTGCTCGGCCTGCTGGTCGTGGTGGTCACCGGCTTCCCGGTCTACTGGATGCTGAACACGGCGTTCAAACCGGCCAAGGACGCCATCGACCCGAACCCCAAGTTCTTCCCGACCAGCCTGTCCTTCCAGAACTTCTCCGACGCCCTCGACATCGGCGACTTCTGGGGCTCGGTCGGCCGCAGCCTCATCGTCTCCGGCTCGACGGTGGGCCTCGGCCTGATCATCGGACTGCTGGCGGCGCTGGCCATCTCGCGCTTCGTCTTCCGCGGCCGCAAGGCGGTCATCGTCGCGATCCTCGCCGTCCAGATGGTGCCGCTGGTCGCGATGATCATCCCGGTCTTCCTGCTGCTCAACCAGATCGACCAGATCGACAAGCTCTCCGGTCTGGTCATCACGTACCTGACCTTCATCCTGCCCTTCACGGTCTGGACGCTGCGCGGCTTCATCGTCAACATCCCCAAGGAGCTGGAGGAGTCGGCGATGGTCGACGGCTGCACGCGCATGGGCGCGTTCCTCCGGATCGTCCTGCCGCTGCTCGCCCCCGGTCTCGTGGCCACCTCGATCTACGCGCTCATCCAGGCCTGGAACGAGTACCTCTACGCGATGCTCATCATGAGCCAGGAGCACCAGACGGCCACCGTCTGGCTGGGCAACTTCGTCACCTCGCGCGGCACGGACTACGCGCCGATGATGGCGGGTTCGACGATGATGGGCGTTCCTGTGGTGATCTTCTTCCTGATCGTGCAGCGCAAGGTCGCCGCCGGCCTGACCGCCGGGGCGGTGAAGGGATGACCGAGACCTTGAGCCAGATCCCCGACGGCACCGCGGACGCCGACGACCTCGCCCGGGACGCCCTGGCCGTCCTGCAACCGGGCTTCCACGGCACCTCCGCCCCCGAGTGGCTGCTGCGCCGGCTCGCCGAGGGCCTGGGCTCCGTCGCGCTGTTCGCCCGCAACATCGAGTCGCCCGAGCAGCTCGCCGCGCTCACCGCGCAACTGCGCGCCGTACGGCCCGAGGTGCTGATCGCCGCCGACGAGGAGGGCGGTGACGTGACCCGGCTGGAGGCGCGCACCGGCTCCTCCTTCCCCGGCAACCTCGCGCTCGGTGCGGTCGACGACACCGCCCTGACCCGCGACGTCGCCGCCGAACTGGGGCGCCGGCTGGCCGCCTGCGGGGTCAACCTCAACTGGGCGCCGTCCGCCGACGTCAACTCCGACCCCGGCAACCCGGTCATCGGGGTGCGGTCCTTCGGCTCCGAGCCGCTGCTCGTCGCCCGGCACACCGCCGCGTACGTCGAGGGGCTGCAGTCCGCGGGTGTGGCCGCCTGCACCAAGCACTTCCCCGGGCACGGCGACACCTCCGTCGACTCCCACCACGCCCTGCCCAAGGTGGACGTGGACCCGGACACCCTGCACTCCCGCGAACTGGTCCCGTTCCGCGCCGCCCTGGCCGCCGGCTCCAAGGCCGTGATGAGCGCGCACATCCTCGTCCCGGCCCTCGACCCGGACCGCCCGGGCACGCTCAGCCCCGCCGTCCTGACCGGGCTGCTGCGCGACGAGCTCGGCTACGACGGCCTCATCGTCACCGACGGCATCGAGATGCGCGCCATCGCCGACACCTACGGCGTCGAGCGCGGCACGGTCATGGCGATCGCGGCCGGTGCCGACGCCATCTGCGTCGGCGGCGGCCTCGCCGACGAGGAGACCGTGGTCGCCCTGCGGGACGCCATCGTCGACGCGGTGCGCGCCGGCGAACTGCCGCGCGGGCGGCTCGCCGACGCGGCCGCCCGGGTACGGGCACTCGCGGCCTGGACCACGGGGGCGGCCGGCTCCGCCGCCGGCACCGCGCCGGACCCGGGGATCGGCCTCACGGCGGCCCGGCGCGCGCTGCGCGTGACCCGGACCGAGGAGTACGTGCCGATCGCCGAGGCGCCCTACGTCGCCGCGTTCACCCCGGTCGCCAACATCGCGGTCGGCGCCGAGACGCCGTGGGGGGTCGCCGCGGAACTGGACCGGCTCCTGCCGGGGACGGTGACCGGCACCTTCCGCCAGGGCGATGCTTTGACCGCAAATGTGCTCCGGTCCGCGGCGAACCGTAGGATCGTCGCAGTGGTCCGTGACGTGCACCGTCACCCCTGGATGGCCGAGGCGCTGGGTGCCCTGCTCGCCGCCCGGCCGGACACGGCGGTGGTGGAGATGGGCGTCCCCCAGGCTCCGCCCTCCGGCGCGCTGCACATCGCGACCCACGGCGCGGCCCGCGTGTGCGGGCGAGCGGCCGCGGAGGTCATCGTCGGCAAGGACGCCGACGCCTGACCGCCCCGGAGGCGCCACCCGTTCCAGAGACCGACCTGGAGGCTCCCAGAATGTCCGCCCCGACTCCGACCCAGCAGCCCCCGATGCCGGGCCGGATCATGTCCGGTGAGATGGCCGAGCAGCCCGCCGTGCTGCGCCGCATCCTCGAGGAGGGCGCGCCGCGCATCCGCGAGATCGCCGAGCAGATCGCCGCGCGCGGGCCGCGCTTCGTCCTGCTAACCGCGCGCGGCACCTCCGACAACGCGGCGCTGTACGCGAAGTACTTGATCGAGGTGCTGCTCGGCAAGCCGGCGGGTCTGACCTCCATGTCCACCACGACCGCCTACGGCGCCCGCCCGGACCTCACCGACTGCCTGGTCATCACCGTCAGCCAGTCCGGCGGCTCGCCCGACTTGGTGGCCTCCACCCGGGCCGCCCGCGAGGCCGGCGCGATCACCCTGGCGGTCACCAACAACGCCGACTCGCCGCTGGCCGAGGTCTCCGAGTTCCACATCGACGTGCTCGCCGGACCGGAGAAGGCGCTCCCGGCGACCAAGACGTACACGGCCGAGCTGCTCGCCCTGTACCTCTTCGTCGAGGGCCTGCGCGGCGGCGACGGCAACGCCGCCAAGATCCTCCCCGAGCTGGCCGAGCAGATCCTCGCGCGCAAGGACGAGGTCAAGGCGCTGGCCGGCCGGTACCGCTTCGCCGAGCGCCTGGTGCTCACCTCGCGGGGCTACGGCTACCCGACCGCGAAGGAGGCCGCGCTGAAGCTGATGGAGACCAGCTACATCCCGGCCCTGTCCTTCTCCGGCGCCGACCTCCTGCACGGTCCGCTGGCCATGGTCGACAACGTCTCGCCGGTCATCGCCATCGTCACCGAGGGCAAGGGCGGCCAGGCGCTGCAGCCGGTCCTCGACCGGCTCCGCGGCCGGGGCGCCGACCTCGTCGTGATCGGCAACCGGGCGTCCGTCGAGGCCGCCTCCGCGGGCTTCGTGCTGCCGACCGCGGGTGTGGCCGAGGAGGTCCAGCCGATCCTGGAGATCCTGCCGCTGCAGATGCTGGCGTACGAGGTCACGATCGCCCGCGGCCAGGACCCGGACGCACCGCGCGCCCTGGCGAAGGTGACCGAGACGCACTGACGCCGTCCCGCGCCCGGCCCGTGGGCGCGGTGGGTGGGGGAATCCCGCCCGCCGCGCCCACGGGCTTTTCGCGTGCCGGGTCGTCCCGAACGTCAAAGCTGTGAAGCCGGCGGCGTGCGGAATACGCGGGAGGCAGCGGGGAGACCGTGGGAAGCCGGGGGAGGCAAAGGCACGAAGGTGCCGGAAACCACTTCGGGCCGCGGCGCCGGAACGGGACCCTCAACCCGTCCAGCACCGCAGCCCGGAGCTGCTGTCGGCGCCGTGGCACGCGGGGTGTGCGGTTCCCGCGGCCCGCTAGGGCCGACTCGTGAGGCCTGGCGCAGTCAGGGCAGAGAGCGCCCCGGCCTCGCTCCACCCTTCTGTGCGGGAAGGGTGGAAGTTCAGTTGTTCACATCAATTCTGGACTAGACCATTATCCGTTGTCCATAAGCTGACGCAGTCAGATCATAGGGGCTCGAAGCCCTTTGTGGGGACTGGATGTCAGCGCTTGCCATGAGCGCGGGTACGCTCATTTGCGTGCCCTCCATGAACGATCTCGTACGCCAGCACACCGACCTCGACGATTCCGATCTCGAGTGGCTCCATCTGCTGGTGTCGGAGTGGCAATTGCTCTCGGATCTCTCCTTCGCCGACCTCGTCCTCTGGGTCCCCACGAGCGACGGCACGCGTTATGTGTCCGTCGCACAGATGCGCCCCAACACCGGCCCCACCTCCTACCAGGACGACATGGTCGGCCATCTCGTCCCGCGCGGCCGCCGCCCGATGCTGGACGCCGCGCTCGACGAGGGCCGGATCGTGCGGGAGGGCGACCCCGAGTGGCGCGAGGAGGTGCCGGTGCGGGTCGAGTCGATCCCCGTGCGCCGGGCCGGGCGGGTCCTCGGGGTGATCGCGCGCAACACCAATCTGCTCACCGTGCGCACACCGAGCCGGCTGGAGCTCACCTATCTGCAGAGCGCGTCCGACCTGGCGCAGATGATCGCGGCGGGCACCTTCCCGTTCCCGTCCGAGCAGGTCGACATGGACGCCTCGCCGCGCGTCGGCGACGGACTGATCCGCCTCGACGCCGAGGGCATCGTCCAGTACGCCAGTCCCAACGCGCTCTCCGCCTACCACCGTCTCGGCCAGGCCGCGGACCTCGTCGGCCACCACCTGGGCACCGCCACCGCCGAGCTGGCCCCCTCGCGGGGCAAGAGCCACGAGGCGCTGGTGACCGTCGCCAGCGGCAAGGCGCCGCGCGAGACCGAGATCGAGGGCAACGGCGGCGTCATCCAGCTGCGTGCCATCCCGCTGAGCCCCAAGGGCGTCCGCAGCGGCTCGCTGGTGCTGCTGCGCGACGTCACCGAACTGCGCCGCCGCGAGCGGGAGCTGATCACCAAGGACGCCACGATCCGGGAGATCCACCACCGGGTGAAGAACAACCTGCAGACGGTCGCCGCCCTGCTGCGGCTGCAGGCCCGCCGGATGGACTCCGACCAGGGGCGCGAGGCGCTGGAGGAGGCGGTGCGGCGGGTCGGCTCGATCGCGATCGTGCACGAGACCCTGTCGCAGAACCTCGACGAGCGCGTCGAGTTCGACGAGATCGCCGACCGCGTGCTGGCGATGGTCTCCGAGATCTCACCCGGTCGGGTCAACACGCGGCGCGCCGGCCGCTTCGGCATCCTCAGCGCGGACGTCGCCACCCCGCTGGCGATGATCCTCACCGAGCTGCTGCAGAACGCCCTGGAGCACGGATTCGGCCCCACCGAGCAGGGCTCGGTCGAGGTCTCGGCGGAGCGGCGCCAGGGGAAGCTGGCGATCGCGGTGCGCGACGACGGCCGCGGCCTGCCCGAGGGCTTCGATCCGCAGCGGGCGGGCAACCTCGGTCTGCAGATCGTACGGACCCTGGTGGTGGGGGAGTTGGGCGGCACCTTCGACATGGTCCCGGCGGAGGAGCGCGGCACGAAGGTGGTGCTGGAGCTCTCGCTGGAGAGCTGAACGCCCGTCGTGCGACCGGCCGGAGGAACGCGAAAGCCCCGGCTGCTCGGGGGAGCTGCCGGGGCTTCTTGCGTCGCGATGCTGCGCGGTTCGGAGGTGCTGCGCGCTGCGGCTCGGGGGTAAGCGAGTGCGTCAGGCGCTGGCGTTGCGGGCGCGGTTGCGGGCGGCGCGGCGCTTCATTGCGCGACGCTCGTCCTCGCTGAGGCCACCCCACACGCCGGCGTCCTGGCCGGTCTCAAGCGCCCACTGCAGGCACTGCTCCATGACGGGGCAGCGGCGGCAGACGGCCTTGGCTTCCTCGATCTGCAGCAGCGCAGGACCGGTGTTGCCGATAGGGAAGAAGAGCTCAGGGTCTTCTTCGCGGCAAACGGCGTTGTGACGCCAGTCCATGGCTGCTCCATCTCCTTGTATTGCTTGCACGTTGCTTGTGAATGTGAACGCTTTCACGAATCCCCAGACACGACACGGGACATCGCCCAGTCTCCTGGGTGCGGTCCCGCGGGGGTGTGGTGAGGATTCCGGCTACTGAGGACGCCCGAAGAGCGGCTGTCCCGATCGCCAAGAAGAGACTCGCAAACCTGGGCTGCGGATACAACCCCTTCCGGAAACTTTTTTTTGATTCCTCGGTGTCGGCTCGGTCACAGCCGTACTTCCATGGGGTGCAGGGCAGCCTAAACGTTCGAGTGGAAGGACTTTATGTCCTTCTGCTTACACAATCACACGCAGTGCACGGCGTACGCCTGAGAAGGTTGCGC
Organism: Streptomyces sp. NPDC002574; assembly: GCF_042889545.1. Lineage (NCBI taxonomy): Bacteria > Bacillati > Actinomycetota > Actinomycetes > Kitasatosporales > Streptomycetaceae > Streptomyces > Streptomyces sp. NPDC002574. The sequence continues at coordinate 128,024 of NZ_JBIARB010000003.1, forward strand.
TGATTCGCAGTCCCAGGTGGTCTCCGTCCACCTGGAACGGCAGTGGCGCCTGCGAATGCAAGGTGAAGTCCGTCAGGTCGTGCAGCGAGGTCGCGTGCTTGCCGTGCGGCCCCCGTTCGGGGGTCGAGCGCAGCAGCTGGGTGGCGATGCGGGTCACCGCGGTGGTCGACAGACGGGACAGCCCGAGCACGTCCAGGGCGGTGTCGAAGGACGCCCGCGGCGACGCGTAGACCGGGCGATTGCCCAGGTAGGTCCAGGGGGCGGTGTTGCAGACTATGGCGATCGCCAGGTCGGTGACCGGGGCCTCGCCCGGCTGCTCCAACGTGATCGACCCGCCGCGGCGGGAGGGCTCGGCGAGGAACTGCCGGACCATCTGCCGTATGTAGAGCGCGTGCGTCGAACGCTTGCCGAGCTCCCGCTGCTGTTCGACCCGGCCGACGACGCCCGCGTCGAAACCGAGGCCGGCGCAGAAGGTGAACCAGCGCGCCGGCACGCCCTCGTCCGCCGTGCCCGGCGTGCCGCTCACCCGGCCCAGGCCGACCGTCCGCGAGCTCCCCTCGCGCAGCGCGTCCAGCAGGGCGCCGGTCGCCTCCACGGGGTCGTTGGGCAGGCCCAGGGCGCGCGCGAAGACATTGGTGGAGCCACCGGGCACCACCGCGAGCTTCGGCAGCCCCTCCGGGTCGGGGCCGTTGTGCAGCAGCCCGTTGACGACCTCGTTGACCGTGCCGTCGCCGCCCAGGGCCACGACGAGCTCGATCTCGCCCCCCTCGGCGGCCTGCCGTGCGAGGTCGCGCGCGTGCCCCCGGTACTCGGTGGCGGCCACCTCCAGCTTCAGGTCGCTGGCCAGCGCGTGCGCGAGGACGTCACGGGTGCGGGCGCTGGTGGTGGTGGCGGCGGGATTGACCACGAGGAGAGCGCGCATGACCGCCAGGGTACCTACCGGGCGGTACCGCCCCGTACTCCCGGTGGGAGCCGGGCGGCTACCCTGCTGGGGTGAGTGGCAAGGAGAACCCCGTGCGCCCGGGCCGTACGAGCCGCCTCGCGGCGGCCGCCGCGGTCGCGGCGCTGGAAGGCGCCGCGCTGGCCGCGTGGGGCATCGCGATGCTCGTCCTCGGGCTGGTCGGCAACCCCGACAGCCCGCGCCAGGCCGAGGCCGGCGGCCTCACGGTGCTGGCCCTGGCGGTCATGCCCCTGGCGGCGGCCTACGGCCTGTGGCAGGCCCGCCGCTGGAGCCGCGGACCCGCCCTCATCATTCAGCTCGTCGCGCTGCCGGTCGCCTGGACGATGGCGCAGAACGGCGGCGTGATGATCGCCGCGGGCGCCGCACTGGGCGCCGCGGCGATCGCCGAGCTGGTGCTCCTCGTGCACCCCGCCGCCACCGAGGCCCTGGGCATCGCCACCACCGAGGGCTAGCCCCTCGGCGCGACGGCCGTCACTCCTCGACGAGCAGCTTGTCGCGCAGCTGCGCCAGGGTGCGGGCCAGCAGCCGGGAGACGTGCATCTGGGAGATGCCGACCTCCTGCGCGATCTGCGACTGCGTCATGTTCCCGAAGAAGCGCAGCAGCAGGATCTTCTTCTCGCGCGGCGGCAACTGCTCCAGCAGCGGCTTGAGGGACTCCCGGTACTCCACGCCCTCCAGGGCGTCGTCCTCGGCGCCCAGGGTGTCGGCGACGGCCGGCGACTCGTCGTCGGTGTCGGGGACGTCGAGCGAGAGCGTGCTGTAGGCGTTCGCGGACTCGAGGCCCTCCAGGACCTCCTCCTCCGTGATCTTCAGGTGCTCGGCCAGCTCGTGGACGGTCGGGGCCCGCCCGTGCCGCTGGGAGAGCTCGCCGGTGGCCGTCGTGAGCGCCAGGCGCAGCTCCTGGAGCCGCCGCGGGACGCGCACGGCCCAGCCCTTGTCCCGGAAGTGCCGCTTGATCTCGCCGACGACGGTGGGGGTGGCGTAGGTGGAGAACTCCACCCCGCGGTCGACGTCGAACCGGTCGACGGACTTGATCAGGCCGATCGTGGCGACCTGGGTGAGGTCGTCCAGCGGCTCGCCGCGGTTGCGGAACCGCCGGGCCAGGTGCTCCACCAGCGGCAGGTGCATCCGCACCAGCTGGTTGCGCAGCTCGGCGCGCTCCGGCGAACCCGGCGGAAGCTTGCCCAGCTCCACGAAGAGCGCACGCGCCCCGGCCCGGTCGTGCGGGTCGTGGTGCTCGTGGTGCGCCTGCTGCTCCTGCTCCATGCGACCCGCCTGATCCGCCTGATCCGTCTGCTCGGGCGCGTCCTTCTCGTCGGGACGGTCCGCCGGTCCACTGCCGGGGTGGGGCCGTGCCTCGTCCTGTCGCGCCGCAGGGGCGGGTACGGGGCGGCCCCTCACCCCGGGCGTACTGCCTTCCAGATCGTTCACGGCGATTCCCCCGTTACAGCTGTCCCGGTCCGGCACCGCGCTTCTTGTGCAGGGCGATGCTCACGGTCTTGTCCTCGGCCACGCTGGAGTCCACCTCGCCGGCCAGGGCGGAGAGCACCGTCCAGGCGAAGGTGTCGCGCTCCGGGGCGCGGCCGTCGGTCGTGGGGGCCGACACGGTCACCCACAGCGCGTCCCCGACCAGGCGGAAGACGCAGCTCAGCACGGACCCCGGGACGGCCTGCTGGAGCAGGATCGCGCACGCCTCGTCAACGGCGATGCGCAGATCTTCGATCTCGTCGAGGGTGAAGTCCAAGCGGGCCGCGAGGCCGGCGGTCGCCGTACGCAGCACCGAAAGATAGGCCCCTGCCGCGGGCAGCCGGACCTCGACGAAGTCCTTCGACCCGGGCTCGCCTGCGATCTCGGACACCCTCACCTCCAAGGTGGCACTCGCACTGCCCTCATCGGCACTGCACTGATCTGGTTCGGTTCGCCAGCGACGCTATCGCGATCCGTACCCCGGTGTCGCCCGGACGGAGCACGGCCGCCGCCATGAATGAGCCCCGGCCCGGCACCCCATGGCTGTCACCCATAGTAGGCGCATGCGCACGCACCGTGGGTAGGGGGCGAGGGGTCTCAATTCGAAAGAGAAGTCGCTTTGTTGACACGTGCCTGCTCCGCGAGGGTGCGCAGCGGTTCGCCGGTCAGCCGCTGCACCGTCCATCCGTCCTGGGGACGGGCGCCCATCGCACGGTAGAACGCGATCGACGGCTCGTTCCAGTCCAGTACGGACCACTCGAAGCGCTCGTAGCCCCGCTCGACGCAGACGGCGGCCAGTTCGGCGAGGAGCGCCTTGCCGTGGCCGCCCCCGCGCGCGGAGGGGCGTACGAACAAGTCCTCAAGGTACACGCCGTGGGTGCCGGTCCAGGTCGAGAAGTTCAGGAACCACACGGCGAAGCCCACCACGGCGCCGGTGTCGTCGTCCTCGGCGATGAACGCGAAGACCGCGGCGCCGGGTCCGAAGAGCGCCTCGTGGAGCTGCGCCGGGGTCGCCCGCGCGCTGTCCGGCTCCCGCTCGTACTCCGCGAGTTCGCGGATCATCGCGTGGATCTCCGGGATGTCTTCGGGCGCCGCGGATCGGATCATGCGGCCAAGGCTAACCGCTCGGCCGGCCCGTCACGACGGCCGCGACGACCGTCCCCTCGGCGAAGGCGCCCTCGGCGGCCAGCGTGAACACCCCGTGCAGCATCTTGGCGACGTACACGGGGTCCGGCACGAAGCCGTGGCGCGCGCCGAAGTCCTCCGCGAAGGCGTCCAGGGCGGGTGTGCGGCGCGCGTAGCCGCCGTGGTGGAACCGCTCCTCCAGGCGCCAGTCGCCGCGCGGCCCGCCGAAGGCCGCCTCCTGGAGGCGGCCTATGTCCTCCCGCAGGAATCCGCCCCCCTTGAGGACGGCGAAGCCGATCGCCCGCTGCCCGGGGTCCAGACCCGCCGCCAGCCCCGCCAGGGTGCCGCCCGTGCCGCAGGCGATCCCCACGACGTCCGCCGCGCCGCGCAGTTCCTCGCCGAGTGCCACGCACCCTTGTGCGGCCAGGGCGTTGCTGCCGCCCTCGGGCACCACATAGGCGGGGCCGAACCGCTCCAGGAGTGCCGCGAGGACCTCCGGCTCGTCCTTGCGGCGGTAGGTCGCGCGGTCCAGGAAGTGCAGGCGCATGCCGTCGGCGGCGGCACGGGCGAGCGAGGGGTTCAGCGGGCGCCCGGCGAGCTCGTCGCCGCGCACGACACCGACGGTGGCCAGTCCCAGCAGGCGGCCCGCCGCGGCGGTCGCGCGCAGGTGGTTGGAGTAGGCGCCGCCGAACGTCAGCAGCACCCGGTGTCCCGCGTCGGCCGCGGCGCGCAGGTTGAGGTGGAGCTTGCGCCACTTGTTGCCGGGCACCTCAGGGTGGATCAGGTCGTCCCGCTTGACCAGCATGCGCAGCCCGCGCCCCGTCAGCCGCTCGTCGCCGGTCAGCTCGACGAGGGGGGAGGGCAGCCGGACATCCGCGATCACCGCTTCATTGTGGCGGCACGGCGGGGGGAGCGGGACCCGGTCGGGGGCCGGTCACGGTGCCGCCGCGTCGAGGGCGTCCGACAGCCCCACGGCCGCCTCCCCGGCGTCCCACGCGGGCAGCGGCTGCTCGGCCCACAGGACCTTGCCGTCGGGGGTGTAGCGGGTGCCCCAGCGTTCGGCGATCTGGGCCACGAGGAAGAGGCCGCGGCCGCCCTCGTCGGTCGTGGCCGCGTAGCGCAGGTGCGGCGAGGTGCTGCTGCCGTCGGAGACCTCGCAGGTCAGGGACCGGTCGCGGAGCAGCCGTACGGAGATCGGCGGGGAGCCGTAGCGGATGGCGTTGGTGAGCAGCTCGCTGACGATCAGCTCCGCGCCGAAGCTCAGCTCGAACAGGCCCCACTCCTCCAGCCGCTCGGTCACCGCCGCCCGTACGCCCGCGACGGCGGCGGGGTCGAGCGGTACGTCCCATTCGGTGACGTGGTCGGCGGGGGTCCGGCGGGTCCGGGCGATCAGCAGGGCCACGTCGTCCTTGGGCCGGCCGGGCAGCAGCGCGTCCAGCACGGCCTGGCAGCTCTCCTCCGGTGGCCGCTTCGGCCGCGCGGCCAGCGCCGCGCGCAGCATCTCCATGCCCACGTCCAGGTCGCGCGTGCGGTCCTCGATGAGGCCGTCGGTGTACAGGACGAGCTGGGTGCCCTCGGCGAGCTCCAGCTCGGCGGTCCTGAACGGCATGCCGCCCAGCCCCAGCGGCGGGCCCGCGGGCAGGTCGGGGAACTCCACGGTGCCGTCGGTGTGCACCAGCGCGGGTGGGTGGTGCCCGGCCCGCGCCATGGTGCAGCGCCCGGTGACGGGGTCGTAGATCGCGTACAGGCAGGTGGCCCCCATGACACCGGCGCCGACCTCGGTGTCCGACTCGTCCTGGTCGATACGGCCGACGAGGTCGTCCAGGTGGCACAGCAGTTCGTCCGGCGGCAGGTCGAGGGTGGAGAAGTTGTGCACCGCGGTGCGCAGCCGGCCCATGGTGGCGGCGGCGTGCAGCCCGTGGCCGACGACGTCGCCGACCACGAGCGCCACCCGGTTGCCCGGCAGCGGGATCACGTCGAACCAGTCGCCGCTCACGCCCGACTGGGCCGGCAGATAGCGGTGGGCGACGTCCAGGGCGCTCTGCTCCGGCAGGGCGCGCGGCAGCAGGCTGCGCTGCAGGGTGACGGCCAGGGCGTGCTCACGGGTGTAGCGGCGGGCGTTGTCGATGTTGATGGCGGCGCGGGCGACCAGCTCCTCGGCCAGCGAGAGGTCCTCCTCGTCGAACGGCTCCGGCTTCTCCGAGCGCCAGAAGTTGACCACGCCCAGGACGACGCCGCGGGCCTTGAGCGGCGTCGCGATGAGCGAGTGGATGCCGTAGCGGACGACGTCGCGGGTCCGCTCGGGGTCCTGGGCGAGCCAGCCGGGGTCGTTGCCGAGGTCGGTCACCAGCTCCGAGCGCCCGGTCCCGAAGCCGCGCGCCTGGGGGGTGGACGGCAGGAAGTCGATCAGCTTGCCCAGCGGGTACAGCGGGGCGTCGCCGTGGATGCCGCAGACCGCGGTGCGCCGCATGTCGACCGCCTTCCCGCCGGTGGGCTCCTCGCCGTGCAGGACGGGGTCGGCCAGATCGACGGTCACGTAGTCGGCGAAGCGGGGGACCGCGACCTCCGCCAGCTCCTCGGCGGTGCGGACCACGTCGAGGGTGGTGCCGATGCCCAGGCCCGCGTCGTAGAGCAGCTTGAGGCGCTCGCGGGCGACCTCGGCGCGGCCGGCGAGTGCCTGGAGCTCGGTGGAGTCGCGCAGGGTCACCACCGAGCCCGACAGGTCGCCGGTGGCGTTCGTGCGCCGCTGGTTCACCGCCAGCAGGCGGTCGCCGGCCGGGAGGAACTCGTCGGTCGCCTCGCGGCCGGAGGTCAGCAGCTCGACCATGGCGGGTTCGAGGTCCGCCAGCTCGGTGACGTACCGCCCCTCGGTGTCGGCCGGCAGGTCGAGCAGGCGCTCGGCCTCGTCGTTGACGAGCAGCAGCCGGCCGTTGCCGGCGACGATGAGCACGCCCTCCCGGACGGAGTGCAGCACCGTGTCGTGGTGCTCGTACATGCGGCTCATCTCGACGGGGTCCAGGCGGTGGGTCTGCCGTCGCAGCCGTTTGGTGATGAGCGCCGTCCCGCCCATGGCCAGGGCGAGCGCGGCGGCGCCCGCGCCGAGGATGATCGGCAGTTGCCGGTTCACCACGACGGTCACGTTCGTGACCTTCATGCCGGCCGAGACCAGGCCGATGATCCTTCCGTGCGGGTCGTCGACGGGGTCGTGGACCGGCACGACGGCCTGCACCTCGTGGCCGAGCGGGCCCTGGACGCTCTCGGTGTGGACGTGGCCGTGCAGCGACGGCTCGATGGTGCCGACGAACCGCTGGCCGATCCGTGCCGGTATGGGGTGCGTGTAGCGGATGCCGTGGGTGTTCATGACAACGATGAAGTCGACCCCCGCCTCCTTGCGGGCCAGTTCGGTGACCGGCTGCAGCACCTTGGAGGGGTTGGGGCCCTTCAGCGCCTCCGGCAGCCCCGGGGAACGCGCGAAGGTGCGCGCGGCCGCCACGGAGCGGTTGACGGCCTCGCGCTCGCTGTCGTGCCGCGACTGCAGCACCAGCGCGAACATCCCGCAGACCACGAGCAGCACGACGACCGCCACCTGCAGGACGAACACCTGCCCGGCGACGCTACGGGGACTCTTCTCGCTCAGTGACCGCACCGGTACGCCCCGAATCGGCCGAAAACGTCGACCATGTCGCATTTCTAGCACTGCGGGTGGGGCGCTGCCAGAGGCCGAAGGGGCCGTCGGCGCGCCCCGCGACGCCGCGGGGCGCGCGCGGACGGCCTCAGAAGTGCAGCTCGGCGGGGAAACCCGTCCAGCGCAGTTCCTCCGGAAGGTGGCGCATGTCGTTGTAGAGCAGGACGGAGTGCGGACGTCCCGGCGTGTAGCGGATGACGGTCAGCGCGGCGTTGGCGTGGTCGAGGCCGAGCCAGCGCCACGGCGGCGCGTCGAGGGCCGCCGAGACCAGCCGGCCGATGAGGAAGTTGTGGGTGACCACGAGCTCGTGCGTGGCCTTGCCCGCGGCCGGCGGCCCGGTGAAGCGGGCCAGTGCCTCCCGCGCCAGCTGCGGTCCCCACGCGCGGTCCTCCGGGCCGAAGCGGTCCAGGAACCGGGAGAGGTAGTACGCGCTGTCCGGGGGCAGCTCGGACTCCCGCGGGAAGTGGGGCGGGTAGTCGCCGGCCAGCTCGTTCGCCTCCACGGGCACCGCGGCGCCCAGTCGCTCGCCGATGAGCGCGGCGGTCTGCGCGGCCCGGGGGAGCGGGCCGTGGTGGACGGCGGCGAGCGGGGTTCCCCTGAGGCGTTCGCCGAGGAGTTCCGCCTGCCGGAAGCCGTTCTCCGTCAGGCCGCTCTCGTCGGGCAGCGCCTCCGCGTGCCGGGTCAGATAGAGGTAGCGGCTCGCCGTGCCGGTCATGCCGGGCCCCTCTCGGGTGTCGGGGATGCTGGGCGTGGAGACGTCCCCCGTACCGGCCCGGTTCCGCCGTGCCGCGGAGCGTACCCCGCAGGATGATGCCACGGGCCGTCCGGCCGCCCGGCGGCACCCGCCTGCCAATCGCCCTCGGGCAGGCGGGAGTTGGCGGGCCCCCGTCCGGCACCCCGACGGCTGCCACGGGGGCGGGACGCCGCCCCCGGCGTAAAATGGGACGGACGCCCTAGGCGAGCCGACGCGGGAGGCCGCGATGCGAACGCCCGGAATGCCCAAGCCGCAGCGGAGGCAGCAGGCGCCACGGATGCCGAGGACGCCGGGCCTGCCGCGGACTGGACGCCACTGGGCGGTGGTCGCCGTCCTCGCCGCCGTCGCCGTGGTGGTCGCACTGAGCGTCGGCGTCCCCTTTGCCGCGGTGTTCATCCTCGCCGTCGCCCTGATGGGCCCGCTGCTGATGGTGATCATGCTGCACGCGCTCCGCGGCCCGCGCCGCGACGGCTTTCAGGTCCGGCCGCCGGACTCCCCGCGGCGGGGCTGAGCAGCCGCCGAGGCCCGTCCCAGCAGCAGCGCGCGCTCCCGCTCGTTGCGCGTGAGCCCCGCGGCGCGCAGGAACTCCGCGCGCGCCTCGTCGTGCCGGCCCAGGCGCTCCAGCAGGTCGCCCCGCACGCTCGGCAGCAGGTGGTACTCGCGCAGGGCGGGCTCGTCGGTGAGCCGGTCGACGACCGCCAGCCCCTCCTGCGGCCCGTACGCCATGGTGACCGCGACCGCCCGGTTGAGCTCCACCACCGGGGACGGTGCCCGCACCGCCAGCACCCCGTACAGATCCGCGATGCGCCGCCAGTCGGTGTCCTGGGCGCGCGCGGCCTGGGCGTGGCAGGCCGCGATGGCCGCCTGCAGCGCGTAGGGCCCGGGCGGGCCGCCGGCCGCGTCGGAGCGGGCCAGGGCGGCGAAACCGCGGCGGATCAGCAGCCGGTCCCAGCGCCGCCGGTCCTGGTCGATCAGCAGCACCGGCTCGCCGTCCGGGCCCGTCCTGGCGGTGGCGCGGGAGGCCTGGATCTCCATCAACGCGGTCAGTCCGTGGACCTCGGGCTCCTTCGGCATCAGGCCGGCCAGCAGCCGGCCCAGGCGCAGTGCGTCCTCGCACAGTGCCGGACGCATCCAGTCGTCCCCGGCGGTCGCCGAGTACCCCTCGTTGAAGACCAGGTAGATGACCTCCAGCACCGAGGACAGCCGTTCGACCCGCTCCGGTCCCTGCGGCTGCTCGAAGGGCACCTCCGCCTTGGCCAGGTTCCGCTTCGCCCGGACGATGCGCTGCGCGACCGTCGCCTCGGGCACCAGGAAGGCCCGCGCGATCTCGGCGGTCGTCAGCCCGCCCAGCAGCCGCAGCGTGAGCGCCACCCGCGCCTCGGTGGACACCACCGGGTGGCAGGCGGTGAAGACCAGCCGGAGCAGGTCGTCCTCGATGTCGTCGTCCGCCGCCGCCTCGGCCGCCGCGAACCCTGCCTCGGACTCCGGCGGGCGTGCCTCCAGGGCGTGTCCCAGTTCCTCCAGCTTGCGCGCGAAGACCTCCTTGCGGCGGACGAGGTCGATCGCGCGGCGCTTGGCCGCGGCCGTCAGCCAGGCGCCGGGGTTGGCCGGGACGCCGTCCCGCGGCCACTGCTCCAGGGCGGCCACCAGGGCGTCCTGGGCCAGCTCCTCGGCGACGCCGATGTCGCGCACGACGCGCGCGACAGCGGCGATCACCCGGGCCGACTCGATCCGCCACACCGCGTCGATCGCTCGGCGGGCGTCATCGGAGCCAGAAGCCGTACCGGTCACAGCCACCCATCAGAGCAGCCGCCCCGGGCAGCCGCAACCCGTTCGGGGGAGCGGCGCGCCCCCGCCCTCAAGCGAGCTCCGGGGCCTCCTCCATCTGGCGAACCTCGCAGGTGAGCTCCCATTCGTCGCCGTGCACCTGGAGGAAGCGCTTGGTCCACTCCAGCGCCTCCTCCTTCGACTTCGCCTGGACGATCGCGTAGCCGCCGATGAACTCCTTCGACTCGGCGAAGGGCCCGTCGGTGACGGTGAGCTTGCCGTGGTCCCAGTGCATCCGGAAGCCCTCGGCCGGCGGGCGCAGCCCGGCGGTGTCCAGCAGCACACCTGCCGCGGACATCTCCTCGATGAGCTTGCCCATGTCCTCCATCAGCCGCTCGCTCGGGCCGCCCGCCGGGACCTTGTCCTCGTTGATCAGGATCAGTGACATGAAACGCATTGCCGTACTCCTCTGTCTCGGTCGTTCTCGGTCGTTCGCGTGTGTCGTGCCGTTCCGGCGGCGCCGCGGCCCCGCTTCTGCATACGCGTCGAACGGGCGGCGCACGGATCGACACGGCGGCCGAAGATTTTTCCGGGCGGTCCCCACCGGCACGCCCCGGCCGAGCCCCCGCCGGTGGAGCGGGCCCCGCCATGAGCGTGGGCAAACGGGTGACGTGCGCGTAAGCCGCCCGTACAGGGGTCACCCGGTCCGGTGATATCCGGCAGCCGGGCTTGGTCCCGGGGGAGCCGGGCCGTGATGCTGAGCAGGAAGCGGCTGCGCCCCGGACCAGACGCCGCGCCGGGTGCGCGGCGGGCGTGTGCCCGGCATGAAGGAATTGTCCTAGATGATCCAGATCTTCTTCGCGGCGACCCAGTACGCGGCGGCGACCGTCACGGCGGCCGTCCGGGCGGGGCTGTTCGGCCCGCGCGAGGGGCACCGCCGCCTCCTCGTGGTGAGCAACACCTCGGCCATCCCCGAACTGACCACGCCCCTGGACCGGATGGCCGGTTTCGAGGCGCTGCGCCCGGAGTTCGACGCGGTGCACTCCTGGAACGAGACGATCGCCCCGCACCACCCGGTCGGCTGGTCCCCCCGCGAGCAGGACCTCACCGTGTGGGAACGGGCGCTGCGCATGGCCTGGGACCTCGGGGACGGGCCCGTCGAGATCGCCTGCGAGTCGCTGCAGGCCAACCCCTCCCGCGCGGCGGCCGAGATCTTCGCCGAGAGCACGATCCACGTGTACGCCGACGGCCTGATGAGCTACGGCCCCACCCGTGACCGGCTCCCCGGCGGCATCGCCTGCCGCGTCGCGCGCCTGCTCCACCTCGACCTGCTCCCGGGACTGCGCCCACTGCTGCTCTCGGAGTACGACGTCGAGGCGGTGCCGATCCCCGTCGAGACCTTCCTGCGCACGCTCTCCGGCATCGGCGCAGGCGCGCCGCCCGCGCCGGGCCGGTACACCGCGGTGCTCCTCGGCCAGTACCTGTCGGCGCTCGACCTCATCTCCGAACGGGAGGAGGACGAGCTGCACGCGCGCATACTGCGCGGCGCGGTGGCCGCGGGCCATACCTCGGTGCTCTTCAAACCGCACCCCAGTGCCCCAGTGCACCGGTCGCGCTCCCTGGAGCGGGCGGCCGCGGAGCTCGGGGCCGAACTCACCGTCCTCGGCTCGCCGGTGCTCGCCGAGACCCTCTTCGAACGGGACCGCCCCGAGCTCGTCGTGGGCTGCTTCTCGACGGCGCTGGTCACCGCCGCGTCCTTCTACGGCATCCCGGTCGCCCGGGTCGGCACCGAGCTGCTGCTGGAACGGATCACGCCGTACGAGAACAGCAATCGCGTGCCGCTCACACTGATCGACGCCGCGCTGCCCGATCTGGAACGCGACATGGAAGTGGTCGGCAAGCCCCCGGCGCTCACGGGTGAGATGGTCGCCGAACGACTCGCACCACTGATCCGCGCCGTCGGCTACTGCATGCAGGCACGGGCCCATCCGGCCCTGCGCGCCGACGCGGAGGCCTGGCTCACCGGCCATCAGGCCGGTCCCGCGCGGTACTTCAAGCGACGCCGGCTGACCAGCCTGCGGCTCCCGGGTGGGGCGCCGGTCCGCGCCGAGGCGCTGCGCCGCCACCCGGCCGTGCGGCGCATCGTGCGTAGGTTGCGGGCCGTCAGGAGCTGACCGCGGCAGTCAGCCGAGGGGCACCGGCAGCCGCTGCCGGGCGCCGGTGCCCGCGGCGAGCACCTCCATGCAGGCGATGAGGAGGAACGCCGGGCCGGTCAGCCGGACGCCGTCCCTGGGGTAGAGCCACACGGCCGGGTGCGGGGCCGCCCGGCGGGGGTCCCGCGCGGCCAGCCACGACCCGCGGGTGAGACGGCGCAGCCCCAACGGGGCCCACACGTCCTCGCCGTGGGGCGGCACAAGGAAGTAGAGGAAGCCGCAGCGGCGGTCCCACATGACCGGTCCCAGTGGCGCGGTGCTGTCCTGCAGTCGCGCGTGGATCTCGTGGCCGGGTCGTTCGGGGACGCGCACCGCGTCCCAGCGCACGCCGGCGGGCAGCAGCAGTACCCGGTTCCTGGCGCGCTCCCACGCGCGCAGCCGGCACGCCGTCCCACCGGTTCCCTGGGCGAGCCAGGCCGCGAGGGCGGGCCCGCAGAATTCGTCGCACATACCTCTCCCGGATCTTCCGCAAGTGATCAACGTGAGCACGAGGGGCCGGCGGGAGGTGTCGTCAAAACACCGAAAGTCTGCTGTCGGCATGTGCTGTGAGCAATGCCCATGACGTTGAATCACTTGATCGGATGGAGCAAAAGCGGCCAGTTTTGGGCATCTGGGTTTCGCCGGGGTTGATCACCTCTAGATTCCGTCCGGATGCGGCGGGTGCCGGGCGTGACGTGCCGCGTCGCGGGAGCGTTGAAGGTTAGGACTACGCGGCCGGAGTGCAGTTTTCGTGATGCTGCGGAAAATCGCCCCGGGGTGCGTGGAATCACTGTCAGGATTCCGGGACACGGACCGCCGTCGGAAGGAGGACCGGCCCGGGCGGACGGGGCGGACGGTGGTCCGCGCTGCGCTGTCCAGAAGTGTTGGACGGCCCGTCTGGTCACGTTGGACGCTAGTGGCTGGGACGTCCTGCGGCAAGCATTTCGCGGCATTTGGGTCCGGACGGTGTCGCGTGGAAGGGTGAAGGTGCAGGTGAGGGCGGCCGCAGCCGGAGCGAACCGCGGTGGCGGATATAGACTCGATCTCACTCGGACGGGTCAACCGACGTGCTAGCAGGAAGAATCCATCCCGTGGTGAACGCACTGCAGGAACTGATCAGGCGCCGGCTGGAGCAGCGGGGCTGGTCGTACGGCGAGGTGGCACGCCGGGGAGGCGTGCCGCGCTCGACCGTGCACCACCTGGCGACCAGCGCGCGGGTCGCCCGGATGCCCCAGCAGTCCACCCTGGACGGGCTGGCCCGGGGCCTGGAACTCCCGCTGGACACCGTGCGCAGAGCCGCCGCCGAGGCCTGCGGGATCCACCTGTACTTCGCGGACGGCGCGGCCGCCGGCGGCGAGGGCGGCACTGCCCCGGACCCCGAGGTCGCCACCCTGATCGCCAGTGTCCAGCGGCTGTCCGAGGCCGATCGCCGGCACGTCGCCGCTCTCGTCGAGTCCCTGCTGCGCAGCGCACCCGAACCGGAGGCCGGGCCCGGGCCCGGTGCCGGTCCCGCGGCAGCCCCGGAGTCCTCCGGCTGAACCTCCGTCATGGTCACCGCGGTGGCGGGAAGATGGGGACGCCATTGGTGGACGCATGGGTACTGCCGATGGCCCGGACGGTCTGATGCAGCACGGTGCTGATTTGGTCATTGCCGGAGTCCGCTGACCGGGGCATCCCCGCCGGAGCGACATGCCCATGCCGGTTCTGCCGTGGTGTGTGGTGGTGAAGTAACCCAAGAAGGGACAAAGGGCGGGGGGAACGGGGATATTCTCTCCAGTCCCGGGACGAGTGGGTGGGCCCCCGGAGCCTCCGGTGAGAGGGGTGCACGTGCTTTTCGTTCAAGGGGCGTCCGCGACCGCAGTCGTCCGCCACCGGACGGGAGAGTCCGTCGTCCTGCTTTCCGGCGAACTCCCCGCGGTGCTGACCCCGTCGAGTCTGAACGAACTGCTGAATCTGGCCGCGGCCGTTCTGAGCCCGGAGGAGATGGAGCTGTTCCGCAGTTGCCTGACCGCGCTGCGCTGCGGGGAGAAACTGCAGGAACGCCGCATCGAGGTCAGCGGCGCGGTCCTCACCGTCTACAGCAGTTGATCCCGCATCATGGCGGGCAAGGGCGGGCCCCCGGGGGAATGCGCCCCCCGGGGACCCGCCTCATGAGCCGGCGGGATCAGAAGCGCCCGCCACGGAACGCGTAGCTGCAGCCGCAGTCCCTCCCGTCGCGTCCGAACTCGAAGCGGTCGCGTCCGAAGCCGAACCGCTCACCCCCTCGGTCGTCCCAGCCCCGGCCGTGGCCCCAGTGGTTGCTCCAGCGGTAGTAGGTCCACAGCCGGACACCGCCCCGGTGGCCGCCGCACCAGCCTCCGTGGTGACCCCGGTCGAAGCCGCCCCGGCTGTAGCCGCCCCCGTCGTAGCCGCTGCCGGTCACGGCGTGCGAGGGCGCGGCCTGGGCCGTGCCGGTGAGCGGCACGATCACCGCGACGGCTGCCAGGGCGGTCGTCGCAGCGGCCCGAGCGAGTTTTCTCATCGGTTTTCTCCTCACAGTGGATGAATTGCCGGATGGCCCGCCAGACGTTACTCGGCGACCGCACGGAATTCATTCGGCGACAGGTGGCCTGGAGGCCGATCGGACGACCTCGCAAGGGTGTCGTTGACGAGGGGTGAAACCGCCTGTGAGCTTTGCTGTCGACTACTGGAAGGGCTTTCCGGGAACGGTCCCGGGAAACACACTCCAGGGTGACCGGTATTCGGCATGTCGGTCGTTCGGGATGTTTTTGTAAATGCCCCGGAAATGCCGTCTGCCAAATTCCTCGTGGTGTATTTCAGCTGCTGTGGACGGTGAGGACCGCGCCGCTGACCTCGATGCGGCGTTCCTGCAGTTTCTCCCCGCAGCGCAGCGCGGTCAGGCAACTGCGGAACAGCTCCATCTCCTCCGGGCTCAGAACGGCCGCGGCCAGATTCAGCAGTTCGTTCAGACTCGACGGGGTCAGCACCGCGGGGAGTTCGCCGGAAAGCAGGACGACGGACTCTCCCGTCCGGTGGCGGACGACTGCGGTCGCGGACGCCCCTTGAACGAAAAGCACGTGCACCCCTCTCACCGGAGGCTCGGTCGGCTCTTGCACCTCGGAGATCGAGAGGATAGCCACCGTTTCGCCGGACTTCGCCGCTTCCGTGCGGACTTCCTCAGTTCGGGAAGTGGGCGGATTGACCCGTTCGAGTGATAACGGGGCGGCCGGGGTGTGGGGCCGGCCGGCCGTGGAGTGGCCTCCCACCAGTCGTTTCCCGTATCAGGAAGCACAGTTGACGCAGCGTCGGCACATTCGGCGACGCTTGCCGGGGGTGGGGTGCGCGGCTACTGTCCAACGCCGTCAGACAGTTCGTCCGGTGTGGATGGACGGATTCTGGGATCCGCTGCCTGCCCGCACCCATCGTCCGAAGGAACCCTCATGCTCGACATGCGAGAGCTGGACACCGAGTCCGCGGAGCTGCTGCCCGGCCGCGAGGCCCTGGGCAAGCTCAAGTTCAGCTTCGTCAAGACGACGCACGTGACCAAGCACGTCGCGCACGTCGACGCCCACAACCAGTCGCTCGGCGTCAACGTCGACTCCCCGTACGCCGTCGCGCAGTCGCAGGCCACCCAGGCCATCAGCATCTGCCAGTAGCCCGCGGCCGACGGCTCCACATCATCCGAGAGAGGTACCCGTTCATGAACAACGACCAGCTCGACGCCGAGTCCGCGGAGCTGCTGCCCGGCCGGGAGGCCCTGGGCAAGCTGAAGTTCAGCTTCGTCAAGACCACGCACGTGACCAAGCACGTCGCGCACGTCGAGGCCCACAACGACTCGCTCGCCGTCAACGTCGACTCGCCGTTCGCGGTCGCCCAGTCCGAGGCCACCCAGGCGATCAGCATCCGCCAGTAACGACACCCCGGATCCGTGCGGACCGCGCCCGGCGCGGTGCGGTCCGCCTCGGGAGGAAGAGCAGACGGTGCCCCACAGTCACAGGGCGGGCAGTCCCGGCCCCACGGGAACGGCGGTGTACGAGGCGGAGGCGAGCGCACCCGCGTACGACACCGGCTTTCCGGTTCCGCGTCTCGGCGCGGGACTCCAACTCCTGGGCGAGTACCAGGGATCGGGCTTCACCGAGCCCCGCTACCTGGTCCGCCGGGGAGACGGGCAGGTCGTGCAGCTGAGCAGGCTGCTCTACCTGGTCGCCGGCGCCATCGACGGCCGCCGGGACACCGAGGCCGTCTCGCACCGGGTGAGCGGCCGGTTCGGCCGCGAGGTCAGCGCGGACAACATCCACTACCTGATCGAGCACAAGCTCCAGCCGCTCGGCGTCACCGTGCCGTTCGGGCAGGAGGACGACAAGGTGAGCGGCCCGACCGCGGACCTGCTGCTGGTCCTCAAGGGCCACCGGGTGGTCCTGCGCGAGCGGCAGGTCGCCCGGATCGCGAGCGCCCTGGCCTGGCTGCACCGCCCACCGGTGGTCGCGCTGGTGCTCGGCGCGGCAGCCGTCATGGAGCTCTGGCTGTTCCTGGTGCACGGCGCGATGACACCGGTGCTCGAAGTACTGGAACAGCCGGTGCTGATGCTGGTGGTGTTCGCGCTGACGGTGGGCTCGCTGGTCTTCCACGAGTTCGGGCACGCGTCGGCATGCCGCTACAGCGGAGCCCGGCCCGGTGCCATCGGCTGCGGGCTCTTCCTGATCTGGCCGTCCATGTACACCGACGTCACCGACGTCTACCGGATCGGCCGGGCCGGACGCATGCGCACCGACCTGGGCGGCGTCTACTTCAACGTCGTCTTCATACTCGCGCTGGCCGGCGGGTACTTCGCCACCGGGCAGTCCTTCTTCCTCGGCGCGATCTACCTCGCGCACTTCGAGATCGTCGAGCAGTTGATGCCCGCCGTGCGGCTCGACGGCTACTACATCCTCGGTGACCTGGCCGGGGTCCCCGACCTCTTCGGCAAGATCAAGCCCATCCTGCTCAGCATGCGGCCGGGCCGCCCGGTGCACCCCGACGTCGCCGACCTCAAGCGCTCCGCCCGGGTCATCGTCACCGCGTGGGTCGTCACCATGGTGCCGCTGCTGCTGGCCGAACTCTGCTACGTGCTGTGGAACCTGCCACGCCTGCTGGCCACCAGCCTGCGGTCGCTGGCCGAGCAACTGGCCGGGACCTGGTTCGCCTTCGCCGACGGCGAGATCGCCGCGGGCCTGGTCGGCATCCTCGGCAGCCTCATGCTGATCTGCCCGCTGGCCGGCGCGGCCTACCTGTCGGTCCGCCTGGGCGGGCGGCTGGTACGTGCCGTGGTCCGCGCCACCGAGGGCAATCTGCGGCTCCGGCTGGCCCTGGCCGGGGTGGTCCTGGCGGGAGGCGCCGCGCTCTGCGGCGCGTGGCTGGGCGGTGTGACCCCCAAGCCGCTGCCGCCGCAGCCGCCGATCGCGCCGATCCTGCAGCCCGGGGTGCCGGAGATCCGGCCGCTGCGCACGGTCGCCCCCTCGCCGCTGCCCAGCACGACCCCGCCCTCGCTGCCCCCGGCGGCGAGCACCGTACCCCTGACGGCCGAGCCGTCCGCGTCACCGTCGCCGAGCGCCTCCTCCTCCGCTCCGGCGACGCCCAGCGCCTCCCCCTCGGCCGTCAGGACCTCCGCCCAGCCGCGGCCCACCCGCAGCGGCCCGACCCCCAGCGGCAGCTCGACCTCCGGCACGGCCGGGCCCAGTCCGTCCGAGGGCTCGCCCAGCGCCTCGCCCACGGAGTCGGAGACGCCGTCGGTGCCCCCGTCCACCCCGCCGTTCACCTTCAGCAGCCCCGCGCCCTTCCCCTCGTGACCCGCGGCCGGTCCCACCCCCGTCGCACCCTCCCCCCCTTCCGCACACCCGTACAGGAGAAGCACGTGACGCACCGAAAGCCCCGCACCGGCACGTTCGGCCGCAAGGCCGTCGGGCCGGTCATGCTGGCCACCGCAGGACTGGCCGCCCTCGCCACCGCGGCCCCGGCCGGCGCGATCGTGGCACCGCGGTCGGCCATCCCCCGCGATGTCGCCGCCGCCGTGGACGAGGCCCACACGCTGGCCAACCGCGCCCACCGGGTCCAGTACGACGACTCGTTCTCCCTCCACGAGTACGGCCCGCTCGTCGCCGCCGTCGCGCACAACCGGGCGGTCGCCGCCTCCGTCGGCTGCTCGCTCGACCGGCCGTGCCGTTCGGTCGCCCTGTCCTTCCAGATCGTCACCACGTCCGGGGTCGACATCCGGCGGATCACGGCCACGAACATCAGCCGCGCCGTCAACGAGCACTGCGCCGGCTGCCAGACCTTCGCCGGCGCCTACCAGTTCATCGTCGCGACCCCGCGCCCGCTCGTCCTGGGCCGGGCCGACCGCGCCCGGCTCGCCGATGTCCGCCGCCGGCTGGCCGCGCTGGAGCGCTGCGACGACTCCGCCGGTGTGGTGGAAAGCCGGGCCGACGCCCTGGCCGCCGAGGTCAAGGCGATCCTCGGACGCGCGGCGGACGCCGTGCCGGCCGGACGCGGCGTGAGCCCGCTGAGCGAATTCCAGCCCACCGTCAGCATGCGACGCCACGTCAGCTGAAACGTTTCCCGAACTCCCGACCTTCCGAACTCCCGGACCGGGGCCCGCCCGCACACACCCCCTTACCCCCAGGGCGGGCCCCGGTCCGGGGCACATCCCGAACCGGCTCCCCCCGGAGGAAAAAGAAGTGCCCAGTCGCCGTTACCCGCCCGAGCTGCGCCGCAAGGCCCTCGATCTGCTGACCGCCGGTGAGCCCGTGCGGAAGGTCGCCGACGTACTCGACCTCAGCGACCAGACGGTCTACCAGTGGCGGCGCACCCACCTGCCGCACCTGGGCAGGAAGCGCCGGCAGCCGACGACCGGCGCCGAGCTCAGCGCGGCGCGCAGGCGTATCAACGAGCTGGAGACCGAACTGGCCGTGCACCGGCGCGCGACGGAGATGCTGCGCGATGTGGTGTCCCCAAAAGGCGTTTCGAGGCCGTGCACATGATGGCGGGGGAGGGGCTGCCGGTGCGCACCGCCACCCGCGTGCTCGGCACTTCCGAGTCGGGGTACTTCACCTGGCGCAACCGCACTCCCTCGGCGCGCTCCCTGCGCCACGCATGGCTCACCGACCTCATCACCTCGATCCACACCGCCTCCCGCGGCACCTTCGGGTACCGCCGGGTCCACGAGGAACTGCTGCTGCGGCACGGGGTCTCGGTCAGCCACGGCACGGTGGAACTGCTGATGCGCCGGGCCGGTCTGCAGGGAAGGTCCGGCGTGCCCGGACGGCTGTGGGTGACCGACGCCGTCTCGCTGCCGACCCGGCAGGGCGATGTGCTGTGCGTGGTCGTCCTGGAGGCCCACAGCCGGCGGCTGATGGGCTGGAGCACGGGGCCGGCGCCCGCCGCCGGTGTCGCCGCGGACGCCCTGAGCAGGGCCGTACTGCGGGACGCGACACCCGCGGACGCGGGTCCGGAGAGCGAGCGTGCCCCCCTCGTCACGCTCGTCTTCACCGACCGGGCGCACGCGGGCGGACTGGCCCCGCCCACCGGCCTGGTGGCCGACCGCGCCGACCACGCGGTGGTCGCGGCCTTCTGGTCCCGGGTCTACACCGAACTCATCGGTCACCGGGAATGGCACAGCAGGCCGGAACTCACCGGCGCCCTGTCCGACTACTTCGAGGGGATCCGCGCATGACCGTGGAACGACCGACGCCGCCGCTGCCGATCTCCTCGTCGCTGCGGCAGCACATCCGGCCGGGGCAGACCCTGCCCGCCACCCAGGCCCACCAGGTCATGCTGCACTGCGCGCTGGACGCCGCCGGTGTCCGTATGCGCGGCGACGACGCCTGGGCCGTCGCCCGCATCGCCGAGCTGGACTTCCCGACGGTCAACGCGGTGATCTGCTGGCTGCGTTCCAGACCGGCGGCGTCCTAGATGCGCGCGGTCCTCCGTGCGCGACGGCGTTCGCGCCCGTTCCGGCCGGGCCGCGGCGTCCTGCCGCGCGCCGCCCGCCTGGTCCGCCGCCTCGCCGGGGTGCGCCGCCGGGCGCCCGCCCCGGAGCCGCTGCTGCCCATGACCGTCCTGTGCGTCATGGACGAGCTGGAATTCCTGCGCCGAGTGCGCGGCACCCCTTCCCCGGTGCCGCCGCCGGCCGTCCACGACCGCGGGTGAACCCGCCCCGGGAGATGCCGCCTGACGGCGTGTGGTCCCGGGTACGGCAGCGCCCGGCCGCTTCCGCGGCCGGGCGCACACCTGCCGATGCCAGGTCAGGCCTTCTTCGTCTCCTGGAAGATGGCGTCGATCTGGTCGATCAGGTCCAGCAGCTTCTGGCCCGTCGCCGGGTCGGTGGACGCCTTGGCGGCGCTCCCGGCCTTCAGCGCGTCGTTGAAGAGCTGGTGCAGCTGGGGGTACTTCTCGAAGTGCGGGGCCTTGAAGTAGTCGCTCCACAGCACCGAGAGGTGGTGCTTGACGAGCTCCGCACGCTGCTCCTTGATGACGATGGCGCGCGCGCGGAAGTGCGGGTCCTCGTTGGCCTGGTACTTCTCCTGGACCGCCTTGACGGACTGCGCCTCGATGCGGGCCTGGGCCGGGTCGTAAACGCCGCAGGGCAGGTCGCAGTGGGCGCTGACCTTCACCTTGGGCGCGAACAGGCGAGCGAGCATGACTGTCCTTCCTCGTGATCGTCTTTCCACGAGCGAGATTACTCCCTGTGCGAGTGGTTTTCTCGGGGCCCCTTGGTGCTTAGGACAAAAGTCTGGTGACACCCTGGGCTGGTGGAGGACGGGACGAGGAGGCGGAGCATGCGGGAGCCGGGGGCTGGGCAGAGGAGGAGAGTGCCGTTCCAGCTGGTCGAAGTCACAGGTCCGTCGATGGCGCCGACACTGGTCCACGGAGACTGGCTGCTCGTGCGTCATGTGGCGGGAGCCGCCGACGTCCGCGAGGGTGAGGTCGTGGTGCTGCGCCATCCGCTGCAGCAGGACCTGCTGATCGTCAAACGCGCCGTCGAGCGGCGCGAGGGCGGTTGGTGGGTGCTGGGCGACAACACCTTCGTGGAGAACGACAGCCGGGAGTTCGGCACCGTCCCGGACGAGCTGGTGCTCGCCCGCGGGCTCGGCCGGTTCCGGCCGCCGATCGAGGTTCAGCGGTCGGTGGCGGGGGTGGCGGGCTGGGTGGCGTCGTCGGTGCGGCCGCTGAGGGCGGACCGGTCGTTCTCCAGGCGCTTGCGGGCGCGGTAGGCCGCGACGTTGGCCCGGGTGGCGCAGCGGTCGGAGCAGTAGCGGCGCGAGTGGTTGGTCGAGGTGTCGATGTAGGCGTTGCGGCAGGCGGTGGCCTGGCAGATGCCGAGCCGGTCCACGCCGAGGTCGGTGAGCTGGAACGCCAGGCCCATGCAGGCGGTCGCGGCGTAGGACGCCGTCGCGGTGGCCGCGTGCTCGGCCAGGTGCATGTGCCAGTCGGGCCGGCCGCTCTCGTCCAGGTGCTCGTGCCCGGAGATCTGCGGGCTGACCGGGAACTCCAGCAGCAGCGAGTTCAGCAGGTCCACGGCCCGGACCTCGTCGCCCTCCGAGGCGGCTTCGAAGACCCCTCGCAGCCGGGTGCGCACGCCGCGCAGCCGCTGCACATCGGCCTCGGTGACCCGGGCCCCCGCCTGGCTGGACGGGCCGAACAGGGCCCGTACGGCGTCCACCGACGTCAGGGTGTCGATGCCGCGCTCGGGCTCCTCGCTGTTCACCAGGCGCGAGGCGAGGTCTGAGTAATGGGCCAGTTCCACTTGTAGTCCTTACGCCCGCGCTCTAGGGTCGGTAATGGCTGATCTGGCTGTCAGGGTATTACATCTGGAGGGGATCCGTATGTCCGAAACCACCGCGGCGGCTGACTGGCAGGCCTGGCAGGACAGCTGGGACCGGCAGCAGGAGTGGTACCTCCCGGACCGCGAGGAGCGTTTCCGGGTCATGCTCGACATGGTCGAGGCCCTGGCCGGCCCGGAGCCGCGGGTGCTGGACCTGGCGTGCGGCACCGGCAGTATCTCCGACCGCCTGCTGCGCCGCTTCCCCGGGGCGACCTCCACCGGCGTCGACCTCGACCCGGCGCTGCTCACCATCGCCCGCGGGTACTTCGCCGGTGAACGGCGCGTCGAGTTCGTCACCGCCGACCTGCGCGATCCGCAGTGGCCGGCCCGGCTGCCGCACGGCGGCTACGACGCCGTCCTCACCGCCACCGCCCTGCACTGGCTCGAGCCGGAGCCGCTGCGCGCCCTGTACGGCACCCTCGCCGGGCTGCTGCGCGACGGCGGTGTCCTGATGAACGCCGACCACATGCCCGACGCCTCCACCCCGCGGATCAACGCCGCCGTCCGCGCCTTCGACCACGCCCGCCGCGACCGCGAGAAGGCCGCGGGCGTCCTGGACTGGGAGCAGTGGTGGGCCACCGCCAAGGCCGACCCGCTGCTCGCCGGCCCCACCGAGGAGCGCTGGGCGATCTACGGCTCCCACGCGGACGGCGACGAGCTGCCGCCCTCCTGGCACGTCGCGGCCCTGCGGGAGGCGGGCTTCGCCGAGGCGCGGGAGATCTGGCGCTCGGCGACGGACGCGATCGTCCTCGGGCTGCGCTGACCCGACTTCGATCCTGATCTCGACCCCCGACCCCCGACCCCCGACCGGGGCTCCGGGGAGGTGAACGACGAGGGACGGCGCCGCCGGGCGCCGTCCCTCGTCGCTGCTGTTCCCGTGCCCGGGTGCTCCGGTCAGAGCACCTTGGACAGGAACGCCTTGGTGCGGTCGTGCCGCGGGTTGGTCAGCACGTCGCGGGGGTGGCCGGACTCGACCACCACACCGTCGTCCATGAAGACCAGCGCGTCGCCGACCTCGCGGGCGAAGCCCATCTCGTGCGTCACGACGATCATCGTCATGCCGTCCTCGGCGAGCCCGCGCATGACGTCCAGGACATCGCCGACCAGCTCGGGGTCGAGCGCGGAGGTGGGCTCGTCGAAGAGCATCAGCTTCGGCTCCATCGCCAGCGCGCGGGCGATGGCCACGCGCTGCTGCTGGCCGCCGGAGAGCTGCGAGGGATAGCTCGCCGCCTTGTCGCCGAGACCGACCCGGTCGAGCAGCCGCTCGGCCCGCTCACGGGCGACGGCCTTGGACTCCTTCTTCACGCGCACCGGGGCCTCGATGATGTTCTCCATCGCGGTCATGTGCGGGAAGAGGTTGAAGCGCTGGAAGACCATCCCGATGTCGCGGCGCTTGGCGGCGACCTCGCGGTCCTTGAGCTCGTAGAGCTTGTCGCCCTTCTGCCGGTAGCCGACGAGTTCGCCGTCGACCGACAGCCGCCCCGCGCTGATCTGCTCCAGGTGGTTGATGCAGCGCAGGAAGGTGGACTTGCCCGAGCCGGACGGGCCGATCAGGCAGAAGACCTCACGGGGCGCGACCTCCAGGTCGATGCCCTTGAGGATGTGGGCCGGGCCGAAGTACTTGTGCACCGCCTCGGCCTTGACCATGGGACGGCCGCCGGTGCCCTCGCTGAAGTCGGTCATCAGGCACCTCCCGCTACCGGGCTGCGGCGGACCGGGCCCAGGTTCTGCTTGATCCGCTGCCACGGGGTGGGCGGCAGGTTGCGCGTCGTGCCCCGCGCGTAGCGGCGCTCCAGGTAGTACTGGCCGACGGAGAACACCGAGGTGAGCACCAGGTACCAGACTGCGGCGAGGAAGAGCATCTCGACCGTGGCGCCGGTGGTGTTGCCGATGTCGGTGGTGGACCGCAGCAGTTCCGCGTACTGCGCGGCCTGTGCCGCCAGCGACGAGGTCTTCAGCATGTTGATGAACTCGTTGCCCGACGGCGGCACGATCACCCGCATCGCCTGCGGCAGCACCACGCGGCGCAGGTTCTGGCCCTGGGTCATGCCGAGCGCGTGGGACGCCTCGGTCTGGCCCTCGTCGACGGACTGGATGCCCGCCCGCACGATCTCCGACATGTACGCGGCCTCGTTCAGCCCCAGGCCCAGCAGAGCGGCCATGAACGGGGTCATGAACTGGTTCATCTCGTCCTTGTAGAAGCCGAGATTGATGACCGGGAAGATCAGCGCCAGGTTGAACCAGATCAGCAGCTGGACGTAGACCGGGGTGCCGCGGAAGAACCAGATGTAGCCCCAGGCCACCGAGGAGGTGACCGGGTTCTTCGACAGGCGCATCACCGCGAGGACGATGCCCAGCAGCAGGCCGACGAGCATGGCCACGACCGTGATGATCACGGTGTTGCGCAGGCCCTTGAGGACGGCCGAGTCGAACAGGAAGTCCGGGATGGCCGCGTAGTTGATGTTCGCGTTGGCGAACGCGTTGACGAGCAGGCCCAGCACCGCGAGCACCACCAGCGCGGCGACCCAGCGGCCGTAGTGCCGCACGGGGATCGCCTTGATGGCCTCGGGATGGGAGGACGTGGTGACGGGGGGCCCGGCCGGTGTGCCGGCCGGGACCGCCTTGCCCTCGTCATTCGGTTCTGTCATGTCTGACATGGGGAGTGCCTCTTGCCGTCGTGGCTCAGGAGCCGCCGTTGACCTTGGCCTCGGTGACGGCGCCGTCGCCGACGCCCCACTTGTCCATCACCTTGGTGTAGGAGCCGTCCTTGATGATGGCGTCCAGCGCGGCCTGGAGGGCGTCGCGCAGCTGGGTGTTGGACTTCGAGACGGCGATGCCGTACGGGCCGGCCTCGACCTGCTCGCCCGCGAGCTCGAAGTTCGCGCCGCCGCCGGAGGTCTTCACCGCGTAGGCCGCCACGGGGAAGTCGGAGACGTCGGCGACCACGCCGCCGGCCTTGAGGCGGGTCTGCGCGTCCGCGTCGGTGTCGAAGGGCTGGATCGCCATCGGCTTGTCGCACTTCTGCGCCTTGAGCAGGTCCTGCGAGGTGGTGCCGCGCTGCACGGCGACGTTCTTGCCGCACAGGTCGGCGAGCGACTTGATGCCCTGCGGGTTGCCCTTCTTCACGATGATCGAGGAGCCGGCCGTGAAGTAGTCGACGAAGTCGACGCCCTCGCCGACCTTCTTGCCGGTGGCGGAGTCCACGCCGTCCTGGCGGTTCTTGGTGTCGCTCATCGCGGACATCACCACGTCGTAGCGCTTGCCGCGCAGACCGGTGAGCAGCGTGTCGAAGGTGCCGTTGTTGAACTCGAACTTCACGCCGAGCTGCTTGCCGAGGGCGTCGGCCAGGTCGGGGTCCATGCCGACGGTCTTGCCGCCGTCGACGAACTCCACGGGCGCGTACGCGATGTCGGAGCCGACCTTGATCACACCGGCGGACTTCACCGACTCCGGGAGCTTGTCGAACAGCGGTGCCTTGGAGGCGCCGGCGGAGGGGGACGCGGAGGCGCCCTTGTCCGTCTGGTCGCCGCAGCCGGTGAGCACGAGGGCACCGGCGACCGCGATCGCTCCGACCGTGGCGAGGCGAATCGTGACGGTCGAGCGACGGGGGGTGGGTGCGGTCATTGCTGGTTCCTCCTGCGGGAGTCCTGAAGTAGCCGATCTTCCGGGTACGTGTATTCGGTTATCGCTACCGCGTGTGATCCCCGCATCTTGCCATCCGGGCAGGTCTTCATAGGTGTCCGGTTGTGTCAAAATCGCATAACGGGCGATCCCCTGAACCTCATCGGGCCGGTACACCAAGGCCGGACCGCGATGGGGCCGTGCCGCGTCGTTGCGTGCATCACTTTTTCCGTCCCGCTATTCGGACGACTTGTCGCGTTCGGCGGGGAACTCTCCGATGTGCGACACCGCGCAACGCCGGAGTCGGCTCGTCGGCGGAAACCGTCTTCCGGTACAACAGATCCTTACCCCTCACCTGGGGCCCTCGGTGCGCGTGCGGCGCGCCCGGCGTCCGGGCTGCCCGGGACCACTGCGCGCCCGGGCGCGGAAGCCAGCCCACCTATCCCCTGTTGCAGGGGGTAGTACCCTCAAAGACAATTCCGACAAAGGGGTCGATAGTGGCAGCGGAGATTCTGAATCCTCGCACCGACGGCAGTGAATCCGGTGACAGCGCGGGCAGTGAAGGTCCCGAGAGCCCGGTGGACCCGGCCTTCGCGCTGCACCGCGGCGGCAAGATGGAGGTGGCCGCGACCGTCCCGTTGCGCAACGCCGACGATCTGTCGCTCGCGTACACCCCGGGCGTCGCGCGCGTGTGCACGGCCATCGCCGAGAAGCCCGAGCTGGTGTACGACTACACGTGGAAGTCCCAGGTGGTCGCCGTCGTCACCGACGGCACGGCGGTGCTGGGCCTGGGTGACATCGGCCCCGAGGCCTCGCTCCCGGTCATGGAGGGAAAGGCGATCCTCTTCAAGCAGTTCGGCGGGGTCGACGCGGTGCCGATCGCGCTGGCCACGACCGACGTGGACGAGATCGTCGAGACCGTCGTGCGCCTCGCGCCGTCCTTCGGAGGGGTGAACCTGGAGGACATCTCCGCGCCCCGCTGCTTCGAGATCGAGCGCAAGCTCCAGGAGCGCCTGGACATCCCGGTGTTCCACGACGACCAGCACGGCACGGCCGTCGTCACCCTCGCCGCGCTGCGCAACGCCGTCCGGCTGACCGGCCGTACGCTCGGTGAACTGCGCGCGGTGATCTCCGGCGCCGGCGCCGCGGGTGTCGCGATCGCCAAGATCCTGGTCGAGGCGGGCATCGGCGACGTCGCGGTCACCGACCGCAAGGGCGTGGTGCACGCCGGGCGCGACGACCTCAACTCCGCCAAGCGGGAGCTGGCCTCGTACACCAACAGGACCGGGCTGACCGGCTCGCTGGAGGAGGCCCTCCAGGGCGCGGACGTCTTCATCGGCGTCTCCGGCGGCACCGTCCGCGAGGAGGCCGTCGCGGGCATGGCCAAGGGGTGCTTCATCTTCGCCATGGCGAACCCCACGCCGGAGATCCACCCCGACGTGGCGCACCGGTACGCGGCCGTCGTGGCCACCGGCCGCAGCGACTACCCCAACCAGATCAACAACGTGCTCGCCTTCCCCGGCATCTTCTCCGGCGCGTTCCAGGTGCGGGCCTCCCGGATCACCGAGGGCATGAAGATCGCCGCCGCCGAGGCGCTCGCCGCCGTCGTCGACGGCGACCTGTCGGCCGACCGGGTGATCCCCTCGCCCTTCGACGAGCGGGTCGCGCCCGCGGTCGCCGCGGCCGTGGCCGCCGCCGCCCGCGCCGAGGGCGTCGCCCGGCGCTGAGCCGGTCGTCACGACGGTCGTCGCCCAGCGGCGCGTGTCACAGCCCGGTACGGTTCCGCCGGGGTGCCGCGCGCCGCTAGCGTCATGGCCATGTTCGCTGCCTACGCCTCCCGCATCGACCGCGACCAGCCCCTGAACGGCCTCGAACTCGGGGAACGCCCCGAGCCGCAGGCCCGCCCCGGCTGGAGCACCGTCACCGTCAAGGCCGCCTCCCTCAACCACCACGACCTGTGGTCGCTGCGCGGGGTGGGCCTCGGCGAGGAGAGCCTGCCGATGATCCTCGGCTGCGACGCCGCCGGGATCGACGAGCACGGCAACGAGGTCGTCGTCTACCCGGTCGTCGGCCTCAGCGGCCACGGCGTCGGCCCGGACGAGCCGCGCTCCATCCTCACCGAGAAGTACCAGGGCACCTTCGCCGAGAAGGTCTCCGTGCCCACCTGGAACCTGGTGCCCAAGCCGAAGGAACTGTCCTTCGAGGAGGCCGCCTGCCTGCCCACCGCGTGGCTGACGGCCTACCGGATGCTCTTCACCAACGCCGGTGTCCGCCCCGGCGACTCCGTGCTCGTCCAGGGCGCCGGCGGCGGTGTCGCGACCGCCGCGATCGTGCTCGCCAAGGCCGCCGGCCTGCGGGTCTACGCCACCAGCCGCGACGAGGCCAAGCGCAAGCGCGCGGAGGACCTGGGCGCGGACGCCGCCTTCGAGCCGGGCGCGCGGCTGCCCCGGCGGGTGGACGCCGTCATCGAGACGGTGGGCGCCGCCACCTGGTCCCACTCGGTCAAGTCGCTGCGACCGGGCGGCACCCTCGTCATCTCCGGCGCGACCTCGGGTCCCAACCCGCAGGCCGCCGAGCTCAACCGGATCTTCTTCCTGGAGCTCAAGGTCGTCGGTTCCACCATGGGCACCAAGGACGAGCTGGAGGACCTGCTCAGCTTCTGCGCGGTCACCGGTGTGCGTCCGGTCGTCGACACGGTGCTTCCGCTGGACCGGGCCCGCGAGGGCTTCGAGAAGATGGCCGGCGGCGACCTGTTCGGCAAGGTCGTCCTGACGGTCTGACGGTCTGACGGCCCGGGGGGCGTCCGCACGGACGCCCCCCCGCGGCGTCCGTGCGGGCCGGCCGATCAGTCCTTCTGGTCCTTGTGCTTGCCGCGCAGCACGACGCCGATGTGCGCGGCGGCCGTGGACAGGTGGCGGCGCACCTCGCGCAGCTGCTCGGCGTCGACGCCGTTGTCGCGGGAGGCGTCGCGGACGTCGTCGCGGAAGCGGTCGAGGAGACGTTCCAGATCGCGGGCGGGGTCGTCGGTCACGGCGGCGTCCTCCGCCCCCCACTCGGGGGTCTCGGCGGGCTGCTCGGGCTTGGTGTACGGGGGCGGCCAGCTGGTCGTACGGCCGAACGCGCCGAGTTCACGGGTGAGTTCGGCCAGGCCCTCACGGACGCCGGCCTGCCAGTCGCCGCGCCTGACATGGTCCTGGACCTCCTCCTGCACACGGCGCGCGATGCGCTGCACCTCGTCGCGGGCGGCGTCCTGGGCCTCCTTGGCGGCGCGCTTGGCGCTGCGGGCCTCCTCGCGGGCCTGCCGGATCTCCTCCTTCGACCGGCGCATCTGCTCCTTCCAGTCGGACTGGGAGTTCTTCGGCTGCGTGCGCGTCGCCTGCTGGGTGGCGGCCCGGATCTCGCGGCGCAGGTCGCCCGCGGCGCCGCGGACGTCCTCGCGGATCTCGGCGGCCAGGGAGGAGACCGAGTCGCGGATCTCGTTCTCCAGGTCGGCCAGCTCGTCGTCGCGGGAGGCGAGTTCGGCGCGGCCGGCGTCGGTGATGGAGTACACCTTGCGGCCGCCCTCCGTGGAGTGGGTGACCAGGCCCTCCTGTTCCAGCTTCGCCAGCCGCGGGTAGACGGTGCCGGCGGAGGGGGCGTACAGGCCCTGGAAGCGCTCCTCCAGGAGGCGGATGACCTCGTAGCCGTGGCGGGGGGCCTCGTCCAGCAGTTTCAGCAGGTAGAGGCGGAGCCGGCCGTGGGCGAAGACGGCGGCCATGTCAGACGCCCTTCCGGAACGGGTCCGCGGCGTCCCCGCCGTACGGGCCGTCCGAGGAGGGTGGCCGGCGCAGCAGGGCGATCGCGCCCGAGACGGTGGTCGCCTTCAGCCGGGTGCCGCCCGTCCCCATCCGGCCGGAGATCCGCTTGGCGCCCCACTGCCCGCTGACCCGCAGCTCGTCGAAGGCGCAGGAGACGTCGCCGCTGGTGGTGTTGGCGTCCACCTCGGCGTCGGCCGGGTCGGGGATGCGGATGGCGATCTCGCCGGAGACGGAGGTGAGGCGGACCTCGGAGCCGCTGCGCGGGTCCAGGTCGAGCACCATGTTGCCGCTCACGGAGTCGGCCTTGACGTGGCTGCCGCTGCCCTCGACCACGGTGAGGTCACCGGAGACGGTGTTCACCCGCAGGTCGCCCGAGACCGCCTGGGCCTCGACGTTCCCGGCCACCGTCTCGGCCGTCACCGGTCCGGCCTGCCCGACGAGCGTGATGTCGCCGTTGACCCCGCGGACCGCCGTGCGGTCGGCGATCCCCGAGACGACCGCGCTGGCCCCGACGACCCCGACCGAGACCTGGGTGCGCTGCGGCACCGCGAGCGAGACCACGGCGTGTCGCCGCCAGCCCTTGCGGTCGAGCCACTTGAGCAGGCCCTTCCACGGCAGGTCCTCGTAGGAGACGGTGAGGGTGCCGCCCTCGTGGGTCACGATCAGCGGCGGCCCCTCCAGTTCGCTGATCTCCAGCCGCGCCGGGCCCTCGTCGACGCCGACGACGTTGACCGCGCCGTTGACGATGCGCACGTGCAAGGTGTCGACGGCTCCGTCGAAGACCAGCTTGTGCGGCTCGGTGACCTTCCACTCCCGTGTGCCGGGTGTTCCGCTCATTCCGCCCCTCCTCGGGGTCGCCGGGCGCGGGGGCCGCGCCGACACCGACAACGCAACATATCGCGTCTCTTGCTAGACACGATATATCGCGTACCGGGGAAGTCAAGCGCCCCCGCGCATCCCGCGGCACCGAGTCCCCGCCGGGCCGGGGCATGTGGGGACCGGTTGCCCAGGGCTACCAGTGGACCGTGTCACGCCCGGGGGACGGGCGCGGAAGCAGGCGCGCGGCGGCACGTCGGGCCTCCCGGCCCCGGGTCGCTCAGGTCACTCTTCTTCTTCGTCGTCCAGCCGGGCGAGCCAGGTGGCCAGCCGTTCCACGGGGATCTCGAACTCGGGGTTGAGGTCGACGAACTCACGCAGTCGCTCGGCGAGCCACGCGAGGCTCACCTCCTCCTCGCCCCGGCGGTTCTCCAGTTCCTCGATGCCGCGGTCGGTGAAGTACAAGGGGTGCTCCGGATCAGGGTCGAAGGGCGACGTCACGGATCAGGATAAGTACTCCCCGCGACGCAAACCGGAGGCTCCCCCTCTTCCCCCCGCCCGCCCGCGCACCCGTGCGCGGGCGGCGTATGCCGTGGCTTGCCACAGGTATGGGCCCGGGCATGGGAAGCTGTGCCGAGACATCCTGAGGGAGGGGAGCTTGGTGGGTTCGCAGGGCGGCGTGTCGCCCTCGGTGGCCGGGGTGGCGCTGCCCGACTTCACCGGGGTCGATCCCCTGACGATGCTGCGGGAGGGCAGCGGGCATCCGCAGTTGCTGCGCGTCCTCGCCGATCTGCGGGACCGGATGGAGCCGGGGGGAGAGCTCACCGTCTCCTACTACGACGACAGCCCCGGGGGCCTCTCGCGGCGGGTGGAGTGAGGGCGACGCGTCACGATCCCGCCCCCTGGCCCCACGCGGAGCTAGATGTCGCCGCTGTGCGGCGCGAGGGCATGCCGGCCGTGCCGTTCAGGCAGTTCGTGCTGAAGACCAACGGCCGCTGCAACCTGGCCTGCACCTACTGCTACATCTACCAGGGCGCCGATCAGGGCTGGCGGACTCGGCCGGCCCGCGCGTCCTCCGAGGTCCTGCGGCGCACCGCGGAGCGGATCGCGGAGCATGTCGCCACGCACGGGCTCACGGCCATCCGGGTCGAACTCCACGGCGGCGAGCCCTTGCTGGGCGGGCCGGGCCGGGTGATCGGCCAGGCGGCGGCCGTCCGTGAGGCCGTCGCGTCCGCCGTGGGCTCCGGATGTGTGGTGCAGGTCGGGGTGCAGACCAACGGGACCCTGCTCACCGAGGACGTCGTCGGTCGACTCGCCGCGGCCGGCATCTCTGTCGGGGTCAGCCTCGACGGCGGCTCGGCCCTGCACAACCGGCGCCGGGTCGACCACGCCGGACGCTCCTCCTGGGGTGCGGCGACACGGGGTCTTCGGATGCTGGCACGGCGGCCCGAGGCGTATGCCGGGATCCTGTGCACGGTCGACCCGGCGCTCGACCCTGCGGAGGTCTACGCCGGCCTGCTGGCGTTCCACCCGCCCGCCATGGATTTCCTGCTGCCGCATGCCACTTGGGACACGCCGCCCCCCGGGGTGCCCGACCCCGCGGAGCCGTCCCGCGCCACTCCGTACGGCGACTGGCTCGCCCGCGTCTTCGACCAGTGGTGGTACGGGGGCGAACGGGTCAAGGTCCGGCTCTTCTCCGAGATCATCGGCCTGCTGCTGGGCATGCCGGGGCGCAGCGAGGCCATGGGGCTGTCGCCGCTCGCCGCGGTCGTCGTCGAGACGGACGGAAGCCTGGAGCAGGTGGATTCCCTGCGGACCGCCTACGAGGGGGCCTCCGCCACCGGGATGGACGTCTTCAGCGCCCCCTTCGACCAGCTGCTGGATCACCCGGGGATCGTGGCCCGCCAGCTGGGGCTCGACGCCCTGCCTCCGCGCTGCCGCGCCTGCCCAGTGGTGCTGGTGTGCGGCGGCGGCAACTACGCCCATCGCTTCCGGTCCGGCAGCGGCTTCCGGAATCCGTCGGTCCACTGCGCCGACCTGGAGCGCCTGATCCGGCACATCGCCGGCCGGTTGTCCACGGTGGTGATCCCCGCCCCGGCCGGCGCCAATTCGGCCTGATTGCAGGGAACGTGAACGCACGTCAGAATTTTGACGAGTGACGCCGAGGGCGCCGTGCGCTGGGAGACGAGGGGGCAGCCCAGGGTGGTAAAGGTGTTCATCAGCCACAGCTCCACCCATGACGACCACGCCGCGCAGGTCAGGGATCTGGTGGCCGAGGGACTCAGAAAGCGGGGCTACGAGGTTCTCGTCGACGTCAGCGCCATTCTGCCCGGTCAGAAGTGGCGGCCCCGCATCTACGAGTTGCTCCGCGACTGCCACGCCGCCGTTGTCCTGGTCAATCGCAAGGCGCTCGAATCCCGTTGGGTGCAGCGCGAGGTCGATATCCTGCTCTGGCGGCAGGCCTCCGGGAACGGGTTCCACATCCTGCCCGCGCTGGTCGGCGACGTCGCGCCGGGGGAGATCTCCGAGGAGAGGTTCGGCGAACTCAACGAGATGCAGGCCCTGGGATCCGTCGCATCCGCGGAGCAGGCGGCCCAGAGCATCGTCCACCTCTTCCCGGTGATCGGCGAGACCCCGGCCGGGGGCGCGATGCACCAGTGGCTGCGGAACATATCCAGCCAGTTGTCGCAGGTCCGCGAGGGCCCGGGACTGGACATGGTGGCCGAAGCCCTCGAACTACCGCAGGAGGACCGGGACCTGCTGACCGTGGGCGGCACGGCGGCCACCGACTTCCTCGCCGTGCAGATGCTGCACACCCATCCCGCCGTCCGCATCCGCAACCTCGTCCACGCCGTCCGGTACCAGATGGACCCCGGCTCGCTGGCCAATCTCGTCACCCTGGTGCTCCCGGTGTGGGTCGACGCCGCCTCGGCACGGAGGGTCCTGCCGGGACGCGAGTGCACGCGGCACACCGTCCTCCTCAACGTCCGCAAGGCCGGCACGGGTACCCACTACTTGGACCGCGCCTTCTGCATGGACGTCAGGCGCTATCACTACCTGATCGTCGGCATCGGGGGCCGTTTCGACGACGACGACCCGGAGCGTCTGCTGCGCGAGGCCTGCGGCAGGAACGTGAAGCGGTGGCTCGGCATGGAGCCGGCCGATCCGTGGGAGACAGCCGTGGAGGAGAAGGACCGCTGTCTGTACGTGATCCTGGACAGCAAGGGGTGCGACAGCCTGGAGCAGGCCGAGCGCGTCGTCGCGTGGCTGCACGAGCGTCTGCCCTGGCTGCACATCCTGTTGATCCCGCCCGGTCCGGTGGGGGCGGGAGAACGGCGGTCCGGGGGTCTGGCCGATGCAGTCCTGGTGAATCCGCCCTTCGGCGCGGACGACGAGCAGGTGGCGCTCCGGGTCGCGGAGGAGCTCACCTCACATGTGCGGATGATGAGGTGACCGACGTGGCGGAGGGGAACGGCATGACCCCGGAGTCGTGGCTCGACACACCGGATCGGGGCGACGGACGGGTCTACGTGATGTCGGAGCCGATCACGTTCGCGGTCGACGTCGCTCTCGCCACGGGCAGACCGCTGCTCCTGAGAGGGAAGCCCGGGTCCGGCAAGTCCTCCCTCGCCCCGCACATCGCCATGCAGCGGGGATGGCGGTACTACGAACACGTCGTCACCAACCGCACGCAGCCGCGGGACCTGTTGTGGACGTACGACAGCCTGCGCCGGCTCCACGACGCCCAAAGGCCCGCGCGGGACGGTCACAAGCTCGACGACTGGGCCTATGTACGCCCCGAGGCCCTGTGGTGGGCACTCGCCCCGCAGTCCGCGCGGCGCCTGGGCCGCCCGGCAGCGGGTGGAGGGCAGGGAACCGCTCGCGAACCGTTCGCCGAGGTGAACGCGAACCGGGCCCCGGACTGCGCCGTCGTCCTCATCGACGAGATCGACAAAGCGGACCCCGATGTCCCCAACAGCCTGCTCGTACCCCTGGGATCCCACCGGTTCACGATCGCCGAGACCGGTACCGAGATCCGCACGGAGGAACCGCGCGCAGGCGCCGACCAGCGGCTGTCCCGGCACCTCATCGTCATCACCACCAACGAGGAACGGGAACTGCCGCAGGCATTCCTCCGGCGGTGCGTGGTCGCCGTCCTCCCCGAGCACGACCAGGAGACCCTGGTCCGCATCGCCCGTGAGCACATGGAGCACTGGCCGGGCGGCGTCAGCGCCCGGGACCTGGGTCTCGCCGAAGCGGTGGCCGCGGAACTGGCCATCGTCCGGCAACGTGCCGAGGCCCAGGACCTGCGGTCGCCCAGCACCGCCGAGTACCTCGACGCCCTGCGGGCCTGCCGCACCCTCGGCGTCCACCCGCACGCGGACACCCAGCAGTGGAGGTGGCTGGTGAACAACGTGTTCATCAAGCCCCAGCAGGTGGCCGAGGGGCTCATGTGAGCGGCGAAGCCTGGCTCGGGGACCTCCTGCGCGCGGGCCGGGCCCTGGGAGCCTCGACCCCGCAGGAATGGGCGCGCATCGCCGCGGCACTCGGGCTGGGCCACGACCCGCCGGACGAGACCGCTCGTGTCTCCCGGGACACTCCCGTCCCCGGCGACGGTGCCGTGAACGGGGTCCCCCCTCGGGACCGCGAGGAGCCGGAGCCTTCTGATACCGGTCACCGGCCGCGGCGGCACCGGCCCCCCACCGCGCCCGAGGACGACGACACACCGGACCTGGACCCGGTGGAACGGACGTCGCCGCTCGGGCTCCGCTGGACGGTGGACCCGCTGCCCCCTCCCGACGGGCGCTCCTCCCTCGCCGCGCCGCTGCCGCACACTCCGTTGCTCGCGCCCCGCTCCACCGCCGCGATCCTGCGCACCGCGCTGGCCAGGATCACGGCCGAGGGCGAGCTCGACGTGGAGACAGCGGCTGAGCAACTGGCCCGTGCCCGCCCCCTCCACGAGATCCCGCGCCGGCCGCTCCCCACCCTCCGTTACGGAGTGCAGGTCCTGGCGGACATCTCGGCCAGCATGGAGCCGTTCGCCGGTGATGTGCAGGACATCATCGGTCAGGTGCGTGCGCAGGTCGGCGTTGCCGGTACCCAGGTGCTGCGCTTTTGCGACGTGCCCTCGCGCGGGGCGGGTCCGGGCCCGCGCGGTGCCTGGCAGGCGTACCGGCCGCCGCAGCAGGGCAGGCGGGTGCTCGTGCTCTCCGACCTCGGTGCCGGCGGCCCGCTGTTCAACCCGTGGCGGGCCCGGCCGGAGGAGTGGC
This sequence comes from Streptomyces sp. NPDC002574, assembly GCF_042889545.1. NCBI lineage: Bacteria > Bacillati > Actinomycetota > Actinomycetes > Kitasatosporales > Streptomycetaceae > Streptomyces > Streptomyces sp. NPDC002574. The sequence goes on from NZ_JBIARB010000003.1 coordinate 163,335, forward strand.
ACCGGACCGTGCACGCCATCAGGCAGCGCGGATGCGACGTGGTGGCCCTGGTGCCGCTCCCGGAACGGCAATGGCCCAAGTGGTGGCGCACGCTCCTGCCCGTGGTGCCCTGGGACCGGGGCACGACGGTCAGCCGTGTCCTCGGAGTCGTGGGATGAGGGTTCACGGCGTACGGCCCGGACGCGAGCTCGCCGTGCTGCTCAGCGTCACGAGTCGTATCGAGCCCGAACTCATTCGCGCGGTGCGGGTGGTTGCCGCGCCCCGCCTCGATGTCGGCGCCGAGAGCGACCTCTGGTTCGGCGAATTGGTCGACCAGCGCGGCGCCGGGTACATCACGCTCCGCGAGGAACTTCTGCCCGAACTCCGCCAGGAACTGGCCGGGCTGCTGGAGGAGTCGCCTCCGGGCGCGCCCGTCCACAAGCTCGAGGAGGCGATCAGCCGGGTGCACGGAGGCCGTTCGCCGGCCCTGCTCGCCGAGGAACGCGTCACCTGGCTCGCCGTCGCCCGGCCTCGGGACGCCGACACCCAGATCTCCGCTGTCCTGCAGCCCGCGCTGCGGGCCTTGGTGGAGGAAGGGCGCGAGGGAATCGCCCGGTGGTTCGTCGACGCGTGGAGAAGGTTTCCCGAAGCCGTCCGGACGTCCACGGTGGGATGGCAGCTCGCCACCCTGTCCTTCGCCCGCTTCCCGGCCCGTGCGGTGTCCTTGGACCAGCCGGCCCGGTTGACGTTGGCCGACCTGGGGCCGATCGCCGGACAACTGCCCGCGGTCCGCCTGCCCGTCCGTCGCGACGGCGTCCGCATCGTACTCGGCGAGGGGGCACGGGGCCCTGGTGGATTCGCCCTCACGGTTCCGGACAGCGATCCGAGGATCCTGGAGCTCGTCGTCGGGACTTCGACCCGGACCGTCCTCGTCGGTCCGGGCGAGACGGTCGAGGAGTGGGTCGGTCCGGACAGCGTGCGCCTGGTCAGCGCGGACGGCGCGGTCTATGAACTCCCGGCCGGTCGTGAGCCGGGCCGGGGGGCGACGAGCGAGCACATCACGGTCAGCTACGCCGGTTTCCACCGGCCGTGGGCGGCGTGGATCGCTCACCAGCTGGAGCAGGTCGGACTGCGCACCACGATGCTGCGCTGGGACCCCGGGTCCGAGGGCCGGCTGGCCGACATGCTGTCGGACCTCCTGCGGGTCCCCGGGCGGCTGCTGCTCGTGCTCGACGACTCCTACTTCCGGCTCGGTCCCCGGACCGGCGAGGAGTGGACCTCGGCGCTGCGTGAGGTCGTGCCGCCCAACGCCGACCGGCTCGCCGCGGTGAGCGTCGCGAACGAGGCCTTGCCGGCGGGTGTCGCCGCCCTGCGTCCCGCCGGCCTGCACGGGCTTGCCGCGGCCGAGGCCCGCCGCCGCATCCTGCGGCGCCTGGACATCGACCCGGTCGTCACGGCGGCCGCCGAAGGCGACGTCAACGCCCCCCGCTACCCCGACGACCCCCCGGAGATCCGTAGGATCCCACGCCGCAACGAGCGCTTCACCGGCCGCGACAAGATCCTCGAAGACCTCCACGACAGGCTGACGGCCGGTGGGAACGAGGGTGCGCGATGCGCCCTCCACGGTATTTCGGGGGTGGGCAAGAGCCAGATCGCGCAGGAGTACTCCCACCGCTTCGGCAACGCCTACGACGTCGTCTACTGGGTCAGCGCCAACTACCGGGGCACGGCCCGCGAACAGCTCGCGCAGCTGGCCGAGCATCTGGGCCTGTCGGTGGGGCAGGAGATCGGCGACCGCATCCGTGCCGTCCAGGAGGCCCTGCGTACCGGTCGCCCGCACGAGCGCTGGCTGCTGGTCTTCGACGGCGCCGACTTCATGGACCAGATCGAGGACCTGATCCCGGAGGGCCGCGGCCACGTGCTGCTGACCACACTCACGCGTGACTGGTCTGCCGCGGGTCGTGCCGAGGAGATCGAGGTACCGCCTTTCCTGCGTGAGGAGAGCGCCGCCTACGCCCTGCGCAGGGCGCCGCGCCTGACGCCCGGCGAGGCTGATGACCTGGCCGACGCCGTCGAGGACCTGCCGCTGCTGCTGGCCCAGACCGCCGCCTGGCTGGACACCAACCCGATGCCCGTCCGGGAGTACGTGGCCCTGATCCGCCGGGGCGAGCCCGACCAGGTGGGTATCGGCATCGGCGAGAACTACCCGATGAGCTTCCAGACCAGTTGGTCGATAACGCTCAACACGCTTCGCGAACGCGCCCCGGGAGCAGCCGAACTGCTGAAGCTGCTGGCGTTCTTCTCCCCGGACGCCATTCCCGTCCGGCTGATCCAGTCCGCCCGCGCCCCGGACCTGCCCGAGCACCTCGCCGCGCTCGCCGCGGATCCGATCGGCTGGCCCACCGCGCTGCGCCGCCTGTCGGAGGCCACCGCGGTGCGTCTGGACCAGGAGACCGTGGCCGACACCGTGCAGATGCACCGGCTCTACCACGGCTTCCTCCGCAACGACCTCAGCGAGGACGAGGGCGTCGCCCTTTCCGCGACCGCGTGCCGGATCCTGGCCCGTGCGGACCCCCGGATGCCGACCGAGCCGGGCGTGTGGCACCGCTACGCGGAGCTGGTCCCGCACCTGACGTACTCCGGGGCCCTGGAGAGCGACGACGAGGAAGTGCAGGACCTCGTCGTCAACTGCATGAACTACCTGCGCACATGCGGCGAGTACCAGACCGGTCTCACCTTGTGCGAGGAGGCACTGGCCAGGTGGCACGGCCGCATCCCGCCGACCCGTCGCGTCATGCTGCTCGCGACGACGCTGCACACCAACCTGTTGCGGAGGTCCGGCCGCTACCGCGAGGCCGAGGCGGTGGGCCGGTCGGTGGTGCTGGCGTTCGCGGACCGGGCGCCGGACGATCCCGACCTGCTGACCGCCCGTAACGCCCTTGGAGGCGCCCTGCTCGCCCAAGGGCGGTTCCACGAGGCCCATGAGCTCTATGAGGACATGCACCGGCACAACCAGCGCACTTTCGGAGCGGAGAACCCGCGGACGCTCCAGGCGAGGGAGAACCTGGGTCTCGCTCTCGGCCTCCTCGGTCGCTATGAGGCGGCATTGGAGCTGTACGACGAGAACGCGCGCGTCCGCACGCGGCTGTACCGGGGCGACCACCCCGACACACTGCGCTCCGTACTGGACGCCACCAGGATGCTGCGCCTGTTGGGCCGGTACACGGAGGCCATGCCCAGGCAGGAGCTCAACGTCCGCCTGCACCGCCGGCGGCTCGGCCCGAACAACCCCGAGACGCTGCGGGCGGAGCACAACCTCGCCCTGTGCATGCGCCGCCAGGGCGACCTGACGGGGGCCGAGGCCCTGATGAGCAGCGTCGTGGCGCGCTGCGTGCAGGTGCAAGGGCTCCGTCACCCGGAGACGCTGATGGTACAGGCGGATCTCGCCGCCCTGACCCGGGAGCAGGGCAACCTCGACGAGAGCCGCGAACTGTCCGAGAGGGTCGCGGAGCGCTACCGCGAGCTGGTGGGCGAGGACCACCCGTACACGATCGGCACCTACGGCAACACCGGCCTGGTGCTGTGGGAGTACGGCGAGCGCGACGCCGCCCTGGCCATCGCCGAACGCGTCCTGGTGGGCATGCGCCGGGCCGTCGGCGAGGACCACCCCTGGGTCCTGGGCTGTGCCCTCAACGCCTCGGGTGCCCGGCACCTGGCGGGTCACGAGGAGGACGCGCTCGAGCTGAGCCGCGGCAATCTCCGGCAGGCCGTGCGGACCTTGGGCGGCACCCATCCCCTCACGCTGTCCTGCAAGGCGGCCCTCGCGGACGACCTGAGGACCCTGCGGCGTGCCGAGGAGGCGGGCGAGCTGGAGCGCGAGGCACTGCAGCAGCTGACCGACACCCTCAGCGCCCAGCACCCGCACACCATGTCCGTGCGCCGCCGCGAACGCCTCCACTGGGACTTCGAACCCCAGCCCATCTGAGCCCGGCACGCGAGGGGCCCCGCACTCGGTGAGTGCGGGGCCCCTCGCGTGGTGTCGCTCAGTGGTGCCTTCGTGCTTCAGTGCCTCAGAGCTCGAAGACCTCGTGCACCAGCTGCTCCTGCTCCTGCTGGTGCCGCTTGGCGGAACCGACCGCCGGCGACGAGGAGGACGGGCGCGAGACGCGACGCAGCCGGTCGGCGTTGTCGGGGGCGGCGCCCAGGACCAGGTCGAGGTGGTCGATCAGGTTGAGGGCGATGAAGGGCCAGGCACCCTGGTTGGCCGGCTCGTCCTGGGCCCAGACGTACTTCTGGGCCTTGGTGAACGGGGCCAGGGCGGCCTGGATCTCCAGGCCCGGGAGCGGGTAGAGCCGCTCGATCCGGATGAGGGCGGTGTCGAAGGCACCGCGCTTCTCCCGCTCGGCGACGAGGTCGTAGTAGACCTTGCCGGAGCAGAAGACGACCTTGCGGACCTCTTCCGGCCGGACGGCGGAGTCGCCGATGACCGGCTGGAACTGACCGGAGGTGAAGTCCTCGGTCGTCGAGGTCGCCGCCTTCAGACGCAGCATCGACTTCGGGGTGAAGACGATGAGCGGCTTGTGGTGCGGGTTGTGGACCTGCCACCGCAGGAGGTGGAAGTAGTTCGCCGGGGTGGTCGGGACCGCGACCGTCATGTTGTTCTGCGCGCACAGCTGCAGGAAGCGCTCGATGCGGGCGGACGAGTGGTCCGGGCCCTGGCCCTCGTAGCCGTGCGGGAGGAGCAGGGTGACGCCGGACGTCTGGCCCCACTTCTGCTCGGCGGAGGAGATGAACTCGTCGACGACGGTCTGCGCGCCGTTGACGAAGTCACCGAACTGGGCCTCCCAGGCGACGAGCGCGTCCGGGCGGGCGAGCGAGTAGCCGTACTCGAAGCCCATCGCCGCGTACTCGCTGAGCAGCGAGTCGTAGATGTTGTAACGCGCCTGGTCGTCGGAGAGGTAGAGCAGCGGGGTGTAGTCCTCGCCGGTCTCCCGGTCGACCAGGACGGCGTGCCGCTGGCCGAAGGTGCCGCGGCGGGAGTCCTGGCCGGCGAGCCGGACCGGGGTGCCCTCCATCAGCAGGGAGCCGATGGCGAGGGTCTCGCCCATGGCCCAGTCGATCGTGCCGTCCTCGACCATGGCCGCCCGGCGCTGCAGCTGCGGCAGCAGACGCGGGTGGACGGTGATCCGCTCGGGGATGTTGACCTGCGAGGCGGCGATCCGCTTCACGGACTCCTGGCTGATCGCCGTGGCGACCGGGACCGGGAACTCCGGTCCGGTGGCCGCGTTCTCCTCCTGCTGCGAGGTGGCGGGCGCGGTGGCCTCGCGGACCTCGGTGAAGACCTTCTCCAGCTGGCCCTGGTAGTCCTGCAGGGCCTGCTCGGCCTCTTCCAGGGTGATGTCGCCGCGGCCGATCAGGGACTCGGTGTAGAGCTTGCGCACCGAGCGCTTCTTGTCGATCAGGTCGTACATCAGCGGCTGGGTGAAGGACGGGTTGTCGGCCTCGTTGTGACCGCGGCGGCGGTAGCAGATGAGGTCGATGACGACGTCCTTGTTGAACGCCTGGCGGAACTCGAAGGCGAGCCGCGCGACGCGGACCACGGCCTCCGGGTCGTCGCCGTTGACGTGGAAGATCGGCGCCTCGATCATGCGCGCGACGTCGGTGCTGTACATCGACGAGCGCGAGGACTCCGGGGCGGCGGTGAAGCCGACCTGGTTGTTGATCACCACGTGCACGGTGCCGCCGGTGCGGTAGCCGCGCAGCTGCGACATGTTGAGGGTCTCCGCCACCACGCCCTGGCCGGCGAAGGCCGCGTCGCCGTGGAGGACGACCGGCATGACGGTGAAGTCGGTGCCGCCCTTGCCGATGACGTCCTGCTTGGCGCGGGCGATGCCCTCGACGATCGGGTCGACCGCCTCCAGGTGCGAGGGGTTCGCGGCCAGCGAGACCTTGATCTGCTCGCCGTCCAGACCCGTGAAGGTGCCCTGGGCGCCCAGGTGGTACTTCACGTCGCCGGAGCCGTGCATCGACTTCGGGTCGAGGTTGCCCTCGAACTCGCGGAAGATCTGCGCGTACGACTTGCCGACGATGTTGGCCAGCACGTTCAGCCGGCCGCGGTGGGCCATGCCCATGACGACCTCGTCCAGGCGCGACTCGGCTGCCGCGTCGATCACGGCGTCGAGCAGCGGGATGACGGACTCGCCGCCCTCCAGCGAGAAGCGCTTCTGGCCGACGTACTTGGTCTGCAGGAACGTCTCGAAGGCCTCGGCGGCGTTGAGCCGGCGCAGGATGCGCAGCTGCTCGTCGCGCTCGGGCTTGGTGTGCGCCCGCTCGACGCGGTCCTGGATCCACTTGCGCTGCAGCGGGTCCTGGATGTGCATGAACTCGATGCCGACGGTGCGGCAGTACGAGTCGCGCAGCACGCCGAGGATGTCGCGCAGCTTCATCAGGGACTTGCCGGCGAAGCCGCCGACCGCGAACTCGCGCTCCAGGTCCCACAGGGTGAGCCCGTGCTCGGTGATGTCGAGGTCGGGGTGCTTGCGCTGCTTGTACTCCAGCGGGTCGGTGTCGGCCATGACGTGGCCGCGGACCCGGTAGGAGTGGATCAGCTCGAAGACGCGGGCGGCCTTGGTGACGTCGTCGTCGTGGCTGGCGTCGATGTCCTTGAGCCAGCGGACCGGCTCGTAGGGGATGCGCAGCGCCTCGAAGATGTCGTCGAAGAAGTTGTTCTCGCCCAGCAGCAGCTGGTTCATGATCCGCAGGAACTCGCCGGACGCGGCACCCTGGATGACCCGGTGGTCGTAGGTGCTGGTCAGCGTCATGACCTTGGCGATGCCCAGCTTGTTCAGGGTGTCCTGGGAGGTGCCCTGGAACTCGGCCGGGTAGTCCATCGAGCCGACGCCGAGGATCACCGACTGCCCGGGCATGAGCCGCGGCACCGAGTGGACGGTGCCGATGCCGCCGGGGTTGGTCAGGGAGACCGTGACGCCGGAGAAGTCGTCCATGGTCAGCTTGCCCACGCGGGCGCGGCGGACGATGTCCTCGTAGGCCTGCCAGAACTCGAAGAAGTTCAGGGTCTCGGCCTGCTTGATCGCCGCGACGACCAGCTGGCGGTCGCCGTTGGGCTTGACCAGGTCGATGGCGAGGCCGAGGTTGACGTGCTCGGGCTTGACCAGCGTCGGCTTGCCGTCCTTCTCGGCGAAGGACCAGTTCATCGACGGCATGATCTTCAGCGCCTGCACCATGGCGTAGCCGATGATGTGCGTGAAGGAGACCTTGCCGCCGCGGGCGCGCTTGAGGTGGTTGTTGATGACGATGCGGTTGTCGAACAGCAGCTTCACCGGGATGGCGCGCACGGACGTGGCCGTGGGCAGCTCCAGCGAGGCGTGCATGTTCTTCGCCACGGCCGCGGACGGACCGCGCAGCGTCACGAACTCGGGGCCCGCGGGGCTCTCGCCGGCGGCGGCCTTGGGGGCCGGGGTCGGCTGCTGCGCCGGGGTGGGCTTCACGACGGCGGGCTTCGCCGGGGCGGGAGCCGGGGCGGCGGCCGGAGCCGGGGCGGGCGCGGCGGGCGCGGCCGCGACCGGCTTCACCGGCGCGGGGGCCGGGGCTGCCGGAGCCGCGGGGGCCGGGGCGGGAGCGGCGGCACCGTTGGCGGCCGGCGGAGCGGCCGGCGCTGCTGCGGGGGGCGTCGCAGGACGGCCCGTGGCGACCGCGGAACCCGTATCCGCTCCCGGCTTGTAGTCGGCGAAGAAGTCCCACCAGGCTCGGTCGACCGAGTTCGGGTCCTGGAGGTACTGCTGGTAGATCTCATCGACAAGCCACTCGTTCGGCCCGAATCCAGCGGCAGGGTCCTGACCCTGCCCGTCGGTTTCGGTCCTGGGGGTACCGCCCGGCCGGAGGCTGGGGGAACTCGAGCTATTGGGGGACTGTGGCGACACGGCGGTAACCGCCCTCTTCCGCTTCACAAGGTGATGGACAGCGGGAATAAAGGCTACGCCTATTGGACCGGTTCATGCAGGCCCGGGGGCCAGTCGTCGCCTAAGTCACATCGAAAGTGCGGTTTCGGCGCGGAGATTGGCGGGAAAGAGGTCCCGAATCGACTGCCTCTGGCCGGGCGCAGCGAGCCCCCGGCCGTACTGCGTACGTCAGTGCGCCAGGGCGCGAGTGCGCGAGTGCGCGAGTGCGTCAGACCGGCACCGGGGCGGAACCCGGCAGGGTGACGCGTATCCGGCAGCCGCGCGGGGACTCGGCCACCTTGATGTCGCCGCCGTGGAGGTCCACCGCCCAGCGGGCGATGGCCAGCCCCAGTCCCGTACCGCCGTCGCCGGGGCCCGCGGTGCCGCGGTTGAAGCGCTCGAAGACCCGGGTGCGCTCCGCCTCGGGGATGCCGGGACCCTCGTCCAGCACCTCCAGGTCCAGGCTGCCGGGGCCGGCGCCGCGCCGGGCGCGGATGGTGACCCGGCCGCTCGGCGGGCTGTGCTTGACGGCGTTGTCGACCAGGTTGGCGACCACCTGGTGCAGCCGCTCGGCGTCCGCGTAGGCGGTGAGCTCCGGCGGCGAGACGTCCAGGTGCAGATGGACGTCCTTGCGCGGCCGGGCGCCCGGCCCGCTGTCCTGCAGCCCCAGGCTCGCGGTCTTGATCACGGCCGACAGGTAGGGCCACACCTCGAAGCGCTTGGCGTCCAGCGGAACGATGCCGCTGTCGAGGCGGGACAGGTCCAGCAGGTGGGCGACGAGCAGGCTCAGCCGCTCGGCCTGCTGCAGTGCGGTGCGCATCGTCTCCGGGTCGGCCTCGGAGACGCCGTCGACGACGTTCTCCAGGACCGCGCGCAGCGCCGCGATCGGGGTGCGCAGCTCGTGTGAGACATTCGCCACCAGCTCCTTGCGGTGCCGGTCGACGGCCTCCAGGTCGGCGGCCATGCGGTTGAAGGCGTCGGCCAGCTCGCCGACCTCGTCACGGCGGGCGGCGGTGACCCGGCGTCCGTAGTCGCCGCGGGCCATGCCGATGGCCACCGAGGTCATCTCCCGCAGCGGCGCGGTCAGCCCGTGGGCGACCAGCTGGGAGATGAGCAGCGAGGCGATGATCGAGAAGATCGTGATGATCCTGATCTCGGTCGCGGAGTGCATCGCCACATAGATGAGGAACGTGGTGATCGCCACAGAGGCGATCACCAGGAACTGCAGCGCCGCCTTGATGGACCGGAACGGGTCCCACGGCCGCAGCGCGGCCCACACACGGTCCCGCAGGCTCGGCGGGGGTGGCGCGCTGAAAGGGCTCATGGCGTGGGGGTCTCGAGGGCGTAGCCGACGCCGTGGACGGTACGGATGCGCTCCGCGCCGATCTTGCGCCGCAGGGCCTTGACGTGGCTGTCGACGGTCCGGGTGCCCGACGCGTCCGCCCAGTCCCAGACCTCCGCGAGCAGCTGCTCGCGGGAGAGCACGGCGCGCGGCTGCTGCGCCAGGCACACCAGCAGGTCGAACTCGGTGGGCGTCAGGTGCACGTCCGCGCCGCGGACCCGGACCCGCCGCTGGGCGTTGTCGATCTCCAGGTCGCCCAGCTGCATGTTGGCGCCGCGCGGGTCGCGGGCGGCGATGGTGGCCCGCTCCACGCGGCGCAGCAGGACGTGCACCCGGGCGACGAGCTCGCGCAGCGAGAACGGCTTGGTCATGTAGTCGTCGGCGCCCACGCCGAGGCCGACCAGCATGTCGGTCTCGTCGTCGCGCGCGGTGAGCATGAGCACCGGCACGGGCCGCGCAGCCTGCACGCGGCGGCAGACCTCCAGGCCGTCGTAGCCGGGCAGCATGACGTCCAGCACCAGCAGGTCGGGCTGCCAGGCGGCGGCGGTGTCCACCGCGGCCGGCCCGTCGCCGGCGGTGCGGACCTGGAAGCCCTCGGCCCGCAGGCGTACGGCGATGGCGTCGGCGATCGTCGCGTCGTCCTCGACCACCAGCACCCGGCGCTGCGCGCCGGGGGTGGCCGCGACCGCTGCGGCGTCGCCCGGAGTCGGCTGAGTGGTGTCCATGTGCGGTCCCCCATGGTCGTTTGCGTTGCGCAGCAGCGTACGGGGCACAACCGTGCCGCGGCTATCCGGGTGTGATTGCCAGGTGCACGACATCCGGAACGCCCCGATTCACGGGTGTCTCGATCGTCCGGACCTGCGTGAACTGCGCAGCCCGCAGTGCGTCCTCGAACGCGGCGGACGGCTGGGCCGACCATACCGCCAGTACGCCGCCGGGTGTGAGCCGTGCCCGGCAGGCCGCCAGGCCCTCGGGGCTGTACAGGCCCCGGTTGTCGTCGGTGACCGTCCAGTCGGGGCCGTTGTCGATGTCCAGGCACAGGGCGTCGTAGATCGCGTCCGCCTCCCGCAGGTACGCCACGAGGTCGCCCTCCAGGACCGTCACCCGCGGATCGTCCAGCGCGTGCTCGGAGAACGGGGCCAGGTGCCCGGCGCGGTGCCAGTCGACGACCGCGCGCTCGCGCTCGGCCACCGCGATCCGCCCCCAGCGCGGCTGCCGTACCGCGTGGGCCAGTGAGAAGCCCACACCCAGGCCCCCGATCAGCACCGACAGGTCCGCCCGGTCCGCCGGCAGGGCCGCCAGGGCCGCGTCGACCAGCAGCCGCTCGGAGCGGCCGTCGGAGGTGTCCATCAGAAAGGTGCCGTTGGCGATGATCTCGAACCGCTCGCCGTGCCGGCGCAGGGCCACCTCGCCGTACGGTCCCTCGCGGCGGTCGAGCGTGACGGGTCGTCCCTCTTCGTTCGCGTGCATGGGCTCAGCGTAATGAGCGGCTGGTCAGGGGCCGGTCGGAGGCCGGTAGGGGGTCGATCGCTCAGAGCGAACACGGTCCGGGGAACACCGGGGGCATCAGAAGCATTGAGTCTGCATAGCTCAACTTGATTGCTTTAGGGAGAGATAATGGCTCAATCGTCTTCGTCGGCGTTCGCGCCGCTCACCCTGCCCGTGCTGCCGCTCGACGACGCGGTGGTCCTGCCGGGCATGGTCGTGCCCGTGGACCTCACCGACGCCGAGGCGCGTGCCGCGGTCGAGGCGGCCCAGGCCGCGCAGCGGTCCGGTCTGCCCGGTGTCGGCAACAAGCCGCGGGTCCTGCTCGTTCCCCGGGTGGACGGCGACTACGCGGGAGTGGGCACGCTGGGCACCGTCGAGCAGGTGGGACGGCTGTCGGACGGCGATCCCGGGGCCGTGATCCGCGGCGTCAGCCGCGTGCGCATCGGTGCCGGCACGACCGGACCCGGCGCCGCGCTGTGGGTGGAGGGGACCGAGCTCGCCGAGCCGGTGCCCGCCGAGGCGCCCGGCACCGTCGCGGAGCTCGTCAAGGAGTACAAGGCACTGGCCACCAGCTGGCTGCGCAAGCGGGGCGCCTGGCAGATCGTGGACCGCGTCCAGCAGATCGACGACGTCTCGCAGCTGGCCGACAACGCCGGCTACTCCGGTTTCCTCACCACCAAGCAGCGCGTCGAGCTGCTGGAGACCGTGGACCCGGTCGCCCGGCTGAAGCTGGCCACGCAGTGGCTGCGCGACCACCTGGCCGAGCAGGACGTCGCGGAGACCATCCGCAAGGACGTCCAGGAGGGCATGGAGAAGCAGCAGCGCGAGTTCCTGCTGCGGCAGCAGCTGCAGGCCGTCCGCAAGGAGCTGGCCGAGCTGAACGGCGACCCGGAGGACGAGGCGGACGACTACCGTTCCCGCGTCGAGGCCGCCGACCTGCCCGAGAAGGTGCGCGAGGCCGCCATGAAGGAGGTCGAGAAGCTGGAGCGGTCCAGCGACGCGTCCCCCGAGGGCAGCTGGATCCGCACCTGGCTCGACACCGTCCTGGAGCTGCCGTGGAACACCACGACCCAGGACGCCTACGACATCCCCGGCGCGCGGGCGGTGCTGGACGCCGACCACGCGGGCCTGGACGACGTGAAGGAGCGCATCACCGAGTACCTGGCCGTGCGCAAGCGCCGCACCGACCGCGGTCTCGGGGTCGTCGGCGGGCGCCGCGGCGGTGCGGTGCTGGCCCTGGTGGGTCCGCCCGGCGTCGGCAAGACCTCGCTCGGCGAGTCCGTGGCCCGCGCCATGGGACGCAAGTTCGTGCGCGTCGCGCTCGGCGGCGTCCGCGACGAGGCGGAGATCCGCGGCCACCGCCGCACCTACGTCGGCGCGCTGCCCGGCCGCCTGGTGCGCGCCATCAAGGAGGCCGGGTCCATGAACCCGGTGGTCCTGCTGGACGAAATCGACAAGGTGGGCTCCGACTACCGCGGCGACCCGGCCGCGGCCCTGCTGGAGGTCCTGGACCCGGCCCAGAACCACACCTTCCGGGACCACTACCTGGAGGTCGAACTGGACCTGAGCGACGTGGTGTTCCTCGCCACCGCCAACGTCCTGGAGGCCATCCCCGAGCCGCTGCTGGACCGTATGGAACTGGTACGGCTGGACGGCTACACCGAGGACGAGAAGGTCGTCATCGCGCGTGACCACCTGCTGCCGCGCCAGCGCGAGCTGGCCGGGCTCGGCGAGGACGAGGTCGCCGTCGACGACGCGGCCCTGCGCAAGCTGGCCGGTGAGTACACCCGCGAGGCGGGCGTGCGCACCCTGGAGCGGTCGATCGCCCGCATCCTGCGGAAGGTCGCGGCCGAGCACGAGCTCGGCGAGCGCGAGCTGCCGTTCACGGTGACCCCGGAGGTCCTGCGGGACCTCATCGGGCGGCCGCACCACGTGCCGGAGTCGGCGCAGGACCCGCAGGAGCGGCGCACGGCGGTGCCGGGTGTCTCCACGGGCCTGGCGGTGACCGGCGCGGGCGGTGACGTCCTCTACATCGAGGCGTCGCTCGCCGACCCGGAGACCGGCGGCAGCGGGCTGCAGCTCACCGGCCAGCTGGGCGACGTGATGAAGGAGTCGGCGCAGATCGCGCTCTCCTTCCTGCGCTCGCACGGCGCCGAACTGGAGCTGCCGGTCGGCGACCTGAAGGAGCGCGGCGTCCACATCCACGTCCCCGCGGGCGCGGTCCCGAAGGACGGTCCGAGCGCGGGCGTCACCATGACCACCGCGCTGGCCTCGCTCCTGTCGGGGCGCCGGGTCCGCACGGACGTGGCGATGACCGGCGAGGTGTCGCTGACCGGGCGCGTGCTGCCCATCGGCGGCGTCAAGCAGAAGCTGCTGGCCGCGCACCGCGCCGGGATCACCACCGTCGTGATCCCCAAGCGGAACGAGGCGGACCTGGACGACGTCCCCGCGGAGGTCCTGGAGAAGCTGGAGGTCCACGCGGTCTCGGACGTCCGGCACGTGCTCAAGCTGGCCCTGGAGCCCGCCGTCACCGGTGCGGACTCGGAATCGGACTCCGACGCGGACTCCGGCCTGGAGACCTCGGTCGCGGCGTGAGTGACGCCCCGACCGGGTGAGAGAAGAGAGCGGCCCCTCCCATGCGCCTGGGAGGGGCCGCTCCCGTGGGTGGGCGAGTGACACCCGGCGCGCATGTGCCCCTGGTCACGTCGTTGATCCACGTCTGCGAAATACTGGGGGCGCTGCACATACGGCGGCACCTGAAGAGAAGTTTCCGTCCTGAAAGCGGGTGACCGCGTGGCCGAGACGGCCGGGTCCCACGGAGGTGCAGACCCAGTGATGGAGGCGCTCGAACGCGAACTGACCGTCCTGTTCCGGCGGGCCAGGGCCTCCCAGGGCGAAATGGCCCGCGAGGTCCACCCCGAACTCGAACCGGCGGCGTACGGGCTGCTCGCCCGGCTCGCCGAGACCGGGCCGCAGCGGGCGACCGTCCTGGCCGGGTACTTCGGGGTCGGCAAGGCGACGATGAGCCGCCAACTGCGCGCCCTGGAGGAACTCGGGCTGATCCTCCGCGAGCCGGACCCGGCGGACGGCCGGGCCTTCCTCGTCCAGCTGACCGCGGAGGGCGAGGCCCGCTTCACCCGCGTCCGCCTCGCACGGAGGGCCCGCTACGTCAGCCGGCTGCGCGGCTGGGACCGCCTGGAGCTGTCGGAACTCGCGCGGCTGCTGGCTCAGCTGAACGACTCGCAGGAAGGTGCGTGACGCCGCGCTCGGCTGCACCGGGTGGGGTGGTGGCGCGGGGTTCGAGGCCGCGCCGCTAGAGCTCCACGAGGATCGCGGTGGCGTCGTCGCTGGGCTTGCCGCGGGGGAAGCGGGTGCCGGCCGGGTCGGCGGACTCCGCCAGGCGGACCCGGCGGACGAGTTCGTCGGGACCGGACTTGCGCAGCAGGGCGAGCAGGCCGGGGCGGTCGGTCTCGCCGAAGACGTCGGCGAGGCGGGTCGCTCCGTCGGTGAGGGCGGCGATCGCGCGCACCGAGGACCGCGGCCGTACGCCGGTGACGGCGCGGGCCGCCACCCCCGGGTCCGCCGCGGCCGTGAAGAAGCCGCCCTCGGCGTTGCGGAGCGCCTCGACGGCCTCGACGTACGCCGCCGCGGCCCGCGCGCGCTCCGCGCCGCCGCGCGGCAGCGCGCGGACGGCGGCGCGCAGGGCGGGCACCGGATCGGGCAGGCGGTCCAGGCGGTCGTCGAGGACCGCGTGCACCGCGCCGGAGGCGTCCTCGATGAGCAACTCCGAGTCGGATAGCACCAGATGCTCCACGCTGTCCGCATTCCACCGGACCGCCACAACCGTCGCCTGGGGAGTGCGCCGGTGATAAAGGTCACAGGTCTCGCGGTGCGTGTCGGCGGTCCGGGCGATGGCCCGCGCGAGACACTGCGCCAGCGGTGGCGCCGAGGGCGAAACGGACAGTTCGATCATGGAACCGCCCAGCTCGGAGACGTACCAGGGCACCGAGTGGCGGCATCCGGTGGGGCCGTCGGGCGGGGTGACGCCGTCCAGCAGGACCAGTGAACCGCCGCCACCTGATGCGGGCATGGCGATCGCCGCGAAGTCCTCGTTCGGACGATCGGGGGTGCCGGGCTCGGTGGCCGTCTCGACGCGCATGCGTCCAGTGTGCGGCACCCGCTCGCACGGCCTGTTCGAACCCTGGCGGGGGCCCGCCGCGGGGCCCGGGCCGTGAAGGCGCGCATCCTGCCAGGACCGCGAGGAGGACGCCAGTTCCCCACCGATCCCGTCGGTGAACCCGCGAGTAACGATCCCGTGCGGGAGTTGGACGTCAACTTGTCCGTGCGATTCACTCGTTCGGGTGTCGAGGTGAGGGACGCACATCTGCATTCCGGGTCGGCCTGAGATGGTCGGGACGATGCCGGGAAGAGGCCAGACGTTGCCGTGCTCGGCGCTCGGCCGATGTGTCGTCATCTCGGGACAACTGGACCAGGCAGACGGGATAGCGAGCACCGGTGCGAACACGACGTAACCCGCGGACCAAGCGCGTGCGGCAGAGACTGCTCGGTGCTCTGCTGATCTGCGCCGTCACCGTTCTGGCCGCCTCCGCTCCGGGGGTGGCGACCGCCGTACGGGACCTCGCCGAGTCCCAGCGACTGCTGGGCATGGCCCGGCTCCAGGCGCAGGCGGTCTCCCTCGGCCATGTGCTGGCCGACGAGCGCGACGACACGGCGGTGCTCGTCGCCACCGGCCGGTCCGCCGAGGGCGGCACGGGCGACTCCGACGCCGAGAAGGGGCGTGTCGACCGGCAGATCGAGGAATTCCTCGCCGCCGCCGCGGACGCCGACACCGCCGACGCCCCGGCTTTCGCGGCCGCGCTCGCCGAGGCCGACCAACGGCTCGGCGAACTGCCCGCGATCCGGCAGAAGGCGCACTCCGGTACCGGTGGCGCCGTCGCGGCCGTCATGGCCTACCAGCCGCCCATCGACGCGCTGAACGGCGTGGGCGCGGCCGTCGCCCGGTCGCTGCCCGCCCGCGGCGCCTCCGCCGACACCACCGCGCTGCCCTTCCTCGCGCGCGCCGTCGACCAGGCCTCGTTCCAGCGCGGCCTGCTGGTCGGCGCTCTCGCCGCGGGCGGCCCGCAGGCCGAACTGGTGGGCGCCGCGCAGACCGCGGCGGTGGGGGAGCGGACCGCGCTCGCCGACTTCCACGCCGCGGCCTCGTCCGCCGCGGACGAGCAGTACGAGCAGACCGTCACCGGCTCCGACGTCTCCACCGCCGAGCGGCAGCTGAAGACCCTGCTGAACGCGGGCTCGCTCTCGGCCCACGACCAGGAGCTCACGTCCTCCTCCGCGCAGTCCGCGCTCTCCGCGCGGATCGACCTGATGCGCGGGGTCGAGTCCTCGCTCGCGGCGGCCTCCGCCGACCACCTCGCCGCGCTGCGCTCGGACGACGTCACCGGCCTCGAACTGCACGTCGCGCTGGCCGGCGTCTGCTTCCTGCTGGTCCTCGGCACCTGCGTCTCCACCGCCCGCTCGATCACCCGGCCCGTCGCCGCCCTCAACCGCTTCGCGCGCGGTGACGTACCGGCCGACGAGCAGGTCAGGGCCGTCGGCTCGGACGAGTTCGCGGCGGTGGCCCGCGCCGTCAACGCGCTGCGCGCGGAGACCGTGGGCCTGCGTGACCGGGTCGCCGGCCAGGACGCCGAGCACACGCGGGTGCAGGGCGTGCGCGACGCGCTCGCCGCCGAACGCGACCTGCTGCGCAGCCGGCAGGAGGCACTGACCGCCGAACTCGCCACTTTGCGCGGCAGCGTCAGCGCCACCTATGTGAACCTCACGCTGCGCACGCTCGGCCTGGTCGAGCGGCAGCTCACGCTCATCGAGAAGCTGGAGGAGCTGGTCCACGACCCGGACGAGCTCGCCCAGCTGTTCCGCCTGGACCACCTGGCCACCCGCATGCGCCGCAACAGCGAGAACCTGCTGCTGCTCGCGGGCACCGAGCACGGCCACGCGCACCCCCGGCCGGTGCCGCTGGTCGACGTGGCGCGCGCCGCGGTCTCCGAGATCGAGAAGTACGAGCGGGTCCGCATCCAGCAGTTGCCCGCGGGCCGGATCGCCGGGTTCGCCTCGGACGACCTCAGCCACCTCGTCGCCGAACTGCTGGAGAACGCCACCACGTTCTCGCCGCCGGAGACCGAGGTGCAGCTGTCCGGCTGGATGCTGGAGAACGGCGAACTGATGCTGTCCGTCGAGGACGAGGGCATCGGCCTCCCGGCCGCCCGGCGGGAGGAGCTCAACGCCCTGCTGACGCAGGCCGACCCGGCCGCGCCGACGTCCGAGGCCACCGGCATGGGCGCGTACGTGATAGCCCGGCTGGCCGCCCGGCACGGCATCCGCGTCCAGTTGCGCGACGCCAAGCACGGCGGCACGACCGCCGTCGTGGTCGTCCCCGCCTCGCTCACCGCGCCCGCGGAGGACCCGGAGGGGCCGCAGAGCCCGGTCGAGGCCGCGGTCGCGGGGGAGCCGTGGCAGCCGCGTGCGGTCCGGCCCCGGTCGGCCCCGCTGCCCGCCCCGCGCGAGGAGCGGGACGGACTGCCGGCCGGCCAGGACGCGGGGGAGCCCGCGGCCGAGGGGGAGGGCACCGGGCACGAGCCGATCGAGCACGCCCGCGCAGACCAGCCGGTGTCGACGCCCATGCCCGCACCGGCGCCCGTCCCCGCACCGGCGCCCGCGCTCGCCGCGGACGGGACACCGTTGACCGCCAAGGGACTGCCGCAGCGCGTCCCGCGCGCCACCGGCCTGTCGGGCGAGCCCCAGGTCCGTGACGCCCGCCAGGGGAGGGCGGTGGACCCGGAGGAACTGCGGCGCAAGCTCGGTGGCTTCGCCCAGGGCCTGCGCGACGGACGGGCGGACGCGGACGCCGAGACACGTGAGATCCGGCGCGACACGGACGCGCCCGAGGGGACGACGGAAACAGCGGAAAAGAAAGTCAGCTCGGGGGGACCACAACAAGTCGAAGCCGAAGGCGTCGAGGAGGCACGCGGTTGATGTCGGCCAGAACGGACACCCAGAGCGAGCGGGACCTGAGTCACGAGGCACGCAACCTCCAGTGGCTGTTGCGCAATTTCGTGGACGACGTGCCGGGCGTCCGCTCCGTGGCCGTCGTCTCGTCGGACGGACTGCTGCTGCTGAACTCCGAGTCGGACGAAGCAGACGAAGCGGACGAGCCCGACGGGCAGGACGGCTCGGCGGGTGCCGCGGACGCGTCCGAGCGGTCCGCCGACGATGACGACGACCCCGCCGCAGGACCGCCCAAGGGCCCGGCCGGCACCTTCGCCGACCTGGCGACGGTGGTCTCCGGCATCGCGTCGCTCACCGACGGCGCCGCGCGCCTGATGGAGGGCGGCGGGGTCCGGCAGACGGCCGTGGCGATGGACAACGGCAGCGTGTTCGTGATGTCGATCAGCGACGGCTCGCTGCTGGGCGTCCACGCGGACGCCGAGTGCGACATGAGCGTCGTGGCGTACCACATGGCCCTCTTCGTCGGCCGGGCCGGCCATGTGCTCACCCCGCAACTCCGCACGGAGTTGCGGCAGGCGATCGAAGGAGCCCGCTGATGCCCCGGCACGCCGCCGCGCTCCCGGTACGCGGCGCGGGGCGCCGCTCGGCCCGGGTGCGCCCCTACGCGCTGACCGGTGGCCGGACGTCCTTCGGGCACGTGCTGCTCGTCGAGACCTTCGTGGCCACGATCGACGGTGCGCAGGAACGCCGCGAACTGACCTCCGGGGGCTGGGCGGAGCGCGTGATGCCGGAGATGCGCGCCATCGTCGAACTGTGCCGCCGGATGCGCTCGGTCGCCGAGATCTCCGCGCTGCTGCGCATGCCGCTGGGCGTCGTCCGCGTGCTGCTCAGCGATTTGGCCGATCAGGGAAGGATCCGTGTGTACGGGACCGGGCACGGGCCCGGCACCCCCGATCGCGCGCTGCTGGAGAGGGTGCTCGGTGGACTTCGCAGGCTCTGAGATGACGTCGGTGGCGGAGGAAGAGGGCCTGCAGGAGTGGCAACTGGACGTGAGTCGCGCGCCCACCTCGACCAAGATCGTCGTGGCGGGCGGCTTCGGCGTGGGCAAGACCACGTTCGTCGGCGCGGTCTCCGAGATCACCCCGCTCACCACCGAGGCGGTGATGACCCGGGCCAGTGAGGACATCGACGACCTCGGGTCGACCCCGGACAAGACCACGACCACGGTGGCGATGGACTTCGGCCGCATCACGCTCGACCGGGAGCTGGTGCTCTACCTGTTCGGCACGCCCGGCCAGCAGCGGTTCTGGTTCATGTGGGACGACCTGGTGCGCGGCGCCATCGGCGCGGTCGTGCTGGCCGACACCCGGCGGCTGGCGGACGCCTTCCCGGCGCTGGACTACTTCGAGACCAGCGGGCTGCCCTACGCGGTGGCGGTGAACCAGTTCGAGGGCACGACCGCGTACGACGAGATCGACGTCCGTGAGGCGCTGGCCGTACCGGACGAGGTCCCCGTACTGATCTGCGACGCGCGCGACCGCCCGTCGGTGATCCAGGTGCTGCTGGCCCTGGTCAAGCAGGCCCTGGTCGCCCACCCGGAGTAGCAGTCCTCCGGTGGCGCCCCGCGGGGGCCGCCGGAACCCCGACCCACCTCACCCCCATTCAGCAGCACCGTACGAGAGAGCGTGCCGTCTTGCGCAGAATACTGATCGTGGGAGCCGGGCAGTCCGGCCTCCAGCTGGCCCTGGGGCTGCAGTCCCACGGCTACGAGGTCACCGTCATGTCCAACCGCACGGCGGACGAGATACGCGAGGGGCGTGTCATGTCCACCCAGTGCATGTTCGACACCGCGCTCGGCCACGAGCGGGACCTCGGCGTCAACTTCTGGGAGGACCAGGCCCCGCGGATCGATGGCCTGGGCGTCTCGGTCGCCGCCCCCGACGGTTCCCGTCCGATCGACTGGGTCGGCCGGCTCGACGGGTACGCCCAGTCCGTCGACCAGCGCGTGAAGATGGCCGGCTGGCTGGAGACCTTCGGGCAGCGCGGCGGCAAGCTGGTCGTCCACGGTGTCACCGTCGGCGACCTGGACTACTTCTCCCGCGCCTACGACCTGGTGCTGGTCGCGGCCGGCAAGGGCGAACTCGTCTCGCTGTTCGGCCGGGACGCCGCCCGCTCGCCGTACGACAGCCCCCAGCGCGCGCTGGCCGTCGCCTATGTGCACGGCCTCGGCCCCCGCCCGGAGCACCCCGACTTCCACGCGGTGCGGCTCAACATGGTCCCGGGAGCCGGTGAGCTGATCGTCATCCCGGCGCTCACCACCTCGGGCCCCTGCGACATCCTGTTCTGGGAGGGGCTGCCCGGCGGCCCGCTCGACGTCTTCGGCGACGTGAAGGACCCCGCGGAGCACCTGCGCATCACGCTCGACCTGATGAAACGTCACCTCCCCTGGGAGTACGACCGGGCCCGCGACGTCGAACTGACCGACGCCGGCGGCACCCTGGCCGGCCGCTTCGCCCCGATCGTCCGCCACGCCGTCGCCGAACTGCCCTCGGGCGGCCTCGTCCTCGGCGTCGCGGACGTCGTGGTCGCCAACGACCCCATCACGGGCCAGGGTTCCAACAGCGCGTCCAAGTGCGCCGCCGCCTACCTCGCGGCGATCGTCGAGCACGGCGACCAGCCCTTCGACCGTGCGTGGATGGAGTCCGCCTTCGCCCGCTTCTGGTCCACCGCGGAGCCGGTCACCAAGTGGACCAACGCCCTCCTCGGCCCCCCGCCGGAGCACATCCTCGGCCTGATCGGCGCGGCCGGCCAGTTCCCCGCCGTGGCCGACCGCTTCGCCAACGGCTTCGACGACCCGTCCGACTACGAGTCGTACTTCTACGACCCCGAGAAGACCGCCGCCTACCTGGCCTCGGTCGCCGGCGCGTGACACTTCCCTGACCGGCCGCCAGGCCGTCGACGGCCCCGGTGCTTCCACCGGGGCCGTCGACGTCCCGCCGGGGCCGACCCTCGGCTGCGTACCGCGGGTGCGCCACCGGACCGGAAGGACGGGTCGGGCCATCGCACGTCCCCGGTGTCGCGGGACGGTCCGCGAGCCGGGGTGACGCCGGTAACCTGCCCGAATGACACGAGAGTTCGGCGAGATCTTGCGGGGCTTGATGAACAATCGCCGCCTGACACCGCGGGCCGTCAGCATAGCCTCGGGCCGGGCTCAATCGACCATCAATCAGCTGATGTCCGGCAAGGTATTGCCGACCGTTGAAATCATTCAGGATATCGGTCCCGTGCTGGGTATGTCGGCAGCTGACCTGCGCGTCATCGCCGGACTTCCCGATGGGCCGGCAACGGACCACCGTGCCCCCTATCGGGCTGCAGCGGAGATCGGCGGGCTTGTCTCAGCTGCCAGCCGACTCACCCGGGAGCAGGTAGAGGACCTGGTCGAGATCGCCCGCAGCTACCTGTCGGAAAGCGCTCATTGACAGGCGCGCGGCCTTCGGCACGTTCGAGCCCGCCCGGAGCGGCACAGCGACGGCGGGTACTCGATGGCATGGAGTGAGCGGCCTGTTCGCGAGCGCGTGAGCGTCCCGGTCGCTGAGGTCCGCGGGCTGCCAGTGCCCCCGGCCGCCGGCGGGGGTGGGTCAGCGGGCGAGGAACGGGACGAGTGCCGCGAGGAGTTCGGTGGGCGCGTCCAGCGCGATGAGGTGGGCCGCCGTGGGGAATTCGACCAGGGCGGCGCCGGGGATCTCGGCGGCGTAGCGGCGGGCGATGTCCTGGAAGTCGGCGACGTCGAGGCGCCCGAAGCCGACCAGCGTGGGGACGGTGATCGTGGCGACCTCGCGGTCCGTACCGCCCTGGGAGTGCTGCCCGACGGTCTCCTGATGCATCAGTGAGATCCGCATCGGCTCCCGGACCTGCTCGGCGAGTCCCGGGGCGACGTCCTCCCAGCCGCGGCTCGGACCGCGCAGCCACATGTCCAGGTTGACCTGGACGGCGGTGTCCAGGTCGCCCGCGGCCAGGGCCGCTGTCTCGGCCTCGTCGTACGCGACCATGTCCGCCGACCAGTCGTATCCCCGCCACGGCGCGGCGAGCATGGTCAGCGAGTGGACGCGGTCCGGGTGGGTGAGCGTGAAGTCCGCGGCCACGCGGCCGCCCCAGGACGCGCCGACGACCCGGACCCGGTCGTGACCGAGGTGGTCCAGGAGGCGGAGCAGGTCGTCGGTCTCGCTGAACGGGCCCGCCGGCGGCGGGGACTGGCCGAAGCCGCGCAGGTCGTACTGGATGACCGTGTGCCGCTCCGCGAGGGCGGGCGCGACCGCGTCCCACATGTGGTGGTCGGCGACGCCGGCGTGCACGAGGACCACGGGCGAGCCTTCGCCGGTGACGGTGTAGGAGAGATGGCCGAGATGATCACTGAGTATGGGCATCCGCGCATGCTCGCAGGTCCGCGCCGCGCGGGCCACCGAATTGCCGTCGGGGGCAGGACCGTTCGCGTGGAGCGGCCCCGCCCCGCATCCGGACGCGGGTGGTCAGCCGGTGACGTCGACCACGATCTTGCCCGCGGTGGCGCCGTGTTCGACGGCGGCGTGCGCCTCGGCTGCCGTGGCGAGGGTGAACCGCCGGGGGTCGACCCGCGGCCGCAGGGCCCCGGCCTCGACCAGGGCGGTTGCCTCGCGCAGGATCTCGCCGTGGTGCTCGCGCCCGCGGCCGGTGAGCAGGGGCAGCAGCGTGAACACCCCGGAGTAGCTCGCGCCGCGGAAGGACAGCGGCGCGAGGTTGTGGGTGCCCCAGCCCAGCGCGGTCACCACATGGCCCGTCCAGGTGCGCACGGCGGTGAAGGACGCGTCGAGCGTCTCGCCGCCCACCGTGTCGTAGACGATGTCGAAGCCCTCGCCGCCGGTGTGCTCGGCGACGTAGTCCTCGACCGGGGTCGTCGTGCGGTCGATCGGGGTGGCGCCGAGTTCCGCGATCGTCCGCAGGCTGTGCGGCGCCCCGGTGGCGAAGACCCGGGCGCCGCGGGCGTGCGCGAGCTGCACCGCGACATGGCCGATGCCGCCGGCGCCGCCGTGCACGAGCACCGTGTGGCCCTCGCGCACGCCCGCCCGGTCCACCAGGCCCTCCCAGGCGGTGACGAAGACCAGCGGCAGGGCGGCGGCCTCGCGCATGCTCAGGGCGGCGGGCTTGCGGGCCAGCAGCCGGGCGTCGACGGCCGCGTACTCCGCGAGGGATCCCTGCACGTCCCCGACGCCGCCGGTGAGCCCGTAGACCTCGTCGCCCGGGGCGAAGCCGGTGGCGTCCGGGCCGACCGCCTCGACCACGCCGGCCAGGTCCAGGCCCAGTACGGCGGGCAGCCGGCTGCGGGCGTGGGCGGCCTTCCCGGCCCGGATCTTGGCGTCCAGCGGGTTCACCCCGCCGGCCTCGACCCGGACCAGCACCTGGCCGGGGCCGGCCACCGGAACCGGGAGCTCGCCCAGGGTCAGGGGGCTGCCGAACTGCTCCAGCACCACCGCGCGCATGGTGGACATGGTCTCTCCAATCGAACAGACAGGTCTGTTTTGTTGTCCCGGGAAGGGAGCCCGCGTCCACGGGTGTGGACGAGGGCGGAGGGGGTCAGACGGCCGGCGGGCAGGCCCGCTCGACGACGGCGCGGGCCGCGGCCTTGGCGGCGGCCGGCATGGCGGGGTCCTGCTCCAGCCTGCCCGCCGCCAGCGTGCCGTCGATCAGCAGCGTCAGCTGCAGGGCCAGCGCGTCGGGGTCACCGGCCCCGGCCGCCTCGGCCAGGTCGCGCACCCACGCGCGGACGGTCCGTTTGTGCTCGGCGGTCACCTCGTGCGGCAGGCTGCCCGGCTCGCTCTCGGCGGCGGCGTTGATGAACGGGCAGCCGTGGAAACCGTGCCGCCGGTACGACGCGTCGACCGCGTCGAACAGGCCCACCAGTTGCTCGCGGGGGTCGTCGCCGGCCGCCAGCGCGGCGGCGCGCAGCCTGCCCCGCCAGGAGTCGTCGACCCGGCGCAGGTAGGCGGCGGCCAGCTCGTCCTTGGAGGGGAAGTGCACGTACAGCGTCGACTTGGCCACGCCCGACTCCGCGATGATGCGGTCGACGCCCACGCCGCGCAGCCCGTGGGCCGAGAACAACTCCTCGGCCGTGGTCAGGATGCGCTCGCGCGCCGGGGGGCGCTTGACCGTGGCGGGCATGCCGATCACCTGGTTCTGCCGGGGGCCCGGCGGGCCCGTCGCGGCAAAACTAACAGACAGGTCTGTCCGATGCGCGGTGACGCCGGTCACGCGGCGGGCGGCAGGCGGTCACGTGGCGGACGGTCACGTGGCGGGCGACAGGCGGTCGCGCGCCCCGTCAGGAGTCCTTCGCCGAATCCTGAGCGGTCGGCGGGACGTAGTGCTTCATCGACGGCTCGTCGGAGTCCGGGCGGACGGCCCCGAGGATCGGGTTGGCGGCGATGGGGGAGATCTTGACGAAGGTGCCGGGGCGGGGTGCCTGGATGACCAGGCCGTCGCCGATGTACATCGCCACGTGGGTGGCGCCGGGGAAGTAGATCACCAGGTCGCCGGGGCGCAGCAGGTTGAGCGGAATGTGCGGCAGCTGCTTCCACTGCTCCTGGCTGGTGCGCGGGATGGGAGTGCCCGCGTGCAGCCAGGCCTGCGAGGTGAGCCCGGAGCAGTCGTACGCCTTCGGGCCCTCGGCGCCCCAGACGTAGGGCTTGCCGATCTGCGCGTAGGCGAAGCTCAGCGCGCTGTTGCCGACCTTGGACGGTGCGAGCGAGAGGCTGCCGAGCTGCCCCGATCTCAGGAACGCCTCCTGGGCCCGGTCGATGCCCTGCTCCTCGAGGCGCTGCAGGTCGGCGAGCTGGGTGCCGGTCAGGCCGGCGAGGATCCGCTCGACTGTCGCGAGCTGCTTCTCGATCTCTTCCTTGGCGTCGCGCTGCTGGTCCGCGAGCTGCAGCGAGCCGTCCAGCGCGTGCTGCTGGGCGCGGCTGAGCGCGGCGATCCGCTTCTCGCCGTTCTCCAGCTGGGCGACCAGTTCGGCCTGGCTGCCGGCGGCGCGGTCGAGCATGTGCCCCTGGATGAAGGCGTCCTGCGGGTCGCCGCTGAGCAACAGGCTGAGGTAGGGGGAGACCCCGCCCTCCTTGTACTGCTCGCGGGCGAGTTGCCCGGCCAGGGCGCGGGCGTCGGCCAGCGCGGTGCGCTCCTCGGCGAGCTGGCGGTCCAGGCGGTCGGCCTTGCCGCGGTTCTCGTCGAGTTCGGACTCCGCCTGGTCGTAGGTCTCGGTGGCCTCTTCGGCCTTGAGGTAGAGGTCCTGCAGCCGCTCCAGCAGGACGACCAGGGTCGGGCCGCTGGGATAGGGGTCGTCGGGCATCGCGTGCGCGTTCTGCGCGGGCAGTCCGAGGGCCGCGGCGGCCAGCAGCGTCCCGCAGACGAGTGCCCTGCGCACCCACTCCTTGGGCCTGCTTGCTGCTGACATCCCTTCACCTCCGACTGTATTACCGGATGCTTGCCGGTAGATCCTTACATGATCGGGTCGGCTGCGACAGGGTGACCGGGCCGGAATGGGTGGCTCCGTGGTCATTGGAGCCACCCGTTTCCTCCGTGTCAGCCGAAGTACGAATCGAAGTTCTTCTGGAATTCCCAGTTGCCGAACTTGTCCCAGTTGATCGACCACGTCATCAGACCGCGCAGGCCCGGCCATGTTCCGTGCGGGGTGTACGAGCCGCAGTTGGTCCGCTTGGTCAGGCAGTCGAGCGCTTTGTCGACATCTGCCGGAGTTGTCCATCCGTTGCCCGCGTTGGAGGTCGCGGGCAGCCCGACGGCCACCTGGGAAGGTGCGAGCGCGGGGAAGACGTTGGCCGTGTTGCCCGCCACCGGGAAGCCGGTGAGCAGCATGTCGGTCATCGCGATGTGGAAGTCGGCCCCGCCCATCTGGTGGTACTGGTTGTCCAGGCCCATGATCGGCCCGGAGTTGTAGTCCTGGACGTGGAGCAGGGTCAGGTCGTTGCGCAGCGCGTGGATGACGGGAAGGTAGGCACCCGCCCTGGGGTCCTGCGCGCCGTTGGGGCCCGGGCCGTAGAACTGGTAGCCGAGCTGCACGAAGAAGGTCTCGGGCGCCATCGTGAGCACGAACCCGCTGCCGTACCTGGCCTTGAGGGTCTTCAGTGCGGAGATCAGGTTGACCACGACCGGTGTGGTCGGGCTCTTGAAGTTGGTGTCACCGGCGTTGAGGGAGAGCGAGTGGCCCTCGAAGTCGATGTCGAGACCGTCCAGTCCCCAGGTGTCGATGATCCCGGCGACGGAGGAGACGAAGGCGTCGCGGGCGGCGGTCGTGGTCAGCTGCACCTGGCCGTTCTGTCCGCCGATGGAGATCAGCACCTTCTTGCCCTGCGCCTGCTTGGCCTTGATCGCGGCCTTGAAGTCCGCGTCGGACTCCACGTTGGGGCATTCGGAGGCGGGGCAGCGGGTGAAGCGGATGTCGCCCGAGGTGGTCGTTGTCGGCTCGCCGAAGGCGAGGTCGATGTAGTCCCAGCTCGCGGGGACGTCGGCCATGCGCACATAGCCGGAGCCGTTGGCGAAGCTGGAGTGCAGGTAGCCGACCAGCGCGTGCGAGGAGGGGCCCGTCGGGGTGTCGGTCGGTGTGGGTGTCGGGGTGGGCGTCGGGGTGTCGGTCGGCGTCGGTGTCGGCGTGGGGGGCGTCGGGCCGCCCGGGCCGCTGAGCGAGACGTCGTCGGCCCAGAACGTGGGCTGGGCGTACCAGCCGTGGACGTAGACGGTCGCGCTCGTCTGGCTCGCCCCGGTCGTGAAGCTCACGCTGAGCTGCTGGTACGCCCCGCCGGTGCCCGGGGTCCAGGTGCTGGTCCCGCCGTCCACGCCGATGTAGACGTAACTGCCCTTGACCTGGGCGGAGTAGGTGTACGTCGTGCCGGGCGCCACGCTGACCGTCTGCTTGCACTGTGCGGTGCCGGACGAGCCCGGGCTGCCGGCGAGGGCCCAACTGCCGGTCTTCGCCTGGCCGGTGACCGCCTGGGTGGTGCCGGCGTCGCAGCTCCAGCCGGTCAGGTTGCCGTTCTCGAAACCGCCGTTGACCAGGAACTCACCCGCGTGCGCGGAGGGCGCGAGGGCGACCAGCCCGCCGATGGCGGCGGTGAGGGCGAGGGTCGCCGTCGCGGCGACGAGGGATCTCATGGGGACCGCTCCTTCGGGGGCGAGGAGATGTGCGCATGACAACCCGCAGCAAACAGGTCTGGACCAATCCTGTCAATGGTCCGGACCAGAATGCGGAACGGGTGCCCCCGGGAGGGGCCGGGCCGCGGCGGTCAGGCGCCCGGCTTCGACCAGGGCCAGCGCGGCTTCTCCGGCCGGTTGCCCTCGGGGTCGTAGACGAAGACCCACCGCGTACGGCGCTGCTCGCGCGTCCCGGGACTGGGCTCGCGGTGGTAGACGTGCACGACCGGGGCCGCGCCGTCCGGTTGCGGCACCGGCACCTCGTACACCTTCGGAGGCTGCCCGGTGATGCCGGTCAGCACCCCCAGCACGCGGCCGTCCAGCGGCCCCCCGACGAATTCCGTGTCCTCATGCCTCACGGGGTCAGAGTAGGCCCTCGGACGGGGCCCGTGTTCAGGGAATGGCAGGTGGGAGCAGATGTGCGACGGCCTGTGCGAGCGGCGCGACCCGGCGGGCGAGATCGCCGGCGGGGCTGCCCGGGCTCTCCCGGCCCAGGGCGGCCAGCGCGACGTCGGCGGTCTCCTGGTCGGTGGTGGAGCTGACCAGCAGCAGCGCCGTGAAGTGGTCGACCAGCCACCGCCGCAGCTCGTGGGCCGGCGGCTGCTTGCCCTCGTCGAGCCAGGTCAGCGACACCGCCTCCACGCTCGCGATCCACGAACGCACCATCATCGCCAGCCGCGGACCCGGTGCCGGGGCGCCCAGGTGCAGGAGGATCTGCTCGGCGGCGCTGCGCCGCACCTCGTCCACGATGGCGCCGGTGCGGCTGGTCTCGGCGACGCTGCCGCCGCGCAGCAGCGCGGAGTACGCGGCGTCGTGCTCGTCCACGTACGACAGGTAGCGGTCCAGCGCGTTCGACAGGCGCTGGGTCATCTCGCCCGCCGCGGGCTCCACGAAGCAGTCCCGCAGCTCGTCGGCGGCATTGCGCATGGCGGCCTCGTAGAGCTGCTGCTTCCCACCCGGGAAGTAGCGGTAGACCAGGGGGCGGGAGACGCCGGCGGCGGCGGCCACGTCGTCGACCGAGACGTCCTCGGGGCGGTGGTGCCCGAAGAGGTCCACGGCGGCGGCGAGCAGCTGGGTACGGCGCTGCTCGACGCTCAGCCGGCGGTAGGCGGGGGCGGCGGGCGCCGGCGTCGAACTGCCGTTCATGACGGCCAGCGTATCCGGCCCGCCCGCCGTCCTACCCGAGAAGACCCGAGCTGCGCCACATCCGGCGTACCCCGGGGCCCTCGAACATGCCGACGTCCTCCAGGAAGTCCATCAGCTTCTTCGCCGCCTGCCGCATCACGTCGCGGCGGTGCGGGCTGGTGCGGGCCAGCTCGGCGGCGTACCGCGGGTCCAGCCCCACCGACGCGTACACCTGCGGGCTGATCAGCGACCGGGCGATGACCCGGGCGGCCTCGGCGGAGGAGACCCGGGTGAAGGCCAGCTCCCAGCGCGGCGCCGTGGCCATCTGCCGGCGCAGTTCCTCGCGGGCGTAGCGGATGTGCCGGGCCTCCTCGACCACGTGGATGCGGGTCACGCCGCGGGTCAGCGGCTGCACGCGCTCGTCCGGGAAGGTCAGGCGCTGCATCCAGTCGAGGATCTCCTCGGCCAGCAGGGTGCCGGTGAAGGCGCCGGGCGTGGTGGAGACGGTCTTCAGCACCCGGCCGAGGTTGTGGTCCAGCCGGGTGGGCCGGTAGACGGGCGTGCCGAGCCGGGTCACCAGCCGGGCGAACATCTTCGAGTGGCGGCACTCGTCCGCGATCTCGGTGAGCGCGTAGCGCACGTGCTTGCTGGTGGGGTCCAGGTCGAAGGAGTGCCGCAGCAGCAACTGCATGAGGATGATCTCGAACCAGATGCCGATCGAGGCCAGCGAGGCCGCTTCGTGCCTGCTCAGCTCGATCCGCTGCTCCTGCGACATGTGCTTCCACAGCGGGGTGTCGTACAGGGAGCACAGCTCGGGCGGCCAGAACCACGCGCCGTCCTCGAAGGGGGCGTCCCAGTCGAGCTCGGTGTCCGGGTCGAAGGAGTGCTTCGCGGAGGCGTCGAGCAGCCGCTCCGCCACTTTTTCTCGCGTTGCAAGAGGGGTGCCAGCGGTCATGCTCTTATGAGACTGTGTGTCAGCAAGCTCGTCAAGAGTCGAGGAGGCGCCAATGACGGCGCAGGACCACCTGTGGGAGATCCCGGCCTCCGGAGCCGCCCGCTTCTCCTGGGAGTACGACGACGGGCGCGACCGGCTGCTCGCCCTCTACCAGAAGGGCAAGGACAAGCAGTGGGACGCGGTCACCCGCATCGACTGGGACATCGAGGTCGACCCGTACGACCCGCTCGGCGTCCCGGACCAGAACCTGACCGTCCACGGCACGTCCCACTGGGACAAGATGTCCGAGCAGAACAAGCGCGACCTGCGCCGCGCCTACGCCTCCTGGCAGTTCAGCCAGTTCCTGCACGGCGAGCAGGGCGCCATGGTCTGCGCCGCCCGCATCGTGGAGTCCGCCCCCGATCTCGACGCGAAGTTCTACTCCGCGACCCAGACCATGGACGAGGCCCGGCACGCCGAGATCTACTCGCGCTTCCTGCGCGAGAAGGTCGGCATGGTCTACCCGATCAACGACTCGCTCCAGGCGCTGCTCGGCGACACCCTGCGCGACTCCCGCTGGGACATGCCCTACCTCGGCATGCAGGTGCTCATCGAGGGCCTGGCGCTGGCCGCCTTCGGCATGCTCCGCGACACCACCGACAAGCCGCTGCCCCAGCAGATCCTCGCCTACGTCATGCAGGACGAGGCCCGGCACGTGGCCTTCGGGCGGATGGCGCTGCGCGACCACTACCGGCAGCTGTCCGACGCCGAACTGCGCGAGCGCGAGGAGTTCGTCATCGAGGGCTGCTACCTCATGCGCGACCGGCTGCGCGGCGCCGAGGTGCTGGAGGACTTCGGCATCCCGCGCCAGGAGGCCGAGGAACTGAGCGAGCAGTCACCGTATCTGACGCTCTTCCGGAAGCTGCTGTTCAGCCGCATCGTGCCGTGCGTGAAGGACATCGGGCTGTGGGGCGAGCGGCTGCAGCGCGCCTATGTCGACATGGGCGTCTTCGAGATGGGCGACTCCAACCTCGACCTGCTCATGGCCCAGGACGAGGAGATCGCCGAGAAGCTGGACGCCGAGCGCTTCGCCAAGGAGGAGGACGCGCGGGTCGCCGAGGTCGCCGACGCCATCGCGCTGGGCGGGGAGTGACAGGGGGCGGCCCTCTCACCCCCGCCCCAGGACCGCCTCCATCACCGCGCGGGCGACCGGCGCCGCGTTGCCGCCGCCGCTGATGTCCGCGCGGTCCGCCGCGGCGTCCTCCACGACGACGGCGACGGCGACCCGCGCGGGGCCGCCGGCGGAGTCCTTGGCCCAGGCGATGAACCAGGCGAAGGGGGTGCCGCGGTTGTTCTCGCCGTTCTGCGCGGTGCCGGTCTTGCCGCCGACCACGGCGTGCGGGATGGCGGCGTTGCCACCCGTGCCGGAGCGGACCACCTCGGTCATCATGGTCTGCATGTCCCGGGCCACCACCGCGTCCATGACCTGCCCGTAGGCCCGGTCGCCGGTGAGCGCGACCGGCAGCCCGGAGCTGTCGGTGGTGCGGTCCACCAGGTGCGGGTACATCAGCGTCCCGTCGTTGGCGACGGCCGCGGCGACCATCGCCATCTGCAGCGGGGTGGCGCGGGTGTCGTACTGGCCGACGGAGGACAGCGCCAACTGCGCGTCGTCCATGCGGCGGTCGAAGACGCTGACCGCGGCGTGCGAGGGGATGCCGAGGGAGTCGTCGTTGAAGCCGAAAGCCTCCGCGGTCTCCCGCATCGCGGTCAGGCCGACGTCGTCGCCCAGCTTGCCGAAGACGGTGTTGCAGGAGATGGCGTACGCGTACAGCAGCGGCGCGTCCTCGCAGTCCTCGGCGTCCGACTCGTTGCGCAGCGAGGTGGTCGAGCCCGGCAGGCGGTACGGGTTGGGCGAGTCGGTCGGTTCCTCGATGTCGGTGATCGTGCCGCTGTTCAGCGCCGCCACGGCGGTCACGGTCTTGAACGTCGAGCCCGGCGGGTACGTCTGCCGCAGCGCCCGGTTGAGCATCGGCTGGTCGCGGTCGGAGGTGAGGGACACCCACGCCGCGGCTGCCCGCGGTCCGGTCCCGGCGATCCGGGCCGGGTCGTACGAGGGGGCGCTCACCAGCGCCAGGATCCGGCCCGTCAGCGGGTCCAGGGCCGCGACCGCGCCCTTCTTGCCGCCCAGCGCCTCGTACGCGGCCCGCTGGGCGGCCGGGTCGATGGTGGTGCGGACGTCGCCGCCGGGCTGCGGCTGCCGGGTGACGGCGTTCCACACCGGCAGGGTGGCCAGCTGCGGGGACGTGCCGGACAGGATGGCGTCCTCGGCGGCCTCCAGCAGCGTCGTGCCGTACGTCTGGGACGCGAAGCCGGTGACGGGCGCGTACAGGGGGCCGTCGGTGTAGGAGCGCTCGTACCCGAGCGGGCCGTCGGTGGGGCGGGAGCCGGTCACCGCGTGCTTGCCGGCGAAGATGTCGCCGCGGGGCCGCTCGTAGCGGGTGACGGCCACCCGGCGGTTGGCCGGGTTCTCGTTGTAGGACGGGGCGCTGAAGACCTGCAGCCGGGTCGCGTTCACCAGGAGCGCGACGAAGAGCAGCATGCAGAAGGCGGCCGCCCGGCGGGCGTGCGGGATCACCCCGGCACCACCGGGACCGGGCCGGGGACCGGCCGCCGGGCGGTGTCGCTGAGCAGCACCAGCAGCGCGACCATCACCCAGTTGGTGACGACGGAGGAACCGCCCTGCGCCAGGAAGGGCATCGGCATGCCGGTGAGCGGGATCAAGTCGGTGACCCCGCCCGCGATCACGAAGACCTGGAGCGCCCAGATCGAGGCCAGCCCGATCACCAGCAGCCGCCCGAACGGGTCGCGGACGGCGAGCCCCGCGCGGTAGCCGCGCGCCACGAGCAGCCCGTAGAGCAGGAAGAGCGCGGTCAGCCCGGTCAGCCCCAGCTCCTCGCCCGCGGTGGCCAGTACGAAGTCGGACTTGGCGGCGAAGCCGATGAAGACCGAGTGCCCCTCGCCCAGGCCCGTCCCCAGCAGGCCGCCGGCGGCGAACGCGAACAGCGACTGCGCCAGCTGCCCCGGCCCCTGACCGGCCTCGATGCTCGCGAACGGGTGGAGCCAGTCCTGCACCCGGGAGTGCACGTGCGGTTCGAGGGAGCCGACCAGGAACGCCCCCGCGCCCGACAGCAGCAGCCCGATCGCGATCCACCCGGTCCGCCCGGTCGCGACGTACAGCAGGATCACGAACAGCCCGAAGAACAGCAGGGACGTGCCCAGGTCGCGCTCCACCACCAGCACGCCCACGCTGATCGCCCAGACCGCCAGCACCGGCCCGAGCACCCGGCCGGTCGGCAGCTGCAGCCGCCGGAAGCGCCAGATGTGCCGGCCGGTGTACGCCAGCGCGCTGCGGTTGTCCGCCAGGTACGCGGCGAAGAACACGGCGAGCAGCACCTTGGCGAACTCGCCCGGCTGGAAGGACAGTCCCCCGAAGCGGACCCAGAGCTTCGCGCCGTTCACGGCCGGGAAGAGGATCGGCGCGATCATCAGCGCGAGCGCGGCCACCACGCACACGTACGCGTACACGGCCAGCGACCGGTAGTCCCGCAGACCGAGGACGACCAGGAGGAACAGCGCCACGCCGGCCCCGGACCAGACCAGCTGGGCGGGCGCGGCGGAGTCCGGGGTGGACAGGTCCAGGCGGTGGATCAGCACCAGGCCCAGGCCGTTGAGCAGCACCGCGATCGGCAGCAGCAGCGGGTCGGCGTACGGCGCCCGCAGACGGACGGTCAGATGTGCCAGCAGCGACAGCGCCCCGAGGGCGGCCCCGTAGCCCGCGGCGCCGGGCGGCAGGGTGCCGTCCCTGGCCAGGCCTACGTCGCAGTAGCCGTACACCGAGATCAGGACCGCCCCGCACAGCAGCCCCAGCTCCACACCGCGGCGGCGGTGCGGCGGCGCGACGGGCCCGGGCTCCTCCAGGCTCCGCCGGGGGGACTCCCACTCGGGCGAAGCGCTGGGGGAGGGTGCACTCATGGGCGAAAGGTATCAAAGGGACATTTCTTTCAGGTCCTCCCGGCACTGTCGGTGGGGGCCGCTACCGTGACGGCATGACCCACAAGGCGCCGACCTCCTTGTCCGAGCTCCCGTACGCGCAGGTGCTCGAGCCCTTCACCGAGCCCCGCCTCTTCGTCGAGGAGCGGTACGACACGCTGCACTTCGCCGGGCTCACCCTCGACGACCAGGACGCGGGCGGCGCCCAGTTCCTCGAGTGCGCCGTCACCGACTCCGTCCTGAACGGCGGCAGCCTGCGCCGCGGGCGGCTCAACGAGGTGTGGCTCCAGGGCGACCGCTTCGTCGGCACCTCGTTCGCCGAGACCAACTGGACGGACGTCACCGCGGACTCGTGCGTGTTCGCCGGGGTCGAGGCCTTCGGGGCGGTGCTGCGGCGCGTGGTCTTCCGCCGCTGCAAGTTCGACTCGGTCAACCTGCGCAGCGGCTCGCTCCACGAGGTCGTCTTCGAGGACTGCGTGCTGCGCGACGTCGACCTCGGCGGCGCGCGGCTCAAGGAGGTCTCCTTCCCCGGCACCCAGCTCGAACGGCTGCGCATCGGCCACGCGGAACTCCGGGCCACCGACCTGCGCGGCACCACCGTGCTCGACATCGCCGACGGCCACGAGTACCTGCGCGGTGCCGTCATCGGCAGCGCCCAGCTGCTGGACCTCGCCCCGGCCCTGGCGGCCGCCCTCGGCATCGAGGTCCGCGACGACGACAAGGGCGCCCGCCGCTGACCGGGGCTCGGCGGGGAGGACGCGTTCGCGCCGACACGGTGGGAGGACAGCGGCGGAATCCGCGCCTCCGCCGGAGAATCGCGTGCATGGGAAAGACCTATGCACGCATCGACGGCCGCCTGCGCGCCTTCATCGAAGAGCAGAAGATCTTCTTCACCGCCACCGCCCCCCTCGCGGGCGACGGCCGGGTCAACCTCTCGCCCAAGGCCCTCGACGGGTCCTTCGCGCTCCTCGACGACCACACCTTCGCCTACGCCGACCTCGGCGGCAGCGGGGCGGAGACCATCGCCCACCTCCGGGAGAACGGCCGCATCACCTTGATGTGGTGCGCCTTCACCGGGCCGCCGACCATCGTGCGCGTCCACGGGCACGGCGAGGCGGTGCTCCGCGACGACGCCCGCTGGGACGAGCTCATCCCGTCCTTCTCCGACGACGTCCGCAAGCGGACCGACGTGCGCGCGATCATCGTCGTCACCGCCGAACGCATCAGCGACAGCTGCGGGTTCGCCGTGCCGTACATGGACTTCCGCGAGGAGCGGGACCTGCACACCCAGCGCTTCTCGCGCGAGACCGACGAGTCCTTCAACGACTACTGCGCCGCCAAGCCCTACGTCGGGGTCAGCCTCGACGGGCTCCCCGGCCTCCCGCTCCCGCTGCCTCCGCGGACCTCGTGACCGCCTGAGCCGGCGCGGGGCGCGGGGCTCAAGTCGGCTCGGGACGGTGGTGATTGGGGCGCATGGGCGATTCCCGAACGCGCTCTTGCGGCGACAGGATCCCTCTGTCGTACTTGTACGGCCGTATGTCCGGAACCGGAGAGGTGGTCCCCCCATGCCCGTACGGCCCGTACGAGGTCGCCACCGCAGACCCCAGCCGCCCGGCCGCCTCTCGCAGATGTCCGTGGCCGTGACGGCCGCGTCCGGTGCGGGGCTGGCGCTGCCGCTGATCGCCGCGACCGGCGCGGGGGCGGCGACGGCCGGGACCTGGGACAAGGTCGCGCAGTGCGAGAGCAGCGGCAACTGGAGCATCAACACGGGCAACGGCTACTACGGCGGGCTGCAGTTCACGCCGTCGACGTGGAAGGCGTACGGGGGGACGAAGTTCGCCTCACGCGCCGACCTGGCCACCAAGGGCCAGCAGATACATGTCGCGGAACGCGTGCTGGACGGGCAGGGGCCCGGTGCGTGGCCGGTGTGCTCGCAGCGCGCGGGGCTGACGCGCGGCGGCCCGGAGCCCCGGACGGAGATCCCGGCGCAGAAGAAGACGCGCACGGAACGGCCCGCCGCACACGAGCGGGTGACGGAGCATCAGCCGGACAGCCACGACGCGTGGTACCGGGTCGTCAGCGGCGACACCCTCTCCGGCATCGCCGAGGAGCAGGAGGTACGCGGCGGCTGGTCGCGGCTCTACGAGGCGAACCGCCCGGTCGTCGGCGCCGACCCCGACCTCATCTTCCCCGGCCAGGAACTGGCGCTGCCCGGCGCGGGGACCAAGGCCGCACCGCACACCAAGCCGCCGGCCACGTCCGGTGCGAAGTCCGGCACAAAGCCCGCTACGAAGGCCGTCCCCAAGCAGAAGCCCGCGGCGAAGGCCAAGCCCGCGGCCGCCGCCACCACCTTCGTGGCACCGGTCAGCGGATCACTGGGCACCCCCTACCACCGCGCCGGCGCGCACTGGGCCAGCGGATACCACACCGGGCAGGACTTCCTCGTGCCCACCGGCACCTCGGTCAAGGCCGTGGCCGCCGGCACCGTCGTCGAGGCGGGCTGGGGCGGTGCGTACGGCTACCAGGTGGTGATCCGGCACGCGGACGGGATGTACACCCAGTACGGCCACCTCTCGTCACTGACCGTACGGGCGGGCCAGTCGGTGTCCGCGGGCCGCCAGGTGGGCCGCTCCGGGTCGACGGGCAACACGACCGGGCCGCACCTGCACTTCGAGGTGCGCACCGGCGAGGGCTACGGGACGGACGTGGACCCGGTGGCCTGGATGCGCCGGCACGGGGTGCGGATGTAGCGGGACGGGGCGGCCCGTCAGGACCGCCCCGGGGGCACGGCCCGGCGTCGCGTCAGCGTTCGCGCTCGACCAGGTCCTTGAAGCGCCGCAGGTCGTCGCGGACCGTGCGTTCGATCGCGCTGACCTGGGCGAAGCCCTTGGGACCGCCGAACGCCTCGCGCACCTCGCCGGCGTCGTACTCCATGCGGACCTGCACCCGGCTGTGCTGCTCGTCGATCGGCAGGACCGAGCACGTCCCGCTGATCTCCGGGGTGCCGCTGGTGCGCCAGGTCATCTCACGGGTCGCCCCCCGCGCCTGCGGCCGGTCGGAGATCTCCGTGCCGATGGAGGCGTCGTCACCGCCGCCGCGGGCCACCTCCAGACGGGCCCTGCTCTCTCCCTCGGCCGTGGCGTCCAGGACGCCGCCGACGAACTGCGGATACTCACCCACGTCGTGCAAGTGCTTCCATGCCACCTCGGACGGAACGCCGAGGTCGATCTGTTCCTCGAGTCTGCTCATGGGCTGCCACCTGCCTTCCTCCCTCCAGCCTGCGCCCGTGGCGTCGCCCCCGCCAGGCTGTCCGCCCCGCCCCCGCCCCTGCCCCGGGCGGCGGGCCGCCCGGGGCAGGGGGAGTGGGTCGAGGGGTGGGTCAGGCCACGCTGCCGATGGACTCCGGCGTGACGGTCGCGGCCGTCGTCGGCATCACGGCGGGCACGATGTCCGGGACCTCGGTGACCGCCTCGGTCACCGCGACCCTGCCGCCGAGACGCGGCGCGGCGACCAGGCCCGCGTCGCCGTGGAGCAGCAGGCGCACGGCGGCCCAGGGCAGGTTCACCCCGGTGAAGGCCGTCTGGAAGATCCCGGCCGACGGCCGGGGGTTGGCCTCCAGCAGGACCGGCTCCCCGAAGCGGTGCCGCAGTTGCACATTGGACAGGTACGCCAGCCCGAAGTGGCCGACCAGCCGGCGTGCGATGTCCGTCATGTCCGGATCGTCCAGCAGCAGCCGGTAGCGGCCCTCCTTGGCGCGCGGGATCGCGGCGAGCAGTTCGCCGCCGCGGGTGGACAGGCAGTCGACGCTGACCTCGGGCCCCTCCAGGTAGGGCATGACGATCAGCGGGGGCACGTACTCGCCCTCGTCGGCGGCCTGCTTCATCGCCTGGGCGACCGCGTCGACCGAGGCCATGGGGCGGGCCGGCTCCAGCAGGTCGCGGAGGACCATCGGCCGGTCCTCCAGGATGCGGAAGCCGAAGGCGGAGAACTCGCCCGCGGGCTTGAAGCAGAGCGTCTCGCCGGTCGCCGAC
Organism: Streptomyces sp. NPDC002574; assembly: GCF_042889545.1. NCBI lineage: Bacteria > Bacillati > Actinomycetota > Actinomycetes > Kitasatosporales > Streptomycetaceae > Streptomyces > Streptomyces sp. NPDC002574. The sequence continues at coordinate 200,490 of NZ_JBIARB010000003.1, forward strand.
AGCTCCTCCACGGCCGTCCGCAGCCCGTCGGCGTCCCCCACCACCCGCCACGGCGGCACCGGGATGCCGGCGGCGAGCGCCTCCTCATATGTACGGCTCTTGCTGGTCAGCACCGTGACCGAGCGCGGCGAGGAGCACATCAGCCGTGTGCCCACGGCCGCGAACTCCTCCGTCAGGCCGGCCAGCGCGCTCAGCCGCCGGGGCGGGATGAGCACGTCGATCGCGTGCCGGCGGCAGAAATCGAGGGCGAATTCGGCGTAGACCGGATCGGCGACATGGCGGGGTTCGACCTCGGCCACGTCGCACGCGCCGAGTGCCGCTGCGTTCGGATCGACATTGGTGCCGTAGATGCGGACATCCACGGCGTCGGGGTTCCCGCGCAGCATGGCCATCACCTGTGTGGTGGCCACCCCCGCGCTGCTGAGCCATATTCGGAGGGCTATCGGAACGCTCCCCTCGGTGCAGGGACGGCCGGCCGTGGGCATGCTGCGGCACGGCCTTCCGCCGTTCAGGATCATGTGTGAGGCGGATCATACTGCCGTTCGATGACGCCGGTGTTTCCGGTCCGCGGAGCGTACGGAAAGAGCACGCGGCGCGCCGTCACCCGACCGCACCGCGGGGCGAGCGGTGCGGGTACGGCGGGCGAACGCTGGAAGCGACCTCCATCCCTTCCACGAAAGCAGGGACGCCGCCGCCATGGACATCGACACCCACCCGATCCCCCGTACCCCGCCCCGCCCCCGGCTCATACGCGCGGCCGCATCCCTGACCGCCGTGCTCGCGGCGGCGGCGCTGGCCGCCGGGCCCGCCGCCGCGTCCGTCCCCGCGGCCCGCGGCGACGGCCGCACGGGCGGCGGCAAGCCGACCGTGGTGCTCGTGCACGGCGCCTTCGCCGACGCGTCCGGCTGGAACGAGGTCGTCCGCCGCCTGGAGGGCGAGGGGTACGACGTGATCGCCCCCGCCAACCCGCTGCGCGGCCTGACCGGCGACTCCACGTACATCGCCAGTGTGCTCAAGAGCGTCAAGGGCCCGATCGTGCTGGCGGGCCACTCCTACGGCGGCGCCGTGATCAGCGAAGCGGCCGCCGGCAACCCCCATGTCAAGGCCCTGGTCTTCGTCTCCGCGCTCATGCCGGACAGGGGGGAGACGCTCGCCGCGCTGGGCGCGAGGTTTCCTGCCGCGCAGCTGAACAACGTCCAGCGCATGGTGCCCTACCGTGACGCGACGGGAAGCGGTGTCGACATCTACATCCGGGACGCGAGCTTCCACAGCGTCTTCGCCGCCGACCTCCCCGCGGCACAGGCCCGGCTGATGGCAGTCGAGCAACGGCCCATCGCCACCACGGCCTTCACCCAGCGGGCGACCGGTGCCGCCTGGCGGACCATTCCGTCCTGGGCCCTGGTCGCCACCGAGGACCACGCCATCAACCCCGCCCTGGAACGCTACGAGGCCGAGCGCGCCGGCTCCCACACCGTCGAGATCGACTCCTCGCACGTCGCGATGATCTCCCACCCCGACGTGGTGACCCGCCTCATCCGCGAGGCCGCCGCCTCCGCCGCCGAGCCCGCCGCGGCGGTCTCCGGCGCCCCGGCGCTCGCCGACACCGGCTGGCGCGAGACGATCCTGACCGCCATCGGGGGCATCGCGGGCGCCGCCCTGATCATGGGCGGCGTCTTCCTCGCCCTGGCCCGCAAGTCCCGCGGCTGACCGGCCGCGGCGGCCGGGTGCCGTCGTACGACGCCACCCGGCCGCCGCAGGGCGTCAGTCCTCGCGGACGGCGATCGCGGCCATGTGGTCCGCTCCCGCCGCGACGTCGTGGACGCGCCAGCCGGCGGGGCCGGGCGAGGGCGTCGGGCCGGTGCCGAGGTAGTCCGCGGAGAGCTCGCGGGACAGACCGGTGCCCAGCGCCTTGAGATACGCCTCCTTGCGGACCCAGACGCGGGCGAAGGCGAGGGCGCGGTCGGGCTCCGCGAGGGCCTCGAGTTCCGCGACCTCGCCGGGGTGGAGCGACTGCCACACACCGTCCGCGGCCGCCTCGCGCGGCACCTCCTCGACGTCGGCCCCGACCGTGCCGGCGGCGAAGGCCAGCAGCGACAGCCCCCGGGTGTGCGAGAGCGAGAAGTGCGGGCGGCCCTCCGGCACCGCGGGCCGCCCGTGCGGGCCGCCGCAGGTCGGGCAGGTCTCGCGGACGAAGACCACCGCGCCGGGGCCCGTGCCGAGAAAGGCGCCGAGCAGCATGCGCAGGGCCACGTGCGCGGACACATAGGCGTCCCGGTCGTGGTCGAAACGGAACGCGGCGGCGCGCCGGCGTTCCTCGGCGTCGAGCACGTCCGGAGCCAGCCGGGCGGCGGCCGCCGCGGTCGCGGCGGTGTCCACCAGCCAGAGCCGGGGCGGCCCGCCGGGCCCGGGAGGTGCCGGGTCCGAGGGCGGCGTCCCCGGGTCGAACCACTGGGGAACGAGCGTCACGGCCGGTCCGCCGCCTCGCCGGTCTCGCGTGCGTCCCGCGTGTCCCGGACGATCGCCAGCGCCTCGACCTCCAGCAGCAGCTCGGGCCGGAACAGTGCGGCCACCTGCACCGCGGTGCTGGCCGGGGGACGGGCGGTGTCGATGTGGGCGTCCCGCGCCTCGCGCACGGCGGCGACGTCCGTGACGAAGAAGGTCAGTTTGGCGACGTCGGCCCAGTCAGCCCCGGCCGCCGCAAGGCAGCGCCCGAGGTTCGCGAAGACCTGGCGCGCCTGCGCCGCCGGATCGCCGGGGCCGACCACCTCGCCGTCGGCGTCCAGCGCGATCTGCCCGGAGATCGCCACGAAGCGCCCCTCTCCCAGGACGACGTGGCTGTAGCCGTTGCCCGGGGCGACCCCGTCCGGCGCGGCGATGTGGGTGAGGTGCGACATACGGGTTCCCCCCTGGGACGTCCGACCTGTGATGACGGGCACCATGATCCCGCACGGGGACGCCGGGGCGCATCGGCCTACGTCACAGCAGGTGTCATTGGGGAGTGATTCTCTGGGCATAAATGGTCATAAGGTGCGGAGACAGGAGGTTCCCCACATGTCCCACTCCGAAACGTACGAACTCACGTTCCCCGTTTCCGGTGACACCGTGGTCGTCCGGCGCACCGAACGCAAGGGTGCCGGCGGGCACCCCGTCTACAGCGACGACACCGGCATCGTGCAGGCCGAGATCAGCGATCGCGGAGAGGTCCGCATGCTCGCCACCGGGGGGCACCAACGCCCCGACATGCCCTCGCGCGCCAGGCCGCACTGATCGGCGGCGGCGGTCGCCACGAACATCGAGCATGGTGGCCGTCCCGGGTATCGCCGCCCGACGGGCGGCGATACCCGGGACGGCCGGGGTCGCGCCCGCTGCACCACTCCCGCGGCGCCCTCCGGTGACGGCCGCCCGCCGGGCGCGCTCCGCGGCTGCGGCTCCACTGCCGTGCGTCAGGACACGTCCCATCTCACCGCTGACGTCGGCCGCCCGGTCGGGCGCCGGTCAGGCGGGCGCCTGCGCGCCGTCGAAGACCTTGTCCAGGAAGGCCGCCAGATTGACCCGCGCGCGCTCCACGCGCTCCTCGGGCGTCAGGGTCTCCTCCATGCGCCGCACCAGGGCCGAGGTCTTCTTGCCGCGCACGTACAGCGAGCAGGCGAGGTCGGCGCAGATGTAGGTGCCGACGGTGTTGCCCTGGCGGCCCGAAGGGCCGACCTTCGGCGCGGTGAGCAGGTCGACGCCGGAGCTCGCGTGCGACGTGAGGCAGATGGAGCACAGGCTCGTCCTGAGCAGGCTCCTGCGCGCGGCGGACGGCGCGCGCATCGACAGGCCCACCATGCGGCCGTGCCGCTCGGCGACCAGGTACCCGCGGTCCGGCGCCCCCGGGTCGCGCCACCCGAGGAAGTCCAGGTCCGCCCACGGCAGCTCGGCCAGGTCGCGCGGCAGGTTGACCCGGCGCGCCTCGCCCTTGGAGCAGTTGACGAAGGCGTCGCGGATCTCGGTCTCGGTGAGCGGGTCCATGGTGCCGGAAGCTAACACCGGCGCGCTCCGGCTGTCGCGGGAATTTCGGGCGGTACGCGCACGCGACGGTGCCGGGCGTCCCCCCGCGGGATCGCCCGGCACCGTCGCCGCTTCCGTGTGTCAGCCGATGTCGGCCCCGTACACCTGGAGCGCGTCCGTGACCGGCTGGAAGAAGGTCTCCCCGCCGCTGCCGCAGTCACCGCTGCCGCCCGAGGTCAGGCCGAGGGCGGTGCTGCCGGAGAAGAGCGCGCCGCCGCTGTCGCCCGGTTCGGCGCAGACGTCGGTCTGGATGAGGCCGGAGACCGAGCCCTCCTGGTAGTTGACGGTCGCGTCGAGCCCGGTGACCGTGCCGCTGTGCACCTGGGTGGTGCTGCCGCTGCGCTGCACCGCCTGGCCGACGCTGGGCAGGGCGGCGCCCGTGATGGCCCGTGTCGAGCCGTTGTAGAGGTCGACCGCGCTCGGGTGGGCGACGCCGGTGTCGGTGTACTTCACCAGCGCGTAGTCGTGGCCGGGGAAGGTGGCCGCCTCCACCGAGCCGATCTCGGAGCCGCCGGAGGAGTCCGACCAGCTGTCGAAGGCGACGCCGCAGTGGCCCGCGGTGAGGAAGTACGGCTGTCCGTCCTTGACGACGTTGAAGCCGAGCGAGCACCGGGCGCCCGAGCCGTAGATCGCGTCGCCACCGGCGATGAAGGGCTTGAACGCGCCCTTGGAGCGGTGCACCCGGGCCGTGCCGGCGCCGAGGGCGTCCACCGCCTTGTCCAGACGGGCCATCTCCGCGGCCGAGACGGTCGCGTCGGCGGTCACCACCACCTGGTTGGTGCGCGGGTCGATCGCCCAGGCCGTGCCCGGGACGCGGGCCTTCGCGCCCAGGGTGCGGGTGGCGGTGCGCAGTTCGGCCGTGCTGTTGCCGACGGTCCTCGCCACGGCGCCGGCGGCGCGGACCGTGTCGGCGGCCTTGCCGTCCAGCACGTTGACCACCAGACGGCGGGTGCCGGCGTCGTAGTACGAGCCCGCGGTGTCGGCGGCGCCGAGCTGCGAGACGAGGCGGTCGGCCAGTGTCACGGCCGACGTCGCGCTGAGCGTTTTCCGGGCGGCCTCGGAGGTGGGGGTCGGCGAGGTCGCCGCGTTGGCCTGCGGCAGCAGGATCGCCGCCGCCAGCACGGCGGTTGCGCCGCTGCCGGCGAGAACGGCGTTCCGCCTCGATATGCGTCGGTGCTTCACGTCCTGTACCTCCAGTGGGGGGACGGGCCCGCTCGACTGCGGCGCACCCGGGAGATCTTCCGGTCGCCGGCGCCGCATTCCGCAAAGAATGCATGTCCACGCCAAGCAACGCCGTTGAGTATTCCGAGGCGTTTCCGTGACCGGCAAGGCCGGACGCGGGTCTGCACAGCCGTCACACAGGACATCCCGATTCCCTTGGAGGAACCTTTCCCCGACCATCGGAACCCGGCCATCCGCTTTTCCCGGAGCCCCCCGCCGCGCCCGCGCCCGTCCCGGCCGTCCCGGGGCCGTGGGCGTCGACGCAGGCCGGAGTCCGTCAGCGGCCGCCTCGGCGGGGCGTGTTCGGGGCCGTCGAAGCGCTCCCGGCGCGGTTCGCGAGGCCCTGGCCCGCTGCGCAGGATTCATGGCCAAAGCTCGTGCTTTTCCTGCGTGATTCCGGCGTTCCGCCGTCAAGGCACGGGTATGAGCCGGTCGGTGGGGATGGCCGAAAAGCATTCCTGGCCCGCTGTCCGGGCCGGGAGGGGGGCACGTGATGGACAAGGCGACGGCGTACGCATGCACGCACACACCGGCACCGGAGGCCCGCGCGGGCACCGTGCCGGTGCCGGCCGCGGCGGGGCTCGGCATCCCGGGGCCCTCGGCGTTCAACCCGGCCCTGTGGACGGTGGAACCGCAGGTCGCGGCCTGGGCGCGGCGGACCGGACTGCTGTCGGAACGCACCGCGGAGCAGGCCCGCCGCGAACGCCACGCGGCCATGGCCGCCCACGTGTGGCCCTGGGCACCGGCCCGACGGCTCACCGAACTGGCCGGGCTCACCCTGTGGATGTTCGCCGTCGACGACCGCAGCGACGCCTACGCGCGGGACCCCGCGGCGGTCCACGCCGAACTGGACGCCATGGTCCGCACCGTCACCTTCGCGGCACCGGCCGTCGCGGCGTCGGCCTCGCCGGCCGTCCGCGCCCTGGCCGACATCGTGCCGCGGATCGGCGCGGGCATGGGGCCGGCCTGGCGCGACCGGTTCGGCGACCACCTGATCGCCTGGCTCCGCACCAACCAGGACATGCTCCGGCAGCGCGCCGACCAGGCCGTGCTGACCCCGGAGGCCTACGCCGCCTGGCGTCGGGTCTCCGGCGCGACGGGCTGGTTCTTCGACCTCATCGAGTACGCCGAGGACGCTGAGCTCACCCCGGCCGAGTGGTCCGCGCCCGCCTGCCGCCAACTGCGCGAGGCCGCCGCCGACGTCATCGGCTGGACCAACGACCTCTTCTCGCTCGACAAGGAACTGGCGAGCGGCGAGACCGCCAACCTCGTGCTCGTCCTGCGCCACCACCGGCGGCTGCCGCTGCGGGAAGCCGTCGCCGAGGCCCGGCGCCTGCACGGCCTCCGCGTCGCCGAACTCACCGCCGCCGGCCGCGCCCTGCGCGCCGAGCCCACCACGGCCTCGCGGCGCGCCGCGGTCCGCCGCTACACCGACGGCATCCACGCCTGGGCCCGCGGCTTCCTCGACTTCTCCCGCGACTCCGCCCGGTACGCGGCCACATAGAGCTGCGCAGGTCCGAGGGGCGAGAATCGGTTTCCGGCCGCCGCACCGGCTTGTTAGGTTCGTGACCGGCTTTCGGGGGCGGCGGTCGGTGACTGGGAGGGTTCTGATGGAGGATGCTGCGCCGCTCGATCTGGTCGGGGTGGACTCCGAGGCGGAGAAGGCCTACCGCCACCTGCTGGCGCGCGGCGGGGGGACCGTCGACGAGGTGGCGGCCGCGTTCGGGGTGACGTACCCGGAGGGCCTGGCGCTGCTGGAGCGACTGCACCGCTTCGGGCTGGTCAGCCGCCGTACCTCGGGGGAGTTCCTCACCGTCGACCCCCGGCACGCGCTGCGCGCGCTGGTCGAGTCGCGCGAACGGCAACTGGCCTCGGTGCGCGACGCGGCGGGCTCGCTCGGCGCGATCTTCGACACCGCCAAGCGGGCCAGGAACGGCGGCCACGGGACCCTTGTGATCAGTGGGCCGGAGACGGTCGGCGACCGCTACTACCGGCTGAAGCAGGCCGCGCGCGCCGAGATCTGCTGCCTGGACCGCCCCCCGTTCGTGCTGGTCCCCAACGGGCCGATCGACGAGGCGGCCGTGGGCCGCGGTGTCCGGGTCCGTGCCGTCTACGCGGCCGCCAGCTTCGTCGCGGACGACGACTGGCAGGAACTCGGCAGCCTGGTGTCGCGGGGCGAGGAGGCCAGGATCATCCCGACGCTGCCGATCAAGCTCGCCATGGCCGACCGGTCGGCCGCCATGGTGTCGCTGAGCCTGGACGCCGGGAACACCGAGTGCCTCTACACCGAGGCGCCCCCGCTGCTGGAGGCACTCGCCGAACTCTTCGAGCGGTACTGGGCGGCCGCCTCCCCACTGGCCGGCACTCCCGGCCCCGGTGAGCCGCCGCCCTCCCCTGCCGGTGCCCCGGAGGGGGAGGACCGCAGGCCCACGGACGAGGAACGCAATCTCCTCGCGCTGTTCGCGGCCGGTGTCAAGGACGAGGCGATAGCCCGGCAGTTCGGGATCTCGTCACGGACGCTGCGCCGGCGTATTCAGGACCTTTACGCGGAATTGGGTACGACCAGCCGTTTCGGCGCCGGGGTCGCCGCGGCGCGCCGCAACTGGGTCTGAACGCGGCGGCGATTTCTTCCGGCTCGCCCAACTGACCTGCAAATAAATGAATATGACGGTCCATCAATTGCGGATTCATATGCTCGTAACAATGCGAGGGAATTGCCGCGGGGGAACTGCCGCCTGTCCAGTTGAGGACATTGGCACTCAAGGGACATGACCACTTCTTTACAGCGAGGCAAAAGGATGGCTGACTACGGACATCTTTCGCACGCCTAGCCTCTTGAGGTTCCCTTGCGTACACCTCCGTCCCCCAGACGCGGGCTGACAGTCGCGGTCGCCGTGCTCGCGACGCTGACGGCCATCGGGCCGGCCGCGTCGGCCGAGACCCGCACCTCTCCCACCCCGCCCACCGTGTCCGCCGGGCTCGCCGCGTCCACCGCGGCACACCCCGATGCCGCGGGTACCGTCACGCTGATCACCGGTGACAAGGTCGCCGTGACCATCAGCAACGGCCGCACCAGCGCGACCGTTTCCGACCCGCAGGGCAGGCCGGGCGGCGCCCATGTCCTGTCCGTCGGCCCCGACACCTACGTGTACCCCGACGAGGCGCTGCCCTGGATCGCGTCGGGCGCGCTCGACGAGGGGCTGTTCAACGTCAGCGAACTGCTCAGGGACGGCTACGACGACAGCCACAGCGACGGGCTGCCGCTGATCGTCACGTACACCGACGCCGCCGCCCGCGCCCGCGGCGCGAAGACCCCGGACGGCGCGCGGAGGACCCTGACGCTCAGCAGCATCCAGGGTGCCGCGATATCCGCCGAGCACGCGCGGGCGACGGACTTCTGGTCCTCCCTGACCGGCGGCACCGCCAAGAGCGCGGCGGGGGCTCAGCCCTCCGGGCGGCTGACCGGCGGCATCGCCAAGGTGTGGCTGGACGGCAAGGCCAAGGCGACGCTGGCGGACACCACCGCGCAGATCGGCGCGCCCGAGGTCTGGCAGAGCGGGGACACCGGACAGGGCGTTGACGTCGCCGTCCTGGACACCGGGATCGACGCCGCGCACCCGGACTTCGCGGGCCGGATCGCCGCCTCGCAGAGCTTCGTACCGGGCCAGGACGTCACCGACCGGCACGGCCACGGCACCCACGTCGCCTCCACGGTCGCCGGCACCGGCGCCGCGTCCGACGGCAAGGAGAAGGGTGTCGCCCCGGGCGCCTCGCTGCACATCGGCAAGGTCCTGGACAACGACGGCAGCGGCCAGGACTCCTGGATCCTGGCCGGCATGGAGTGGGCGGCCCGCGACCAGCACGCCAAGGTGATCAGCATGAGCCTGGGCGGTGCCCCCACCGACGGCACCGACCCGCTCAGCCAGGCGGTGAACCGGCTCAGCGCCGAGACCGGGGCGCTGTTCGTCATCGCCGCGGGCAACTCCGGCCCGGAGGCCTACAGCGTGTCCGCGCCGGGCGCGGCCGACGCCGCCCTGACGGTGGGCGCGGTGAACGGCCCGGGCAAGGGCGTGGACCAGCTGGCGGAGTTCTCCAGCCGCGGCCCGCGCGTCGGGGACAACGCCGTCAAGCCCGACCTGACGGCCCCCGGTGTCGACATCCTCGCGGCCCGCTCGCAGTACGCGCCCGAGGGCGAAGGCGCCTACCAGACGATGAGCGGCACCTCCATGGCGACGCCCCATGTCGCGGGCGCCGCCGCCCTGCTGGCGGCCGAGCACCCCGACTGGAACGGGCAGCAGCTCAAGGAAGCGCTGGTCAGCACTACGGCGAGCACCCGCCGGTTCAGCCCCTACCAGGCCGGCAGCGGCCGGCTCGACATCGCCGCGGCCGTGAAGGCCACGGTGGTCGCCTCCGGCGCCGCGTTCGCCCAGGTCCACTACCCGTACACGCCCGGGCAGACGGTCCGCAGGGACGTCACGTACACCAACATCAGCGCCGATCCGGTCACCCTGGACCTGGGCCTGATCGCGGACAACATCCCCGACGGACTGTTCACGCTCACCGACAGCCGGCTGACCGTGCCCGCGCACGGCACCGCCACCGTCGGTGTCATCACCCACCTCGACCTGGCCGCGGACAACGCCGCGTACACCAGCCAGCTCACCGCCGCCGGTCCGGACGGCGCGGTCCGCGCCCGCACGCCGATCGGCGTGAACAAGGAGGGCCGGCGCGTCACGCTGTCGGTCACCTCGAAGGACCGCAGGGGCGCCGGCCTGCCCGGCATGCTGGTGCTGAAGGACGTCGACCGGAACACCATTCCCAAGGTCTACGCCGTCGACTCCTCCGGCTCCCTGGACCTCAGCCTGGTCCCGAGCGACTACGCGGCCTGGATGTACGCCGACGTCCCCGGCATCGACGGCACGCACACGCTCGGCCTCGGCCTGTTCTCCGCACCGCAGGTCGACCTGAGCGAGAACCGGTCGCTCCGCTTCGACGCCGCGAACCTCCGCAGGGCCGCGGCGTTCACCCCGCAGCAGACCGCCAACAGCTTCATGCGGGTCGACCAGTACCGGTCGTACGGCGACCTGTTCCCGTTCATGGACAGCTACCAGCCGGAGTACTGGCGGTACGACAGCCTCTGGGCGACCCCGACGCCCAAGGTGACGCACGGCTCGTACACCTTCGCCACACGCTGGCGGCAGATCCAGCCGCCGCTGACGTTCTCGTCCGGCTCCCAGACCTACCGCAGCGCCGTGGTACAGAGCCTGTCGCCCGTACTGCCCGAGGGCAGCGGCACGTACCGGGCCGTCTGGGCCGGGAACGGCTCGGCCGCGGAGTTCGCGAAGGTCAAGGTGCGCGGTCAGGTGGCGGTCGTCCGCCGCAGCGACACCGTGTCCGCCCCCGACCAGGCCGCGGCCGCGGCGAAGGCCGGCGCGAAGCTGCTGCTGATCCTGAACGACGGCTACGGGAAGCTGGATCCGTGGGCCGACCTGCCCGACGCGGCCCCGCTGCCGGTGGCCTCGCTCGGCACCGACGACAGCATCCGCCTGCGCAGCCGCATCGGGCACGCCGGACACGGGACGCTGAAGGTCGTCTCGCACCCCCACCCGCGCTACCTGTACGACCTGGTCCGGCACTACAGCGGCGCGATCCCGGGGACGCTGACGTACCGGCCCGGTGCGGGCGAACTCGCCAGGATCGACGAGTCGTTCCGCGACAACAAGCAGGGCGAGGCCCTCGCACTCCGTGACGACCTGACGGTCGACACCGACCGGCCCCTGGGCAGCCTGGGGGTCCCGGTCGCGGCGCAGTCCGCGCTCACCTCATGGGTCACCGCGGGTCCCGGTGTCACCTGGGTCTCCAGTGCGGCGACGAGGGATCTCGGTCTGGGCGGCACGCCGCGCTCGTACAAGGCGCGCAGCACCTCCCGGGAGACCTGGTTCGCCCCCGTCGTGCACCCGAGGCTCCTCAACGACTCCACCCGCACGGCCCCCTTCAGGGTCGGCGACATCATCAGCTCGTCGTCGGTGAGCGCCTGGGGCGACTCCGGCGGCCACGCAGGCGTCCTGTGGGCCGACGGGGAGACCTCGAAGGTCTCGCTCTACCAGGGTGCCCAACTGCTGGGCGAGACGGTCAACGACGGGATCTTCTCCGTCGAGGGCCTGCCCACGGAACCGCTGCCCTACCGCCTGGTGGTGGAGGGGAAGCGCGACCTGCCGGGCCGGCCGTACTCGACCCGCACCCGCACCGACTGGGGATTCACCTCCGGCACCACGGACTACACCGTCCTGTCGCCCCTGCCGCTCATCCAGCTGGACTACGCGGTGAGCACCGACCTCTCCGGCCGGGCGGGACGACGGGCCGCGGTGTCCGTGACGCCCTCGCACCTGGCGGGCGCGACCGGCGCGGGCACGATCCGCACGGTGACTGTGGACGTCTCCTACGACGACGGCGCCACCTGGCGCCGGGCGACGTCGCGCCAGAAGGGCGCGGTCTGGACGGCGTCGCTGGACGCGCCGTCCAAGGCCCGCTTCGCGAGCCTGCGCACGACGGCGAAGGACGCCAAGGGCAACACCGTGAGCCAGACCGTGATCCGCGCCTTCGGCCTCAAGTAGCGCCGGCGGCACGACCTGTGGGCCCCTGTCCGCCACCGCGCGGGCGGGGGCCCCGTCGGCGGCGGGCGCCGGTGCGCGCTGCTGTCACCCCGCGGGGCTGAGGTCCTTGTGGACCGCGCGGGCCACCGCCTCGATCGTGGAGACGCCGGAGGCCATCGTCGTGTTGTCGTGGCTGAGCACGGTGACGTTGTAGTCGTGCCCGCCGCCGGTGAAGGCGCCCAGGCTGTGCACCCGCCAGCCGTGCGTGGCGCGGGACAGCCAGCCGTTCTTGACGTGGACCACCGCGGTGGCCGGAGCGCCCGCGGGGGTGCCCCAGCGCTGCGAGGCGATGACCCGGTTCATCAGCTTGAGCGTGTAGGCGCGCGCGTTGTCGTTGAGCACGTGGTTGTGCGCCGTGACGAGGTCCAGCAGCTTCTGCTCGTCGCCTGCCGTGATCCGGGTCAGGCCCCAGTAGCCGCCCGCGCCCGGCACCGTGCGGTTCATCCCGGCCGCGGACAGGAAGCCCTTGATCTTCGTCGGACCGAGCTGCTTCCACAGCGCGGTCGTGGCGTCGTTGTCCGACTGTGTGATCATCTTGTTCGCGAGGCCGGTCTCGCGCGCGGTCAGGTAGCGGGCGTGCTGCGTCGCGTCCCACAGCAGGGTCGCCAGGACGGTGACCTTCACGGTGCTGGCGGAGTCGAAGTGCTGGTCCGCGCGCAGCGTGCACACGGTGTTCGTCGTGCGGTCGTGCAGGGACAGCGCGGTGAGGGCGGTCCTGCCCTTGAGGGAGGCCGTGATGTCCCGCTGCAGCTTCGCCGCCAGTCCGGCCCTCCCCGAGGTGCAGCTCACCTGCGGCGTCGCCGCGACGGCGTTCCCCGCCCCGGCCGCCACGGCCAGGGGGACCGCCATGCCGGCGACGATCGAGGCGGCCGTGACGCGCCGGGATGTTCGTATCTGCCCCATGTGTCTCCGCCCGTTCTCCGGTTGCTCTCGGCTGGGTCGACTGCCCAGTGTGGGCGAACGGGTGTACGGGGCGGGATGTGATGTCGGCTACGCCGGAGCCGCCGTGCGACGGGTCCGGCGGGCCGTCGGGAACGGCCGCGACAGGGCCCCGGCGGGGGCCCGTACGGGCTCGCCGGGGCCGGGGAGGATCTCCGGGCGCGCGGGCTAGCGCACGCCGCGCGGCCGGAACTGGACGCTGATCCGCGGACCCACCGCACGCGTGCTCTTGGGCACCGCGTGCTCCCAAGTGCGCTGACACGAACCGCCCATGACGATCAGATCGCCGTGCCCGAGCGGCAGCCGCATCGCGGCGGCGCCGCCACCGCGCGGACGGAGCGCGAGATCGCGGGGGTCGCCGACGGACAGGATCGCGACCATCGTGTCGTGCGTGGCGGACCGCCCCGTGCGGTCGCCGTGCCAGGCGACGCTGTCGCGTCCGTCGCGGTAGTAGCAGAGTCCGGCTGTGACGAAGGACTCGCCGAGCTCGCGGGCGTAGTGCGCGTCGAGGGCGTCCCGGGCCTCGTCGAGGACGGGGTGGGGCAGCGGCGCGCCCTCGCCGTAGTACGACAGCAGCCGCGGGACGTCGACCTCCCGCTCGTACATCTGCCGCCGCTCGGCCTTCCACGGCACGGAGCCGGCCAGCTCCTCGAAGAGCGCGTCGGCCCCCCGGAGCCAGCCGGGCAGCAGGTCGATCCACGCCCCGGCGCCGAGGACCGTCCGCCGCACGCCGTCCAGCGGGCCGAGACGGATGTCGTCCGTCTGGTCGAAGAGCGAGCCCTGCAGTGGTGCGGTCATGGATCCAGCGTAACCGCTCATCCGAACAAGTGAGCTATTAATCCAATGCGGCGGGACGCAGCCACTCCTGCCCTTCCAGTCCCTCCAGCCGTGCCGGATCGGCCAGGATGTCGATCTCCACGATCCGTCCGCCGGTGATCGTCAGGCTCATGACCGCCGTCAGCCGCCCCTCCGGCGCCGTGACGATGCCGAAGGTCCCGTTGACCAGCGCGAGCCGCGTGTACGGGGCGAAGCGCCGGAACAGCAGCGCCCGGCCCGCCACCGTACGGGCCCCGCGCACCTCCCGCGACAGCCCGAGCGGACCCGCCCCGGTGTCCGCCCGCAGCACCACGTCCGGGTCGAGCAGGCCCACCAGCGCCTCGAAGTCGCCCGCGCGGGACGCCGCCATGAAGGCCCCGACCACCTCGCGCTGCAGCATCAGGTCCGCGTCCGGCACCGGCGCCGAGCCACGCACCCGGCGCCGCGCCCGGCTCGCCAGCTGGCGGGCGGCGGCCGGCGTGCGCCCCACCATCGGCGCGATCTCCTCGAAGGGCACGGCGAACATGTCGTGCAGCACGAAGGCCAGCCGCTCCGCCGGTGCCAGTGTCTCCAGCACCACCAGCAACGCCAGCCCCACCGAGTCCGCGAGCAGCGCCTCGTGCTCCGGATCCCCCGGACCGTCCTGCGGCGTCACCACCGGATCGGGCACGCGCACCTCCAGCGGCTGCTCGCCCCGTGAGGTCCGTGAGCGCAGCATGTCCAGACACACCCGCCCGACCACCGTGGTCAGCCAGCCGCCCAGGTTGCCGATGCCGTCGCCGCCCGCGCGGCTGAGCCGCAGCCACGCCTCCTGCACCGCGTCGTCGGCCTCGCTGAGCGAGCCCAGCATGCGGTAGGCCACCGCCCGCAGATGCGGACGGTTCTCCTCGAAGCGCCGGGCCAGGAACTCGTCGTCGTCCATCGGTCCCTTTCCTTTGTCGCGTTCCGCCGGTGCGATGACGAAGCGGCCCGGGCCGATGTGACAGGGCGGTGGGGCGAGGTGGCCGACCGGCGCGCGTCGCTCACCACCCTGACATCAGATGACCGAGGTGGGAGGAGCGGCGCGCAACGCCGAGCAGCGCCTGGATCCGGCCCCCGGCCTGGTCGGCGGTGTCCAGCGGGGACGCGAACGGCAGCCGGACGTCGCGGTGGACGCGGGGGTACTCGATGCGCAGGGTGATCCCGTACCGGTCGACGGCCAGGGGCAGCACGCGCTGCGCGCCGGGCGCGGGCACCGGCCGCACCAGGCGCATCAGCAGCGGTACGAGCTCCTGGTGGTCGTCGACCAGATGCGTGAGCATGCCCGCCTCGCAGGTGGCCAGCGGGTCGGCCGCCGCCGCGACCAGCTCCTCCAGCGCGACCGTGCTCCGGCCGTCCTCGGTCTCCAGCACCGCCTGGGCGAACTCCATGCACTGGCTGTCGGCCGAATCGGCGCAGTAGGGGGCGGCCAGCCGGCCGGTCACCGTGACGCGGGCGCGCACCCGTTCGCGGACCGGGGTCGGGGCGACATCGGTGAACTCCAGGGCGCCGGGCACGGATTCGGGGCGGGGGAGTGCCGTGTCCAGGGGGTGCAGGTGCAGGTGCCCGGCCAGATCGGCGGCGGTGAGCCGGGAGACCTCGGCGCGGCCGTGGGCGGTGACCACGGTCATCGAGTGCGCCGATGCCAGGACCGACCGGATGCGCTCGGCGCTGGACGGCCGTACGGGCGCGGCGAGGGCGGTGTGGAACATGCTGCGCATCCGGATCTCCACTCACGGGGCTTGGTTAGGGTTGCCTAACCTAACCTATACCCGGCAGGCCGGCCCGCGCACGACCACCGCCACGCGTTCACCCCCATGCGACGCCGAAACGCCGAGTGCCCCCGATCGTCGTGCCGCTGAGGGTCAGTGGGGCCGGGCCGGCGGGGACGGTGCCCTGCGGAGTCGTGCCCGTGGCCATCCCGTACGCCAAGGGCGTGTCGTCGCCGCACGGCAGGATCGGCTTCCTCTACCAGCGCTGCTGCCTCCCCCGCCTGCCCGCGCCCCCGCTCACCACGGACGGCCGGATGCGGAACGGCGCCCCTTGAGGCCCGGCTCGGGCGCCCGGGACCGGAAGGCGCGCCAGGGCAGGAGCGGGGCGCTGGCCAGGCAGAGCACGCCGGCGAGGAGGACGGCCGTGCGTACTCCGGCGAGGGCGGCGACGACTCCGCCGATCGCCATCCCCAGCGGTTGTGCGGTCTTGGCGCCCACCGACCAGGCCGTGACCACGCGGACCATGAGGCGGTCGTCCGTCGCGGACATGCGGTAGGCCGCGAACGAGGGGTTGAAGACCCCGGCGGCCGTCAGCAGACAGGTGTCGGCCGCGACGAGGACCGCCAGGCCGGCGGGCCCTGACGGCACCCAGGCGAGCAGCACGAGCCAGGGCGTCCGCAGGACGCCGAACAGCAGCAGGACGCGGTGCGCGCCGAGCCGCCGTGTCACCGGGGCGGTGAGCCGGGATCCGAGGACGCCGCCGAGGCAGGGCAATCCGAGCGACAGACCGTACTGCCACGGCGTGAAGTGCAGTTCGCGGAGCATCAGGACGGCCAGCAGGGGGCTGCTCATCATGACGCCCCCGCCGAAGAGCATGGCGTTCCAGAAGAGCGGGCGCAGGCCCGGATGCCGGACGATGTAACGCCAGCCGGCCAGGAGTTCGCGAACCCGCCCCGTGGCCGCAGCGCGCGGTGGGGGTTCCGGCTCCCGGTGCCGGATCCGGCGGACGCCCAGGGCGGAGAGCAGGAAGGAGACCGCGTCGACGGCCAGCGAGAACGTCGTCCCGAAGAGGCCGACGAGCAGCCCCCCGACCGGCGGCCCCGCGCTCATGCCGATCCAGTCCGTGGACTCGAAGCGCGCGACCGCCCGGAGCCGGTCCCCGGGCGCGACGAGACCCTTGAGGTGCGCGGTGCTCGCCGCCCCGAAGGCGATCGCCGCCGCCGCTTGCACGATGCCGACCAGGCACAACTGGACGAAGGTGAGGACGCCGAGGGCCGCCGCGACCGGAACGCTGATCAGGGCGGCGAACCGGAGCAGATCCGCCGCGATCATGACCGGCCGTTTCCGCCGGTGCTCGATCCGGACCCCCAGCGGCAGGGTGACGGCTGCCCCCACGATCGCCGACAGCGCCGCGAGCAGGGAGACCCGGGACGCGGAGACGTCCAGAGCCACCACGGCCACCAGCGGCAGCGCCCCGGAGCCGATCGAGCTCCCCGCCGCGCTCACGGCGTAGGCACCCCACAGGCGGCCGAAGTCCCGTCGTGCATCGGTCGATTGCTCATCCGGCGAAGCCACGGCGGGTGAGCCTACGGCCCCGCCCCACGGCCCGTCCTCCGGCTTCCTGCGACGGCCCGGTACGGCGGAGGCGCCCGCTCTACCCGCCGCGGCGGGCGGTGCTGAAGCGGCGCTGGTACGCGGCGGGACTGATGGACAACTCCCGTACGAAGACCCGCCGGAGACTCTCGTAGCTCGGGAACCCGGCCAGGGACGCCGCCTGGGTCGCGGTGTGCCCCTGGTCGAGGAGGGCCTTGGCGATGTCGAACCGGATCGACTCGACGTAGCGGGCCGGGGTGGTGGACAACTCCGTGCGGAACAGCCGGGTGAGATGGCGGGGACTGAGGTTGAGGTGCCCGGCGAGTTCACCGAGGGAGTGGTTCCCGCCGGGGTCGGCCGTCACCAGGTCCACGACGGAGCGCAGTGCCGGGGACCGGGGCGGCGGGCCCTGCAGGGGCGCGGAGAACTGCGACTGCCCGCCGGCGCGCTGCAGGTAGACCACCAGGGCGCGGGCGACGTCCCGGCTCACGTCGGGACCGTGGTCCTCCTCGACCAGAGCCAGCGCCAGATCGATGCCGGCACTGACGCCCGCCGAGGTGTACGTCGTGCCGTCGCGGACGTAGATGGCGTCGGGTTCGACGCGGATGTCCGGGTGCCGGGCGGCGAGTTCGCCCGCGACCTTCCAGTGGGTGGTCGCGCGCTTGCCGTCCAGGAGGCCGCCGGCGCCGAGGACGAACGCCCCGGAACAGACCGACGCGACCCGGCCGGACCGGCCCGCCAGCTCCTTCGCGGCCTCGATGAGATCCCGCGTGACGGGGGTCCTGGGATAGACGGCCCCGCCCGGCATCATGAACGTGCCGGGGTCCGGCTCGCCCGCGGGGCTGCCGTCGACGGCGATCCGGATGCCGATCGACGAGGCGACGTCGGCACCGGTCGTCGACAGCAGGGCGACCCGGTAGTCGGCGCCGAGCCGGTTCGCCTCGCCGAACACCTCCGCGGGGCCGGCGACGTCCAGCAGCGCGACCCCGTCGTAGACGAGGATCGCGACCCGATGCGTCCGGGAGTCCACGGTCCCGCCCCTCGGATGTCCGGATCCGGGTGGTTCCTGGCCGGACCGGGGCGGCGGCGGAGCCGCGCGGTCGGCATCGTGGAGAACAGAGGCACTTCCCACGTCTCACCGCCTCGGCTGTCTCATCGAAAGCGCGAACATCATGACCGACAACATCGCAGCAGTGGAAATTCCCGATACCGCGGCAGTGGCGGGGGCGAGCGCGTTTCTCCGCGAAACCGCGGGCCCGCTCATCTTCCATCACTCGTGGCGCGTTTTCCTCCTCGCCTCCCTTCACGCGCGGGAGCTCGATCTCCAGCCGGATCCGGAGCTGCTCTGCATTTCCGCGATGTTCCACGACACCGGACTCTCGACCCCGTTCTCCGACACGGAGCAGCGCTTCGAGCTCGACGGCGCCGACCACGCGCGCAGGTTCCTGCTCGACCGCGGATTCCCCACGAGCGCCGCCGAGACCGTCTGGACGGCGATCGCGCTGCACACGACACCGGGGGTTCCCAGCCGGATGGGGCCGGTGACGGCCGCCATGTACC
This sequence comes from Streptomyces sp. NPDC002574, assembly GCF_042889545.1. Lineage (NCBI taxonomy): Bacteria > Bacillati > Actinomycetota > Actinomycetes > Kitasatosporales > Streptomycetaceae > Streptomyces > Streptomyces sp. NPDC002574. Next base: position 219,052 of record NZ_JBIARB010000003.1, read on the forward strand.
AGGGCGTCCTGACCGACGTGCTCGGCTGGGGGCTGGACCGCCTCGACGGCGACCAGGTGGACGAGATCGTCGCCGCCCATCCGCGCGGAGAATTCAAGAAGGGATTCCTGCAGGCATTCGTCGACGGGCTCAAGGACCGCCCGGACACCACGTACGGGACGATCAATGCGGACGTCCTGGAGCACTTCGTTCCCGACTTCCGCCGCCAGAGCATGGTCGAACGCATCCTTGACGCGCCCTGGCCGAATTGATGCCGGGATGCCAGGAAATCCGATGACACCACCGGCTCCCGGCCGCGACCGTCGCCGTACCGGACGGCCCGCCGGCTTCACCGTACTGGCGGTCACCACCGTGGTGATGATGGCGACCGCGAGCGCACCGTCACCGATGTACCCGCTCTACCGGGAGCGCTGGGGCTTCCCGCTCACCATGGTGACGGTCGTCTTCGCCGTGTACGTCGTGGGGCTGCTCGGCGCCCTGCTGACGCTGGGGTCCCTGAGCGACCGCCTCGGACGCCGTCCGGTCGTGGCCACCGCACTCCTGCTGGCGGCGGTCGGTACGGCCGTCCTCTGGACGGCGAACGGCGTCCTGTCGCTGGTCGTCGCGCGGGTGGTGCAGGGGGTCGCCACCGGGACGGCCACGAGCGGCCTGGCCGCGGGGCTGGTCGAGTTCTCGCCCGCCGGACGCCCGCACGCGGGCAGCACGGTGACGGCGGCCGGCACGAACGCCGGCCTGGCCGCCGGCGCCGCGGTGGCCGGACTGCTGGTGCAGTTCGTGCCACACCCCGACCGGTACGTCTTCTCCGCCCTCACCCTCGTCCTCCTGGCGCTCGCGGTGCCGGTCCTCCGGATCCCCGAGACGGCCGTGCCGCGAGCGGGCGCGACGGCGGGCTCGCTGCGAGCCTCCCTGCGCTCGGGGGTGCGGGTTCCGGAGGGAGCACGACGCCGGTTCCTGGCCGCCGTACCCGCCCTCGTCGCGGGCTGGGCGGTGACGGGACTGTTCCTGGCGCTGACCCCTTCCCTGGTCACCGGCGTCCTGCACATGACCTGGGGCGCCGCGGGCGGCCTCGACATCGCGCTGCTGTTCCTGGCCGGGGCGGCGGGGGGCCTGTGGTCCGTCCGGCGCACGACCCGGTCGGCCACACTGCTGGGGGCGGCCCTCCTCGCCCTGGGGGCGGCGGGACTGGCGGTGGCCATCGCCGGTGCCTCGCCGGTCACCTTCGGGTGCGGGACCGTCCTGGCGGGACTGGGATCCGGCCTGACCTTCAACGGTCACCTCCGCGCCATCGCGGAGGTGACCACCGCGGACTCGCGGTCGCAGGCCTTCTCCGCCGTCTACGTCCTCAGCTACGCGGCGCTGAGCCTGCCGTCCCTCGCGGCCGGCCTCCTGGCACCTTCGTGGGGATTGAGAACCACGAGTTTTGTGTACATCGGATTCGTCGGGGCCCTCTCCCTGCTCGCCCTCGTCCATGCCGGTCGTCGCTCGCCGCCGACAGGGATCGACACACGCACGCTTGTCAACAACCGGACAGAGGAACCACCATGCAAGCCATCACCGTCTCGGACCGCGACGCCGGCGTCAGCGGACTCACCCTGACCCATCTGCCGTACCCGCATGCCGCGGAGAACGACGTCATCGTGCGGGTGCACGCCGCGGGATTCACCCGCGGAGAGCTCGACTGGCCCGCGACCTGGTCCGACCGCGCCGGCCGCGACCGGACGCCGAGCGTCCCCGGGCACGAGGTCTCGGGTGTGGTCGAGGGGCTCGGCTTCGGCACCACCGGTCTCACGATCGGCCAGCGCGTCTTCGGCCTCACCGACTGGGCCCGCGACGGCTCACTGGCCGAGTACGTCGCGGTGGAGGCCCGCAACCTCGCCCCGCTCCCGGCGGACATCGGCCACACGGTGGCGGCGGCGCTGCCGATCTCCGGACTGACCGCCTGGCAGGGCCTGTTCGACCACGCACGGCTGGTGACCGGGCAGACCGTGCTGATCCACGGCGCCGCGGGCGCCGTCGGTTCGATCGCGGTGCAGCTCGCGGTGGAGACCGGCGCCCGCGTGATCGGCACGGGCCGGGCGGCCGACCGGGACGCCGTCCTCGCCCTGGGCGCGGACGCGTTCCTGGACCTGGGGGCGGCCGGCTGGCCCGAGGACGCCGGCGCGGTCGACGTGGTGTTCGACGTGATCGGCGGCGACATCCTCGACCGCTCCACCGCCCTCGTACGCCCCGGCGGCACGCTCGTCACGGTCGCCCAGCCGCCCACCGTCCAACCCGACGACGGCCGCGCCGTGTTCTTCGTCGTCGAACCCGACCGCACCCGCCTCGCGGACCTGGCCCAGCGCCTCCGCGACGGCCGCCTCGCGGTGCGGGTGGGCGAGGTCCATCCACTGACGGAGGCGGTCGCCGCCTTCGCGCCGGGGCGACGCGTCGCGGGCAGGACGATCATCCGGGTCGCGGAGGACTGACGGCCGGGCGTCCTTCACACCTAGGCGTACACGTACGTGTCGTACCCGGTGCAGACCTCCTCGGAGCCCTTCACCAGGCACGCGTTGAGCAACATGCGGTACCCCTCGGTGATGTCACCGGTCTGCCACGGGGTCGTATAGGGGGAGGAGTGCCCCCGGGTGGAAGCCACGCGGTAGACCTGAGCACTGAGCACCCTCCCCTCGATCCCCCACCCGTCGGCCGTGTCGTCGTGCGCCCGCAGTGCGTCCCCGGGGGTGCCGAAGGAGTCGGGGTCCGCGTTCCAGCCCACGTACCCGGCGTAGTCGCCGTCGGCGTAGAGGTAGAGGATCACCGACTTGCCGTCGTCGTAGGAGCTGAACGTGTACGTGAGCCGCGGCGCCGCCGAGGCGGCACCCGCCCCGGCCCCGAAGGACACACCGACCGCCACAGCGGTCGCCGCGAGCAGGGTGCCCATCCGCTTCCTCATCGTGCCCATGTGAAGCCTCCCCATCAAAGCGATCAAGGTCGGCCGCGATCTTTCCTCCGGCGCGCGCGGCGGGTCAACGGCCGCGCCTCCGGAGTGGTTTCATTTCGCCAATAGTCCAGATACGAACTATCGGAAGGAAATCGCCGCGACTTGGCCTCAACGGGGCATTGCTCGGGCTTCGAGTTGGTGGCAGATGGGTGAATCACCCGGAAATGCGGTCATCCAGAATGGAAATCCAAGGTGAAGGAAGGGTGTCGGATTCTCGACCTGCAAGCAGCGGCACGCTCCAGGGGGTCCCGCGGCAATGCGCTCGCGCATGCGAGCCACCGGCGAGGCGCGGGGCCCGGCAGAGGTGCGCCGGGCCCCGCGCCTCGGGGACGGGGTGTGGTCAGCGCTGCTGGGCGAGGGCCGGGACGAAGCGGGCCGCGTCGATCGTGCCGACGCCGGTCGCCAGGTCGTAGCCCCTGGCCGCGGTGTAGCCGGGGACTCCCGCGTAGCTGTTGTTCGTGCCGTCCTCGACGTCCACGATCCCGGTGTACGGGTTCCACGAGGACTGCGCGTACAGCGAGTACAGCGCCTGGTGGATGTCACCCAGCCGGTGCCCGGCGGCCTGGTCGGCCAGGGCGACGATGCCCGCGAAGAGGGGGCTGGCCTCGCTGGTGCCGACGTAGACGTCCCAGCCGACCCGCTTCGGGTCGTAGCTGGAGTACACCCATGCGCCGCCCTTCAGCGAGGCGGACATGGACAGGTCCGGGGTGCCGCGGTGGCCGCCGACCTGCTCCACCCCGTTCTGGTACGAGGGACGGGTGAAGACGTGGGAGAGGCCGCCGCCACCGGCGCCGGCGTCGTTGTAGACGCTGTCCGGGGCCATGCGGTCGCCCTGGGAGTCCAGGTGCAGCTGGGTGCCGCCGACCGAGACCACCAGCGGGTCGGCGGTCGGCCAGGCGTTGACCCGGTACGGGTAGTGGTCCTTGCCGTTCGGGGTGGTGTCGGTGGCTCCGCTGTCGCCCGAGGCGGCGACCACGGTCACACCGTGCTTGTGCGCGTCCTTGAAGGCGTACCGCAGGTTCTCGATGCTGGAGAAGTCACCCTTGCGGAAGCCGGGGAAGCTGTTCTCCGCGACGCCCCAGCTCTGGCTGATCACATCGCCCACGCCGCGGTCGATGAGCGACTTCTCGGCGTCCATGACCTCCCGCAGTCCGGTGGTGCCCTCCCCGATCCCGCCCACCGCGGTCTCCGCCAGGACGATGCGGGCGTCCGGGGCGACGGCGTGCGCCATCTCCACGTCGAGGGTGGTCTCCCCGGCCCAGGCGACCTGGTCGGCGTCGTTGGGATCAAAGCGCGGGACCTTGCCCCACTTGACCACGTCGACGTGGGTGCTCTTCATGCCGAACCGGGCGCTGTAGACGTCCAGGTCCTTCTGGATGGTCGGCGAGCCGAAGGGGTCCACGATCACGATCGTGCGCCCCTTGCCGGTGATTCCCGCCCGGTACAGCGGGTTCAGGTTGTACGCCTGGCGGAACTGGGCCGCGGAGTAGCAGCCGATCCGCCACTTCGCGCGGCACTGGTCAGTGGTCATCAAGCGGCCGGCGGCGCTGCCCGACTGCTGGCCGGTCGTCGGCACGGCCTTGAGCCCCTGTGGCGACTGCACGGGGTCGGCGACGGCGATGGAACCGGACATGAGCGTTGTTATGGTCGCGATACTGGTGAGGCTGGTGATCCAGGCTGCGGCGACCGCAGTGCGCCGCCGCGCATGAATCCTGCGCATAGATGCTCCTCGAAGTGGACTAGACCAGACTCGGCCGTTGCCCGCGATCTCACTCCGAGGGCGCCCGCGAGGCAAGCGAATGCCCGTGTGTGACGTGTCACTGCTTAGTCGGATTCATCGCTCTATGTCCATGCGGAACGTGGCATGCACGACGTGGGCAACCCATCGGGGCCGGCGTATCGGCCCATGTCGTGCGGCTCCCGCCAGGCGGTTCGGGGAACCGGGCGCGGGCTGTCCCTGGGCGGGCCGCGACCGGCCCGATGCCCGCTCTGTCGGCTTTATGAAATACCTCACGGTCTGGCCACTGATGGGTGGGAGCGGAATAAGGCGGCGCGGTCCGCGGCCGCGGAGACGGTCGCCCACCGGTCGCGTCGACAGCCCGCCGGCAGGAGGGGGCGAACCGGCGCGTGCGAGCGCAGCCGTCATCCCCAAAGGGCGACGATGGCTTCCTCGACACTGAAGACCGCATCACAGTGGGCGCACCGCGCGGAGCCGAAGACGTAGGTCAGTTTGTGTGCGACATCGGGATGGCCGTCCGCAATGGCCCGGGAGTGCAGCCTGTGCGCCACGCCGTCCAGCGATGAGGGGGCCAGCGGCTGCAGCGGCAGTCTCCTCCCCGCGGTCTGCCGCATGTACATGGTGTCCGTGGTGGAGAAGTAGCCGTGCTCCCCGAACACGATGAAGTTCTCGGATTCACAGGCGGGGCAGACGACTTCGTACTCCTCGTCGTTCAACCCGTCGAGGAGTTCGCCCCAAACGTCGACGCCTTCGAAACTGAGGAGCGCGGCCAGCACGTGGACGTAGTCCGTGGAGGCATCGACGAGTCCGGGGTCCCGCAGGGCTTCGTCGGTCAGCTCCATGAGCTCGGCCATCTCCGAGGCATGGGTCACTCGGGGATCCTCATCGCCGTACGGCTGATCCGTGCTGGCCACGATGGCGCCGGCCAGGACGAGGGCCATCCGCCGATCGGTGGCCGACCACTGGCGCGCCAGCCGGGTCAGAGCAGGCAGGGCCGCATAGCTCGCCGAGTAGACGGTGCCCTGATGGCACAGACGGGACCAGAGCTCATTCCATCCGGGGTGCTGCACGTCCGGGCTCACGGTGGCGAGCAGGTCCGGGATGTCTTCCGCGGTGCCGTAGGCGTGATGGAGCCGAGACCAGTCCGTCATGGCGATGATCTAAGCAGCAGCAACGGTGTGACTCCGCGCACAGCGCGGACATGGTGTGGGGTCTCTAGCCGAACTCGCCGTCACGCACGCCGAGTCGGAATGCCGTCCACTCCTCCGCGGTGAATCGCAGCGGCGGCAGGTCCTTGTTGCGTGAATCGCGGACCGCGACCGCTCCGCCGCCGAGGTCCGAGACCTCCACGCACATCTTGTCCCACCTGTTGCTGTAGCTGCTCGTGACCCAGTCCGCGTCAGTCAGGTCTACGGCGTACAGCTCGGTCTTGGCTGCGTCCGTCATGGGATCTCCTGTGGATATCGGAGGGAAATCCCCTTTTCAGCATCACCCTGATGGTCCTGACCTGCATCATGGGACCACCGGCGGTCCGGCCTCGATGCGGCGCAGCACGGGGAGCAGGCGATCCAGGTCCGGTTCGCTCTGGACCTGCCGCTCGTCCCACCAGGTGGCGCCGGCGTCGTGCAGCGGACCGATCACGTCCCTGGCCTTGGCGGCGTCCGCGGGGGTGGCGCCGCCGAGCACGAACTCGAAGGGGCGCTCGGACCCGGCGGAACGGTGTTTGCGCACGTAGCCGACCAGTTCCTGCACCTCGGCCACATCGGGCACCTGGCCATGCCGGGCCGTCTCGAACAGCGGCACCGCACCGTCCCACCGCGCTGCCCTCCGCATGGGCGCCCGGCGCGGCCAGAACCCACCGATCCACACGGGCGGACCCGGCCGCTGCACGGTGGGGGGCAGCAGCGTCACGTCCCGGACCTCGTAGTGCCGGCCGTGGTGGTTCACGGGCTCGCCGGACCAGAAGCGCCGCAGCAGGTCCAGCCCCTCGTCCAGTCGCTCGGCGAGGAGGCGCGGCTCGGCGGCGTCACCGAAGCTGCCGTACTCGTCCTCGATCGGACCGCCCAGGCCCGCGGCGAAGATCACGCGGCCGCCACTGAGGTGGTCCAGGGTGGCCACCTGGCGGGCGAGTTGCTGCGGACGGTAACGGGGAACCGGCGTGAGCAGCGTGCCCAGCCGGATCCGGGAGGTGGCCAGTGCGGCCGCGGTCAGCAGCATCCAGGGGTCCCCGAAGGGACGCCCCTGGTGCCGCCGGTGCAGTACGTGGTCCCAGACGAAGACCCCGTCCCAGCCCGCCTGTTCGGCGGCAACCGCGACAGTGGCGACGTTACGGGGGTCGGCGAAGTCACCGAAGTTGGGGATGTTGATCGAGAAGCGCACCCCAGCAGGATGCGCGGTTGCCCTCGGAACGGCAATCGGATTCGAGGCCAGGCATGCATGTCCTCGCAGTGTGGAACTCGGGGAGCAGCCGCCAGGATCTCAGGGTGGCGACGGCTTGCCCGGTAATTCGACTGCCACGGTGATCCAGCGGCGGGCGGCGGTCGCGCCGACCCTGAACGCGACCGTGAGCTGGGTAGGGTCGTCGGCGTGGGACTTTGGCTACTCAACAACCTGAATACGACCAGCCTCGCGCTCCTCATTGTCGGAGGCGTCGTCGTATTGTCGCTTGCTGCTTGCTTGGTGGCGCGCCGCGTTTTCCCTGAGTTGAGCAATGGCGTGACCAATGACGTGTCCCGCACGGTGCTCGAGCTGTTCGGCGCCATTTACGGAATCGTCCTTGCTTTCGTCATCGTGACCTTGTGGACCGACCTCGAGCAAGTTCAAGCGGTGGTGACTTCGGAGGCCACGGATCTCGCGGTCATTTCCCGCAACGCGCACTCGTTCCCGGACGACGTGCAGGTAAAACTGGACCGCGCGATCGGCGGCTACGTCCACGCTGTCGTGGACGACGCGTGGCCACTGATGCGCCACGGAAAGAACAGCCTCAGCGCGACATCGGGCAAGCTCGAGGCATTGTACGGAGCCCTCCAGGAATACAACCCCAAGAGCGCTTCCGAGCAGGCCTTCTACAGCGAGTCCGTGGAGCGACTGAACGATGTGACCGCACAGCGCCGAACCCGCATCCTGGCGGCAACGCAACATTTGCCGCCCCTCCTGGAGGTCCTGACCTACGGGGGAGCGTTGATCGTCATGCTGGTCACTCTGCTTTACGGGGTGAGGAACCTCAAGGTGCAGCTGCTTTTCGTGGGGTCGATCGCGTTGCTGGTAGGCCTGAGCCTCACCCTCGTCCTGGTCCTGGAACACCCCTTCGCCGGCGAGGTGAGTGCGGGACCGCATCCGTTCATGGAAGGTCAGCTGAGCAAATACTGGGAGAGGTGACGTGGCGAGGTCCGCGAGAACGCCGACCTGGGCCGCCGCTTCACGATCCTGTCCACGCCCGCGTACACGGACGGTTGACCCCGTTCGTCACGGCCTTCGACTCAGCGTCTCCGTGGCGTACCTGCTCAAAAACTCGGGGCGTCTGCTCGCGCAGACAGGGACACTGAATCCGTGCTGATCATGGATGCCGTCCTTGAGGTCGGTGACACCGCCGACTTCGTGTTGTGGCCCATCGCCGACGTGCCCGCCTACCAGTTCGTTCGCCTCTCCAGCCGCATGTCGTCGCTTGAGGTCGGCACGGCGACGGCCACCCTGACCGACTACAACTCAGCCGCTTCAGGCAACGACGTCCCAGCGCTGGACGCCAGTGAACCGGTTCGCCGTCTGACCGAGGCCGAACGCGTCATCGCGCCGGGAGGCCTGCGCGTTCGCGATTCCGACGCCGGCACGGAGATAAGTCCAGGCTGCTGTTCCGGACTGGAGGACTGGCGGGAATGGTTCATCCTCCTCGATGGGGAGGTTCCCTGGCTCGGCCACAGCCCCACACCGCGCGTTGAGCATGCGGGCCGGGTCGTTCGGCTGTGGCCCGATGGGGGTGACGCTGAAGGACCGTCCCCGGATCACCCCGTCGAGATCGCGGTGGCTGACATCCTGGGCTTGCTCCGTACCGTCCAGGGCGAGTTGAGTGGCTTTGTCTCCGCCGTCGAGTAGTGGGCGCGGCAGTACGTCCCGCCGCTCGCGCCGGCCCTGATCGCCAAACTTGGCGCAGATCTGGACCTCAGCACGCCCCTGGAATGAGCACAGCGCGGATCGAAGCGGCCTACGCCGCGGCGCGCCATCGCCGGAACTCGTAGTTGACCTCCCGTCAGGACGCCTCCTTTCTGAACCAAGATCACGGCGGAGATACCGAGCCTTTCATCGGTCTGCGGCGTCGCATCCGCTCCTTCAGAGCAGCCAGGATTGGCGTGCCAGCCCGGACGATGTCGGGGCTCACCTGGGTCGATGTCCCAAGATCTAGTCCGCAGACCCGTCCTATGCCCACTTTCGGCGGCACACGCCTGCGCATACGCAAAGACCCTGCATTCAGCGTTCTGGCTGGTGGCGGGGTCTTTTGGCACCTCGTGCGAGGTGCCCCCGGCAGGATTCGAACCTGCGCACACGGCTCCGGAGGCCCCGTACGTCCCACTTAGCTCCACAGTTCAGCGGGCTGCAAGTCCCCTCGCGCACAGCTTGTGTCCACGAATGGGCCGCAAGCTGCAGACTGGCTACTCGAGCAGGATCTCTTCAGGACGCCTGTTAGTAACCGCGGTTTCTCGCCCACTCAGTATGTGTTCTATGCAAGCGGTTAGGTCGCCGCCATGGTCGTCGCGGGCCATACTCCGGAGCGCTTGGACGAGGTCCAAACCGTTGATCAGGACGATCGGATACTGGTCCTCGACCATCTCCGTCTGGGCGGCGACGGAGTAGGCACCGGTGGTCACGTAGACGCCGATCCAGCCGCGGCGAAGGCGAGCCACTACGCGAGCGATCTGCTCTGCCGTGATGAGACTGTCGGGCTTGACGCACTTGGCCTGCCCCAACACAACCAGACTGGTGCCGGCCAGCCCGCTGCCCAGGTCCAGCCGGCCTACAAAGTCTGCGCCGCCGTCTCCGGACCTGCGAGTCAGCCAACCCTCGAGATAGCTGTTCCCTGTGCCACGAAGAACACGTGCGGCTACGGCTGAAGCTACCGCCTCGAAGTCGTGCTTGCGCCCATCGAAATACTTGTAGATCAGCTCAAGATCCTTGGCCTCGGTGGTGGCAGCCTTGGGGCGTTGCTCCGGCACCTTGGTGACCTTGGCGCGAGCTACGCGCCGGCGGAGTCTGGGCAAGGCCGAATTGCCGTGCAATACCCACTCACGCCAGGCCCGTGGAGCCAAGCCAAGCGCTCTCTCATCGGAAACTGACTCGTCTCTGCGGGAGTGAATCCACTCCCAACAGACTTCGTCGTCTTCGTTCGTGAGGTCAATAAGCGCAATGTCGTAGACATAGTTGATGAACGTCGTGTGCTCGGGACCGCCCCACTGGACCAACCGTTCGGCACGTTCGATGACGCCCAGCCCGCAGAACTCGACATGTCCCTTGGTCTTGCCACTGCGCGAGACGGTGCGGAACAGGAGCAGGGGCGTGGAGGCCGCTCGCTGCTCCGGTGTACGTCCCTGATGGGCAGCGAAGTCTTCCAGTAGAGCCGCGTTGCCCGTGGTGGTACCAGGGGCAACGGACATACCGGCCTTGTGATCACCGAAGTAACGGACGTGTCCGCTGTCCATGTTGAACACGTCGTGCCATGGCGTCTGCTCACTTCCCGCCTTCCAAGGACTCGACCTGATGAGGATCGCGGGACGCCGTGGGCCATCAGGCGCCTCGACCTTGGCCATCCCGTTGACCCCAGCATCCAACTGGGCTCGGTTGAGGTTGGGGGAGTGCGTCACGTGATAGAAATTCGGATAACCATCCAGATCGGCTGGTTCCGGGTCCTTACTGGACGCATATCGATATACCCGACCAACTCGCAACTGGCCACCCACGCTTGCCCCCACTACAGCACTGTCTTGCGTTCTTCTGCTGACAGTACTGGCCGGCGCTGACACGATGTGGGAGGGTTTCGATTCGGAGAGGATTCAAAGTCCAACACGCATATGATTCCGCGGTTTGGGGAGTGGGCAGGACACCCGGCTTCAAACTGCTGCGGTCACCCTCGACACTCACCCGGGGACGTCCCAGGCGGGATTGATGGTCTCCGGGTTGCCATGGACCGTTGGCTCGGTGGAGTGGTGCTGAGGAAGCACTGCAGGTCCTGGCGCGGTGCCACTCGCATCCGAGGGAGACGGTGCGCTGCATACCGCGTTGGGTAAGTCTTAGTTGGGAACTGCCGAACGTGGGACCCACAGCGACTCAGTTGAGACACTGGTCCCGTGGATTGGCTTACTCCCCTCACTGGCCTGGTCGGGGCAGTCGTTGGCGCTGCGGCTTCCTACGCCGGCACACACCAGGCGCAGGTGCGAGCGATTGCGGACGCTAAGCAGGCTCGCCTAGAAACCAAGCAAGACGCCGCAGTCGCGGTGCTCGCCGCCACCTTTGCGGCACTTCACCGCCACATCCGTTCAGTACCGGACCCCCGTCGGCGTGAAGCGGATGGCATCACTCACGCTCAGTTGGCGGCTGCAGAGGAAGAGTGGGAACGTGGCCTGGGCGAGTTGTTAGCGCCGGTTCGCATCGCCATTGAGGCAATCCGCCACGAGGAACTACGCAGTCGTTTGCGTGAAATCTTTGATCTTCTTGAGGGTTGGGACTACGAGCTGGAGTATGCGTATTTTCGGCGCCCTCGCGAATGGGTTCTAGGCGGCTTGGTAGATCAAGCAGTCGCCTTCGTGGGTGCTTGGCAACGAGAGGACGCATTTCCGGAGCCTAATCTCTGGTTGCGGGAGGCTCGGTCGTCCTTGCGGCACCGGGAAGAGGAAAGACAGTATGCTCGTGAAGCAGAGGAAGCAGAGCGACGAGAGAGAACTGAGGGCAGCGCAGAAACACCGTAAATATCAAATAACCTGGGTTCTACCTCTTATTGACCCTGCATCACCGGCTAGTGTGATTACTTGCGTGTCCTTTGAGCAGGCATCTCAGAAGGATTAGCGGAGAACAACTGGGCAGCTTCGGCCATGGACATCGAAAGTAGAGATTCGTCTCCGAAATTCAAGACGGACCGTGCACGCGTAGGGCTAGCATGTAGAGCCTTTGCGATACTTTTCCCTGCTGCCCGGGCAAGAAGGGGAGGGACGGAATTTCCGATCTGCCTGTGTCCGTGCCAGCTTGTGATGTGAAACCTGAACCAGTCCGGGAATGAATGTAGCCTCGCGGCTTCTCGCACAGTTATGACTCGGTGCCTAACTGGGTGAAGTGGCCGGGGAGACGTAAAGGCCCCCCGTTCACGTCCCGTGCCCGCACGTAGAGTCCGAGACTGTCCACTCAGTGACAACCGGTAAAAGCGGCTCACCGGCTCAACCGCACCTTGTGGGGTAAGTTCGAATCTCCGGATAGATTCTGAGGTGTGGGCCGAGAGACGTGAATTGGTAAGCAGTGATGAATCCCAGTTGCGGCGCCTTGAGCGATCCTCCGGGTCGACTTCATCCCCTGTCATTCGTCTTGCATAAAGAGAATCGGCGTGATTCCAGGGGCTAATCGGAAAAGTGTCCCTGCCGACCGAGTCCATCGTCATGAGCTCCGGACTGTCCGACGCATCCGGGAGTCTTGCGAACGAGTCGGCAACAGTGACTGGCATCGAACTCGGCTTCAAGGGAGGCACGTCAGCTTCGAGGGCTCCGAGGATCACCACGCGCTTACGGTTCTGTGGAACGCCGAAGTCTGCTGCGCTCACCGGTCGATCAAAACCTGTGATTTTGTAGCCGGCATCCCGCAAGCTATCTAGAGCCTTCTCGCGAATTGGCGTGTATCGCTCTTGGAGTAGTCCAGGAACATTCTCCAGGCAGAATGCACGCGGTCGGATCTCGACAACTATTCGAACAAATTCGAGAAGTAGGTCATTTCGTTCGTCGTCCTGATCGCGTCGACCCATCGTCGAGAACCCCTGACACGATGGGCCGCCGATGACGACGTCAACCGCGCCATCCCAGGCTGGCCCTGAAGGGTGATGCAGCCGCCACCCCCTGTGGGCGGCCTGGCGAACGTCCGCCCCACTGAGGTTCTTGACGTCCCGACAGATCACCTCTGTCATGGGGAAGTTGTACTTATGCACTGCTGCGTGGACGGGGTCGTACTCCACGGCCGCGAGGACATCGAATCCTGCCTGCTCAAAGCCCAGAGAGAGCCCTCCGACCCCTGCGAACAGGTCGAGCGCGACGAGCCGGCGCTTGCTCGTTGACTGCACCATGTCCCCCCTGACCAACCGTTGTTGCCTCGCAACCTCACCTGACGATCGCACAATCGCGACCTTGTGCGCTAGCCGAACGTACTACTACCATGCGCTTTCGCCGTGGCAAGTGGCGGGGGACGGCGTGGTGTTGCCATCATGCGGGGATGACCACGTCGAGGTTGGGGGGACGATATGACCGATTCTGCTGAGGTCTCCAGGCGTGTTGAGGCCAGTCCTGAGAAGCACTTCTTCATCGACATGCTGGTCAAGGACATCGAGCTGCTTCCAGCGATCTTGGATTTGGTCGATAACAGTGTTGATGGTGCGCGTCGTCAGCGCGGGGAGGGTAACTACGACGGCCTCCAAGTCGAGCTGACGATCAGTGCTGATCGATTTGAGATCTCTGATAACTGTGGCGGAATTTCTGTCGCCATAGCTAGAGATTACGCCTTCCGGTTTGGCAGGCCCAAATCCGTCGTAGGCATCCCGGGGTCTGTGGGGCAGTTCGGTGTCGGCATGAAGCGTGCCCTCTTCAAGATGGGGCGCTGGTTCAGCGTAGAGTCCCGAACTGACGATAGTCATTTCACGCTCGAAGTCGACGTGGATGACTGGGCGAAGCAGCAGGATTCCGACTGGACCTTTACGCTGAGCCATGTAGACGAGAATTATGACGCCAGCCGAGAAGGTGTCGGAACTCGGATAGTGGTCACCTCTCTTCATGACACGGTGGCAGAGGATTTCGCTTCGACGCAGACTCTGGGGAACCTTCGATACCAACTGCGCTTGCGTCATCGGGAAGCGATGGACCGCGGGCTGCGCATAATCCTTCAGGGTGAAGCTGTAATCCCGTTTGTTCCGGAGTTGCAGCAAAGCAATGAGGTTCGCCCGCTCTACAGGACTCTGGTACTCGATGAGCCAGCCGGTGTTGTAAACGTCAAGATCTATGCTGGCGTCTCTGAGTTTGCGGGGCCTGAAAGTGACGATCAGGCGGAGGAGTTCAAGCGCGAGCGCGACGCAGGCTGGTACGTATTCTGCAACAACCGACTACTGATTGCCGCAGACCGAACGTCACTCACGGGCTGGGGTGATGGTCTTCCGGTGTATCACCCGCAGTATCGCCGGTTCCGAGGGTACGTTTTCATCGACTCGGCGTACAACGAGCTTCTGCCGTGGAATACAACGAAGACCGGGGTGGATCAAGACTCACGGGTTTGGCGCAGGATCGCCTCTGAAATCAAGCAGGCCGGCACTGAAGTAGTGCAGATGCTTAATAAGGTTAAATCTGAGCGTCAGAACGCCGAGCTGCCAGAGGATCGCCCGATCGCACAGGCCCTTGCCGAAGCTCCGAAGGTTCGACTCCGGGACATCCAGTTGTCGACGCGCTTCAGTTATCCGACACCTCGGCTCGTCGTCAATCGCCCTAACCTGCGGAAGATTCAATACTCCGTGGAAAAATCGCGCTACGAAGCGGTAGCGGAAGTGTTGGATACCTCGGCTGTCGCGGAAGTGGGACGGCGTACTTTTGACTTCTTCTACGAGCGCCAAGTGGGAGAGGATGACTAGTGGCTGGAATTGATTATCAGCTTCGGCCGTCCAAAGCGGTGCAGAGACACATGATCGTCGATGTGTGCCGTCGCCTAACTGCCATGGCGAGTCTTGAAGAGTATCAGTACGTGGGGTTCGGTGCCCTGGAGTTCGTTGATTTTCACCTCATGCACAGAGCGCTCAATATAAATGTCATGACATCGATCGAAGCGGATACCGGATCTATGGATCGGTATCAATTCAATCGCCCCTTCAAGACTATTGAGATCGTCCCGGGGCGTGCGAGCGAGGTGCTCGGAGAGATTGGTTGGGATAAGTTGAGCATTGTGTGGCTCGACTACACCCGGCGACTTAACGAAGAAGCGATCCACGACGTTTCTTTGCTATGTGGGAGACTGCAGCCGGGAAGTGCTCTCTTCGTCACACTCAACGCGCACCCGGAACGGAAAATGGATGGCCGCCGGCAGCAGCTCGTGGATCTCATTGGGGAAGAACGAATACCTCCCCAAGTGACGGACGAGTCCTTGGCTCTGTGGGGTCTCGCGGTCGCCCAGAAAACTGTGCTGAATGACGTGATTGTTAAGGCGTTGAGGGATAGGCAGGTTAGCGCTGAATGGAAGCAAGTAATCGACATCCATTACGCTGATAATGCAAAAATGCAGACGATCGGCGGGATAGTTGTCGGTCTGAGCAATCGAGTATCCTTCGATAGTTGTCGTTTTCAAGAATTGGACTTCGTGCGCTTTGCGGGCGACGAGCCGCTGGAGGTCAGGGTGCCAATCCTGACAGCCAAGGAGCGGCGCGCCCTCGAAGAGCAACTTCCCCTTCCGGCTGGCGACGAATTGAAAGCGCCCTGGCTAAAAGAGCAGGATGCGCGGGACTTCCTGCGGCTCTATCGATACATGCGTCCCGAGCATGTGAACGGGTAGTCCAGCCCGTCGCGACCGGGTCAGCACTGATCGTCTAGTCGGAGGGCGGCGGAGCGGGTTTGGCCGGTGGCCTGCCAGGGCTGGGGCCGGGCATGATCAGGGGGCCGTACGCTGGTTGGCAACTCGGGCAGGCTTGCCCCTGCCCGCAATGTGTCCGAGTGGCCCCCTGGTCTTGCTCGGCGCGGGTCCCGGACCGGGGAGGTGGCTAAAGCCGTGGAGCCGACCGTCCCCACCCATAGCGGGCTTCTCCTCAGCACCCCTCCGCCGTTTGGCGGGCGGCCGGCGGCCGGGCCGGAGCGGGGCGAAGACAGGAGCGTCGGGCCGAGGCGCCGGGCCGCGCGCCGCCGCGCTGTGCGCGGCGGGAGCGCCTTGATGAGGTAGAGAAATCTGTAACAAGATCCGCAGATGTGGGCGAGGTTCGGCCTCCGGAAGTCCGGTGTCCGACCTTGGCGCTACGTTCTGCACGTGGCACGCAGGCGCGAAGTTGACTGGATGGACGACGAATACTGGTGCAAGGTTTGTGAAGACCCCATCGACTTTGATGCGACTGGCAGGGTCATGGGGCACTGCGCCACTTGCAGCGGGGCCTACCGGCAAGCCCGGCGGTACGGGCTGACGATCTGGAGAATGAACGCCATCCTCCGTGTGCAGGATGACGAGTGCGCGATATGCGGCGAGCATCCCGGAGACGGCGGCATGGAGGGCATCTCCTACTGGCAGGTCGACCACGATCACGCATGCTGTGACAGGTCGGGGTCGTGCGGACGCTGCGTACGAGGCTTGCTCTGCAAGACATGCAACCTTCGCGGCGTGTCCTGGTACGAGCGTCTACCGAGCGAGCGGCGTGACTGGCCGCGCATGAACGCGTACTTGTCTGATCCACCAGCCCAGCGCCCCGAGGCGGCGGTGAGCACCTGGGGCGATACGTCCGGCATCAGGGCGCGGGACGGTGCGTTCGCCAGTTGGCGCTCGACGCGACCGCTTTGACACTCCACTCGGCAGCCTCGTGTGCTGCCCTGGGTTAGCCCAGTTCCGCCTCGTACCCTAGGTGTAGGAGGACCGCGAGGGTTGCACCCCTGCTGTGGCACGACGCCCTTGGAGGCGGGGGCTCAGCTGACGCGGCCGAGTGCTGTCAGATTCTCCAAGTACTCCCTACCGGCTGCGGCAGTGGCGAAGTCACGGTGAACGATGGCAGCGAGCTCACGGCTGACCATGAGTAGCGATGGGAGGGACTGGCGCTCACCCTTGAGGGCCCACTCGCCGTACTGGACGGCTTGCTCAAGATCACCTTGTCGTGCGGCGACCACGCCAAGGGTGACCCTGGCTTCAGCCATCCGCATGGGCGCTCGCTCCGCCCCGTCGAAGTCGGTTCCGGCCCGGATGACCTCGTGGGCCAGGTTCTCGGCGAATCGGTCTTCGCCCAGTAGGCGGTAGCAATCCATGGCGTAGAAGTCGAACTTGGCGGGGTCAACCACGAAGTGGTGGTCGAGGTTCTCGGGGTAGGCCATGCCTTCCAGTAGCTTTCGGCCCCGATCCAGGGCGACTTCGGTCTGCCGGCGGTCGCCGAGACGCGCCCATCCCTTGGCCTCATGTGCTGCCAGCTGAACGGCGACTCCCTTACCTGGGGCGGCTTCGCTGCCTGCCTGAGATGCGGCCAGGATGCCGCGGTAGTCGCCGGTTGTGAGAGCGAACCAGGCGCGCATCTCGTGGGCCCATCCAGCGATCTCGGCGTTCTCGGCTTCGTGAGCGAGGGACAACGCTGCTCGACGGGTGCTTTCGGCGGCGGCACGGTCTCCCATGTCGTACTCGACGCACCCCACCAGGAGGGCAAGCCAGCCGGAAAGGGCCAGTACCTCTCGGTGCTGGGCGAGCGTGAGCCGCTGAGACTGGAGGCTGGCAATGCGTCGCAGCCATTGGCGACCCTCGATGGCGAGCTGGCCACTGGGAAGGTGCGGGTACTCCGAGCACAGGCGGTCGGTGGTGATACGGAGCGCGTCAAGCGTGGCGTTGTCGACGTCGGATGCTTGCAGCCGGCTCAGTATGTCCAAGGTTTCCATGCCGCTGGCCGCTGCGATCTCAGCGCCGCCGTCGCGTCGTCCGGCCACCGGAAAGATCGCATGGGTCACGGTGCCAAAAGTCTGGGCGATGATCGGCTGGTAGAAGTCGCTGGGCAGGACCTCGCCGGACTCCCAGCGCTTCCACTGCCGCAGCATGCTGGCGCCCTCAGGCAGAGGCTTGGGCGAGTGGGCGCGCAACGCGGCAACGGCTTCCGCCTGCGACCACTGCCGCGCTTCCCGCTCTCCCGCAATACGTCGCGCCCAAGCAGGCCGTTCGTCGCTCATGTGCCCTCCCATCGGGGTGCCTGCTTCGAGTCTGGCACCCAATGAGCCCCTGACACGGGGGTGACAAGGGGTTGTCACCACTGCTGTCCACCCGTGACACCTTCGATGTCACTGGCCACCCGATCACGCACCGCGCATGGTGTCTCACACGTTAAGCGCTGCCCGGGTGATCGGCTCGCTCCTCCAGTTTGGCCACTCGGGCGGCAAGCCGCTGAAGCTCGGAGGTGAGCGCCTTGATCTCGTCCCGAACGTCGGAGGCAGCCGGCCGTGCAGCGCCGCTGTCATCGCCGGTGTCGTCCTTGACGAAGTACCCCCGGTTGGGGACCGACCTGATCAGGCCCTCATCGATCAACTCCTGGAGGCCCTTGGTCACCGTGACCGGGTGGACCTGGAAGCGGTCGGCCAACTCTCGAAGGGACTGCAACTTCCTTCCCGGGCCCGGCTGTCCGGACGCGATCTCTGTCCGCAGGGTCTCGGCGATGCGACTCGCCTTCGTCCTCGGATCGTCTGGGGGGACGCTCATGCGCCGATCGTACCGAGGGGCGCGGACTATCACGCCCTCTCTTGCTCGAAGGTGTTGCACACTAGTCTGTGATAGTGCACTCTATTCGTGATGGCTCCGCCGTTGCGATTCCCCTGGGAGGGCGGCGCATCTACCGCCAAGCAGCTCCGCCACCCTCCCTCGTCCTCGAAAGGAACTTCCATCATGCCGTCCTTCAAGATCGACACTTCTACGGCCGTGGTGTTCGTGGCGACTGCGCCTACCCCGAAGCTGGTGAGCAAGCAGACGGGTGAGGTTGCGGTCGACCGGGAGACCGGTGCGCAGCTGATGACCGTGGGTCTCCTGATCTCCGACGAGGGTGAGGGGAACCTGTACCAGGTGACCGTGCCGTCGACGGGGGTGGAGGCGACGCTGACGCCGGGGACGCCGGTGTCGGTGATCGGCCTGCGGGCCCGGGACTGGGAGAACACGTTCAACGGCCAGACCCGGCACGGGATCTCGTTCCGCGCGGTGGCCATCACGGCGGGAGTCTGAGCCGTGGATCTGGCGACGCTGATCGAGATCGGCACCCCGCTGGTGGGGGCTGCTGGTGGCCTGGGCTACGCCAAGGTGAAAGCGCCGGGCGTGTACTGGTCGCTGGTGGGTCTGCCGGTCGCGTTAGGCAGGTTCCACTTCACCTACGCCTCCACGATGGACGTGTGCGGGCTGACGGTGGCCCCGTCCCGGCTGCGCGCGTTCATGGTCCGAAACCTGGCTCGCCGCGAGGTGCAGCCGGTCCCGCCGAAGATCCGCCGCGTCGCCGGCTCCGCCACCGGCCTCCGCGTCCGCCTCCGGCTCCCCGCCGGCCTGGAACCCGATGACGTCGCCGCGGCCTCGAACCGGCTCCGGCACGCCTGGGGAGTCCACGCCGTGCACGTGGCCGAGATCAAGCCCGGCGTGGTGGAGCTCCGCATGACCGGCTACGACGTCCTCCGACAGGTCCGCATGCCGCGCCGGCTTCCCACCGGCCCGATGGTGGTGCCGGTCGCGTTGCGGGAGGACGGGACCGCGTTCGCCCGGAACTACCGCGAGATCCCGCACGCCCTCACGCTCGGGGCGAATCAGTCGGGCAAGTCGATGTATCAGCGCAACCTGATCAAGCAACTCGCCAAACTCCCCGTCGCCCTGGTGGGGATCGACTGCAAACGCGGCGTGGAACAGACCCCGTATGCGCCGCGCCTGTCGGCCCTGGCCACCGACCCGGAACAAGCCGCCGGCCTGCTCGATGCCCTCGTGGGCGAGATGGAAGCCCGCTTCGATCTCCTCAAGGACTACCAGGGCACCGCCCTGTCCACGCCGAACGGGGAGATCACTTCCGACATCTGGGGACTCCCCGAGAGCGTCCGGCCCGTTCCCGTCGTCGTCCTGGTCGATGAGGTCGCGGAACTGTTCCTGACGGCGACGAAGAAGGATGAGGAACGCCGGGACCGCATGGTGACCCAGTTGATTCGGCTGGCGCAGATGTCCCGCGCGGTCGGTATCTACCTGGAGATCTGCGGCCAGCGCTTCGGCGCGGAACTCGGCAAGGGCGCCACCATGCTCCGCGCGCAGCTCACCGGGCGTGTGGTCCATCGGGTCAATGACAAGCAGACCGCCGAAATGGGCCTGGGCGATATCTCACCCGAGGCCATGCACGCCGCAACCGCGATTGCCGCCGACCGGCCCGGGGTCGCGGTCGCGGGGGACGCCTCCGGCGGGTGGACCCACATCCGCACCCCCCTGACCTCGATCACCGAGACCGCCGCGGTCTGCCGGGCCCACGCGGATCTGGTTCCCGGCCTGCCAGCCCTGGACCCGTTCCGTCCGGACGTTCCGCCCGTCCTTGCGCCGGCCGATGTGGTGCCGCTGACCCGGCCCCGCCCGGTCACCGAATAGCCCGCACTCCCTGCATCCCGGTTGGCGTGACCGCTTCGCGCCAGGTCCCTACCCCGCCCATGCCTGAACGCCCCAGAAGGGAGTGCCAGCGATGGCCGCTCGCAAGACCACTACCCGCCGCCCGGCCAAGACCGAGCCGAAGTGCCCGGACTGCCAGGGCGACGGCGAGACCACCGAGACCGTTCGCGTCGGCTCCCGCAAGGGCCGCGAGACCGGCGACCGGCAGGCCGCGCTCTGCCTGACCTGCTTCGGCACCGGCACCGCCCCGTCCTGACCCCGGACTACTTCGAGAGGAGGTGCCCGCATGTCCCGCCCCAAGCGCTTTGACCCCGTGCTGATTCAGGCCGTGATCGCTGGTGCGCTGTCCTTTGCCCACCTGCACGACATCGCCGAAGCCGCCGGCCAGCACGGCTGGAAGGCTTGGGCCTACCCCGTCTCCGTCGATCTGCTCCTGGTCGCCGCATGGCGCCGCATGCGCATCCTGCGCGCTGCCGGTCGTCCGGCCCGTGCCGCCTGGACCTGGTTCGTGATCGCGCTGACCGCGTCCCTCGGGGCGAACATCGCCACCGCCGGACTGCTCGACATGAATGCCGTCCCGGCCTGGCTGCGCATCCTCGTGGCCGGATGGCCCGCCTTGGCCTTCCTCGGCGGCACCCTCCTTGCCCACACCCCCACGCCGGCACCCGAACCGACCGCGGAACCCGCCCCGGCACCCGAAGCGGTGCCAGCTCCGGAGCCGGCTCCACAGGTCATGGTCGAACGCGCCCCTGAGAACGTGCCCGAACTGCCCGCGTCGGCTGAGCCTGTTCCTGCTTCGCCGCCCGTGTCCTCGCCTTCGGTTCCGCCGGCGTTGCTGGCGCATGCCCGGAAGGTCGCCGACACCCACCACGCCACCACTGGTTCGCCGATCGACACCGCGACCCTGCGCACCCGCCTCGGCGTCCCGCCGGCCCTGGCCGACGTGATCGCCGCCCAACTCGCCTGAAAGGAGACCCGATCCCCGTGTCCCGCCCGAACCGCTTCTACGACGTGATCCGCATCGGCCCCGTGAGGGTCGGCAGCTACCACGACGGCCGCGGACGCACCCGCCACTCCGCCGCCTGCACCGCGCCCGGCTGCGGCTTCTCCACCGACTACCGCGACCGCTCCGGCGCCGAACTCGCCGCCCGCACCCACCGCTGCCAGCCCTGAAAGGAGATGACCCACCGTGCGCTACCCCGACGCGCAACTGCGGGCCAACCACCGCCCGTCCGAACTGATCCCGCCCGGCATCCACCCCGGACAAGTCGTCGTCATCCAGGCCGCGCCGCCCTCCTACGCCGGGAAGATCCTGCTCACCCTCACGGTCAGCGCCGGCACCGCCCTGGTCATCGTCGTCCTGGCCTTCGCGTTCCAGACGATCGCCGCCGCCGCTGCTGCGGCCATCCCAACGGTGGGCGGGGCCAGCGTCTCGCTCCACCTCGCGCGCAAGCGCTGACCGGCCCCCGGAGCGGCTTCCGTCGCCAAACATCCGCCGCCCCGGGGACCACTGCCCCTTCCTGATCCAACAGACCCGAAAGGGACCCTCATCATGCCCCAGCACGCCTCGAACCGGCCGGTCTGCCGCGACTGCGACGGCTTCCCCGTCGTCGCCATCACCACGGGCACCCGCCTGCCGGACGGTTCCCGCGCCACGCTCCGCGTCGCCTGCCTCGGCTGCCGCGGCACCGGCCACGTCCCCACGCCGGCCGCTGCGGTGCGCCTTGCCCAGGTGACCCGATGACCCCCGCGGCTGCTCGTAACGGGCTGCGGGTGCTGGACCTGTTCTGCTGCGCCGGCGGGGCCGCCATGGGCTACCACCAAGCGGGCTTCGACGTGGACGGCGTCGACCTGGCCGACCGACCCAACTACCCCTTCCCCCGCCACCGTGGGGACGCCCTCGAACACCTCGCCCATCTGATCACCACCGGTGACATCGAGCGTTACGCCCTCGTTCACGCCTCCCCGCCCTGCCAGGCCCGGTGCGCGCTGACCGTGGGCACCAACGCCTCCCAGGGCTGGGGCAACACCCACCACGACCTCGTCGCAGAGACGCGGGACCTGCTGCACCGAACCGGTCTGCCGTACGTGATCGAGCAGCCCAACGGCCGCGCGAGCATCCGCAAAGACCTGTCCCTGTGCGGGGAGATGTTCGCCCTCGGGGTGCTGCGGCACCGCAACTTCGAACTCGGCCGCTGGGCCGCCACCCGTCCCGCGCACCCTCGGCACCGCGGCTACGTGCGCGGGTACCGCCACGGCGTCTACCGCACCGGCCCCTACGTCGCCGGCTACGGCAACGGCGGCGGCAAGGCCACCGTGCCCGAGATGCAGACCGCGATGGGCATCACCTGGACCGACGTCCGCGAAGAACTCACCGAAGCCATCCCCCCGGCCTACACCCGCTGGATCGGCACCGCGTTCCTCACCGCCCGCCAAGAGGTGATCGCGTGACCGACACCGCCACCGCGGCGGGCCTGGACCCGACCACCCTCGCAGACCTCCTGCGGGTGGCCGAGTCGGACGGCTTCGACCGCTGGCAGGAACAGATCCGCCGCACCGGCGGCTGCGCAGATCCCATCCACCTGACCGGCTACACCAAGACCCTCGACCGGGCCACCGGCCACGTCCTCCACGCCTACTCCACCGACACCGAACCCGGCGGACGGCTCCGCGTCGCCTGCGGCAACCGACGCGCATCCCGCTGCCCTGCCTGCGCCTGGACCTACGCCGGCGACACCTACCACCTCATCCGCGCCGGCCTCATCGGCGACCCCACCAAGGGCACCCCCGCCACCGTGCGGGTCCATCCGAAGGTGTTCGCCACCCTCACCGCCCCCTCCTTCGGCCCCGTCCACAACCGCCCCGGCACCGGCGCCTGCCGCTGTGGCGTCCGCCATGGCGAGGACGACACCGCGTTAGGCACGCCCCTGGACCCCGACTTGTACGACTATGCGGGTGCGGTGTTGTGGAACAACCACGCCTCCGACCTGTGGCGGTACTTCACCATCTACCTCCGCCGTGAGATCGCCGCCCGCGCCGGCCTCACCCAGACTGCCGCCCGCGAACAGTGCCGGGTCTCCTTCGGCAAGGTCGCCGAATACCAACGCCGCGGCGCCGTCCACTTCCACGCCGTCGTCCGCTTCGACGGCCCCGACGGACCCGACACCGAGCCCCCGCCGTGGGCGACCCTCGACCTGCTCACCGACGCCATCCACGCCGCCGCCCGCCGCGTCGCCATCCCCGTCCCCGCTGCCGGCGACTACCCCGCCCGCACCCTCGGCTGGGGCACGCAGCTCGACGTCCAGCCCATCCGCTCTGCGGACGCCACTACGGACGGGGAGCTCACCGAGCAGGCCGTGGCCTCCTACGTGGCCAAGTACGCCACCAAAGCCGCCGAAACGACGGGCACCGTCGACCGCCGGGTCGGCAACCGCGAAGCCCTCGAACTCCTCGGCGTCCCGCCGCACCCGCGCCGCCTCATCGAAGCGTGCTTCGACCTCCACAAGCTCTACCCGGACCGCAAGCTCCTCGACTGGGCCCACATGCTCGGCTTCCGCGGCCACTTCTCCACCAAATCCCGCCGCTACTCAACGACTTTGGGCGCGCTGCGGCAGGTTCGCGCCGACTACCGCGCCGCCCAACAACGCGAAGCCCTCGGCCTGCCCGACCCCGACGACTCCCCAGAGGCCACCACGCTCGTCCTCGCCCACTGGGCCTACGCCGGCCACGGCCACACCCCCGGCGAATCCTGGCTGGCCGCCACCATCCACCGCGACATCCAGACCAACCGCGAAACCGCCCGCGAAGCCCTGCAAGACCTGCACGCCACGGAAGGAGCCGCAGCGTGAAAGACGAATTGATGACCGTTCCGCAGATTCTTGCCGAGTTGGGAGGCGTCTCGCGCCGCACGTTCTACCGCTGGCGTGAACTGGGGCACGGTCCAGATGCCTTCAAGCTGCCCAATGGGGAGCTCCGGGTGTGGCGTAGTGACTTCATGGCGTGGCTGCGCCAGCTGGAGGGGACGGCCGCGTGAAGTCTCTCGACGTGAAGGTGTGGGCCGTTCGCAAGCGGAACACCAAGACACCGTCCTATAACGTGCGCTGGTCCGTGGGCGGCCAGGTATTCTCCGATACGTTCCGGACCAAGGGGCTCGCCGAAAACTTCCGCTCCAAGATCCTGCGGGCGGCCCATGAGGGTGAAGAGTTCGACTCCGGTAGCGGTCTTCCTGAGTCCATGGCGGAGAAGAAGCCCACGCTGACCTGGTACGACTTCGCGCTCAAGTACCTGGCCATGAAGTGGCCCCACGCCGCGCCGAATACGCGTGTCGGGATCAATGAATCGCTGGCGTCGGTGACCGTGGCGCTTCTAGACGACCGTCTCGGCCGGCCTTCGGAGGAACTGCTCCGCAAAGCTCTGCGGAACTGGGCCTTCGTTCTGCCGGGACCGG
The DNA here is from genome assembly GCF_042889545.1 of Streptomyces sp. NPDC002574. Classification (NCBI taxonomy): domain Bacteria; kingdom Bacillati; phylum Actinomycetota; class Actinomycetes; order Kitasatosporales; family Streptomycetaceae; genus Streptomyces; species Streptomyces sp. NPDC002574. The sequence continues at coordinate 243,751 of NZ_JBIARB010000003.1, forward strand.
ATGATCGGGAACTGCCTCCGGAGATCGCCAACGCGCTGCACTGGGTATCCAAGGCATCACGCCCGCTGGCCGATCTCGGCGACCCGGTGATCGGCCGTGCCGTGCTCGATTCCCTCAAGCTCAAATTGGACGGTACCGCCGCGGCTGCCGAGACCGTGCGCCGGAAGCGACGGACGCTCGTCAACGCCATGCATTACGCGGTCGACCTCGGCGCGTTTCCAGAGAATCCGCTCTCCGGCGTCCGGTGGCAAAAGCCCAAGGTTTCCAGCGAGGTAGATCCCCGGGTCGTCGCCAACCCTCACCAGGCCCGCGCCCTGCTGTGTGCCGTGTCGTACATCGGCGGCTACCGCCGTGCCCGCGGCCGGCGCCTGGTGGGCCTGTTCGCCGCGATGTACTTCGGAGGCCTGCGCCCGGCCGAAGCGGTCGGCCTCGCCGATACAGACCTCACCCTGCCCGCCACCGGATGGGGCTCCGCGCTGCTGCATCGCACGCGTCCGAGCGTCGGCAAGCAGTGGACCGACTCCGGGGAGAGCCACGACGACCGCGGGCTGAAGAACCGGCCGGCTGAGGACGTGCGGCGGGTGCCGATTCCACCGCATCTGGTGGCCATCTTCCGGGACCACCTCGACACCTTCGGTACCGCCGGCGACGGGCGTCTGTTCTTCAGCGAGGGCGGGGGAGTGGTCTCCTCGTCCTCCTACTACCGGGCCTGGCAGGAGGCTCGGCTACTGGCGCTGCCGCCGGCCGTGGCTGCGTCGCCCCTCGCCCGCCGCCCGTACGACCTGCGGCACTCGGCGCTCTCGACGTGGCTTAACGCGGGCGTGGACGCCACGGAGGTTGCCGAACGGGCGGGCAACAGTGTGGAGGTGCTGCTGAGTCGGTACGCCAAGTGCATCGACGGTCGGCAGGAGGTCGCGAACCGCAGGATTGAGGACCTGCTGCGCGAGTACGAGTGACGCGCCGCGGACTTCTGCGATCCTGGCCCCTGGACCTGTCCGGGGGCCTTCGGCGTTTTCGGGGGCTGACCTGGGTCGATGGCTCAAGATCCTGTCCACGTACTGTCCACAGACCCCGTCCTACGGCCACTTTCGGCGGCGTACGGCTGCGCATACGCAAAGACCCCGCACTCAGCGTCTTGGCTGGTGGCGGGGTCTTTTGGCACCTCGTGCGAGGTGCCCCCGGCAGGATTCGAACCTGCGCACACGGCTCCGGAGGCCGTTGCTCTATCCCCTGAGCTACGGGGGCGTGTCGTCCGCCGTGGCGGTGACGGGTGAAACCTTACCAGTACGCAGGGGGTGACCGTGTACAGGGTTTCCCGGGGCGTCGGGCCCGCGTCGGGCGCCCTTCAGGAAGGCGCCGGCCCCATCCGCCCCGGGTCCCCCGGTCGGGGAAGAAGTGGGGAAAACGCGGACGCATCCCATGTCGCGCGCCTAGGCTTCGCAGTGTGCCGGGCGCGTCCGGCCGGGTGCTTGTGGTCGACGACAACAAGGTCATCCGGCAGTTGATCAGGGTCAATCTCGAGCTGGAGGGCTTCGAGGTCGTGACCGCGGCCGATGGTGTCGAGTGCCTGGACGTCGTGCAGCGCGTGCGGCCGGATGTGGTCACCCTGGACGTGGTCATGCCGCGTCTGGACGGCATACGGACAGCGGCCCGTCTGCGTGCCGATCCCCGTACCCGCGACGTCCGCATCGTCGTGATCAGCGCCTGCACCCAGGCGGAGGTCGAGAGCGGTGTCGCCGCCGGCGTGGACGCCTTCCTGGGCAAGCCGTTCGAGCCCGGTGATCTCGTGCGCGTCGTCCGCGCGCTCGCCGACGTCCCGGGGAGACACGGGACGGGGACCGGAGAAGAGGAAGAGGCCCCCGCCGCCAGTCCCGGCAGCGCGTGACCGGCAGTGCGTGACCAGTCGTGCGTGACCGGCCGTGCCCGAGGGGTGAAACCGGTTCGCGTGGTCACCCCCCTCCTCGCCTAGGCTTGCCGACGTGACCCCCGCCGAGCTCTCCCGTACCGTGCTGAGCGCGGTGCGCCGTGCCGTCGAGGCCGGCGAGCTCCAGCTGTCGGGGCCCGTCCCGGACCGGGTCGTCGTACGCCGGCCGCCCCGCCCCGGATGCGGGGACTACGCCACCAACGTGGCCCTGCAACTGGCCCCCCTCACCGGCGCACCGCCCCCCGCCGTCGCCGACGTCATCCGGGGCCACCTCACCGCCCTTCCCGGCATCGCGCGGGTCGACGTCGCCCATCCCGGGTTCCTCAACATCACCCTTGAGGGGGAGTCGTACGGCGCCCTCGTCGACCTCGTCCGCGCGCAGGGCCCCCGCTACGGCATCGGCAGCCACCACGCGCCCGCCCCCGAGCAGGCCCCCGCCCCCACCGGCGAAGCCCCCACCGGCGAAGCCCGCGCCGACACCCTCGCCGCCGCCCTGGACCGGCTCCGGCGAGCCACCGGCATCACCCCGCCCGACCGCAGGCCGCACCCCGTCCGGCAGACGGCGGACGAACTGCTCCGCACCCTCGGCCCCGACGCCACCGCCTGGGCCCTGCTGCGCCCGCCCGCCGAGGACGCCCCTCGCACCGACCCCGCCGAGCACCTCGCGCAGCGCGAGAGCAACCCGCTGTTCCGGGTCCGGTACGCTCACGCCCGGGCCCGGGCCCTGCTGCGCAACGCCCATGATCTGGGCATCGCCCCCGGGGCGGCCGAGGACCTCCGCCACCCCGCGGAGGCCGAACTGCTCGGCCTGATCGCCGACTTCCCCCGCACCGTGGAGGCCGCGGCCCGGCACGGCGCGCCGGACCGGCTGGCCCGGCACCTGGAGCACACCGCGGACGCCTTCCTCCGTTTCCACGACACGTGCCCGGCGCTGCCCAAGGGCGACGAGAAACCCTCGGCCGTTCACGGGAACCGGCTGGCCCTCGCCGACGCCGCCGGGACCGTGCTCGCCAACGGCCTGACCCTGCTCGGCATCAGCGCCCCCCGACACCTGTGAGAGCGAAGAGCACCAGACGATGAGCCGATCCGCACACCCCGCCGGTCCCCGTTACGCCGACGTCCTCCCCGAGGGCCACTACGCCGCGCCGCCCGCCGACCTCAACGTCCTCGACCCCCGCGTGTGGGCCCGCACCGTCACCCGGGACGCCGACGGTGTCACCACCGTGGGCGGTCTGGACGTCCGGGAGCTCGCCGAGGAGTTCGGCACCCCCGCCTACATCCTGGACGAGTCCGACTTCCGGGCCCGCTGCCGCGCCTGGCGCGAGGCCTTCGGCGACGGTGCCGACGTCTTCTACGCCGGCAAGGCGTTCCTGTCCCGGGCCGTGGTGCGCTGGCTGCACGAGGAGGGCCTGAACCTCGACGTCTGCTCGGGCGGCGAACTGGCCGTCGCGTTGTCCGCCGGCATGCCCGCCGAGCGCATCGCGCTGCACGGCAACAACAAGAGCGGCGAGGAGATCCACCAGGCCGTCGGGGCCGGGGTGGGACGCATCGTGCTGGACTCGTTCCAGGAGATCGTCCGGGTCGCGGACGCCGCGCAGCGCCTGGGCCGGAGGCAGCCGGTGCAGATCCGGGTGACCGTGGGCGTGGAGGCGCACACCCACGAGTTCATCGCCACCGCCCACGAGGACCAGAAGTTCGGCTTCTCCCTCACCGGCGGCGACGCCGCCGAGGCGGTGCGCCGCGTGCTGCGCCTGGAGTCGCTGGAACTGGTCGGCATCCACTCGCACATCGGCTCGCAGATCTTCGACACCTCCGGCTTCGAGGTGGCCGCGCACCGGGTGATCGGCCTGCTGAAGCAGATCCGCGACAAGCACGGCGTGGAGCTGCCCGAGATCGACCTCGGCGGCGGCCTCGGCATCGCGTACACCGCGGACGACGACCCGCGCGAGCCGCACGAGATCGCCAAGTCGCTGGGCGAGATCGTGGCCCGCGAGTGCCGGGCGGCGGACCTGGCCGCGCCGCGGCTGTCGGTCGAGCCGGGGCGGGCGATCGTCGGTCCGACCGCGTTCACCCTCTACGAGGTGGGCACGATCAAGCCGCTGGAGGGGCTGCGGACCTACGTCAGCGTGGACGGCGGCATGTCGGACAACATCCGCACCGCGCTGTACGACGCGGAGTACAGCGTCGCGCTCGTGTCGCGCAGCAGCGACGCGGAACCGATGCTCGCGCGCGTGGTCGGCAAGCACTGCGAGTCGGGCGACATCGTCGTGCGCGACGCGTTCCTCCCCGCCGACCTGGCGCCCGGCGACCTGCTGGCCGTGCCCGCGACGGGGGCGTACTGCCGCTCGATGGCGAGCAACTACAACCACGCGCTGCGGCCGCCGGTCGTGGCGGTCGGGGACGGCGCGGCCCGGGTGATCGTCCGGCGCGAGACGGAGGAGGACCTCCTCCGTCTCGACGTCGGCTGACGCGGCGTCCCACTGGGAAGACGCGGCGTCCCACAGAGAAAGAGCCCGGTCTCGCGATCCGGACACGGCGTGGAATCTCCCGTCCGGTGCGTGAGACTGGGACCGTCCAAAGAGCTCGAAAGAGCCGAAAACGCGAAGCGAGGTCGGATGATGCGTACGCGTCCGCTGAAGGTGGCGCTGCTGGGCTGTGGTGTGGTCGGCTCAGAGGTGGCGCGCATCATGTCGACGCACGCGGACGACCTCGCCGCGCGCATCGGGGCGCCCGTGGAGCTCGCGGGCATCGCGGTGCGCCGCCCGAACCGGGTGCGCGCGGGGGTGGCGCCCGAACTGCTGACCACGGACGCGACCGCCCTGGTCAAACGCGGGGACATCGACGTCGTCATCGAGGTCATCGGCGGCATCGAGCCCGCCCGCTCGCTGATCACCACCGCCTTCGAGCACGGCGCGAGCGTGGTCTCCGCCAACAAGGCGCTGCTGGCCGCCGACGGCACCGCGCTGCACGCCGCGGCCGTCGAGGCGGGCGTCGACCTCTACTACGAGGCCGCGGTCGCCGGCGCGATCCCGCTGATCCGCCCGCTGCGCGAGTCGCTGGCCGGCGACCGGGTCGACCGGGTGCTCGGCATCGTCAACGGCACGACCAACTTCATCCTCGACAAGATGGACTCCACGGGCGCCGGCTACTCCGAGGCGCTGGACGAGGCCACCGCGCTCGGTTACGCCGAGGCCGATCCGACCGCCGACGTCGAGGGCTTCGACGCGGCCGCCAAGGCCGCGATCCTGGCCGGCATCGCCTTCCACACCCGGGTGACCATCGGCGACGTGCACCGCGAGGGCATCACCGAGGTCACCGCGGGCGACATCGCCTCGGCCAAGGAGATGGGCTGCACGGTCAAGCTGCTGGCGATCTGCGAGCGCAGCGCCGACGGCAGTTCGGTGACCGCTCGCGTGCACCCGGCGATGATCCCGCTGACGCACCCGCTGGCGAATGTGCGCGGGGCCTACAACGCGGTCTTCGTCGAGGCGGCGGCCGCCGGCCGGCTGATGTTCTACGGTCCGGGCGCGGGCGGTTCACCGACCGCCTCCGCGGTGCTGGGTGACCTGGTGGCCACCTGCCGCAACAAACTGGCGAACACCACGGGACCGGGGGAGTCGGCCTACGCGCGGCTCACCGTGCGCCCGATGGACGACGTGGTCACCCGGTACCACATCAGCCTGGACGTGGCCGACAAACCCGGTGTCCTCGCCCAGGTGGCCACGGTCTTCGCCGAGCATCAGGTGTCCATCGACACCGTGCGCCAGCAGGGCCGGGAGCAGAGCGGCGGCGCCGGCACCGGCGCCGACGAGGGACGCCTCGCCGTCGACGGCGGCGAGGCGTCCCTCGTCGTCGTCACCCATCGCGCACCGGACGCCGCACTCGCGGCCACTGTCGAGGCCCTGCGCAAACTCGACACCGTACGGGGCGTCGCCAGCATCATGCGCGTCGAAGGGGAGTGATCCAGCGATGAACGCAGTCTCCGCCGTCCGCGGCCCGGCCACCCACCAGTGGCGTGGCCTCATCGAGGAGTACCGGGAGCGGCTCCCGGTCTCCGCGCGGACCCCGGTGGTCACGTTGCTGGAGGGCGGCACACCGCTGGTCCCGGCCCAGGTGCTGTCCGAGCGCACGGGCTGCGACGTGTACTTGAAGGTCGAGGGCGCCAACCCCACCGGTTCCTTCAAGGACCGCGGCATGACGATGGCGATCTCCAAGGCCAAGGAGGAGGGCGCGCAGGCGGTCATCTGCGCCTCCACGGGCAACACCTCCGCCTCGGCGGCCGCCTACGCGGTGCGCGCCGGCATGGTGTGCGCGGTGCTGGTGCCGCAGGGCAAGATCGCGCTCGGCAAGATGGGCCAGGCGCTGGTGCACGGCGCGCGCATCCTGCAGGTGGACGGCAACTTCGACGACTGCCTGGACCTCGCGCGCGGACTGTCCGACAAGTACCCGGTGGCGCTGGTCAATTCGGTGAACCCGGTGCGCATCGAGGGCCAGAAGACCGCCGCGTTCGAGATCGTCGACGCGCTCGGCGACGCCCCCGACATCCATGTGCTGCCGGTCGGCAACGCGGGCAACATCACGGCCTATTGGAAGGGGTACCGCGAGTACGGCGCGGACGGCATCTCCACCCGCAACCCGCGGATGTGGGGCTTCCAGGCGCTGGGCGCGGCCCCGATCGTGCTCGGCCACCCGGTCCTCAAGCCGCAGACGATCGCCACCGCGATCCGGATCGGCAACCCGGCGTCGTGGCGGTACGCGGAGGAGGCGCGGGACGAATCCGGGGGCCTCATCGACTCGGTGACGGATCGTCAGATCCTGTCCGCCTACCGGCTGTTGGCCGCGCAGGAGGGCGTCTTCGTCGAGCCGGCCTCCGCCGCGAGCGTCGCGGGGCTGCTCAAGGCGGCCGAGGAGGGCAAGGTCGACCCGGGCCAGCGCATCGTCTGCACCGTCACGGGCAACGGACTGAAGGACCCGGGCTGGGCGGTGGAGGGAGCGCCGCAGCCCATCGTCGTCCCCGTCGACGCCGACGCGGCGGCGGACCGGCTCGGGTTGCACTGACACACGTCCGGCAGCAGGGGCGCACGGACCCGCTCGCGACACGCATCACGCGCTGTCCGTGCGCCCTATGTCGCAGCAGAACCTTCCTTCGATAGGCTGGCTCCACACCGGCGCCACTGCACGCCGTTCCGGCCCATGCCAATGGCATCGTCCCCCGCCGGGGACGGTCCTGGTACGGTCCCCCAAGTCCCCGCCCCCGTACGGCAACGATGCCCTCGTGCCGCGGGGCGGAACGCACTTGAAGCAAGGAGAGTCATCGAACGATGGCCGGACCCGCCTTCCGCGCCGCCGCCGTCCGAGTGCGCGTCCCCGCGACCAGCGCCAACCTCGGACCGGGCTTCGACGCCTTCGGCCTGGCCCTCGGGCTCTACGACGACGTCGTGGTCCGGGTGGCCGACTCCGGTCTGCACGTCGACATCGCCGGCGAGGGCGCGCAGACGCTCTCCCGCGACGAGAACCACCTGGTCGTACGGTCCCTGCGGACCGCCTTCGACCTGCTGGGCGGCCAGCCGCGCGGCCTCGAGGTCGTCTGCGCCAACCGCATCCCGCACGGCCGCGGCCTCGGCTCCTCCTCCGCCGCCATCTGCGCGGGCATCATGGCCGCCCGCGCGGTGACGATAGGCGGCCAGGACCGCCTCGACGAGGCCGCCGTGCTGGAGCTGGCCAACGAGATCGAGGGCCACCCCGACAACGTCGCCGCCTGTCTGCTCGGCGGCTTCACCCTCGCCTGGACCGAGGCCGGCTCCGCGCACGCCGTGCGGATGGACCCGGTCGAGTCGGTCGTCCCGGTGGTCTTCGTGCCGTCGAGGCCGCTGCTGACCGAGACCGCCAGGGGACTGCTGCCGCGTACCGTCCCGCACGTGGACGCCGCGGCCAACGCGGGACGTGCCGCACTGCTCGTCGAGGCCCTGACCAGGCGCCCCGAGCTGCTGCTCCCCGCCACCGAGGACCGGCTGCACCAGGAGTACCGGGCTCCGGCCATGCCCGAGAGCGTGGCCCTGGTGAACCTTCTGCGCGCCGAGAGCGTCCCTGCTGTCATCTCCGGTGCGGGACCGACGGTGCTGGCGCTGGCGGCGGAGGACACCGCCGACAAGGTCTCCCTGCTCGCGGGGGAGGGGTGGGCGGCCAATCGCCTGACCCTCGACGCGGCAGGGGCGAGTGTGCTGCCACTTGCCGTGGGGCAGTGACACGATTGCCGGTCGAAGAGAGGGGGAATGTTTGGTGGATCGGGTAGTGTTAATCTCATTGCTGCACTCGCGGACTCAGGTACTCAACCACTGTTCCTGTTGTCCGGGTGCTCTGTGTCCCGCATCGGGACCGCCATTCTTCCGGGAGCCTCCCACACCGCATAGGCAGCCTGCCTGAGCAGTGCCGAGCACGCTCCGGAGTCGGCGCGGGTGACATTTCACCCGAGAGTGAACTCTCACCTCGCCGGAACTGTGTATTGAACTCGTTCCATCTCATTTCTCCGCCATCAGGCGGACCACCGCCCCGAATCCGGACAGTCATATGGACCGGATCCGGACAGCACAACCGGTCGCCGAGCCAGACAGGCCGACGTCCGCTCCAGGGAAGGACCCTTCGTGAGCGACACCACCGATCTGATGGGCGTACGCGCAGACAGCCCTGTCGCCGCGTCCGATGCTGCCGCGCCTGCCACCGGTGCTGCCACTGCCCCCGCCGCGCGGCGTCGCCGCGCGGGTACCGGTCTGGAGGGCATGGTTCTCGCCGAGCTGCAGCAGCTCGCCTCCGGTCTGGGCATCAAGGGCACCGCGCGGATGCGCAAGAGCCAGCTCATCGAGACCATCAAGGCCGCGCAGTCCGGCGGCGCCAAGGCCACTGCCGGCGAGAGCGCCGAGCCCGCCGCCGACAAGCCGAAGCGCCGCGCCACCTCGCGCACCCGTACGGGTGAATCCGGCGAGGCCCCGGCCGCCACGGGCACCGAGCAGCAGCCGAAGCAGATCGAGATCCCCGGCCAGCCGGCCGGTGAGAAGGCCGCTCCGGCGGCCAAGGCGGAGCAGTCCGCCGACGGCCGTGGCGACGGCCGGGGCGAGGGCCGTTCCGACGCCCGCGCCGAGGCCGCGGCCGACACGGCCGAGGGCCGTTCCGGCGGCGACGCCAAGGGCGGCGAGGACCGCCGCGAGAGCCGTCGCGACCGTCAGCGCGACCGTCAGCGCGACCGCCGCAAGGGCGGCGAGGACGGCGGCCCGCAGCGTCAGCAGCAGGGCGGCGGCGGCCAGCAGGGCCAGCAGCAGCACCAGCAGCAGGGCGGCGGCGGCCCGCAGGGCGGTCCGCAGGACGACGACGAGTTCGACGGCAGCGGCCGTCGGCGCCGGGGCCGTTACCGCGACCGCCGCGGGCGGGGCAGCAACCGCCGCGAGGACTTCGCGAGCGAGCCGCAGGTCGCCGACGACGACGTGCTGATCCCCGTCGCGGGCATCCTGGACATCCTCGACAACTACGCGTTCATCCGGACCTCCGGCTACCTGCCCGGCCCGAACGACGTGTACGTCTCGCTCGCCCAGGTCCGCAAGAACGGCCTGCGCAAGGGCGACCACGTCACCGGCGCCGTCCGGCAGCCGAAGGACGGCGAGCGCCGCGAGAAGTTCAACGCGCTGGTCCGCCTGGACTCGACGAACGGCATGGCCCCCGACTCGGGCCGCGGGCGACCGGAGTTCAACAAGCTGACGCCGCTCTACCCGCAGGACCGGCTCCGCCTGGAGACCGACCCGGGCGTGCTCACGACCCGGATCATCGACCTGGTCGCGCCGATCGGCAAGGGCCAGCGCGGTCTGATCGTGGCCCCGCCGAAGACCGGCAAGACCATGATCATGCAGGCGATCGCCAACGCGATCACCCGCAACAACCCCGAGTGCCACCTGATGGTCGTCCTCGTCGACGAGCGTCCGGAAGAGGTCACCGACATGCAGCGGTCGGTGAAGGGCGAGGTCATCTCCTCGACCTTCGACCGCCCGGCCGAGGACCACACCACGGTCGCCGAGCTCGCGATCGAGCGCGCCAAGCGGCTGGTGGAGCTCGGTCACGACGTCGTGGTCCTGCTGGACTCCATCACCCGCCTGGGCCGCGCGTACAACCTCGCGGCGCCCGCCTCCGGCCGCATCCTGTCCGGTGGTGTCGACTCGACCGCGCTGTACCCGCCGAAGCGCTTCTTCGGTGCCGCGCGCAACATCGAGGACGGCGGCTCGCTGACCATCCTGGCCACCGCGCTGGTCGAGACCGGCTCGCGCATGGACGAGGTGATCTTCGAGGAGTTCAAGGGCACCGGCAACATGGAGCTCAAGCTCGACCGGAAGCTCGCCGACAAGCGGATCTTCCCGGCGGTCGACGTCGACCCGTCCGGTACCCGCAAGGAGGAGATCCTGCTCGCTCCCGACGAACTGAGCATCGTCTGGAAGCTGCGCCGGGTGCTGCACGCGCTCGACTCGCAGCAGGCGATCGAGCTGCTGCTGGACAAGATGAAGCAGACCAAGTCCAACGCCGAGTTCCTGATGCAGATCGCGAAGACGACGCCGGGCACGAACAACGACTGACGCCCGGACGCAACGAAGGGGCGGGTCCCGGCACTTGGGTGCCGGGACCCGCCCCTTTTGCGGGGGGCGCCGGCGAGGCCGCGTCCGGCGTCCCCGGGGCCCCGGTGGGGCCGGCCCTGCCGCCGGGTGAGGGCCGACCGTGTGGCTCTTGGACGGCAGGTCCCGGCGCGTCCTGGGACAGGGCGCACCGGACCCGCTGTCATGGCTGGTGTGCACGATCGCGAGGAACCCAGAGCCGTCCCCGGACGTCTCCCAAGAGGGGACATTTCGTCCCATGCCCGATGACCACGACCACGGGGGGTACCCGAAGCCACGACGAGCCGACGAGAACTGAGGACCTCATGGCCCACGAGGCGGACCACGGACGCCGGACGTCATCGCGGCGGCGCAGGAGCGCCCGCAGCCGCGCCCTGCACATCACGGCCTGGGGCGTGGCGACCGTCCTGCTGCTCGCCACCGCGGCGGTGGGCTGCCTGTACCTCAAGCTCAACGGGAACATCCGCGGCATCGACATCAACGCCCTGCTGGGCCGCGACCGGCCCCGCGACGTCGACAACGGCTCGATGGACATCCTCGTCCTCGGCTCGGACTCGCGGTCCGGCGCGAACGCCGAGGCCGGCGGCGGCCAGGACGACGGCACGGCCCGTTCCGACACCGCGATGATCGTCCACGTCTACCCGGGGCACCGCAGGGCCGGGGTGGTCAGCATCCCCCGCGACACCCTCGTGGACCGGCCGTCCTGCGCCAAGCCCGGCGGCGGCACCGCGCCCGCGGCGTCGAACGAGATGTTCAACGAGGCCTACGCGGTCGGCGGCCCGGCGTGCACGGTCAAGACCGTCGAGACGATGACCGGCATCCGCATGGACCACTACATGGAGATCGACTTCACCGGCTTCCAGCGGCTCATCGACGCCCTCGGCGGGGTCAGTGTCACCACCAGCCGCGCGATCAGCGACAACGAGAGCCATCTGCACCTGCCGGCCGGCACCCACCACCTGAACGGCAAGCAGGCCCTCGGCCTGGTCAGGACCCGGCACGGGGTCGGCGACGGCAGCGACCTGGGCCGGATAAGGCTGCAGCAGGCCTTCCTGAAGGCCCTGGTCGACCGGGTCGACAGCATCGGGGTGCTGGGCTCCCCGGCCCGGCTGTACAAGATCGCCAGCACGGCCACCGGGGCCATCACCACCGACTCCGAGCTGGCCTCGGTCAAAAAGTTGGTCAACCTGGGGGAGAGCCTGAAAAACCTGGGCTCGAAGCACATCTCCATGGTCACCATGCCCGTGCGCTACGACCCGGCCGACCCCAACCGGGTCGTGCCGCTGACCGCCCAGACCGAGAAGGTGTGGGCCGCGCTGCGGGCCGACCGCCCGATCCCGCGCTCGGCGACCAAGGGATCGGCCGGTGACGAGGTGGACACCGGCGGTGTCGTCCGCAGCACTCCGCAGGCCCGGGACGGCGGCCCGGAATAGTTCCGGGCCGTCCCCGGTTTGGGGAGATGCGGCCAGTCCTGGCAGACTGGTACGTCGGCCCCGGTTCACGTGACGCAAGCCCGTGCCACGACCCGGGACCCTCCCGATCACTAGGAGTTTCCCTTGAAGCGCGACATCCACCCGGAGTACGTCGAGACCCAGGTCAGCTGCACCTGTGGCAACTCGTTCACCACTCGTAGCACCGTGGGCGGCGGCGTCATCCGTGCCGACGTCTGCTCTGCGTGCCACCCGTTCTACACGGGCAAGCAGAAGATCCTCGACACCGGTGGCCGCGTGGCCCGCTTCGAGGCCCGCTTCGGCAAGGCGGCCGGGTCCGCCAAGAAGTAGCGACCCGAAAGCGCCGGTCCACGGCCGTCCGGATATCCTCCGGCGGCCGGACCGGCGCTTTGTCGTCCCAGGCTGGTTCACCGGCGTTCACCCATTCGCAGAGCAGGGATCCTGATGTTCGAGGCGGTCGAGGAACTGATCGGCGAGTACGCCGACCTCGAGAAGAAGCTTGCCGACCCCGGGGTCTTCTCGGACCAGGCCAACGCGCGCAGGCTCAACAAGCGCTACGCCGAGCTGACCCCCATCATCGGCACGTACCGGGGCTGGAAGCAGACCGGCGAGGACATCGACACGGCCCGCGAACTCAGCGCCGACGACCCGGACTTCATCGCCGAGGTCAAGGAGCTGGAGAAGCAGCGCGAGGCACAGACCGACCGGCTGCGCCTGCTGCTCGTGCCGCGCGACCCCAGTGACGACAAGGACGTGATCCTGGAGGTCAAGGCGGGCGAGGGCGGCGAGGAGTCCGCGCTGTTCGCCGGCGACCTGCTGCGCATGTACCTGCGCTACGCCGAGCGCGTCGGGTGGAAGACCGAGCTCATCGACGCCAACGAGTCCGACCTCGGCGGCTACAAGGACGTCCAGGTCGCGGTGAAGACCAAGGGCGGCAACGGCGCCACCGAGCCCGGCCAGGGCGTCTGGGCGCGGCTGAAGTACGAGGGCGGTGTGCACCGCGTGCAGCGGGTGCCCGCGACCGAGTCGCAGGGCCGCATCCACACCTCCGCCGCCGGCGTGCTGGTCACCCCGGAGGCCGAGGAGGTCGAGGTCGAGGTCAATGCCAACGACCTGCGGATCGACGTCTACCGCTCCTCGGGACCCGGCGGCCAGTCGGTCAACACCACCGACTCCGCGGTGCGCATCACGCACCTGCCGACCGGCATCGTCGTCTCCTGCCAGAACGAGAAGAGCCAGCTCCAGAACAAGGAGCAGGCGATGCGCATCCTGCGCTCCCGGCTGCTGGCCGCCGCCCAGGAGGAGGCCGAGCGCGAGGCGTCCGACGCCCGCCGCAGCCAGGTGCGCACGGTCGACCGCAGCGAGCGCATCCGCACCTACAACTTCCCGGAGAACCGCATCTCCGACCACCGCGTCGGGTTCAAGGCGTACAACTTGGACCAGGTCCTCGACGGTGACCTCGACGCGGTCATCCAGGCGTGCGTCGACGCGGACTCGGCTGCCAAGCTGGCCGCCGCGGGCGACGGAAGCTGAACCGGAGGCGACAAGTGAACCTGCTGCTCGCCGAGGTCGCGCAGGCGACCCAGCGGCTGGCCGACGCCGGCGTGCCCTCGCCGCGCTTCGACGCCGAGGAACTGGCGTCGTACGTGCACGGCGTCAAGCGCGGCGCCCTGCACACGGTCGCCGACGGGGACTTCGACGCCCGCTACTGGGAGGCCGTCGCCCGCCGCGAGGCCCGCGAGCCGCTGCAGCACATCACCGGCCGGGCGTTCTTCCGCTACCTGGAACTCCAGGTGGGGCCGGGCGTCTTCGTCCCGCGCCCGGAGACCGAGTCCGTGGTGGGGTGGGCCATAGACGCCGTGCGCGCCATGGACGTCGCCGAGCCGCTCATCGTGGACCTGTGCACCGGCTCGGGCGCCATCGCGCTCGCCCTGGCGCAGGAGGTGCCGCGCAGCCGGGTGCACGCCGTGGAGCTGTCCGACGAGGCCCTGGTGTGGGCCCGCAAGAACGTCCAGGGCAGCAAGGTCGACCTGCGCCAGGGGGACGCGCTCGCGGCCTTCCCCGACCTCAACGGCCAGGTGGACCTGGTGATCTCCAACCCGCCCTACATCCCGCTCACCGAGTGGGAGCACGTGGCGCCCGAGGCCCGTGACCACGATCCGGAGATGGCGTTGTTCTCCGGCGAGGACGGCCTCGACACCATCCGCGGCATCGAGCGGACCGCGCACCGGCTGCTGCGGCCCGGTGGCGTCGTCGTCATCGAGCACGCGGACACCCAGGGCGGCCAGGTGCCCTGGATCTTCACGGAGGAGGCCGGCTGGGCGGATGCCGCCGACCACCCCGACCTGAACAACCGCCCCAGGTTCACCACTGCCCGCAAGGCGACGCCGTGAGCACGGCGCCGCACGTCATGGAGGTCTGCTGATGGCACGGCGTTACGACTGCTCGGACGCGACGGACCGGGTGGCCGGACTGCGCGAGGCCGCGTCCGCCGTCCGCCGCGGCGAGCTCGTGGTGCTGCCCACGGACACCGTCTACGGCATCGGCGCGGACGCCTTCAACGCCGAGGCCGTCGGCGACCTGCTGGAGGCCAAGGGCCGGGGCCGCAACATGCCCTCACCCGTCCTCGTCGGCTCCCCGAACACCCTGCACGGCCTGGTCACGGACTTCTCCGAGCAGGCCTGGGACCTCGTCGACGCGTTCTGGCCCGGCGCGCTGACCCTGGTCACCCGCCACCAGCCGTCCCTGCAGTGGGACCTGGGGGACACCCGTGGCACCGTGGCCGTGCGCATGCCGCTGCACCCCGTCGCCATCGAGCTGCTGAACGTGACCGGCCCGATGGCCGTCTCCAGCGCCAACCTGACCGGGCACCCGTCGCCGCAGGACTGCGACGCCGCCCAGGAGATGCTCGGCGACTCCGTGGCCATCTACCTCGACGGCGGGCCCACGCCGGCCGCCGTCCCGTCCTCCATCGTCGACGTCACCGGCAAGGTGCCGGTACTGCTGAGGGCCGGGGCCCTCAGCGCCGAGCAGCTGCGCGAGGTCGTACCCGACCTGGAGGTAGGCAATTGACGCCGCCCATACCCGGGCAGCGCGATGACTACTTCCGCATCCTTCACGTCTGCACCGGCAATGTCTGCCGCTCGCCGATGGCCGAGCGGCTGACCCGCCACGAGCTGACCGTGCGGCTCGGTGACGGGGCCTCCGGGATCATCGTGGAGAGCGCGGGCACCTGGGGCCACGAGGGGGCGCCGATGGAGGCGCACGCGGCCACGGTGCTGGCCGAGTACGCCGCCGACCCGAGCGGTTTCCTCGGCCGGGAACTCCTCGACGACCACGTCATCGACGCGGACCTGGTGCTCACCGCCACCCGCGACCACCGCGCCCAGGTCATCTCGATGGGGCACGCGGCGGGCCTGCGGACGTTCACGCTCAAGGAGTTCACCCGGCTCGTGAAGGCGATAGACCCCACGACGCTCCCGGAGGGCAGCGTGACCGAGCGCGCCCGCTCGCTGGTCCGTGCCGCGGCCGCGCTGCGCGGCTGGCTCCTGGCGCCGACACCGGACGCGGACGAGGTGTACGACCCGTACGGGGCGCCGCTGACCTTCTTCCGGTCCATCGGCGAGGAGATCCACGGGGCGCTGGACCCGGTGCTGACCGCGCTGACGGGGGTGGCGGCCCCCACCCGGTGAGGGTCTGCCGGAAGGTTTCCGCACTTCTCCGCACCCGGCGTCCCCCGGCGGAGCACAAGACGGCGCGAAACGGCCGGAACGGTGCAAGAGTGGCAGGTGAGTCCCTTCCAGCCGCCCGGAGCGCCCCATGCCTACCGCGGAAGCGTCGTCAGCCCACATAGCCGCCACCAGCGCGCTCCCGGCCCGGGACACCGGCTTCGGCCGGCTGCGCGACCAGGACCCCGAACTCGCGGACATCCTGCTCGGGGAGACCCAGCGGCAGGCCTCCTGCCTCCAGCTGATCGCGGGGGAGAACTTCACCTCGCCGGCGGTGCTGGCCGCGCTCGGCTCCCCGCTGGCCAACAAGTACGCCGAGGGCTACCCCGGGCACCGCCACCACGCGGGCTGCGAGCTGGTCGACCTCGCCGAGCGGCTGGCCGTGGAAAGGGCCACACGGCTCTTCGGAGCCGCGCACGCGAACGTGCAGCCCTACTCCGGCTCCTCGGCCGTCCTGGCCGCCTACGCGGCCCTCCTGGTCCCCGGAGACACCATTCTGGCGATGTCCCTGGCGCACGGCGGGCACCTCACGCACGGATCGGAGTCCAACTTCTCCGGCCGCTGGTTCCGCATCGCCGGCTACGGCGTGACCGAGGGCGCCTCGTTCGAGGAGGGCGGCCGGATCGACTACGACCGGCTGCGCATCCTCGCCCACCAGCACCGCCCCAAGGCGATCGTGTGCGGCGGCATCGCCTACCCCCGCACCATCGACTACGCCGCGTTCCGCGAGATCGCCGACGACGTCGGCGCGTACCTGATCGTCGACGCCGCGCACACGCTCGGCCTGGTGGCCGGCGGCGCCTCGCCCAACCCGGTGCCGTACGCGGACGTGGTGTGCGCCACCACGCACAAGACGCTGCGCGGCCCGCGCGGCGGAATGATCCTGTGCGGGGCCGACCTCGCCCAGCGGATCGACCGGGCGGTCTTCCCGTTCTCGCAGGGCGGCCCGCACATGCACGCGATCGCGGCGAAGGCGGCCGCCTTCGCGGAGGCGGCCCGGCCGGAGTTCGCGCTCTACGCGCACCAGGTGATCGCCAACGCCCGCGCGCTCGCCGACGCCATGGCCGGCCAGGGCATGCGGATCGCCACCGGCGGCACCGACACCCATCTGATCGCCGCCGACGTCTCGGCCTTCGGCGTCACGGGGATGCGGGCCCGCGGGCTGTGCGCGGGTGCCGGGATCGTGCTGGACAAGTACACGCTGCCCTACGACAAGGAGCCCTGCGCGGCCGGTTCCGGCATCCGGCTCGGCACCGCGGCGGTGACCACGCAGGGCATGGGCGAGCAGCAGATGCCGCAGGTCGCGGACTTGATCGCGCGGGCGCTGCGGGAGGAGCGCGGGCTGGCGAACCGGGTCGCGGAACTGGTGGGCGACTTCCCCCCGTACCCGGTCTGATCGGGGCACGCACGGGCCCCCGCCCGTACCCCGGGAGTGACATGTGCAACCCTGGGTACCCGCTGTGAGTCTCTGTCTGTGTTTACAGTCGCCACCCGGACGCGAATAGGGTGTGCCCGTGCGCGAGTACCTGTTGACCCTGTGCGTGGCCGCTGCCGTCACCTACCTCCTGACGGGGCCGGTGCGGAAGTTCGCCATCGCGGCAGGTGCCATGCCCGAGATCCGTGATCGTGACGTCCACCGAGAACCGACGCCGCGGCTCGGCGGCATCGCCATGTTCGGCGGTCTGTGCGCCGGTCTGCTGGTGGCCGCGCATCTGTCCAACCTCAAGAGCGTCTTCGAGCTCTCCAACGAGCCACGCGCGCTGCTGTCCGGCGCGGGCCTGATCTGGCTGCTGGGCGTGCTCGACGACAAGTGGGGCGTGGACGCGCTGATCAAGCTGGGCGCGCAGATGATCGCGGCCGGCGTCATGGTCCTGCAGGGCCTGACCGTGCTGTGGCTGCCCATCCCGGGCAAGGGCATCGTCGCGCTCAGCCCCGTGCAGTCGACGCTGCTGACCGTGGCCCTGGTGGTGATCACCATCAACGCGGTGAACTTCGTCGACGGCCTGGACGGGCTCGCGTCCGGCATGGTGTGCATCGCCGCCGTCGCGTTCTTCATGTACGCCTACCGGATCTGGTACGGCTACGGCATCGAGGCCGCGGCGCCCGCGACGCTGTTCAGCGCGATCCTGATCGGTATGTGCCTGGGTTTCCTGCCGCACAACCTGCACCCCGCGCGGATCTTCATGGGCGACTCCGGCTCGATGCTGATCGGCCTCGTGCTGGCCTCGGGTGCGATCTCCATCACGGGCCAGACCGACCCCGACGCGATCACCAACCTCACCGGCTCCACCCGGGACACCACGCACTTCATGGTGCCGATCTACATGCCGCTGCTGCTGCCGCTGACGTTGATCGCGATCCCCGCCGCGGACCTGGTGCTGGCCATCGTGCGCCGTACGTGGAACGGGCAGTCGCCGTTCGCCGCCGACCGCGGGCATCTGCACCACCGGCTGCTGGACATCGGGCACTCGCACAGCCGGGCCGTGCTGATCATGTACTTCTGGTCGGCGTTGATCGCCTTCGGCGCGGTGGCGTTCTCGGTGAACTCCTCCAGCCTGTGGATCGTGCTGGGCATCGTCATGCTGAGCGCGATCGGCCTGATCGCGCTGCTCCTGCCGCGCTTCAACCCCAAGGCCCCGCGCTGGGCCGAGTCGTTCGTGCCGCCCCGCTACCGCCGTACCCGCATCGAGGCGCACGCCGCCGCGAGTGCCGCCATCGCGGCGGGCGAGGCACCGGGCGTCAACGGGGCCACCGCACTGAGCGAGATCGACCGGCAGCTGGTGGAGGCGGGCCGTACGGCCGGCAGCAGCCGGTGAGGCGCTGAGCCGATGGCTCGATAGCACACGGGCGTCCGGTCGTCAGCCGGACGCCACGGGTTGTACTCCGGCCGTGTGACAGGTCACACACGAACCGGGTAAAGACCTCATCAAATAGTTTGTGATACCGTTCACGAAAGCCCGGAAGCAAGCCGAAAGACCGTAGTGCGATGGTCTTCCGGCGTGAGGCATGTCCCCGCCGCCGGGCTACGCTCGTCCTCGACGACCCCTGTACTCCCAACCTCGCCGGAGGAGCTGCCGCCATGCAGTCCAACGACGCCCGAACGCTCCTGAATTGCGCCGTACCCGCCGTAGCCGCGGGAGTGATCGCGGTCGCTGTCGCCGCCGTGCTCGCCGGCGGCAAAGGTGCGATCGGTGCCGGATTCGGCGCGGTGGTGGTGATCACTTTCATGGGAATCGGTCTGACGGTGCTTCAGCGCACCGCCCGTTCCTACCCCACGCTGTTCCAGGCGATGGGACTGATGCTGTACACGGTGCAGCTGCTGCTCCTGGCCATCGTGCTGGCGGTGTTCAAGCACACATCGCTGTTCGACACCCAGGTGTTCGCGTTCACCCTGCTCGGCACGACCCTGGTGTGGATCGCCGCCCAGGCCCGTGCGCATATGAAGACCAAGATGCTGTACGTCGAGCCCGGATCCGCCGGAACGTCGTGATGAACCACAGGGCCGGTGCAAGAGGGCTGCCGCTCGTTTGCTATCGTCCGGTCTCAACTGCGGCAGAGCTGGCGCGGGCGGCAGTCATGCCTTCGCAACAGTCGTCCGGCTCAGTGCCCGACCGCCGCCCCCACATCTGCAAGACCAGTCCAGTGCCGTTCCGCGGGCTTACGCCGCGCCGACACAACGAGGTTGCCGTACCCATGCGCCACGCTGAAGGAGCTCGCGGTGAGTGATGTAAAGACGCTCGCCTTCGAGACGAACTGCCACATCTTCGACGGGTGCGGCTTCCCGGCCCCCGGCCTGCACTCCTTCCTCTTCAAGCCGTTGATCGGCGACGGGGACAGCAGCGTCTACTTCAACAAGACGATGCTTCTCGCGCTGCTCGGCAGCATCGTCATCGTCGGCTTCTTCTGGGCCGCCTTCGCCAAGCCGAAGGTCGTCCCCGGCAAGCTGCAGATGGTGGCCGAGGCCGGCTACGACTTCGTGCGCCGCGGCATCGTCTACGAGACGATCGGCAAGCGGGACGGCGAGAAGTACGTGCCGTTCATGGTCTCGCTGTTCTTCTTCGTGTGGATCCTGAACCTGTGGTCGATCATCCCGATCGCGCAGTTCCCGGTCACGGCGATCATCAGCTACCCGGCCGCGCTCGCCGCGGTCGTGTACATCACCTGGATGTCGCTGACGTTCAAGAAGCACGGCTTCGTGGGCGGCTGGAAGAACATCACCGGCTACGACAAGAACCTCGGCCCGGTCCTGCCGATGGTCGTCGGCCTGGAGTTCCTCTCCAATGTGATCGTCCGCCCGTTCACGCACGCGGTGCGACTGTTCGCCAACATGTTCGCCGGGCACGTCCTGCTGCTGCTGTTCACCATCGCCAGCTGGTACCTGCTCAACGGCATCGGCATCGCCTACGCGAGCGTCTCGTTCGTGATGGTCATCGTGATGACGGCCTTCGAGCTGTTCATCCAGGCCGTCCAGGCCTACGTCTTCGTCCTCCTGGCCTGCTCCTACATCCAGGGCGCGCTGGCCGAGCACCACTGAGCACCCGCCTACCGCTCAGTACTCCCCCCGATTGTCCGGTGGCCAACCCCCACCGGTCCGTGAAAGAGAAGGAAGAAACAGCATGTCCGCTGTGAACCTCGCCGCCACTCAGATCCTGGGCAACCTGGGCTCCATCGGCTACGGCCTCGCGGCCATCGGCCCCGGCGTCGGCATCGGCATCATCTTCGGCAACGGCACCCAGGCGCTCGCCCGCCAGCCCGAGGCGGCCGGCCTCATCCGTGCCAACCAGATCCTCGGCTTCGCCTTCTGTGAGGCGCTCGCCCTGATCGGTCTGGTCATGCCGTTCGTCTACCCGACCTCCTGATCCGGGCTGACGAGCCCAACCCCTTTCGACGGAAGGCACTGATGTGAACGCCCTGGCACAGCTGGCGGCCGAGGAGGCGGAGAACCCCCTCATCCCGCCGATCCCAGAGCTCGTCATCGGTCTCATCGCCTTCGCCATCGTCTTCTTCTTCCTCGCCAAGAAGCTCATCCCGAACATCAACAAGGTTCTGGACGAGCGGCGCGAGGCCATCGAGGGCGGCATGGAGAAGGCCGAGGCCACCCAGGCCGAGGCTCAGCGGACCCTCGAGGAGTACAAGCAGTCGCTCGCCGAGGCCCGTCACGAGGCCGCGCGTCTGCGCCAGGAGGCGCAGGAGCAGGGCGCCGCGCTCATCGCCGAGATGCGTGCGGAAGGCCAGCGGCAGCGCGAGGAGATCATCGCCGCGGGTCACGCGCAGATCGAGGCGGACCGCAAGTCCGCCGCGCACGCGCTGCGCCAGGACGTGGGCAGGATCGCCACCGATCTGGCCGGCAGGATCGTCGGTGAGTCCCTGGAGGACACCACCCGGCAGAGCCGTGTGATCGACCGCTTCCTCGACGAGCTCGAGGAGAAGGCCGAGGCCGCGCGATGAACGGAGCCAGCCGCGAGGCACTGGCCACCGCACGTGAGCGTCTCGACGCGCTGGCGGACAACACGTCCGTCGACGCGGCGAAGCTCGCCGAGGAGCTGGCCGCCGTCACGGGGCTGCTCGACCGCGAGGGCGCTCTGCGCCGGGCGCTGACCGACCCGGCGCAGTCCGGCGAGGCCAAGGCCGGCCTGGCGCAGACGGTGCTCCGCGGTCAGGTCGGCGGGGAATCCCTCGACCTGGTCTCGGGCATGATCCGCAGCCGGTGGTCGCAGTCGCGGGATCTGACCGACGCGGTGGAGGAACTCTCCTACAGCGCCGACCTGATCGCCGCGGAGCGTTCCGGCCGGCTCGACGACGTCGAGGACGAGCTGTTCCGCTTCGGGCGGATCGTCTCCGGCAGCAGCGACCTGCGGGCGGCGCTGACCGACCGCGCCGCGAGCGCACAGGCCAAGGCCGGGCTGCTCCGTTCGCTGCTGGGAGGCCGGGCCAACCCGGTCACCGAGCGGCTTGTGGTCCGTCTCGTGACGCACCCGCGAGGCCGTAGCCTGGAGGCAGGGCTCGACGCCCTGTCCAAGCTGGCGGCGGCGCGCCGGGGCCGTACGGTCGCGGTCGTCGTCTCGGCGGTACCGCTGAGCGACCGGCAGAAGCAGCGCCTCGGCGCCGCGCTGGCCACGATCTACGGCCGGCAGGTGCACCTGAACCTCGACGTGGACCCCGAGGTCCTCGGCGGAATCCAGGTCCGGGTGGGCGACGAGGCCATCAACGGGACCATCGCGGAGCGCCTCGAAGAGGCGGCCCGGCGCATGGCCGGCTGAACGAGCCACCAACTCAAAGAGCAGTACCAGCGGCCCGAGTTGGGCCGTAGCGAATACTTCGGGCCCAACAAGGAGAGCAGGGAACCCAGATGGCGGAGCTCACGATCCGGCCGGAGGAGATCCGGGACGCGCTGGAGACCTTTGTCCAGTCGTACAAGCCGGACGCGGCCTCGCGCGAGGAGGTCGGCACGGTCAGCATGGCCGGCGACGGCATTGCCAAGGTCGAGGGTCTGCCCTCGGCCATGGCGAACGAGCTGCTGCGCTTCGAGGACGGCACCCTCGGTCTCGCCCTCAACCTCGAGGAGCGCGAGATCGGTGCGATCGTCCTCGGCGAGTTCAGCGGCATCGAGGAGGGCCAGCCGGTGCACCGCACCGGTGAGGTGCTCTCCGTCGCTGTCGGCGAGGGATACCTGGGTCGCGTCGTCGACCCGCTCGGCACCCCGATCGACGGCCTCGGCGAGATCGAGACCGACGGCCGCCGCGCGCTGGAGCTGCAGGCTCCCGGCGTCATGGCCCGCAAGTCCGTCCACGAGCCGATGCAGACCGGCCTCAAGGCCGTCGACGCGATGACCCCGATCGGCCGCGGTCAGCGTCAGCTGATCATCGGTGACCGCCAGACCGGCAAGACCGCCCTGGCGATCGACACGATCATCAACCAGCGCGACAACTGGCGTTCCGGCGACCCGAAGAAGCAGGTCCGCTGCATCTACGTCGCCATCGGCCAGAAGGGCTCCACCATCGCGGGCGTGCGCGCCTCGCTGGAGGAGGCCGGCGCCCTGGAGTACACGACCATCGTCGCGGCTCCCGCGTCCGACCCGGCCGGCTTCAAGTACCTCGCCCCGTACACCGGCTCGGCCATCGGCCAGCACTGGATGTACCAGGGCAAGCACGTCCTGATCGTCTTCGACGACCTGAGCAAGCAGGCCGACGCCTACCGCGCCGTCTCCCTGCTGCTGCGCCGCCCGCCGGGCCGTGAGGCCTACCCGGGTGACGTCTTCTACCTGCACTCCCGTCTGCTGGAGCGCTGCGCCAAGCTCTCCGACGAGCTGGGCGCGGGCTCGATGACCGGTCTGCCGATCGTCGAGACCAAGGCCAACGACGTCTCGGCGTTCATCCCGACCAACGTCATCTCGATCACCGACGGCCAGTGCTTCCTGGAGTCCGACCTGTTCAACGCGGGCCAGCGCCCGGCGCTGAACGTCGGTATCTCGGTCTCCCGAGTCGGTGGCTCGGCGCAGATCAAGGCCATGAAGTCGGTCGCCGGCCGGCTGCGCGTGGACCTCGCCCAGTACCGCGAGCTGGAGGCCTTCGCCGCCTTCGGTTCCGACCTGGACGCGGCCTCCAAGGCGCAGCTGGAGCGCGGCAAGCGCATGGTCGAGCTGCTGAAGCAGGGCCAGTACGCGCCCTTCCCGATCGAGGACCAGGTCGTCTCCATCTGGGCCGGTACCACCGGCAAGCTGGACGACGTACCGGTCGAGGACATCCGCCGCTTCGAGCGCGAGCTGCTGGACTACCTCCGCCGCGAGAAGAAGGACCTCCTGCAGGGCATCGTCGAGACCGGCAAGCTGGGCGACGACACCGTCCAGGCCCTGACGGACGCGGTCGCGGAGTTCAAGAAGCAGTTCGAGACCTCGGACGGCAAGCTCCTGGGTGAGGGCTGAGCATGGGCGCCCAGCTTCGGGTATACAAGCGCCGTATCAAGACCGTCACCGCCACCAAGAAGATCACGAAGGCGATGGAGATGATCTCCGCGTCCCGGATCGTCAAGGCGCAGCGCCAGGTGGCGGCCTCGTCCCCGTACGCCGATGAGCTCACCCGCGCGGTGGCCGCGGTCGCGACCGGTTCCAACACGAACCACCCGCTGACCACGGAGGCCGACAACCCGACCCGCGCCGCGGTGCTGCTCGTCACGAGCGACCGCGGTCTGGCCGGCGGCTACTCGTCCAACGCGATCAAGGCGGCCGACCGGCTCACCGAGCGGCTGCGCGCGGAGGGCAAGGAGGTCGAGCACTACATCGTCGGCCGCAAGGGCCTCGCGTACTACGGCTTCCGTGAGCGTCCCGTCGCCGCCTCGTGGACGGGCTTCACGGACAAGCCGGCTTACGCGGACGCCAAGGCGGTGGCCGACCCGCTGATCGAGCAGGTCCTCAAGGACACGGCCGAGGGCGGCGTCGACGAGCTGCACATCGTCTTCACGGAGTTCGTGTCGATGCTGACGCAGTCCCCCGTCGAGCGGCGGCTGCTGCCGCTCTCCCTCGAGGAGGCCACCGGCGGTCAGGCCCGCAAGGAGGGGGAGATCCTTCCCCTGTACGACTTCGAGCCGTCGGCCGAGGGCGTCCTGGACGCCCTGCTGCCGCGGTACGTCGAGAGCCGGATCTACAACGCGCTGCTGCAGGGTGCCGCTTCCGAGCACGCCGCCCGCCGCCGTGCGATGAAGGCCGCGACCGACAACGCCGAGGAGCTCATCAAGACGCTCACGCGGCTTGCCAACCAGGCCCGCCAGGCCGAAATCACCCAGGAAATCAGCGAGATCGTCGGTGGCTCCAGCGCCCTGGCCGACGCCTCTGCGGGGAGTGACTAAACATGACCACCACTGTTGAGACGGCCGCTGCCACGGGCCGCGTCGCCCGGATCATCGGCCCGGTCGTCGACGTGGAGTTCCCCGTCGACGGCATGCCCGAGATCTACAACGCCCTCACCGTCCAGGTCGCCGACCCGGCCGAGGACGGCAAGCTGAAGACGCTGACCCTCGAGGTCGCCCAGCACCTGGGCGACGGCCTGGTCCGCGCCATCTCCATGCAGCCCACCGACGGTCTGGTCCGCCAGGCCGCGGTGACCGACACCGGCGCCGGGATCACCGTCCCGGTCGGCGACTTCACCAAGGGCAAGGTGTTCAACACCCTCGGTGAGGTGCTGAACCTCCCCGAGGAGAACGCCAACGTCGGTGAGCGCTGGACGATCCACCGCAAGGCCCCGAAGTTCGAGGACCTCGAGTCCAAGACCGAGATGTTCGAGACCGGCCTGAAGGTCGTCGACCTGCTGACCCCGTACGTCAAGGGCGGCAAGATCGGTCTGTTCGGCGGCGCGGGTGTCGGCAAGACCGTCCTCATCCAGGAAATGATCATGCGTGTGGCGAAGCTGCACGAGGGCGTTTCCGTGTTCGCCGGCGTCGGCGAGCGCACCCGTGAGGGCAACGACCTCATCCAGGAGATGGAGGAGTCCGGTGTCCTCGACAAGACCGCGCTGGTCTTCGGCCAGATGGACGAGCCCCCGGGCACCCGTCTGCGCGTCGCCCTGGCCGGTCTGACCATGGCGGAGTACTTCCGCGATGTGCAGAAGCAGGACGTGCTGTTCTTCATCGACAACATCTTCCGCTTCACGCAGGCCGGTTCCGAGGTCTCCACGCTGCTCGGCCGCATGCCGTCCGCGGTGGGTTACCAGCCGAACCTCGCCGACGAGATGGGCCTCCTCCAGGAGCGCATCACCTCGACGCGTGGTCACTCGATCACCTCCATGCAGGCGATCTACGTCCCCGCGGACGACCTGACCGACCCGGCGCCGGCGACGACCTTCGCGCACCTGGACGCGACGACCGTTCTGTCGCGTCCGATCTCGGAGAAGGGCATCTACCCGGCGGTCGACCCGCTGGACTCGACGTCCCGCATCCTGGACCCGCGCTACATCGCGGCGGACCACTACGAGTGCGCCATGCGTGTCAAGGGGATCCTGCAGAAGTACAAGGACCTCCAGGACATCATCGCGATCCTCGGTATCGACGAGCTGGGCGAGGAGGACAAGCTCACCGTCCACCGCGCCCGTCGCATCGAGCGATTCCTGTCGCAGAACACCCACGCGGCGAAGCAGTTCACCGGTGTGGACGGTTCCGACGTCCCGCTGGAGGAGTCGATCCACGCGTTCAACGCCATCGCCGACGGTAAGTACGACCACTTCCCTGAGCAGGCGTTCTTCATGTGCGGTGGCATCGAGGACCTCGAGCGCAACGCCAAGGAGCTCGGCGTCGCCTGACGCCCGTCACCCGACGGCTCACCCGGCAGGGGGCGGACCCTGTGTCCGCCCCCTTGCCGCACCCCCGTTATCCTGTGTTTTATGCACCCGCCGGACGGCGGCGGGTGCCGACCCGAGGAGCCATCTTGGCTGAGCTGCACGTCGAGCTGGTCGCCGCGGACCGCAATGTCTGGTCCGGCGAGGCCACTCTTGTCGTCGCACGTACCGAGTCGGGCGACATCGGCGTCATGCCGAACCACGAGCCGCTGCTCGGTGTGCTGCAGTCCGGCCCGGTGACCATCCGCACCACCGACGGCGGCACCGTCGTCGCGGCGGTGCACGGCGGCTTCATCTCCTTCGCGGACAACAAGCTGTCCATCCTCGCGGAGATCGCGGAGCTGGCCGACGAGATCGACGTCCAGCGCGCGGAGCGGGCCCTGGAGCGTGCCAAGGCCGACGCCGACGCGATCGGCGAGCGGCGTGCCGAGGTCCGTCTCATCGCGGCGACCGGTTCGCGCTGAGCATCCGGCCCAGTGGGGCCATGAGCCGCGGGAGGCCCGGGAGGGCTTCCCGCGGTTGCAGTATCCCTGTACGTGACGTTGAGCGAGGAGGTCGATGGGCGTGATCCTCGCTTTTCAGGTGTGCGGGGCCCTTGTCGCGGTGGCGTTGCTGGGGCTGTTCGTCTTCGGACTGCGGCGGCGGCTGATCCAGCGTCCCGGCGGCACCTTCGACTGCAGCCTGCGCATGGCGCCCGGCGGCGTCGACGCTCCCTCGGGCAAGGGGTGGGCGTACGGGGTCGCGCGCTACAGCGGCGACCGGATCGAGTGGTTCCGGGTCTTCTCCTACGCCCCCCGGCCGCGACGGTCGCTGGAACGCTCGGCCATCGAGGTGCTGCACCGGCGACTGCCGCAGGGCCAGGAGGAGCTGGCGCTGCTGTCCGACGCCGTCGTCCTGGTCTGCGAGCACCGGGGTACCCGGCTCGAACTCGCGATGAGCGACGACGCCCTCACCGGCTTCCTCGCCTGGCTGGAGGCGGCACCGCCCGGCCAGCGGGTGAACGTGGCCTGAGCAGCCGTCCGGGGCTCTCGCGGCTCCCCGCGTCCTAGGGCTTCGCCGGCAGCCCCAATTCCTGCGCCAGAACGGCCGCCTGCACCCGGCTGCGCAGTTCGAGCTTGGCGAGCATCCGGCTGACGTGGGTCTTTGCCGTCGCCTCCGCCATGGTGAGACGGGTCGCGATCTCGGCGTTCGACAGTCCCTGGCCGACGCAGGTCAGCACTTCGCGCTCACGCGGTGTGAGGCCGTCGAGCACGCTGCGGTCGATCTCCGGCGCCGGCCGTGCCGGCCGGGCGAACTCCCCGATCAGCCGGCGGGTCACCGCCGGGGCGATCATCCCCTCACCGGCCGCCACCAGGCGCACCCCCTCGATCAGCCGGTCGGCCTCCGTGTCCTTCAGCAGGAAGCCCGCGGCGCCCGCACGCAGCGCGCCGAAGACGTACTCGTCCAGGTCGAAGGTGGTCAGCACCAGCACGTCCGCCAGGCCCTCGGCGACGATCTCGCGGGTGGCGGAGACACCGTCGAGGCGGGGCATCTGCACGTCCATGAGGATCACGTCGGGCCGCAGCTCACGGGCCGCGCGGACCGCGGCCTCACCGTCGGCGGCCTCGCCGACCACCTCGATGTCCGGCACCGAACCCAGGATCAGCACCAGTCCCGCGCGGACCGCCGACTGGTCCTCGGCGACGACGACCCGGATCATGCCTCCCCCTTCACGGGCAGTGCGGCCCGTACGCGCCAGACGTCCCCGTGCCGGCCGGCCTCGAAGGTGCCGCCGAGCAGTTCGGTGCGCTCGCGCATACCGATCAGCCCGCTGCCCGAACCGGGGGCCCGCGGGCCCGGCCTGCCGTCCGCGCCCGCCGTTGCCCAGGGGCTGGCCACGGTGACGGTGAGCACCCCGGCGTCCTGCTCCAGGACGACGGGCACCTCCCCGGGCGCGGCGTGCTTGAGGGCGTTGGTGAGCGACTCCTGCACGATCCGGTACGCGGCCAGTTCCACCGGTGCGGGCGGCGGGGGAGCGTCGGCCGGCCGCTCGTCGCGCAGGACGAACCGCGCGTGCGGGGCCGCCGACGCCATCTGGTCCAGCAGGACGTCCAGGCTGTGCAGCCGGGGCACCGCGGCGGGCCCGGATTCCCCGCCCGAGGCGTCGCGCAGCAGACCGATGAGCCGCCGCATCTCCGACAGGCCCTGGACGCTGTTCTCCCGGATCACCGACAGCGCCTCGCGGGCCGGCCCGTCCCGCCGGTCCAGCGACAGCGCGGCGGTGGAGTGGATGGCGATCGCCGACAGATGGCCGGCGACCATGTCGTGCAGTTCCCGCGCCATGCGGGCGCGCTCGGTGCCGACCGCCTCACGGCGGTCCATCTCGGCCAGCAGCGCGGTCTGCTCGGCGCGCAGCCGTTCGGCCGCGGCCTCGTCGCGGTGCTGCCGCACGACGACGCCGGTGAAGGCGGGGGCGACGGACACCAGGGCGCCCACGATGCCGATCAGCAGGGAGTCGGCGACCGGGCGCAGGACGAGCGCGGTGGCGGTCACGGCCGCGGTGGACAGGACGCTCGCCACCGGCACGACGCGGATCAGCCGCTTCGGCCCGTACAGGACGGCGGCGTAGACCAGGTCCGTGAACATCAGCACGGTCACCAGCAGGGAGCCGATCGCGAAGTCCGCCGAGAGCACCAGCGTGCCGGCCACCAGCGCGAACCGCGGCGCGGTGCGCCGGAGCAGCTCGCAGCCGGCCATCGCGGTCAGCGGCAGCAGCGAGAGCCAGGCGTCCCCGCCGCGCGGCTGGTTGCCGGAGTACGTGTAGAGCCCGAGCGTCCACATCAGCAGGCCGCCGGCGAGGCCCGCGGCGGCGATCAGCACGTCGTCGCGGTGCGGTCGCGGGGCGGCGGTGGTCGGCATTCCCCCATGACAGCACGCGATGCGCCGCCGCCGCGTCGGCCCGTGGGCGGAACGCGCCCTGCACCGAAGGATGCAGACGCGGCTCATCAGCGGCGACGATGCGCCGCGGGCGGCCGCCGGCGGAGGCTCGAGGGGTGCTTGTCACCTTGATCATCGGCTGTGAGATCGCCTTCTGGGTCCTGCTGGGCGCCGGACTGGCCGTGCGTTACCTGCTGCGCCGGCCGCGCGCGGGGGCCGTGGTGCTGCTGTGCGTGCCGCTGGTGGACGTCGTACTGCTGGCGGCCGCCGTCGCGGACCTGCGCGCGGGCGGCACCGCCGGTTCCCGGCACGGCCTGGCCGCCGCATACGTCGGCTTCTCCGTCGCCTACGGGCACTACCTGGTGCGCTGGGCCGACGGCCACGTCGCGCACCGCTTCGCGGGCGGGCCGAGGCCGCCGGGCCCGCCGAAGTACGGCACGGCACGGGCCGTCCACGAGTGGCGGATGTGCGGGCGCACGGCCGTGGCGGCGGTGGTGGCCGCGGTGCTGCTCGAATGCGCCGTCCGGCTCGTCGGCGACGCGGACCGCACGGAGGCTCTGCGGCAGTGGCAGCTGCGGATGGCGTGGGTCACCGGGCTCAACGCCGTCGTCGCGGCGTCCTACACGCTGTGGCCGCGGCGCGAGCCCGTCACGGGCCCGCGCCGGTGACCGGTCGTCAGGAGCCGGGGTGCGCGGCCGCCGCGCGGTTCAGCGGTTCTCGCCGGGCACCCACAGCACGTCGCCGACCTCCTTGTTGGCCGTGCGGGCCAGGATGAACAGCAGGTCCGACAGGCGGTTGAGGTAGGTCGCGGTGAGCGGGTTCATCGTCTCGCCGTGCTCGTCCAGGGCCGCCCACGTGGAGCGTTCCGCCCGGCGCACCACCGTGCAGGCCTGGTGGAGCAGCGCGGCGCCCGGGGTGCCGCCGGGGAGGATGAAGCTGCGCAGCTTGTCCAGCTCGTCCAGGAAGCGGTCGCACTCCGCCTCCAGCCGGTCCACGTAGCCCTGTTCGACGCGCAGCGGCGGGTACTTGGGGTCGGGCACGACCGGGGTCGCGAGGTCCGCGCCGACGTCGAAGAGGTCGTTCTGGACCCGCACCAGCACGGTCGCGACGTCCGGGGGTAGGCCGCCGAGCGCGAGGGCGACACCGATCGCGGCGTTGGCCTCGTTCGCGTCCGCGTAGGCCGAGATGCGGCTGTCGGTCTTGGCGGTGCGGCTCATGTCGCCGAGGGCGGTGGTGCCGTCGTCCCCGGTCCGCGTGTAGATGCGCGTCAGATTGACCATGGGGCCGAGCGTAGTCCCCGGTCGTGCCCCGGGGGTTCCGGCCGTGATTGCTCCGCGATTGCGACGAAGGACACACGGTGACCCGGGTCTCCAACTGCTGCGCGGGGTTGCGGAGCACCGTTAAGGTCCCGGCAACAGCATCGAGAAGATAGGTGTGTGCCGTGGCGAAGAAGCTCGCCGTCGTCGGAGCCGGCCTGATGGGCTCCGGAATCGCGCAGGTGTCGGCCCAGGCGGGCTACGAGGTCGTCCTGCGCGACATCACCGACGAGGCGCTGGCCCGCGGCCTGAGCGGTATCGAGGCGTCGTACGAGCGGTTCGTCGCCAAGGGCAAGCTGTCCGCCGAGGACGCGGCCGCCTCACTGGGCCGCATCACCACGACCACCGACCTCGACGCGGCGGCCGAGGCGGACATCGTCGTCGAGGCGGTCTTCGAGAAGATCGAGGTCAAGCAGGAGATCTTCCGGGCGCTGGACAAGATCGCGCACCAGGACGCGGTGCTGGCCTCCAACACCTCCGCCATCCCGATCACGAAGATCGCGGCCGTGACGGAGCGTCCGGAGCGCGTGGTCGGCACGCACTTCTTCTCCCCGGTCCCGATGATGCAGCTGTGCGAGCTCGTCCGCGGCTACAAGACCAGTGACGAGACCCTGGAGCGGGCCAAGGCCTTCGCCGAGGAGGTCGGCAAGACCACCATCGTGGTCAACCGCGACGTCGCCGGTTTTGTCACCACCCGCCTGATCTCCGCGCTGGTCGTCGAGGCCGCCAAGCTCTTCGAGTCCGGCGTCGCCTCCGCCGAGGACATCGACACCGCCTGCCGGCTCGGCTTCGGGCACGCCATGGGCCCGCTGGCCACCGCCGACCTGACGGGTGTCGACATCCTGCTGCACGCCACCGGCAACATCTACACCGAGTCGCAGGACGAGAAGTTCGCGCCGCCGGAGCTCATGCGGCGCATGGTCGACGCGGGCGCGCTCGGCCGCAAGAGCGGTGAGGGCTTCTACCGCTACTGACGGGCGGTCAGTCCCGGCGGGCGGGCACGGGGGGCCCGCCGGGGCCGTCATCCAGGGGGAGGCTGGGCCTGGCGGGCGCATCCCGTCACCCCCCGGAGTGAATTCGGTATCGGTTCGCTCACAGACGGCAACCTCTTCGTACGACGGACCGTCAGTTACGTAGAACCACGGCACTTTCCACCCATTCACTCCACGGGGAGGCTTCATGCACATCAGGGGCGACCACGCCGAGCTGGTCGTCGGGGGCCGCCTCGACGTCCGTACCGCGGCGGACGCCCGCAAGGTCCTGCACTCCGCGGTGGACGGCGGCGAGGGCGACCTGGTGCTCGACCTGACCGAGCTCGACTCGTGGGACGCCACCGGACTGGGTGTGATCATGGGGGCGCACCGCCGCTGCGGGCGGGCCGACCGCCGGCTCGTGCTACGGGGTGTCCCGGCACAGATGCAGCGGCTGCTGGTCGCCACGCGACTGCACCGCATTCTGGTCATCGAGGGGGGCATCGCGGCAGAAGCACTGCCGCGTACCTAGCGGGGCGTGCCGCAACGGAACTGGCAAGCCCGGACAGATTTGGACGCAAGGGCGGCATGGCGGCCCTGAGGTTCGCACATACTGTGGGAAGGTCTAAGGTTCGGTTCCGGCGTGCCACACCCCGTACGCCGAGGAGGGGAGCCGGACCGGTCCAGCTGCGGACGTGCGGGCCCGGTACGGCCCCGCTGCGACGCGAATGGGGGGCGGAGACTAATGGACCCACACATCGGACCCGACATGTCCGGCGACGAGTACGGCGCACAACAGGACTCCACGAGCTTTCCCGAGCGGTCGGCCCCGGCCGGACCCGAGGACGGCACACAGCCCGTGCCGCGCGTGACGCGGCCCGTGCGTGACCCGCTGACCCCCGAGGTCGGCTCGGGGACGGCGGACGGCGACGCACCCCGCGTCGTCCAGCTGGTCGTGGGCGACTGCCTGCTGACCCTCAATCCCGTCGACGGCAGCGAGGTGAGCTCCCTGCCGGCCGCGGGGCTGCCCACCCCGGTGCGCCGCGACGCGGAGGCGCGGGCCGCGCGCACCGCCGGTACGCACCCCGCCGTGCCACCGGGCCCCCGGGGGCCCGAACTGCCGCTGCTGGAGCGGGAGGAGGAGCGCGAGCGGCTCTCCCGGCTGCTGTCCCGCGGACGTTCGGTCCGGGTCACCGGCCCGTCCGGCGCCGGCCGCAGCGCACTGCTCGACGCCGTGGCCGCGGCGTCCGCCGATCTCGCCCCCGACGGCGTGATCCGGCTCTCCGGCTACCACCGCACGCCCAGCGACCTGGTGCAGGAGATCTTCAGCACGGTCTACGACACCGAGGGCGAGGCATCGCCGGGAGGCACGGCCGCGGCCTACCGCCCCGACCGCGGCCGGCTCACGGAACTGCTGCGCGACGTCGGCGCGGTCGTCGTCCTGGACGACCTGGAGTTCGGCGGCGCGGCCCTGGAGGAACTGCTCGCGGCCGCGCCCGAGTGCGCCTTCGTGATGGCCGCGACGCCCGACGTCGCCGCCCCCTCCTCCGACTCCGCGGTCGAGGAGGTCTTCCTCCCCGGGCTGACCCGGGTCGCCTGCCTCGAACTGCTGGAACTGGCCGCCGGGCGGCCGTTGCACGAGGAGGAGACGGCCTGGGCCGCGGACCTGTGGTTCGAGTCCGAGGGGCTGCCGCTGCGCTTCGTCCAGGCGGGCGCGCTGCTGCGGCAGCGCGACGCGCTCGCGGCCGAGATCCTCGCCGCCGACGAGTCCGTCTGGGGCGACGCGGAGCCGGCCGACGAACTGCCCGTCGACGCGCCCTTCGACGCGATCGCCGCGTCGGCGTCCTCGGCGTCGGCAGGGTCGTCCTCGCACGTGCCGCTGCCCTCGCTCGCCGAGAGCGCCGCGCCCGCCGCGCTGCTGGCCTCCCGGCTGACCGGGTCCGCCCAGGAGGCGCTGCGCTTCGCGGTGGCCCTGGGCGGCGAGTGCCCGCACCAGTCGCACCTGCCCGCCCTCGTCGGCGAGACGCACGGGGACGCCGCGCTCGGTGAACTGGTCGCCGTGGGGCTCGTCGCTCCCGTCGACAAGCACCACCGCCTCGCGGCGGGCGTGCGCACGCAGCTCGCGGCCCCCGGTGAACTCGCCGAGGAGGCCGCTGCGGAGGGCGCTCCGCAGGCCCTCACGGCCGCCCAGCACTACACCTGGTGGGTCGGTCACCCCTCCGTGACGCCCGAGCGCGTCGCCGCCGAGGCGGAGGCGGTGCTCGCCGCGCTCGGCGCCTGCCGGGACGGCGGCCATGCCAGCGCGGCGGTCCTCCTCGCGCGCACGGCGGCGCCGGTGTTCGCGGCGTCGCTCCACTGGAGCGCGTGGGAACGCGCCCTGCGCACCGGTCAGGAGGCCGCGCGGCAGTCCGGCGAGGTCGCGGAGGAGGCGTACTTCCTCCACGAACTCGGCGTCCTCGCGCTCTGCCTCGGCAGCTACGACCGCGCGCGCAGCGAGCTGGAGGCCTCCATAGCCCTGCGCGGCGCCCTCGCGGACCGCCAGGGCACGACGGTCGGCCGCCGCACCCTCGCCCTGGTCCTCGACCGCGTGGGCGTCACCGGGCCGCTCACCTCCCCGGAGGGCGCCGGGACGGCCACGACGGGCCTGGAACTCCCCGATTCCCCCGCGACGGTCATCAGCAAGCGCCTGGCCGTCACCACGCCGCCCCGCCGCGGTCTCACCCGCTCCCGCCGCAACCTCGTCGCCGCCGGCGCGGGCGCGCTGCTCGCGGCCGTCCTCGGCACCATCGTCACCCTCGGCACGACGGCCTCCGGCGGTGACCAGAACACCCCGATGAACGTCAAGCCCCTGGAGACCGCCCAGCCCGACGAGGCCGACGACGGCCTCCCCGCGGACGGCACGTCCCCGACCCCGGGCTCCACCCAGCACCCGCCCTCGCCCTCCGCCAGCGGCAGCGGGGTCGTCACGGACCCCAGCGCGTCCGGTGCCGGCACGGTGGGCGGAGGCGGCGTCGTCGACCCGGGCACGGACGGCGGGAACACGACGGGCGAGCAGGGCGGCAGCACGCCGTCGCACACCACGGGGCCGACCCAGGGCGGTCCCAAGCCGCCGCCGTGGTCGCCGTCGCATTCGACGTCGCCGTCGACGTCGAAGCCGCCGACCTCGACGCCGCCCAGCAGCCCCTCGACCACGCCGGGCTCCCCGACGCCGAGCGAGACCTCGACGGGGCCGGAGGGCAGTATGAGCGCCAGCGGACCGTCCACCGACACCCCGGTGACGGAGACACAGAGCGCCACCGGCACCACCGGGGCGCCCGTCGTCTGACGCCCCCCGCACGGCAACGTGGCCCCGTAGTCAGGCGACTACGGGGCCACGTTGCCGTGCGGGGGCGGGCGCGCAGGGCGCGCCGGGGCTCAGAAGAGGCGCAGCTTGTCGTCCTCGATGCCGCGCAGCGCGTCGTAGTCGAGCACGACGCAGCCGATGCCGCGGTCCGTGGCGAGCACGCGAGCCTGCGGCTTGATCTCCTGGGCGGCGAACACGCCCTTGACGGGCGCCAGCAGCGGGTCGCGGTTCAGCAGTTCGAGGTAGCGGGTCAGCTGCTCGACGCCGTCGATCTCACCGCGCCGCTTGATCTCGACCGCGACGGTCGTGCCGTCGGAGTCCCGGCCGAGGATGTCGACGGGCCCGATGGCGGTCGGGTACTCGCGGCGGATGAGGGTCCAGCCGTCGCCGAGCACCTCCATGCGGTCGGCGAGCAGTTCCTGCAGGTGCGCCTCGACGCCGTCCTTGATCAGTCCGGGGTCGACGCCGAGTTCGTGGCTGGAGTCGTGGAGGACGTCCTCGATCGTGATGATCAGTTGCTCGCCGGCCTTGTTGGTGACCGTCCAGATCCCGTCCTCGCCCTCCTTGAGCGTGCAGGGCGGCGACATCCAGTTGAGCGGCTTGTAGGCGCGGTCGTCGGCGTGCACGGACACACTGCCGTCGGCCTTCACCAGGAGCAGCCGGGTCGCCGAGGGGAGATGGGCGGAGAGCCTGCCCGCGTAGTCCACGGAGCAGCGGGCAATGACGAGAC
Source organism: Streptomyces sp. NPDC002574 (assembly GCF_042889545.1). Taxonomy (NCBI): domain Bacteria; kingdom Bacillati; phylum Actinomycetota; class Actinomycetes; order Kitasatosporales; family Streptomycetaceae; genus Streptomyces; species Streptomyces sp. NPDC002574. Next base: position 279,097 of record NZ_JBIARB010000003.1, read on the forward strand.
GCATGGTCGGCAACGCTACTCGCTACCGGGTGCGGTTGGAAAATGGCCAGTTGTGAGCGCTCCCACCTAGTGTCGTGGGACCTCTCCGCCTACGGTTGTGAGTGGAGGCCGTCGTGCGGGAGAACACTGGACGGCTTCTCTCCGTAGTCCGTCTGACTCCTCGGACAGGGGGGTCACGAGAGGAGTACTCATGTCGCTCGACGTCTCACCGGCCCTCCTCGAACAGGCCGAGCGAGGCGAGGTCGACGAACGGGAATTCGTCGACTGCGTCCGGACTTCCCTGCCTTACGCATGGGACATGATCAGCTCTCTGGCGGCGCAGCTCAAGGTGGACGGCGGAGAGTTCGCCGACAACCAGGTGCCGCCGCCGGACGAGCACGCACGCGGACAGCTGCTCCGCGCTCTGGCGAGTGACGCGATCCGGGGGGCACTTCAACGGCATTTCGGGGTGCGACTGGCATTCCAGAACTGCCACCGGGTCGCGGTGTTCCCGCTGGACCCGGCGGTCGATGAGCGTTACGCGAAGTTCACCTCCGTACGCGCACAGTTGCTGAACCAGTCCCCGGAGCTGCGGGACTGCTGAGACCGGCCACAGTGCTCCCGTCGTTGGCCGACACTTTGCCCCTTGATGTTTCAATCAGGCCAATTGCGGGAGCACTTCCGCTCCGAGCCGCGCCACGTTCTCCTCCGTGGCCGCGAGATCGCCCGAGCCCTCCACGAGCAGGGCGAAACGGCGGATACCGGTGCGTTCCGCGGTGGCGGCGAGGCGGTCGGCACACAGCGACGGCGGCCCCACCGGGTGCAGGTCGCAGAGGAGTTCGGTGTAGGCGAGGGGGTCGCGCATCGAGCGCGCCCGGCCGTCGACCGTACGGTGGGCGGCCAGTCCCTGCTGCAGCCAGCCGGGCATCGCCTTGGTCAGCGCCTCGACGGCGTCCGCGCGGCGGTCCGCGATCTGCGCCACACCCGCGGACACATGCTCGGCGGCCGCCACCATTTCGGGTGAAAGCCCCGCATCGCGCGCCTCGGCCTGCCACATTGCGACCATGGCCGCCTTGTCCTCGTCCCCGCAGTGCATGCCGAGCAGCATCGGCAGGCCGCGCCGTGCCGCCAGCCGCACGCTGGACGGCGAGGTGCAGGCGACCACGACCGGCGGGCCGCTCGGCTCGTCGAACTCGTCGGCGCGGGGGACGACATCCACCTCGCGGAAGGCGAATCGTTCCCCCGAGGCCCCGACCCGGGGCTCGCGCAGCCAGCGCAGCAGCAGGTCGAGCGACTCGGGGAAGCCGCTCTCGAAGGCCGCCAGGCCGGCCCCGAAGACCTCCAGGTCCACCCAGGGACCGCCGCGGCCCACGCCGAGCGTGAAACGGCCGCCGGACGTGATGTGCAGCAGCGCCGCCTGCTCGCCCAGGGACACCGGATGGGCGGTCGGCAGCACGCTCACCGCGGTGCCCACCCCGATCCGCCGCGTGCGCCCGAGCAGCAGCGCGGCCAGCGTCACCGCCGACGGGCAGACCCCGTACGGCACGAAGTGGTGCTCCGCGAGCCACACGGAGTCCAGCCCGGCGGCCTCCGCCGCCTCGGCGGAGCGCACCGCCCGGTGCAGTGCCTCCCCGGCTCCCTGTCCGGGGAACTGGGCGGCGAGAACGAAAGTACCGACGCGCATCGTGCTTCACACCTTTCTCGGTGGCCGACGCGACTCCCCTAACCGTCATTAACGTCTGACACGTGCCAAGGGCACGGGCCAACCGCCGCGATTTCATGATTTTCAAGGGGATGGCGGGAATGGGCGGTTGTCGGGCGCGTACCGGCACCGCCCCGGGCTACGCGTACGCTGAAAGCAGGTCCGATGTCCCCGACCCGCATGAGGTGTGTGCTTGTGTCCCCGCGCCGAAACCACCCGCGAGGCACCGCCGGCAGTCCGCAGGAGACGGACAGCCCCGGCTGGGGCCGCGGCGGGGAGCGCACCGAGAGCTGGCAGGGCGAGGAGTGGACGGTCCGTCCGCTCGCGGGGAGTTCCGGCGGCAAGCGGTACCGCTGCCCCGGCTGCGACCAGGAAATCCCGCCGGGCGTCGGGCACTTGGTGGTCTGGCCGCAGTACGGCGGCGTGGACGACCGGCGGCACTGGCACACCGCCTGCTGGAACGCGAGGGACCGCCGGGGCGTGCGGCCCCAGCGGTCCCGGAACGCCCCGCGGTACTGACCGCGGGAGCGGAGGTCAGACGTCGCGCTTGGCGAGCACCGCGTACGCGCCGCACAGGGCGACGGCTGTGACGACCGCCAGCGCGAGCAGTTGGGGCATCCCGTCGGCGTGGCCGCTGCCGAGCATCGGCATCCGGTAGAGCGACGCGAGGGCGTTGGGCGACGAGTACTCGATCAGCTTGTCCCGGAGCGTGTGCATGCTGTCGGCCTGCATGAAGATCGCCACGATCAGGGGCAGCAGGACCACGCCCAGCATGGTCGTGATCGCGCCCGCGGAGTGTCGCAGCAGGGTCCCCACCGCGAGGGAGAGCAGCCCGAGCAGGGCGACGTACAGGCCCACACCGACCGTCGCACCGAGCCACTGCGCGCCACTGGCGGAGCTGACGCCGCCCGCCACCACCAGCTGCGAGTCGGAGTACATGGTGTAGTCCGAGGCCACCGGCTTGCCGGCGAAAGTGGCGTAGTTCATCAGCGCGGTCAGCACGCAGGCCACCGTGGTGACCGTGAAGGTCAGCGCGAAGAAGACCACGGCCTTCGCGGCGAGCACCCGGCCGCGCTGGGGACAGGCGGTCAGGGTGGTGCGGATCATGCCCGTTCCGTACTCGGAGCTGATCACCAGCACACCCAGGGTGATGACGCACAACTGCCCGAGCAGCACGCCGAACAGGCCGGAGGCCAGCACCGGGTCGTAGACGCGATCGGCCGAGGAGAGCGTGTCGATCAGCAGGTTGATGCCGAGGATCAGCACGAGCATCACGCCGAGCGTCCACATCGTGGAGCGGACGGTCCGGATCTTCGTCCACTCGGACGCCAGCGCATGGCCGAGGTGGGTCTTCTGCACGGGGATCGCCGAGGAGAACTGCGGCGCCGGGATCTGGACGGGGGCGGTCATCGGGCGTCCTCGGCGGGCTGGATCGGCTGGGTCGGCTGCGCGTACGGGTTCGGCTGCGGCACCGGCTGCGCGGGCATCCGCGGCGGGGCGGCATCGTAGCCGTACGGCTGGGGGTGCGGCTGCGGGGCTCCCCAGCCGCCCGGCACGGGCGCACCCGGCTGCTGCAGGCCCTGCCGCGGGTCCGAGGTGGAGCGGTAGTCCACCGCGCCGTTGGTGAGCTGCATGTACGCCTCCTCCAGCGAGGCCTGGTGCGGCGACAGCTCCCACAACCGCACGTCCACGTCGTGCGCGAGGTCGCTGATCCGCGGCAGTTCGAGGCCGGTCACGCGCAGCGCGCCGTCCTGCTCCTGCTGCACCTGGGCGCCGGCGTCGGTCAGCGTCGTGGTCAGCTTCTCGCGGTCGGCGGCCACGTCGGGGGTGCGGACCACGGCGAAGCCCGTGGAGTTGCGGGCGATGAACTCCTTCACGCTCATGTCGGCGAGCAACTGGCCGCGGCCGATGACGATCAGGTGGTCGGCGGTCAGCGCCATCTCGCTCATCAGGTGCGAGGAGACGAAGACCGTACGGCCCTCCGAGGCGAGCTTGCGCATCAGATGGCGCACCCAGTGGATGCCCTCGGGGTCCAGTCCGTTGACCGGCTCGTCGAAGAGCAGCACCTCGGGGTCGCCGAGCAGCGCGGCCGCGATGCCCAGGCGCTGCCCCATACCGAGCGAGAAGCCCTTGGAGCGCCTTCCTGCGACCTCCTGGAGGCCCACGACACCGAGCACTTCGTCGACACGACGGGCCGGGATGCCGGACAGCTGGGCCAGGCTGAGCAGGTGGTGACGGGCGCTGCGCCCGCCGTGCACGGCCTTGGCGTCCAGCAGCGCGCCCACCCGGCGCGGCGCGTTGGGCAGCCCGCGGTACGGCTGACCGCCGATGGTGACCTGGCCGGAAGTCGGGCTGTCCAGGCCCAGGATCATCCGCATCGTGGTGGACTTCCCGGAGCCGTTCGGCCCCAGGAAGCCCGTCACCATGCCGGGCCGGACCGTGAACGACAGGTTGTACACGGCCGTTTTGCTGCCGTAGGTCTTGCTGAGGCCCACTGCCTCGATCATGCTCCGCCCCTCGACGACCAGCCTTCGGGGCGGTGCCCGCCCCCGTGAGGATGAGGAGGCCGGCGGGGCGAGAACGGTTCCCGTCCCCGGGGAACGGAAACCTCTTCCGTCCCTCGGGTTCGGGCGCCGGTCAGGCGTCGCGCTTCTTCAGCACCAGGTAGCCGCCGATGAGCGAGGCGATCACCCACAGGGCCATGATGCCCAGGCCGCCCCAGGGCCCGTACGGGCGCGCGTCGCTGGTCGAGACCACCTGCAGGACCTTGGAGCCGGCCTGGTCGGGGAAGTACTGGGCGACGGTCTTGGCCTTGGGGACGTTCGCGAGGATCGCCGAGACCAGGAAGAAGAAGGGCATCAGGATGCCCAGCGACAGCATGGGGCTGCGCAGCATCATCGCGACGCCCACGGAGAACAGCACCATCAGCGTCATGTAGAGACCGCCGCCGACGACCGCGCGCAGCACGCCGTGCTCCGAGATGGAGGTGCTGTGCGAGCCGAGCAGCGCCTGGCCGACGAAGAAGGTCAGGAAGCTGGTGGCCATCCCCACGATCAGCGCCAGGGCGCCGGTGACCGCGACCTTCGACAGGTAGAACGTAGCGCGCTGCGGGACCGCGGCGAGCGAGGTGCGGATCATGCCGGTGCTGTACTCACCGGTGACGACCAGGACGCCGAAGACGATCAGGGCCAGCTGGCCGAGGATCAGCCCGGCGAAGCTCGTGTTGGTCGGGTCGAAGCTCCGCAGATCCTGCTCGGAGGCGTTTTCCCATTGAGAGGCGATCAGCAGGCAGATGAGTCCGCTGATCACGACGGTGACGAGGAGTGCGGACGCCAGCGTCCACACCGTCGAGCGGACCGACTTGACCTTGGTCCACTCGGACTGCAGAACCGCGCTCGTTGCCGCCATGTCAGGACTTCTCCTTCTTCTTCTGCCATTCGGCGCCCCAGGCAGGCGCGGCCGTCGTCGCAGTCGTCGTCGCGGGAACGGCGGCTGCCGCCGCCAGGGTCCCGTCCACCGGCTGTCCGGGGATGCCCGCCTGGTACTCCACCGACTCGGCGGTCAGCCGCATGAAGGCCTCCTCCAGGGAGGCGCGCTGCGGGCTCAGCTCGTGCAGCACCAGCTGGTGCCGCGCGGCGAGCTCACCGATCTTCGCGGTCTCCGCGCCCTCGATCTCGAAGGCACCGTCGTCCGTGATCACGGGCGTGATCGACGCGACGGTCAGCACGTCCTGGAGCTTCTCCGGCTCGGGCGTGCGGACCCGCACGTAGGAGCGGGAGTTCTCGGCGATGAAGTCGGCCATCGTCGTGTCCGCCATCAGCTTGCCGCGGCCGATCACGATCAGGTGCTCGGCGGTCAGCGCCATCTCGCTCATGAGGTGGCTGGAGACGAAGATGGTCCGGCCCTGGGCCGCGAGGCTCTTCATCAGGTTGCGGATCCAGTGGATGCCCTCGGGGTCCAGTCCGTTGACCGGCTCGTCGAACATCAGGATCTCGGGGTCGCCGAGCAGCGCCGCGGCGATGCCGAGGCGCTGGCCCATGCCGAGGGAGAAGCCCTTGGAACGCTTCTTGGCGACCGAGGAGAGACCGACGATCTCCAGCACCTCGTCGACCCTGCGGGCCGGGATGCGGTTGGACTGGGCGAGGCACAGCAGATGGTTGTGCGCCGTGCGGCCCCCGTGGATGGCCTTGGCCTCCAGCAGCGCACCGATGTGCTTGAGGGGTTCGTTCAGCTCGCGGTAGTGCTTGCCGTCGATGCGGATGCTTCCGCTGGACGGATTGTCCAGGTCCAGCATCATGCGCATCGTGGTGGACTTCCCGGCGCCGTTGGGACCGAGGAAACCGGTCACCACGCCGGGCCGCACCGTGAAGGTGAGGTCGTCCACGGCGGTCTTGTCACCGTACCGTTTCGTCAGCCCCTGCAGCTCGATCATGCCGCATAGGGTACTGGTGCCACGGCGGCCGGTGCACGCGGAATACCGGCCCCGATGACGCCCGAGCCCCCTGCCGGAAAGGCAGGGGGCCCAGTCGGTCCGGACGGGGGGCGCGTTCAGCGCTGGGCCGGGACGCCGCGCGAGACGGGCTCGTCGTCGGCGGGGGCGCCGGCCGCGGCGACGGCCGCACCGGTCAGCGTGGCCAGCATCTCACGGACGTTGGTCAGCTGGGCGTTGATGCTGTCGCGGCGGTTGGTGAGGGCCGCCAGCTCGCGCTCGGACTCGCTGCGGATGCGGTCGGCCTTGGCGTTCGCGTCGGCGACGATGTCCTCGGCCTGACGCTGCGCGGTCTCGACCGTCTGACGGGCACGGCGCTCGGCGTCGGTGCGCAGCTTCTCGGCCTCGAGGCGGAGCTGCTCGGCGCGGTGCTCGATCTCGGCGAGACGCTTCTCGGCCTTGGCCTGACGGGACGCCAGGTCGCGCTCGGACTGCTCACGGCGCTTGGCGAGGTTGGTCTCGAAGTCGGCCGCGGCCTGGGCCGCCTTGGCGCGGGTCTCCTCGAAGAGGGCGTCCGCCTCCTCGCGCTTGGCCTGCGCGTCCTTCTGCGCGTCGGCGCGCATCTGGCCGGCCTCACCCTTGGCCTTCTCGACGATGCGCTCGCCCTCGTCCTCGGCCTTGGCCTTGCGGTCGGTGGCGTAGGCCTCGGCGTCGTTGCGCACCTGGGCGGCGGCGGACTCGGCCAGCTCGCGGTGCTGGTCGGCGGCGCGGCGCGCCTCCTCGCGCAGGTCCTTCGCCTCTTCCTCGGCGAGACGGAGGATCTTCTCGACGCGTGCACCGAGACCCGCGTAGGACGGCTCGGCGTCGTTGACCTGCGCCTGAGCGTTCTGGGTCTCGAGGTGCAGTTCCTCGATGCGCTTCTCCAGCGCGTTGATCCTGGCCAGTGCGCTGTCACGGTCGGCGACCAGCTTGGTGATGCGGTCGTCCACCTGCCCGCGGTCGTATCCGCGCCGCACGAGCTCGAAGCCGAAGGGGGAGGAAGTGTCGCTCATGGGGTTCCTGTCAATTCAGACCGGGTGGGGTGTTAGAGGGAATCCTAGGGGCCGGGGCGGCGTGTCATCGAGTCACTGTCCAGTAACTGTGCACAATGACCGCTCAATCGAGTGGTGCATCGTCGGACCGCTTGCCCCCTGTTCGGGTGGTTCCGGACGCCGCCCCGGCGGCGACCGTGTTCTTGCCGTTCTGTGTGCCGTTCTGACTGTTGCTCTTTCCCCCGTCGAGCGGCGTCTGGAATGACTCCAGTGCCTCAAGGACATCCTGCACGCGGGTGATCTCCGCGTTGATGTCCTGGCGGCGCCGGGCCAGCACCTCCAGCTCGCGCTTACCCTCCGTGACGATCCTCTCGGCCTCGGTGCGCGCCTCGGCACGCGACCGCTCCGCGTCCCGCTCGGTGTCGATCTTCTTCTGCTCGGCGCCCTTGAGGAGCTCCTCGGCCTTCTTCACCGCCGCGATGCGGACCTTGCTGGCCTCCGCGCTCGCGGTCGACCGGGTCTCCTCGGCCTTCGCCTCGGCGTCGGAGACCAGCTCACGCGCCTTCGCCTCGGCCTTGGTCAGCTGCTCGGTGGCGGCCTCCACCAGCTTGTCCACGCGCTCGCCCGCCGACTTCATCGTGGCGGCGGCCTCCGCGCGAGCCCGCTCGTGCAGCTCCTCTACCTCCGCCTCGACGCGCTGCCGCAGCTCCTGCGACCGCTCCCTTATGGCGGTGGCGTCCCGGCGGGCCTCCTCCAGCATGGTGTCGGAGTCGGTACGGGCCCGCTCCACCAGGCCGTTGCTCTCGTTGGTGGCCTCGCCGACGATCCGGTCGGCCTCCTTGCGGGCGGCGCCCACCATGGTGTCGGCCTGCTCCTCGGCCGCGGCACCGATCTTCCGCGCCTCCGACTGGGCCCCGGAGATCAGCTCGTCCGCCTGGGCGGCCGCCTCGCCGCGGCGCTTGTTGGCGTCCTCGCGGGCCTCGTCGCGCATCCGGTCGGACTCCGCACGGGCCGCCTCCGCGTCCCGTTCCGCCGACTCCAGGGCGTCCTTGGCCAGGATGCCGAGCCGCTCGGCCTCCGTCCGCGCCTTGCCGATGAGCTGGTCGGCCTGCTGGGCGGCCTCCGTACGGCGCTTGTTGGCCTCGTTCCTGGCCTCGTCCAGCAGACGGCGGGACTCCGCCTCCGCGGCGCCCAGCGCCTCCTCGGCGGCCCGGCGGCGCTCCACGGCGTCCCGCTCGGCGCCCTCCAGGGCGTCCTTGGCGAGGATGCCCAGGCGCTCGGCGTCGCGCTGCGCCTTGCCGAGCATCTCCTCGACCTGGGTGCCGGCCTCGGTGCGCAGCCGGTCGGCCTCGTCGACGGCCTCCGACAGCAGCCGGTCCACCTGCTCGGCGGCGTCCACCCGAAGGCGGTTGGCCTCCTCGCGGGTCTCCGCCCGCAGCGCGTCGGCCTCCTCGATCGCCTCGGTGACGGTGCGATCGGCCAGCTGGCGGGCGGACTCGGCCTCCTCCTGCGCCTCACGGCGCAGCCGGGACGCGTCCTCGCCGGCCCGCTCGCGCTCGGCGTTGGCCTCCGCGTGCAGCCGGTCGGCGCCCTCCTGGGCCTCGCTCCGCAAGCGCTCCGCCGCGTGCTCCGCGGCCGAGCGCAGCCCGACGATCTCCTCCTCGGCCTGCTCGTGCAGCCCGTTGACGGACTCCCGCACCTGCTGGGCGGTCGTCTCGGCCGCGCCGATCAGCTCCGCGGCGTGCCGCTCGGCCTCGGCGACCAGCCGCTCCGCCTCGGCACCGGCCTCCTCCGCCCGCTTGCGGGCGCCGGCCAGCAGCTCGTCGCTCTCCTGGCGGGCCTGCGCCCGCTCCTGCTCTGCCTCGCCGCGTGCGGCGCCCAGCAGTTCCTCGGCCTCGCGGCGACGCCGGCCGGCCTCCTCCTGGGCGGCGGACAGCGCCTCGGCGGCCTCGGCCCGCAGCCGTCCCGCGGTCTCCTGGGCCTCGGCCCGTACCCGGTCGGCGGTCTCCTGCGCCTCGGTGCGCAGCTGTTCGGCCTCGGCGGCCGCCTCGCCGCGCAGCCGCACGGCGGACTGCTCGGCCTCGGCACGGCTCTGCGAGGCGTCGGCGGCCGCCTCGTCGCGCAGCCGCAGGGTGTCCTGCTCGGCCTGCTCCTGCAGGGTGCGCACCCGCTCGGCCGCCTCCGCGCGCAGCGCGGCGACCTCCTCGGCCGCCTCCCGGCGCAGCCGGTCGGCCTCGGTGCGGGCCTCGCGCAGCGCCTCCTCGGCGGCGGTGATGCGCCGTTCGGCCTCCTCGCGCTGCCGGACCAGGTCGGCCTCGGCCTCGTCGCGCAGCCGCTCGGCGCCCCGTTCGGCCTCCTCGCGCAGCGCGGCGCCGGCCGTCTCGGCGTCCGCGCGCACCTGGTCGGCCTGCTGCTGCGCCTCTTCGCGCACCTGCTCGGCCTCGCCGTGGGCGCGCTCCAGCAGTTCGTCGGCCTGGCGGCGCAGGCCGGCGGCCCGCTCGATGGCCTCGGTGCGGACCCGGTCGGACTCGGCGTTGGCGGTCTGCCGGTGCGCGGCCGCGTCGGCCTTGGCCTTGGTCAGCAGCTCCTCGGCGGAGCTGGCCGCCTCCTCGATCTGCTGGACGGCCTCGCGCCGGGCCTCGCCGCGGATGCGCTCGCCCTCGGCGACCGCCTCGGCGCGCAACTGCTCGGCCTCGCCGCGCAGTCGGCGCGCCTCCTCCTGCAGTTCGACCGTCTTGGCCCGGTACTCCTTGGTGTCGTCCTTGGCCGTGCCCAGCAACTGCTCGGCCGACTCCTCGGCCTGGCCGCGCAGCCGCTCCGCCTCGGACTCCGCCTCGCGGCGGATGCGCTCGGCCTCCTCGCTCGCGGCACGGGTGGTGGCGCGGGCGTCCTCGGTGGCCTTGGTGAGCACTTCCTCGGCGGTACGGGCCGCCTTGGCCAGCGCGGCCGCGGCGTCCTCGGCCGCCTCGGACTTGGCGGTCTCCTGGGCGTTCGCGAGCACGCGATCGGCCTCGGCCTTGGCGTCCGCGACGACCTGCTCGGCCTCGGCCTTGGCGGCCTCCGCCTCCTTGGTCGCCTCCGCGACCAGGCGGGCGACCTCGGCCTTGGCGGTACGGGTGCGCTGCTCGTTGTCGGCGTCCACGACGGACAGCCGCTTGGCGGCGTTGCTCGCCGCCTCCTCGCGGAGCCGTTCGGACTCGCTCTGCGCCTCGCGGAGCTTCTCCTCGGCGTCGCGGAGCTTCTCCTCGGCGGACCGGGTCAGTTCGGCGGCCTGGCTGCGGGCGTTCTCGGTGTCGCTGCGGCTGGACGTGCGCAGCTGCTCGGCCTGGGAGGTCGCTTCCTGCGCCTGGTTGGCGGCGGCGTTGAGCAGACGCTCGGCGTCCGCGCGGGCCCGGCGCAGCAACTGCTCCGCCTCGGCGCGGGCCGCCGAGCCCTCGGACTCCAGCCGGTCGCGGGCGCCCTCGGCGATCCGCTGGGCCTCGGCACGGGCGGCGGCCAGCGCCGCCTCCGACTCGGCCCGGCTCTCCTCCATGAGCCGCCGGGCCTGGGACTCGGCGCGGGCGCGCAGCTGTTCCGCCCAGGCGACGTTCTCGTTGACGTGGCTCTCGACGTTGGTCCGGCGCTCGGCCAGCTCCTCGTCCAGGCGGCGGCGCCGGGCCACCGCCTCGGCGTGCCACTCCGCCTCCACGCGGGACTGGTGCTCGGCCTGCTCCTGGAGCAGCCGCTGGGTGGCGGCGCGGGCCTCGCGCAGCTCCCGTTCGGCGTCGGCGCGCAGCTGGTCGGCCTGGATCTGGGCGTTGCGCAGCAGCTGGTCCGCCTGCAGACCCATGGTGTCGTAGGCAGGACGGGTCGCGAGGTTGCGTCGCGCCTCGTGCAGCTTGGCGCGCAACACCTCGACCTGGTATCCGAGGTCGTCGGCATGTTGGACGACCTTGTCCCGCTCTTTCCGAAGCCGCTCCATCTCGGCCTCGAACTGCGAGAGGTGGTCTTCCTCAACCTCGTAGCGGTCGTAGCCCCGCACTCCGCGGTCCCATCCGTCTCCTGGTGTACCCACCCGCCAACCGAGTGAGATTCCCCGGGGCCCCGTTTACCGCGGAGCCTTACGGAGAATTGTGTCCGATCCCACGCCGAGGCGCGGGCAGGTACCCCAGCCCACCCCGGGGTCGCCCCGCCACTCTACCGGGGCGAGTCGTGTCCGGTCAGTGCTCCTTGGACGAGGTGACGAGCTCGGTGAGAACCCCGTGGCAGTCCTTGGGGTGCAGGAAGGTGATCCGGGACCCCATCGTGCCGGTGCGCGGGCTGTCGTACAGCACCCGCACGCCCTTGTCCCGCACGGCCGCGGCGTCCCCGTCCACGTCCTCGGTGCCGAAGGCGATGTGGTGGACGCCCTCACCGTTCTTGGCCAGCCACTTCGCGACCGTGGAGTCCTCGCGGGTCGGTTCCAGCAGCTGCAGGTAGGACGCGCCGCCGTCCGAGGTCTCGTTGATCTTCAGCATGGCCTCGCGGACGCCCTGCTCCTCGTTGACCTCGGAGTGGAACACCTCGAAGCCGTACGTGGCACGGTAGAACTCGACGGTCGTGTCGAGGTCGAAACATGCGATACCGATGTGATCGATTCGAGTCAGCATGACTCCAGTGGACCGCCGGGACGCATGGTCACGCAACGTGCCCGCGATCACACCGTCCGCCTCGTGACCGCCGACGTACCGCTCAGTACATTGACACCACCCTCGTGAAACCATCGTTAACCCACCCTCCGTGCAAAGGGGCCGCGTCATGACCAGCCAGGCACGTACGTCCGTGATCGTCGCGGGCGCCCGCACTCCGATGGGCCGCCTGCTCGGCTCGCTCCGCAGCTTCTCCGGCGCCGAGCTCGGCGCCCTCGCCATCAACGCGGCCCTGGACCGGGCGGGCGTCCCCGCCGACCAGGTCGAGTACGTGATCATGGGCCAGGTGCTGCAGGCCGGCGCCGGGCAGATCCCCGCCCGCCAGGCCGCGGTCAAGGCCGGCATCCCGATGAGCGTCCCGGCGCTCACCATCAACAAGGTCTGCCTGTCCGGACTGGACGCGATCGCCCTGGCGGACCAGTTGATCCGCGCGGGTGAGTTCGACGTCGTGGTGGCCGGCGGCCAGGAGTCCATGACCAACGCCCCGCACCTGCTGCCGAAGTCCCGCGAGGGCTTCAAGTACGGCGCCGTGCAGATGCTGGACGCGATGGCCCACGACGGCCTGACCGACTCCTTCGAGAACATCGCCATGGGCGAGTCGACCGAGAAGCACAACACCCGCCTGGGCATCGCCCGCGCCGAGCAGGACGAGATCGCCGCCCTGTCCCACCAGCGCGCGGCGGCCGCCCAGAAGAACGGCCTGTTCGACGCCGAGATCACCCCGGTGGAGGTCCCGCAGCGCAAGGGCGACCCGGTGGTCTTCAGCAAGGACGAGGGCATCCGGGCCGAGACCACGGTCGAGTCCCTGGGCAAGCTGCGCCCCGCCTTCAGCAAGGACGGCACCATCACGGCCGGCACCTCCTCGCAGATCTCCGACGGCGCCGCCGCGGTGGTCGTGATGAGCAAGGAGAAGGCCGAGGAGCTGGGTCTGGAGTGGCTTGCCGAGATCGGCGCCCACGGCAACGTGGCCGGCCCGGACAACTCGCTGCAGTCGCAGCCGTCCAACGCCATCGCGCACGCGCTGAAGAAGGCCGGCCTCAGCGTGGCCGACCTGGACCTCATCGAGATCAACGAGGCGTTCGCCGCGGTGACCGTGCAGTCGATGAAGGACCTGGGCGTGACACCTGAAAAGGTGAACGTGAACGGTGGCGCCATCGCCCTCGGTCACCCGATCGGCATGTCCGGCGCCCGCCTCGTGCTCCACCTGGCGCTGGAGCTCAAGCGCCGCGGCGGCGGCGTCGGCGCGGCCGCGCTGTGCGGTGGCGGCGGTCAGGGCGACGCGCTGATCATCCGCGTCCCGGCCAACTGACACCCGGACACCCTGTGGGCGAGTGAGCCGAAGGGGTGCGGCCGCTGCCGAGAGGGAGAGCGCGCGGAGCCCGCGAGGAACGCGCGGGCGAGCACGGTCGACCGTCGACAGGGGCTTGCGCACCCCGGAGGCGAGCCGAGCCCTCAATTGAAGAGGAGCACGCAGTGATGGACGTCCCCACCCTGGTGGAGCAGGCGCGGCAGGGCCGCCCGAGGGCGGTCGCCCGGCTGATCTCACTGGTGGAGGGGGCGTCCCCGCAGCTGCGTGAGGTGATGGCGGCCCTCGCGCCGCTGGCCGGCGGAGCGTACGTGGTCGGGCTGACCGGCTCGCCCGGTGTCGGCAAGTCGACCTCGACCTCGGCGATGGTCTCGGCCTACCGCCGGGCCGGGAAGCGGGTCGGGGTGCTCGCGGTGGACCCCTCGTCGCCGTTCAGCGGGGGCGCCCTGCTGGGCGACCGGGTCCGGATGAGCGACCACGCCTCCGACCCGGGGGTCTACATCCGTTCCATGGCCACCCGCGGCCATCTGGGCGGCCTCGCGTGGGCCGCGCCGCAGGCGATCCGGGTGCTGGACGCGGCGGGCTGCGAGGTCATCCTCGTGGAGACCGTCGGCGTCGGGCAGTCGGAGGTGGAGATCGCGGCCCAGGCGGACACCTCGGTGGTGCTGCTCGCGCCGGGGATGGGCGACGGCATCCAGGCCGCGAAGGCCGGGATCCTGGAGATCGGCGACGTCTACGTGGTCAACAAGGCCGACCGCGACGGCGCCGACGCCACCGCCCGCGAGCTCAACCACATGCTGGGCCTGGGCGAGGCCCGGCAGGCGGGCGACTGGCGGCCGCCGATCGTCAAGACGGTCGCCGCCCGCGGGGAGGGGATCGACGAGGTCGTCGAGGCCCTGGAGAAGCACCGGGCCTGGATGGAGGAGCACGGCGTGCTGGCGGCACGGCGGATGCGCCGGGCCGCCCTGGAGGTCGAGCACATCGCCGTCACGGCGTTGCGGGAGCGGATCGGCGACCTGCACGGCGACCGACGGCTGGGCGCCCTGGCCGAGCGCATCGTCGCCGGCGAGCTGGATCCGTACGCGGCGGCCGACGAACTGGTCGCGGGCCTGACCGAGCGGGCCTGACGCGGGGCGGGAGCGGCCGGGCGGAGACAGGGAACGGAGCCCGGGCCCGGGCGACCCGTCCGGGCCGGCGCACGCGGCGCCGCCCGGCGGGCCCGCGGGTCAGACGCGTCCGCGCACCGCGCGCAGGTGCTCCGCGACCGGGGCCAGCGCCTTGCGCAGCGCCACCAGGTCCTCCGCCGGGAGCAGGTCGATGAAGTGCTCCCGCACGGCCGCCACGTGGTGCGGGGCGACCTTGCGCATCGTCTCCCAGCCGTCCTCGGTGAGGGCGGCGAACAGCCCGCGCCGGTCGGACTCGCAGTTCTCCCGGCGGACCAGGCCCGCGGTCTCCATCCGGCTGATCTGGTGGGACAGCCGGCTCTTGGACTGCAGCGTCGCGCGGGCGAGGTCGCTCATCCGCATGCGGTGCTCGGGGGACTCGGAGAGGTTGACCAGGATCTCGTAGTCGTTGTACGTCAGACCGAACGGCTGCAGGTCCCGTTCGAGCTGGTGGGTCAGCAGTTTGCTGACCTCCAGATGGGTGCGCCAGGTGCGCTGCTCGTCGCCGGTCAGCCAGATGGTGCCGTTCTCAGTCTCCATGCTGGAATTATACCCAGAATGTTGAAATCCGTATTAATCGGGGTCCTGTTGCGTGTCCGTGCGGTCACAGTCCGAAACGGCGTTGCAGGTCGCCCAGTTGCCCCGGCAGCCGCGGCGCGCCCGGCCCGCCCGGGGCACCGGCTCCCGCGCCCGGCACGCCGGCCTCGTGCGGGACCGCGCCGGTCGCCTGCTCGGGCATCAGCACCTCCGTCGACTGCAGCAGCACCTGGCCCGCGCCCACGAACTCGAACTGGTGCTCCTCGCCCGAGGTGCCGCCGATCCCGGTCAGCGCCCGCAGGCCGCCCAGCACGCCGCGCATGTACCCGTGGTCGTAGTGGTGGCAGGGCGACGGGCAGTCCGCCCAGCCCACCAGGGCCTGCGGGTCCACCCGGACCGGGGGCTCGACGAAGTGCACCGCGCCGTTGGACGCGGCGACGAACTTCCCCGTGCCGATGAGGGTCAGGAAGCCCGGGATGATCGACTGCTTGAGCGCCAGCCCCGGCTGGAAGGCCAGCAGGTTCCCCGACCGGATGGTGAGGTTGCCGTCCTCCAGGTCGTAGGAGTTCACGTCGAAGGCGCGGTCCGCGAGGATCATCTTGCCCTGGCCCTCGGCGACCACCCAGTCCGAAGCGTGCAGCGGGGAATGGAAGTTGGCGCGGATCAGGCCGTCGAGGGCGCCGTGGCCGATGCCGTGGAAGGAGATCTGCCCGTAGTAGGCGATCATCTTCCCCTTCTGCAGGAACCACTGGCCCTTCAGGTCGACGCTGAAGGCGTACGGGTTGACGTTGTCGTCGACCGGCAGGGTGTACGGGTCGTGGACGACCGGGCCGTTCGCGGTCACAGCTTCTCCTCACTTGCCTGGACGTAGACCGTGCCCTGCCCCGACAGCTCCAGCTGGAACGCCTCGCCGGAGCCGCGGCCCACCATGTCGCGCCAGCCGAGCGCGGTGGACAGCTTGTTGCGGACGTCGCCGCGGTGGGCGACGTACGCCTGGGGGTCGACGTGCACCGGACGCTGCGGGGTGATCGGCAGCTCGATCACGCCGCCGTGCGCCATGACCGCCACCGCGCCCTGGCCCTGCAGCGTCGTGGTGAACAGGCCCTGACCCGTCACCTGGCCGCGGATGACGCCCATGACGCCGCCCTGGGATCCCATGAACATCGTGCTCTGCCGCAGGGTGCCGTCGAAGGCGAGCAGGCGGTCCGCCTCGACGTAGAGGGTGTCGCCGGTCAGGTCGATGCAGTGCACATGGTGGCCGCCGTGCCCGAACATCACCGAGCCGTGGCCCTCGACGGTCATCAGCGGCGTCGCCTCGCCCGCCATCCGGCGGCCGATCATCGAGCCGATGCCGCCCTGCCCGCCCTGGACGTTGGGGGTGAAGGAGACGTTCCCGCGGTACGCGAGCATCGCGCCCCGCTGGCTGAACAGCCGCTGGCCGGGCAGCACCTGGGCCTCGACCATCTTGGAGTTGATCCGCGTGAACGGCATCAGATCTGCCCCCCGACCGTGTTGCGCTCGCTGGGCTGGACGTACACCAGGCCGTCGCCCTCGAAGCGGATCTGGAAGGACTCGCCGCCGGACTCGCCGATCATGGCGCGCCAGCCGATGCCCGCCTGGAAGTGCTGCTGCAGACGGCCGGTGTGCGCCACGTAGGCGCCCGGGTCGACCTGCAGCGGCATGCCGGGGGCCACGCGCAGCACCACGGCGGGTCCGTCGGACATGATCGCCGCCTGGCCCATGCCCTCCACCGTGGTGGTGAACAGGCCGTTGCCCTGGGAGGCACCGCGCAGCCCGGTGAAGGTGGTGCCGGTGCGCAGCGTCGCCTCGGTCGCCAGCAGATTGCTGGCCTCGACGTACAGCTTCTCGCCGTTCAGCCGGACGAGGTTGATCTCGCTCGCGCGGTCGGCGAAGTAGCAGGTGCCCTGCCCCCGTACCTCCATGACCTCCATCGACTCGCCGGTGAGCCGCCGGGTCACCATGCCGCGCAGACCCTCGCCGCCACCGGACATCTTCTTGAACTGCATCTGGCCGTCGTAGGCGACCATCGAGCCGTTCTTCGCCTTCACGGCGTCGCCGGCCATGTCCACGACGAGCACCTTGCTGCCCTGCAATCGAAACTGAGCCACGGGTCAGACCGTATCCGTCCGGGAGGAACCCGTCACCAGGGTCCTCGTCACAGGGCCTTCACCGGATGTCCCGGTGGTGCCGGTGGTGCCGGTGGTGCCCGCGGCCTCCTCGACCTCCAGCAGCGAGGCGCCGCGCCGCTCGGCCTCGAAGGCCGCGTGGCCGCCGCGCAGCCCGAACAGCCGCTTGGACAGCAGGATGTAGAGGACGGCGAGGACGTTGAGGAGCAGCGTGCCGATCTTGAGGTAGCTGACCTTCTCGGTGAGCTCCCAGATCTCCAGCGGCAGGAAGGCGGCCGTCGCCACGACGGTCAGGTACTCCGCCCACCGCTTGGCCGCCCACAGGCCGACCGCCTCGACGATCTCGATCAGCGCGTAGAGCAGCAGCGCCCCGGCCACGATCAGCAGCGTGGAGTGCCGGTAGTCGAAGGTTCCGCGGATGGTGTCGACCACGGGGGAGTGGTCGAGGTCGTAGTGGAAGTGCTCGAAGACCGGGCGGAAGACCGCCAGGTTCTCCTCGAAGAAGCGGCGCACCGCGTCCTGCGAGTTGCTGAAGCGCCACACCGCCCAGGCCGCGAGCACGATGAACAGCCCGCGCAGCAGCCGCTCCACGGCCAGGAAGCGCAGGATGAACAGATCCCGCAGCGCACGGCCGCGCGGCACCTCGGGCGCGCGGTCCGCGGGCCCCGAGCCGTGCGGCTCGCCGAGCGCGAAGTCCCCGCAGCGCAGGCAGCGCCACACCTCGCCGAGCGCGGTCTCGGCGCGCAGCCGCTCGCGCAGATGCGCCTCGTCGGGCGCGTACGTGATGTGCCCGCGCCGGGCGCAGTGCCGGCGGTCCCAGTCGAACGTCATGTGGTGCAGGACGCCGGGGAGGCGCACTTGGTTCATCCGGTCCCCGCCGCACCCGGCCCCGGGCGCGGAGCGGCGCGAGGGTGGGGTGATAATGGCCAGGGCTCTTGTGAGCACATTCACAATCGCTCCAGCGCCGTACCGACCCGCCTCCCGCTGTCCCTGTCCCGTTAGTGAGGTCCCGTGGACATCAAGACCGCATCCGCCCTGAACCGGCTCCGCCTGGTCTCCGCCCCGGAGGCGGTGTCCTTCCTGCTGCTGCTGATCTGCTCGGTGCTCAAGCGCACCACGGACTTCAACGCGGTCCCCGTCATGGGGGCGGTCCACGGCGTCCTGTTCATCCTCTACGTCCTGTTCTGGCTGGACGCCTGGGTCCGCGCCAAGTGGTCGATCGGCCGCGCCGCGCTCTACCTCCTGCTCTCCGTCCTGCCGACCGGCGGCTTCTTCGCCGAGCGCAAGCTGCGCCGCGAGGCCGAGGACAGCGTGATCGCCGCCCGCGCCCGCAAGGAGCTCAAGGACCTCGGCCGAGGGACGGTCGGGGCATGATCGTCGCCTTCTCCGTCAGCCCGGTCGGCGTCGGCGAGGACGTCGGCGAGTACGTCGCGGACGCCGTCCGCGTGGTCCGCGAGTCGGGGCTGCCCAACCGCACCGACGCGATGTTCACCTCGATCGAGGGCGAGTGGGACGAGGTCATGGACGTCGTCCGCCGCGCCGTCGCCGCCGTCGAGGCCCGCGCCCCGCGGGTCTCCCTCGTCCTCAAGGCCGACATCCGCCCCGGCGTCACCGACGGGCTGACCTCCAAGGTCGCCACCGTCGAGCGGTACCTCGCGGGCGAGTAGTCCACCGGGCGGCGCCGTGCACGTGCGTGCACGGCGCCGCCCGCGTGTCGTCCGCGTTCAGTCGCCCGCCAGAGCGGTGCCCAGGGGGGTGCGTTCGTAGAGGACCTGGTGGCCGTAGCGGCGTGAGGTGAGCAGGCCCGCGTCGCGGAGCACGGACAGGTGGGAGGAGACGGAGGACAGGGCGAGACCGTGGCGGTGGGCGAGCGCGGTGGTCGTCGCCGGTTCGCCGAGACCGGCGAGGAGAGCGGCCCGGTTGGCGCCCAGCAGGCGTTCGAGGGTGTCGGAGCCGGTCCGCGGGGCCTGCCAGAGTCCGCCGATGCCGCGCGCCGGGTAGACGACGGTGCCCTGCCAGGGCGGGTCGAAGCCCGATGCCACGTCCGGCCAGACGAAGACGCTGGGGGCCAGGACCAGGCCGTCGCCGCCGAGGTCCCGGTCGTGCTCCGTCGGCCGGTGCAGCGTCAGGGTGCCGTTCGCCCAGCTCAGCGAGGGATGCAGGTCGGCGAAGAGCCCGGTCAGCCCCTCGTCCGCGAGCCGGCGGGCCCGGAAGGCGATGTCGGCCTCCAGCACCGCGCGCAGCCGGGGCCAGTACGGGGCGACCAGCGCGTGCCAGGCCTGCTCGCAGAGGTCCGCCAACTCCCGCACCGCGCGCGCCGGATCGGCCAGCATGGCGCGGCCCTGCGGGGTCTCCGCCGCGCCGGGGGTGTCGGCGAGGGCGCGGGCCAGATCGTCGCGGGCGGCGGCTGGATCAGTGGCGCGTACGCGGGCCACATCCTGCTCGACGGAGGTCAGCGGGCTGTCCGGCGGTGGGGACAGGAAGTCCGGGGTGTGGCCGCGGCGCGGCATCAGCAGCCACAGCGGCGTGAGGTCCAGCTCCCTTGCCGCCGCCTCCGTCTCCCGCAGCCAGGTCAGGTGGTACGCGTGCAGCCGGGTCTCCTTGAGGGCGCGGACCGCGCCCGTGACCTCCCACAGCGGGGAGATGCCGAACCGGCAGCGCAGCAGGTCGTCCGGTCCGAATCGCAGGTGGAGCGGCATCGCCGACCCCCTCCCGTGACGCGGACGGCACCCCGCGGACTTTCGGCTGGAACCGAAAGACTACGACGGCGCGGCCCGGGCCACGAGGCTGCGGTCCATGACGCTGAACACGCCGGCCGCGCCGGCCGCCGCGTCCGCGGGCTACCGGGCCGTCTTCGCCGTGCGCGAGTTCCGGGCCGTCTTCGCGGCGCACGTGCTGTCCCTGCAGGGCACGGTCGTGTCCCAGATCGCGCTGTCCGTGCTGGTGTTCCGGCTCACCGCCTCGCCCCTGCTGTCGGCCCTCACCTTCGCGCTGGGCTTCATGCCGTACGCCGTCGGCGGGACGCTGCTGGCCGGGGTCGCGGACCGCTTGCCGCCGCGCCGGGTGCTGGTGGTCTGCGACCTGCTGTGCGCGGCGTGCGCGGCGGGGATGGTGCTGCCGGGGACGCCGATCGCCGTCCTGCTGGCCCTGCGCGGCCTCATGGCGGTGATCGCCCCGGTCTTCTCCGGGACGCGGGCGGCGAGCCTGGCCGACATCCTCCCGGGCGACGCCTTCGTGCTGGGGCGCTCGCTGATCCGGATCGTGGCGCAGGGGGCGCAGGTCGTCGGGTTCGGGCTCGGCGGGATCCTGCTGGTCTTCCTGACCCCGCGCGCCGCGCTGCTGCTCACCGCCGCCGCGTTCCTCGGTTCGGCGCTGCTGCTGCGGCTGGGCACCCGGCGTCGGCCCGCGCGCGGCACGCGGGAGCGCGACGGCGGTGGCGGCACGGGACGGTTGCTGGCCGACCGCCGGGTGCGCTCGCTCCTGCTGCTCGGGTGGGTGCCGTCGTTCTTCGTCGTCGTCCCGGAGGCGCTCGCGGCGCCGTACGCGGCGTCGGCGGGGGCGGGGACGACGGGGCTCGGGCTGTTCATGGCGGCGATGCCGGTCGGGATGGTCCTCGGGGAGTCCCTGGCGGGCGGGTACCTGAGCCCGGCGGCCCGCGGCCGGATCGCAGGACCGCTGGTGGCGTGCACCCTGCTGCCCTACGCGGTCTTCCTGCTGCGCCCCTCGCTGCCGTGGTCCCTGGCCGCGATGTTCGTGGCCGGGCTGACCGGTGCCTGCACCCTGGGCGTGGACCAGTGGTTCGTCGAGGCCGTCCCGGAGGAACTGCGCGGCCGGGCGATGACCGTGCAGGCGGCGGGCGTGATGACGGTCCAGGGGGCGGGGATGGCGGCGGCCGGCGCCGCCGCGGAGTTCGTGCCCGTCCACCTGGTGAACGGGTGGGCCTGCGTGACCGGCACCTTGTGCGTCCTCGCGGTGCTGCGGACCGTATGGGGCGGTCCGCAGCACCGCGAGTGATCAGGGGGCCGGCCGGGTCAACCGGTCATCCGTCACCGGGTCACCGTCAGGCGACGTTGACGCCGGTCCAGGCGGCGGCGACCGCGTTGTACTCGGCGGAGCCGCTGCCGTACAGGTCCTTGGCCGCGCTCAGCGTCGCGGTGCGGGCCTTGGCGTAGTTGGTGGACGAGGTGAAGTACACCGTCAGGGCGCGGTACCAGATGGCCGCGGCCTTGGTGCGGCCGATGCCGGTGACGGTGGAGCCGTTCTTCGTCGGGCTGTTGTAGCTGACGCCGTTGATCGTCTTGGCGCCGCTGCCCTCGGAGAGCAGGTAGAAGAAGTGGTTGGCCACGCCCGACGAGTAGTGCACGTCGAGGTTCTTCACCGAGGAGGACCAGTAGTCGGCGGAGCCGCCGTCCTTGGACGGCTTGTCCATGTAACGCAGCGGGGTGCCGTCGCCGTTGATGTCGATCTTCTCGCCGATGAGGTAGTCCGGGGTGTCCGAGGCGAGGTTGGCGTTGAACTCGACCATCGTGCCGAAGATGTCGGAGGTCGCCTCGTTGAGTCCGCCGGACTCTCCGGAGTAGGTCAGGCCGGCCGTGGCGCTGGTCACGCCGTGGGATATCTCGTGGCCCGAGACGTCGAGCGCGGTCAGCGGGTGGGTGTTGCCCGAGCCGTCGCCGTAGGTCATGCAGAAGCAGCTGTCGTCCCAGAACGCGTTGACGTAGTTGCTGCCGTAGTGGGCGCGCGACACGGAGCCCTTGCCGTCGTTCCTGATGCCCGAGCGGCCGAAGGTGTTCTTGTAGAAGTCCCACGTGGCGGCGGCGCCGAACTGCGCGTCCACGCCCGCCGACTGGCGGTTGGAGGCGGAGCCGTTGCCCCAGACGTCGTCGGTGTCGGTGAACGTGGTCCCGGTGCCGCTGGTGCGGTTGTTCAGGTCCGTGGTGGAGATGCCGCCGCGGCTCGCGTCCTTCAGCGAGAAGGTGCTGCCGGACTTGGTGGTGGTGAGGGCGACCGAGCCGACGTGGACGCCGGTGCCGGTGCCGGTCTGGATGCCCTCGTACTTCTGGATCACCGCGCCGGTGCGGGCGTCGGTGATCACGTTGAGCTCACTGGGGGTGCCGTCGGCCTGGGTGCCGTGGACGACGGTCCGGTACGCGAGCCGGGGCGTGCCGCTGACGGCCCAAACGACCTTCTGCGGGGCGGCGGCCGTGCCGACCGCCCTCAGCGGCTCCTCGCCCTTGACCAGAGGCGCCTTGAGCAGGCCCTTGACCGTGGCTGCGGCCGCGTCGCGGGCGGCGGACGGCGTCACGGCCGGGGTGAGGGTGGCGGGGGCGATCGCCGCGGTGACGGCCCGCGAGACCGACCGGGTGGCGCCGTTCCTGTCCTGGTGCACCACGAGGTCGCCGCCGAGCACCTCAAGCCCCGCGTAGGTGCGGTCGTACCGCAGGTGGCGGGTGCCGTCGGGGTCGACGACGACGTCCTTGACCGTCAGCCGTTCCTGGGCGCCGAGGCCGAGGGAGCCGGCCAGGGCGGCGGCCTGGCCGTGGGCGTCGGTGAGGGCCTTCGCGTGGGAGGCGGCGAGCGCGGTGGCGGAAGGCGTGGGCTGCGCGGTCGCCGCGAAGGACTGGAGACCGCCGGCCAGAAGTGCCGATGCGGCCACGAGGGTGCCGAGTGCCAGCTTCTTGCGCAATGTGACTCCTTGTGTCCCGCCGTGTGGGGACGGCAGGCCTGGTCCCCGGGCGGAACAGCACCCGGGGGTGTGGGGGGTGCGCGGTGTTCCGCGCGGCTAGGAGCGTCGCACTGAACGGGCCATTAATGACAGGTGCATTTCATTGAATGGCCGGTTGTCGCGAGCGGGTGCGGCGCGGCGTCGCAGGTCATCCGTGCCAAAGGGTGGCAAGCCCGGCCCGGACGTAGGGGAAACCCTCCCCGGCAGGGGGAGGATTTCGGTCGGAACCCCGACCCGGGGTGGCTGAAACACTGCGTTCACACAGGTGCGGCGGGTGCCCGGTACGATCACGAACCCGTCGTCCCTGACGGGCCGTTGTCCCGCCCCGCGAGACATGGCTGCCCGCCATGTGACCGGCGGGTAGGCTCGGCCCTGTGTCCAAGCCGCTCAGCCTGCCCTTCGACCCCATCGCCCGCGCCGACGAGATCTGGACCCGTCGCTGGGGGCGTGTGCCGTCGATGGTCGCGATCACGTCGATCATGCGCGCCCAGCAGATCCTGCTGGGTCAGGTCGACGCCGTGGTCAAGCCCTACGGGCTGACCTTCGCCCGGTACGAGGCGCTGGTGCTGCTCGCCTTCAGCAAGGAGGGCGAGCTGACGATGTCCAAGATCGGCGAGCGCCTCATGGTGCACCCGACGTCGGTCACCAACACCGTCGACCGCCTGGTGGCTGCCGGTCTCGTCGCCAAGCGCCCCAACCCCAACGACGGGCGCGGCACGCTGGCCTCCATCACGGCCAAGGGCCGCGAGGTGTGCGAGGCGGCCACCGAGGACCTCATGGGGATGAAATTCGGCCTGCAGGCGTACGACGACGACGAGTGCGCGGAGATCTTCGCGCTGCTGCGGCCGCTGCGGATATCCGCCGGGGATTTCGAGGCGTAACCCCTGAGGGGGACGCTCCGCCGGCTTCGGGGCGGCCCGGGGCAAAGCGGCGCAACGGCACCGGTTAGGCTTCGGCCCATGAAGCAGAGTGTCCTGACCCGGTACCGCGCCCTGGCCTACGTGACGGGTGTGCTGCTGGTCCTGCTGACCATCGGCGTGATCGCCAAGTACGTCCTGGACATCGACGGCGCCGCGGCGTTCACCCAGGTCGTCGCCATCGCCCACGGCTGGCTCTACGTCCTGTACCTGGTCTTCGCCTTCGATCTCGGTTCCAAGGCGAAGTGGCCCTTCGGCAAGCTGCTGTGGGTGCTGCTGGCCGGGACCGTCCCCACCGCCGCGTTCTTCGTGGAGCGCAAGGTGACCCGCGAGGTGGCCCCGCTGGTGGCCCCCACGGGTGAACCCGTCAAGGTCTGACACCCGCCTGACCTGCGGATACCCCCCCTCCCCGCGTGGGTGGGGGGTGTTGCCGTCGACAAATACTAGGACGTCCTAGTATTTTCGGCCCACAGGGGTAAACCTCCTTGTACAAGGACGTGCGAGGACGGCCCCGCACCGATGAGAGGCGGACACCGGCATGGACGCTGCAGCCATTGACGAGGGGCGCAGCCGCTGGCAGGCGCGCTACGACGCCTCCCGCAAGCGCGAGGCGGACTTCACCACGCTCTCCGGCGACACCGTGGAGCCGGTGTACGGGCCCCCGGCCGGCGCCGAGCTGCCCGGTTTCGAGCGGATCGGCTGGCCCGGCGAGTACCCGTTCACCCGCGGTCTGCACGCCACCGGCTACCGGGGCCGCACCTGGACGATCCGCCAGTTCGCCGGCTTCGGCAACGCCGAGCAGACCAACGAGCGCTACAAGATGATCCTGGAGGCGGGCGGCGGCGGCCTGTCCGTCGCGTTCGACATGCCCACCCTCATGGGCCGGGACTCCGACGACCCCCGCTCGCTGGGCGAGGTCGGTCACTGCGGCGTGGCCATCGACTCGGCCGCCGACATGGAGATCCTCTTCAAGGACATCCCGCTCGGCGACGTCACGACCTCCATGACGATCTCCGGCCCCGCGGTGCCCGTCTTCTGCATGTACCTGGTGGCCGCCGAGCGGCAGGGCGTCGACCCCGCGGTGCTCAACGGCACCCTGCAGACCGACATCTTCAAGGAGTACATCGCGCAGAAGGAGTGGCTCTTCGCCCCCGAGCCGCACCTGCGCCTGATCGGCGACCTGATGGAGCACTGCGCGACAGGGATCCCCGCGTACAAGCCGCTGTCGGTCTCCGGTTACCACATCCGCGAGGCCGGCTCCACGGCCGCGCAGGAGCTCGCCTACACCCTGGCCGACGGTTTCGGCTACGTGGAGCTGGGCCTGTCGCGCGGGCTGGACGTCAACACCTTCGCGCCCGGGCTCTCCTTCTTCTTCGACGCCCACCTCGACTTCTTCGAGGAGATCGCCAAGTTCCGCGCCGCCCGCCGGATCTGGGCCCGCTGGATGCGCGACGTGTACGGCGCGACGTCCGACAAGGCGCAGTGGCTGCGCTTCCACACCCAGACCGCGGGCGTCTCGCTCACCGCCCAGCAGCCGTACAACAACGTCGTCCGCACCGCGGTCGAGGCGCTGGCGGCGGTGCTCGGCGGCACCAACTCCCTGCACACCAACGCGCTGGACGAGACGCTGGCGCTGCCCAGCGCCCAGGCCGCGGAGATCGCCCTGCGGACCCAGCAGGTGCTGATGGAGGAGACCGGCGTCGCCAATGTCGCCGACCCGCTCGGCGGCTCCTGGTACGTCGAGGCGCTGACCGACCGCATCGAGGCGGACGCGGAGAAGATCTTCGACAAGATCAAGGAACTGGGCGCCCGCGCCGTGCCCGACGGCCGGCACGCGGTCGGCCCGATCACCTCCGGCATCCTGCGCGGCATCGAGGACGGCTACTTCACCGGCCGGATCGCCGAGGCGGCGTTCGAGTACCAGCGCTCCCTGGAGAAGGGCGACAAGCGGGTCGTCGGCGTCAACTGCCACACCGGCTCGGTCACCGGGGACCTGGAGATCCTGCGGGTGAGCCACGAGGTGGAGCGCGAGCAGGTGCGGGTCCTGGCCGGCCGCAAGGACCTGCGGGACGACGCGGCCGTGCGCAAGGCGCTGGACGCGATGCTCACCGCCGCCCGCGAGGGCACCAACATGATCGAGCCGATGCTGGAGGCGGTGCGCGCCGAGGCGACCCTCGGCGAGATCTGCGGCGCGCTGCGCGACGAGTGGGGCAGCTACACCGAGCCCGCCCGCTTCTGAGGGCGACCGGGCGACCGGACCACCGGACCAGCGCGACACCCGAACGCCGAGGGCCGGCGGGAACCCAGGGTTCCCGCCGGCCCTCGTGTCACGATGCGCCGTGGCGCCTCAGAACTCCTGCACGAAGTACGGCTCGACGGTCATCCAGCCGTTGCCGCGGGCACCGTAGCGGGTGCCGTTGTCGCTCTGCGCCAGGGTGTACCAGGAGTCGACGTAGTCCGGGTCGTCGGTCCACCAGTCGTCCGGGATCGCGTCCAGGACCGCGTTCACCAGCGGGATGTAGGTGCCCTGGTCGGTGATGGTGAGCAGCGCCGTGGCGATGGCCTTGGCCAGGTCGCGGTAGTTGGTGCTGCCGTCCTCCTCCATCATCACGGCGTCGGCGAGGTTGTACTTGTAGTTCGACCAGTTCACCAGGATCTGGTTGGGCCGGTACACCGTGCCGTCGTTGTCCAGGTACGGCATGTCGACCGGGTCGACGCGCACGGCGCCGTCCTGCCCGAAACCGGTGACCAGGGTGTAGATCTCGGCGTCGCCCTTGACCCAGGGCTCCTCGTCGTCCGACAGCTCGACCGAGGTGATGCGGGTGGTCCAGAAGCCGCCCGTGGCCGCCTGCGCCCGCGCGCCGGCCGCGGGGGCCTGGGTGCGCGACGGAGTGGCCTTGGCGGAGGCCACGCCGTAGCGGGTCAGCTCCTTGTTCATCACGGCCAGACCGGCGGCCAGCGCCTTGGAGCCGTCGATGTCCACGACGTACACCGGGTGCGAGGGCGCCTTGCGGGCGTCCAGCGTGTGGGCGCGGCCCCGGCTGTCCCAGGCGGTGACGGTGGCGGCGTCGTCGTCCTGGGAGGCCGCGGTCACCCACGGCGCCACACCGGCGCTCAGCGCCGCGCGCATGGAGTCGTCACCGAGCCGCAGCCGCAGCAGAGGGCCGACACCGGCGTCCAGGCCCTTGGCGGCGGCGATCCGCCGGTCGGCGGCGGCCAGTTCGGCCTTCAGGGAGCCACCGGCCTTGCCGGCCAGGGCGGTGACGGCGACCTCGTCGGAGGCGAGCGTCGCCTTTCCGACCCGGGCGCGCCAGGCGGAGTCGGTGAGCGAGCCGGCGATCGCACGAGCCGCCTGCTCCTCGGCCGCGGAGACCGCGGAGGCGGGTGTGTGGGGGTGAGGGGCGGCCGTGGCGGGCAGGGCGCTCACGGTCTGGCCGGCCGTCAGGGCGAGCAGGGAGGCGGCGAGGGAGACGACGGCGCCGCGCCGACGAGGGTGATGATGTCTCACGTGGATCGATCCTCCTGGGGGCGAGCGATCTATGACGCACTGTCAGGGCAGAGCAGTGCGGAACTGCGATGAGCTGGGCAGGACTTCGCAGAACTGTGCAGAGCTGTGTGGAACTGTGCGGAACCGGTGAGGAATCTATGCGAGTAGATACCCGCGGGTAAGCATGGCGGTGCCATGACATCCCGGCAAGAGGCCGGCACCGCGCGATTGGTGAACTTCCGGGAACGCCCGCCGGAAGACGTCCTGCCGAACGGTGCTCGGACACAAGGGAGTTGCGATACCGGCGGAGTGGGCAGAAGACAGGCCGGGGGCGGGCCGGCGCACCGGCGGTCAGTCCGCGGCGGCCGAGAGCCCGCCGAGCAGGACTGTGGTGAAGCGGTACGCCCAGTCGGCGTCGACCGGCTCGCAGGAGACGAGGGTCCGGTGCACAACGGCCCCGGCGATGACGTCGAAGATGAGGTCGATCTGCGGCGCCGGGTCGCCGCTGTCGGGCGGGATCTCGCCGCGCGCCTGGGCGCGCCGCCGGCCCTCGATCACCAGCCGTTTCTGCCGGTCGACGATCGCCTCGCGGATCCGCTCCCGCAGCGCCTCGTCGTGCGTGGCCTCGGCGACCACCGCCATCAGCGCGGTCTTGGTCGCGGGTTGCTCCAGCAGGGCCGCGAACTGCAGGACCACACCCTCCACATCGGCGCGCAGGCTGCCGCGGTCGGGGAGTTCCAACTCGTCGAAGAGCGCGGCCACCGCGTCCACCACGAGTTCGCTCTTGCCGGCCCAGCGGCGGTAGAGAGTGGTCTTGGCCACCTTTGCCCGCGCCGCGACGTCGCCCATGGTCAACTTGCCCCAGCCGGTCTCGACCAGGGCCTGCCGCGCGGCGTCCAGGATCGCCCGGTCGGCCTCCGCGCTGCGGGGGCGGCCGGTCCTTCGTCCTGTTTCACGCGGGCACATGGCTGGGCACCCTATCCCCGTTGCGCGGTGCGCGACCATGGAGTTACGCTACGACCCGTATCGAAACAGGCGGCAGCCACGAGGCGTGGGCGGGGACCCCGCGTCGTGCTTCCCGCCGTGATGACGCGCCATTGCGGCGCTTCCGGGGGGCGATTCCCCGGGAACCGCGACGAGGGGGGAGGATTGGTCCCATGCAGCCACGGAACATGTCCATGAGCGGCGTGGTCGACCTCGCCGCGGTGAAGGCGGCCGGTGAGGCCAAGACAAAGGCCGAACAGGCCCGTGCGGAAGCCGCCCGCACCGGGGGAGTACCCGCCCCCGCCCTGGTGACCGAAGTCACCGAGGCCACCTTCGAGACCGACGTCCTGCAGCGCTCCACCGAGGTCCCGGTCGTCGTCCACTTCTGGACTGACCGCGCGGACGCCAGCGTGCAGTTGGAGGACGCGCTGGAGCGCCTCGCCGCCGAGTACGCGGGCCGGGTCGTCGTCGCCAAGATCGATGTGTACGCGAACCAGCTGCTGGTGCAGCAGTTCGGCGTGCAGGGGATTCCCGCGGTGTTCGCGGTGCTGGCCGGCCAGGCGATGCCGCTCTTCCAGGGCGCGGCCCCGGAGGACCAGATCCGCGAGGTGCTGGACCAGCTGATCGCCGTCGCCGAACAGCGCTTCGGCATCGTCGGCGTCCCGGTCGAGGGCGGCGCGCCCGCCGTTCCGGCCGAGGAGCGCCCGCCGAGCCCGCAGGAGCTGGCCCTGACCGCCGCGCACGACGCGCTCGACCAGGGTGACCTCGGTGGCGCGATCCAGGCGTACCGCAACGTGCTGTCCGGCGACCCGGGCAACCTCGAGGCGAAGCTGGGCCTGGCCCAGGCGGAGCTGCTGCAGCGCGTGGAGGGGGCCGACCCGCAGGCGCTGCGCAAGGCCGCCGCGGACCGCCCGGACGACGTCGCGGCGCAGATCGCCGTGGCCGACCTCGACCTGGTGGGCGGACATGTGGAGGACGCCTTCGGGCGGCTGGTGGAGGCGGTGCGCCGCTCCGCGGGTGCGGACCGTGACGCGGCCCGGACACGGCTGCTGGAGCTGTTCGAGGTGATCGGCCCGGACGACCCGCGGGTGACCGCGGCCCGCTCGGCACTCGCCCGGGTGCTCTTCTGACCTGATCGCGCCGACCGTCCCCACCTCGAAAGACCTTTCGAGCCGAATGTGGCTTCGGCCGCGCTTTACCAAATCTTGATGAAGCGCGGCCGCTGTTACTTCCGGTAAGAGAGTGACGGACTTCTGTCCGGATCTATCACTCCTTGAGGCAATTTCACACCCTCGCCGCAACCACTCTGCGTAGTCGATCTGGTCCAGACCATGTGAGCTGGGTTATCGCACCGTTACCCGCTAGTAACGAAGCCCCTTGTGCAGCGGCCCCGAATGGACCACGATCGGCCAAGCTCGGTCCGTTGCCGAGGTGTCGGCATCCAGCCGCCCGCTCGTCGTACGGGTCCCCACCGGGCCGGGACGCGAAGGCTGTGCCAGCAGCGGCCGCGTCTCGTGGACAGGGGGGTCTCTGCCACCCGGCAGGGCCTGTCCAGCAGGTTGCGCGAGAGCGTGGCCAGTGGTTGTCGCTCGGGGGTGATCGCCGAATTCCGGACAACGCCGTCCGCCAACCCGCGTGACGGCCGTCTGTACGGCGCTCTCCTTCCCGAGGACGTAGCTCTTCTCCCATCCCGCCGCAATCCCCACGATTCCGGCCGGAGATGTACGTCCGAGAAGGAGGAAAGTCATGGAGTCGCTCATTCGCGGCGGTACCAGATGGAAGCGGTTCGCCGTTGTCATGGTGCCGAGCGTCGCGGCCACCGCCGCGATAGGCGTGGCCCTGGGTCAGGGCGCGCTTGCCGCGTCGTTCAGCGTGTCCGGCCAGCAGTTCAAGGTCCGGGCCGACAGCCTGCACGGTGAGGGCTTCGTCCAGTACGGAGCCATCGACGTCCAGCACGGCGGCAAGCCGATCCCGGTCGCGGTCTCCGCGTTCAGCAACGCCACGATCTCCGGGCTGTGCCAGTCCGTCGTGGTGCCGGTCCCCGTCTTCGGTGACGTGACGCTGAAGCTGGGCGCCGGCAACGGTGACAAGAAGGTCGAGGCGAAGAACCTCTACATCGACCTCGACCAGCTGAACGCGGACGCCACGTTCACCAACATCAACATCGGCGTGGCGGCCGGAGACAGCAAGAAGGGTCCCGGCATCAAGGCCGGCGACCAGTCGGACCCGGGTTCCTTCGCGCAGGAGGCCGACGCGGCCGACCTGACCGACGTGAAGCAGACCGCCTGGGCCACCAGCGCGGGAACCTTCAAGCTCAGTGGGCTGAGCATGTCGGTCAAGAAGGGCTCGGGCGCAGGCTACGAGTGCTTCTAAGCACCACTAGGGGGGTGAGGGGCGCGGGACGCCCCTCACCTTTCCCCGACCACTCGTTTTTTTCTTTGTAACGCCAGTCCCAGGGAGCAGTTTTCCATGAGCGCCGACACACATGGACTGAGCGGGTTCGACTATTGGCGGTTCCGCTTCCGCGTATGGCGCGGGCAGCGGCCGTTCTGGGCGGGCCTGCTGACGGTTCTGGCCGGACTGCCCATCGCCTACTTCCCGTACGCCAACATCACCCTTGGCTCGCTCAGCCTGACCATGGCCACCACGGCCGGCTCCGGTTCGCTGATCATCGGCGTGCTGCTGGTCGTCCTCGGTCTGACCATGTGGTTCCAGTCGGCGGTCCGGGTCTTCGCGGGCATCGCCTCGATCCTGCTCGCCCTGGTCTCCCTGGTGGTCTCCAACTTCGGCGGCTTCTTCGTGGGCTTCGTACTCGGGCTGGTCGGCGGAGCGCTCTCCGTGGCCTGGGCCCCGGGCGCCCCGCCCGCCGAGGGCGGCCCGCAGCCGGCGGAACTGCCCGATGGCGACAAGGGGTACGACGGCGACACCGGCTACGTGCCCCCGCCGGACTCGCCCTACGCGCAGGCGTACGGCGAGTACCGCGCCGAGGCGTCGGGCGGTACCGCCTCGCAGGAGGCGGCGGACGGCACAGAGCGAACCGTAGACGCGAACGGGAGGCACAGTGCGGGGTGATGAGGATCAGCCGGCTTCCGCGGCCGCCGGTAGCGGCACCCGTGTGAGACCGGGGCCGCGGCACGCGGCCCCGAGGAAGTCGCTGCTGACCAAGCTGCAGATGCCGGCGGGCAAGGCGATAGCCCTGGCCGCGATGCCGACGGCGGTCCTGATGGGCATGGGACTGACCCCGAGGCTGGCCTCTGCCGACGAACTGCCGAAGAACCCGTTCTCCGGTACGAAGTGCGTGGAGCAGCCCGACGAGCCCTCGCCGTCCTCGACGCCGAGCAGCACGCCGGGCAAGGGTGGCAAGCAGGACGAGCAGGACAAGCCGGAGACGCCGAAGCCCTCGGTGACCCCGACTCCCGGCGCGTCCGACTCCGGCACGGGCGCCGGGGACGACAAGGGCGACAGCGGCGCGACCTCCGGGTCGGGCGGTGGCTCGGGTGCGACGACCGACCCGTCCACGCCGTCCACGCCTTCGACGAAGCCGTCCTCCAACCCGCTGGACCCGCTGGGTCTCGGCGACGCGCTGGGCAACCTGCTGGGCGTCGACAAGAAGAGCACGGACTCCGCCCCGGCGGACACCGCGCCCTCCGCGACGGCCACGCCGACCCCGAGCGCCACGTCGCAGACCCCGAAGACGGACACCACGCACAAGCCTGTCGACAAGACCGTCAAGGACACCACCGACGAGGTCAAGAAGGCGCTGTCCGAGGTCACCAAGGCCGCGGGCGACGCCACCGACAAGGCGACGCAGGCGCCCGACAGCACGCCCGACCCCTTCGCCACGTCGGCGGACGGGAAGACCCCGTTCCCGTGCGCGACGCACGACGCGCAGGCCCTGGCCGACGCGGCCTACCAGGAGACCCCCGCCCTCCTCGCGGACGACCCCTGGACGCTGCACAGCAGCCTGCTGACCCTCACGGGCCTGGACTACAAGGGCATCGTCGAGGTGAAGACCTGGAGCGGGAAGGTCAAGCCGGTACTGAAGTTCACGGCCTCCACCCTGGACATCAAGGACCTGGACCAGGAGGTCGTCGGCCCGAACGGCACCGTCGGCCACGTCGCGGCGCGCAAGGGCAGCACGTCGACCATCCGCGGCGGCACGGTGACGATGTACACCGAGTCGCTGAAGGGCAACCTCTTCGGGCTCATCCCGATCGAGTTCACGCCCGACACCCCGCCGCCGGTCAACGTGCCGATCGCCTTCTTCACCAATGTCACGGTGAAGCAGGCCGCCCAGTTCGGCGGCACCCTGACGGTCCCCGGTATGCACGTGTACAACACCCCGGACTGACCGGGCCCGGACCCTTCCGGGAGCCGCACACGGCGGAGGGCGCCCACCCCTTGCGGGGGAGGCGCCCTCCGCCGTTCTCCGTCGGCGCGGCGCGGGTCAGACGGCGCGGTGGCCGAGGTGGTGCACCCGCACGAGGTTGGTGGTGCCGGCCTCACCGGGAGGCGAACCGGCGGTGATGATCACCGTGTCGCCCTCGGCGTAGTCGTTGAGCTTCAGCATCTCCTCGTTGACGATCTCGACCATCTCGTCGGTGGTGCTGACGTACTGCACAACGGTGGTCTGCACGCCCCAGGTCAGGGCGAGGAAGTTGCGGGTCGACTCGTCGGTCGTGTACGCGACCACCGGCTGCGGCACGCGGTAGCGGGCCAGCCGGCGCGCGGTGTCGCCGGACTTGGTGAAGGCGACCAGCGTCTTGGCGTCCAGGTAGTCCGCGAGCTCGGCGGCGGCACGGGCGACGGCGCCGCCCTGGGTGCGCGGCTTGCGGCCGTTGAGCGGCCACAGTCCCTGCTTGAGCAGCTCGACCTCGGCGGCCTCGATGATCCGCGACATGGTCTTCACGGTCTCGATCGGGTACTTGCCGACGCTGGACTCGGCGGACAGCATCACCGCGTCCGTGCCGTCCAGGATCGCGTTGGCGACGTCGGAGGCCTCGGCGCGGGTGGGACGGGAGTTGGTGATCATCGACTCCATCATCTGGGTCGCCACGATCACCGGCTTGGCGTTGCGGCGGCACAGCTCGATGAGCCGCTTCTGCACCATGGGGACCTTCTCCAGCGGGTACTCCACCGCCAGGTCGCCACGGGCCACCATCACGGCGTCGAAGGCCGCGACGATGTCCTCCATGTTGTCCACCGCCTGCGGCTTCTCCACCTTGGCGATGACCGGCACGCGGCGGCCGACCTCGTCCATCACGCGGTGCACGTCGCGGATGTCCTTGGCGTCGCGCACGAAGGACAGCGCGACCATGTCGACGCCCATCCGCAGCGCGAAGCGCAGGTCGTCGATGTCCTTCTCGGACAGCGCGGGGACGTTGACCGCCGCGCCGGGCAGGTTGATGCCCTTGTGGTCGGAGATGACACCGCCCTCGACGACCAGGCAGCGCACGCGGGCGCCGTCGACCTCGGTCACCCGCAGCGCGACGTTGCCGTCGTTGATCAGGACCGGGTCGCCGGACCGGACGTCCCCGGGCAGGCCCTTGTAGGTGGTGCCGCAGATGGTCTTGTCGCCCGCCACGTCCTCGGTGGTGATGGTGAACTCGTCACCGGCGACCAGCTCCACGGGGCCGTCCGCGAAGGTCTCCAGACGGATCTTGGGGCCCTGGAGGTCGGCCAGCACACCGATGGCGCGGCCGGTCTCCTCCGAGACCTTGCGCACCCGGTGGTAGCGCTCCTCGTGCTCGGCGTGGCTGCCGTGGCTGAAGTTGAAACGGGCCACGTTCATCCCGGCTTCGGCCAGCGTTTTCAGCTGGTCGTAGGAGTCGACGGCGGGACCCAGGGTGCAGACGATTTTCGCTCGGCGCATGAGGACGATCCTATCAATTTGTTCCGCTCCGGAATTTTCCCGTGCGGGGGAGTCGTGGACGGTGCGGACGGCGGCCATAGACTAGAGCCTCCAGGTGGCCTGGAGGCGTCACCGGCCGGTCACCAGCGCGTACGTCTGCCGGGCGATCTCGTGCTCCTCGTCGGTCGGGACGACCGCCACCGCCACCTTGCTGCCGGCGGTCGACACCAGCCGCGCGGAGCTCGCGCGCACCGTGTTGCGCACCCCGTCCAGTTCGATGCCCAGGGCCTCCAGGCCGCGCATCGAGGCCTCCCGCACGGCGGCGGAGTTCTCCCCGACACCCGCGGTGAAGGCGATCGCGTCGACCCGGCCCAGGACGGCGGTGTAGGCGCCGACGTACTTGCGCAGCCGGTGCACGTAGACGTCGAAGGCCAGCCGCGCGGACTCGTCGCCCTCCGCCATGCGCCGGCCGATCTCCCGCATGTCGTTGTCGCCGCACAGGCCCAGCAGACCGGAGCGCTTGTTGAGCAGGGTGTCGACGTCGTCCACCGACATCCCGCCCACGCGGGTGAGGTGGAAGACCACGGCCGGGTCGAGATCACCCGAGCGGGTGCCCATCACCAGGCCCTCCAGCGGGGTCAGGCCCATGGAGGTCTCCACGCACGCGCCGCCGCGCACGGCGGAGGCGGAGGCGCCGTTGCCGAGGTGCAGCACGATCACATTGACCTCGGCGGGGTCCTTGCCCAGCAGTTCGGCCGTGGCCCGGCTGACGTACGCGTGCGAGGTGCCGTGGAAGCCGTAGCGGCGCACCTGGTGGGCGTCGGCGGTCTCGCGGTCGATCGCGTAGCGGTACGCGTGCTCGGGGACGGTGGAGTGGAACGCGGTGTCGAAGACCGCCACCTGCGGCAGGTCCGGGCGCAGCGTGCGGGCCACCCGGATGCCGGTGATGTTCGCCGGGTTGTGCAGCGGGGCGAGCGGCACGAGCTCCTCGACGGCCGCGAGCACGGCGTCGTCGACCAGCGTCGGCTCGGTGAACCGGGTGCCGCCGTGCACCACGCGGTGCCCCACGGCGGCCAGTTCGGGGGAGTCCAGGCCGAGGCCCCGGGCGGCCAGCTCGTCCGCGACGACCTTGAGCGCCTCGGCGTGACCGGCGACCCCGCCGCGCTCACCGATGTGCTCCACGATCCCGGCCGCCGGGCGGCTGCCGTCTGCCATGTCGATGAGCTGGTACTTCACCGACGAGGAGCCGGAGTTGAGGACGAGGACGCGGGTCGCGGTCACCGGTTTTCTCCCAGGTCGGTCGGGGCGGTGGTGCCCAGGTCGCCCTGGGCCTGGATCGCCGTGATGGCGACCGTGTTGACGATGTCCTGCACCAGCGCGCCGCGCGACAGGTCGTTGACGGGCTTGCGCAGGCCCTGCAGCACGGGGCCGACGGCGACGGCGCCGGCCGAACGCTGCACCGCCTTGTAGGTGTTGTTGCCGGTGTTGAGGTCCGGGAAGATCAGCACGGTGGCCTTGCCCGCCACATGGGAGCCGGGCAGCTTGGTCTCGGCGACCTGCGCGTCCACCGCCGCGTCGTACTGGATCGGGCCCTCGACCAGTAGCTCCGGGCGGCGCTCGCGGACCAGTTCGGTGGCCCGGCGCACCTTGTCGACGTCCACGCCGGAGCCGGAGGTCCCGGTGGAGTACGAGAGCATCGCCACCCGCGGCTCCACCCCGAACTGGGCGGCGGTCTCCGCCGACTGGATCGCGATGTCGGCCAGTTGCTCGGCGTCGGGGTCCGGGTTGACCGCGCAGTCGCCGTACACCAGCACCTTGTCGGCCAGGCACATGAAGAAGACCGAGGAGACGATCGACGCGTCCGGCACGGTCTTGATGATCTCGAACGCGGGCCGGATGGTCGCCGCGGTGGAGTGCACCGCGCCGGAGACCATGCCGTCGGCCAGGCCCTGCTGCACCATCAGCGTGCCGAAGTACGACACGTCGGCGACGACGTCGTAGGCGAGTTCGTAGCTCACGCCCTTGTGGGCGCGCAGCTTGGCGTACAGCTCGGCGAAGCTCTCGCGCAGCGGCGAGGTCTGCGGATCGGTGAGCACCAGGCCGGGGACGTCCACGTCGATGCCGAGCTCGCCGGCCCGGCGGCGGATGGCGTCCTCGTTCCCCAGCAGCACGATGTCGCACACGTTGCGGCGCAGCAGCACCTCGGCGGCGTGCAGGATGCGCTCCTCGGCGCCCTCCGGCAGCACGACCCGGCGCCGCCCGGAGCGGGCCCGCTCGATGAGCTCGTGCTCGAACATCATCGGGGTGACGCGCTCGCCGCGGACCACCGACAGCCGCTCGGTGAGTTCGGCGCTGTCGACATGCGTCTCGAAGAGGCCGAGCGCGGTCTCGGCCTTGCGCGGGGTGCCCGCGCCGAGCTTCGCCTCCAGGGCGAACAGCTCGGCGGCGGTCGGGAAACTGCCCGTCGGCACCGACATCACCGGGGTGCCGGGGGCGAGCCGGGCGGCCAGCGCCATGATCTCGGGTCCGGGCACCTCGTCGAGGGTGAGCAGGATGCCCGCGATGGGCGGGGATCCGGCCGAGTGCGCGGCGAGCGAGCCGATGATGAGGTCGGCGCGGTCGCCGGGGGTGATCACCATGCAGCCGGGGGTCAGCGCGCGGATGAAGGTGGGCAGCATCGCGCCGCCGAAGACGAAGCCCAGGACGTCCCGGGAGAGCCCGCTGGGGTCGCCGAGCAGCACCTCCGCGCCGAGGGTCTCGACGATCTGGGAGACCGTCGGCGCCGAGAGCGCGGGCTCGTCGGGCAGTACGTACGCGGGGACCGGCAGCAGCCGGCGCAGCCGCCCGGCGACCTCGTCCAGGGTCTCCCGGGGCACCCGGTTGGCGATCATGGCGACGATGTCGCAGCCGAAGCCGGAGTAGGACTGGTGGGCGTTGCGCACCTCGTCGACGACCGACTCCGCGGTCTGGTCGCGCCCGCCGACCACCGGGACCACGGAGGCCCCGAACTCGTTGGCGAGGCGGGCGTTGATGCCCATCTCGCCCGGCAGGTTGGTCTCGTGGAAGTCCGAGCCGAGCACGAGCACGGTCTCGTACTCCCTGGCCACCAGGTGGTAGCGCTCCACCAGCACGGCGATCATCGCGTCCCGGCCCTGCTCGGCCTGGAGGGCCGCGGCCTCCTCGTAGCTCAGGCCGAAGGCGGTCGCGGGGTCCTGGGTGAGCCGGAAGCGGCTGCGCAACAGGTCGAACATCCGGTCGGGGGTGTCGTGCACCAGCGGGCGGAACACGCCCACGCGGTCGACCTGGCGGGTGAGCAGCTCCATGACGCCGAGCTCGACGACCTGCCTGCCGTCCCCCCGGCCGACCCCGGTTACGTACACGCTGCGCGTCACGCGCTCTCTCCGTTCCTGCCTGTTGGAATCACCCAATCGGGTGGCGGATGCCTCTTGACATTACAGTCCGCTGTGCGTATGACGCGCGGTGGGTCAGGCACGGATCTACGATGCGAAAGAGGCGACCTGGGACGCTACCGGAGGGAGCGCGGAGCGCCATGCGTATCGGAGTGCTCACCGCGGGCGGCGACTGTCCAGGGCTCAACGCCGTCATCCGTTCGGTGACCCATCGCGCGTTGACGTACCACGGCGACGAGGTGATCGGCTTTGAGGACGGCTTCAAGGGACTGCTGGAGGGCCGCTACCGCACCCTCGACCTGAACTCCGTCAGCGGCATCCTCGCCCGCGGCGGCACCGTGCTCGGCTCCACCCGGCTGGAGCGCTCCCGGCTGCACGAGGCCGCCGACAACTGGCGCACCGTGTGCGCGGACTACGGCCTCGACGTGCTCATCCCGATCGGCGGCGAGGGCACCCTCACCGCGGCCCGGCTGCTCGCCGAGGCGGGCATGCCGGTCGTCGGCGTCCCCAAGACCATCGACAACGACATCTCGGCCACCGACCGCACCTTCGGCTTCGACACCGCCGTCACCGTGGCCACCGAGGCCATCGACCGGCTGAAGACCACCGCCGAGTCGCACCAGCGCGTCATGGTCGTCGAGGTGATGGGCCGGCACGCCGGCTGGATCGCTCTCGAGTCCGGCATGGCCGGCGGCGCCCACGGCATCTGCCTGCCCGAGCGGCCCTTCGACCCCGCCGACCTCGTCGCGATGGTCGAGGAGCGCTTCGCGCGGGGCAAGAAGTTCGCCGTCGTCTGCGTCGCCGAGGGCGCCCACCCCGCCGAGGGCACCATGCCCTACGTCCACGGCGAGATCGACGCCTACGGCCACGAGCGCTTCGCCGGCATCGGCACCCGGCTCGCCGCCGAGCTGGAGCAGCGCCTGGGCAAGGAGGCCCGCCCGGTCATCCTCGGCCACGTCCAGCGCGGCGGTGTCCCCACCCCCTACGACCGGGTCCTGGCCACCCGCTTCGGCTGGCACGCCGTCGAGGCCGCGCACAAGGGCGCCTTCGGCAACATGACGGCGCTGCGCGGCACCGCGATCGAACTGGTGCAGCTCGCCGAGGCCGTGACCGTCCTCAAGCGGGTCCCCGAGGACCGCATGCAGGAGGCGGAGTCCGTCTTCTGAGGACGGTCCTCCGAGGTGGCGCCGGTGTCACGGCTTGCGCGCGGTCGCCCAGCGGTAGGTGAGCTCGGGCCGTCCCACCTGGCCGTACTGCGGCGCGCGCACCGCGCGGCCGATGTCGACCAGGTGCTCCAGATAGCGGCGGGCGGTGATCCGGGAGACGCCGACCTGCTGCGCGGCCGCGCTCGCGGACAGGCCCTCCTCGGCATCGCGCAGCGCGGTGGTCACCGCCTCCAGCGTCGGACCGCTCAGGCCCTTGGGCAGCGCCGAGGCCTCGGGGCTGCGCAGCGCCGCCAGCGCGCGGTCCACCTCGTCCTGCCCGGAGGCCTCGCCGCCCGCCAGCTCGTCGCGGTAGCGCGCCCAGCGCTCCAGCCGGTCGCGCAGCGCCGGGAAGGTGAAGGGCTTGAGCAGGTACTGCACCACGCCCACCGAGACCGCCTGGCGCACCACCCCCAGGTCGCGGGCCGAGGTCACGGCCACCACGTCCGCGGTGTGCCCGGCGGCCCGCAGCTTGCGCACGACCTGCAGCCCGTGCCCGTCCGGCAGATTGAGGTCGAGCAGGATCAGGTCCACCTCGTGCCGCTCCAGCGCCCGCAGCGCGGCCCCGCCGGAGTGCGCGACGGCCGCGACCTCGAAGCCGGGCAGCCGCTCCACGTACAACCGGTGGGCGTCGGCCGCCACCGGGTCGTCCTCCACCACCAGCACCTTGATCACGCCGGCACCCCCGGCCGCAGCGGCAGCCGCACCGTGAAGGCCGCCCCGCCGGTCTCGGCCCGGTCCAGGTCCACGGTGCCGCCGGCCCGCCGCGCCGCCTGTTCCACCAGGGCAAGGCCCAGGCCGCGGCCCTCGCTCTTGGTGGTCCAGCCGCGCCGGAAGACCTCGCGTACGGTGGCCGGGTCCACGCCGCTCCCGTTGTCGGCGACCCGCAGCAGCAGTTCCCCGCCGTCGGCGTGGGCGGTCACCCCCACGTGCGGGCGGGCCGCACTCCGGCCGGCGCCCTCGATCGCGGCGTCGATGGCGTTGTCGATCAGGTTGCCCAGGATGGTGACGAGGTCGCGGGAGGCCAGCGCGGCCGGGAGCACGCCGTCGTCGATACGGCTGTCCTCACTGACGGTCAGTTCGACGCCGCGCTCGCTGGCCTCGGCCGCCTTGCCCAGCAGCAGCGCCGCCAGCACCGGTTCGCCGACCGCCGCCACCACACGGTCGGTCAGCGCCTGCGCCAGCTCCAGTTCTGCGGTCGCGAACTCCACCGCCTCGCCGGCGCGGCCCAGTTCGATCAGTGACACCACGGTGTGCAGCCGGTTGGAGGCCTCGTGGGCCTGCGAGCGCAGCGCCTCGGCGAAGCCGCGCACCGAGTCGAGTTCGCCGGTGAGCGCCTGGAGGTCGGTGTGGTCGCGCAAGGTGACCACGGTGCCCCGGCGTTCGCCGCCGAGCACCGGCGCGGTGCTGACCACCACGACCCGCTCGGCGGTCAGGTGCACCTCGTCGACGCGCGGTTCCGCGGCGAGCAGCGCGCCGGTCAGCGAGGTCGGCAGGCCCAGTTCGGCGACGTAGGCGCCGACCACGTCCCCGGGCAGCCCCAGCAGTTCGCGGGCCGCGTCGTTGCAGAGCGCCACGCTGCGGTCCGCATCCAGCAGGATCAGGCCCTCGCGCACGGCGTGCAGCGTGGCCTGGTGGTAGTCGTACATCCGGCTCAACTCGTCGGCGGCCATTCCGTGGGTGTGCCGGCGCAGCCGGGCGTTGGCGAGGTAGGTGCCCAGGCCGCCGACGGTCAGGGCGGCGAGCGCGAAGCCGATCAGGACGGTGAGCTGGTCGCGTACCTGGCCGGTGATGGCCTGGACGGTGATGCCGATGCTCACCAGCCCCACGATCCGGCCCCGGTCGCGGATCGGGGTGACCACGCGCACGGACGCGCCCAGCGTGCCGGTGTAGGTCTCGGTGAACGTCCGGCCGTGCTGCGCCGGGCCTATGTGCCCGAGGAAGGGCCGGCCTATCTGGGTCGTGTCGGGGTGCGTCCAGCGGATGCCGGCCGGGCTCATGATGGTGACGAAGGCGACGCCGGTGTCCTCGCGGACCTGCTCGGCGTACGGCTGCAGGGCACGGGTGGGGTCCGTGCCACGGATCGCATCCGCGACGGAGGGCGCGTCGGCGACCGCCCGCGCCGCCGCGGTCACCCGGTCCTCGGCCGCCGAGACCGCACGGCTGCCCGCGTTCACGTACACCAGCACGGCGATGCCCGCGACCACCATGGCCACGACGACGACCTGCATCGCGAAGAGCTGCCCCGCGAGGCTGCGCGGGCGCGTGCGCCGGCGCGGCCGGGGGCTGCGAGGAGGGGGGAGGGCCTGCATGCCCACCAGTGTGCACGCGTGCCGCGAACTCAATGAACGCAAACGTGACCTGGCTCACTGCGCGGGCGCATAGTCACCGGGACCCAACCATTCGCGGGCGTCCGGGACGGCGTCCGACCGGACCGAGGAGACAAAGGTGTCAGTGCCGGTGCAGAGCCGCAGCCAGGGCCGCAGGGACCGGACCCATTACCTCTACATCGCGGTGGTCGTCGCCGCGATCGCCGGCGCCGTGCTCGGCCTCGTCGCCCCCGACGCAGCGGTCGAGTTGAAGCCCATCGGCACCGGCTTCGTGAACCTGATCAAGATGATGATCTCGCCGATCATCTTCTGCACGATCGTGCTCGGCGTCGGCTCGGTACGGAAGGCCGCGAAGGTCGGCAAGGTCGGCGGGCTCGCCCTCGGCTACTTCGTCGTCATGTCGTTCGTGGCGCTGGCCATCGGCCTCGTCGTCGGCAACATCCTGCAGCCCGGCGACGGGCTGCACCTGACGGACGCCCTGAAGGACGTGGGCCAGGCCCAGGCCAAGGACGCGCCGGCCGAGTCGCTGCCGGACTTCGTCCTCTCGATCATCCCGGTCACCCTGATCTCGGCGTTCACCGAGGGCCAGGTGCTGCAGACCCTGCTGGTGGCGCTGCTCGTCGGCTTCGGCCTGCAGGCCATGGGCTCGGCGGGCGAGCCGGTGCTGCGCGGCATCGGGCACATCCAGAAGCTGGTCTTCCGCGTGCTGTCCATGATCATGTGGGCCGCGCCGGTGGGTGCGTTCGGCGCCCTCGCGGCGGTCGTCGGCTCGGCGGGCGTCGATGCGCTCAAGGCCCTGGCCACGATCATGCTCGGCTTCTACGTGACCTGCCTGATCTTCGTGGTCGTCGTGCTCGGCCTGATCCTGCGGCTCGTCGCCGGGGTCAACCTCTTCCAGCTGCTGAAGTACCTCGGCCGGGAGTTCCTGCTGATCGTCTCGACCTCCTCGTCGGAGTCGGCGCTGCCCCGCCTCATCGCCAAGATGGAGCACCTCGGCGTCAGCCGCCCGGTCGTCGGCATCACCGTGCCGACCGGGTACTCCTTCAACCTCGACGGCACCATGATCTACCTGACCATGGCCTCGCTGTTCATCGCCGACTCGATGGGCCAGCCGCTGGCCATCGGCCAGCAGATCACGCTCCTGCTCTTCATGATGATCGCCTCCAAGGGCGCCGCCGGTGTCACCGGCGCGGGCTTGGCGACGCTGGCCGGCGCCCTCCAGTCGCACAAGCCGGCCCTCGTCGACGGCGTGGGCCTCATCGTCGGCATCGACCGCTTCATGAGCGAGGCGCGCGCCGTCACCAACTTCGCGGGCAACGCGGTCGCCACCGTACTGATCGGCACCTGGACCAAGGAGTTCGACCGCGAGCGTGCCGAGCGGGTGTTCGCCGGAGAGCTGCCCTTCGACGAGACCACGCTCGTCGACGACGGCCACGGCGAGCCGCCGGCCGAGCCGGTGACCACGGAGAAGGAGCCGGTGCCGGCGGCCTGACCGGCCGCCCCCTCACGTCCCGCCGGGCTGCTTCCCCCGTCGCCCGGCGGGACCGTACGTTCCGTTTGCGGCGGTCCCGGCTTCCGGCAGGAGCCGGGGCCGCCGGTGCGTGATGATCGCTCCATGACGACGCACACCGGGTACGCCTCCGCGTCATTCGACACGTACGCCTCCAACACCGCGTTGTACGCCGACACCGCCCTGGCCGAGGGCACCGACTGGGCCCGGCGCTTCCGCCGGCACGCCGCCGCCGACGACCCTGCCACGGATGCCGCCGCCCGGCCCGGCGACACCGTGGTCGTCGCCCCGCATGCCGGTGGCATCGAAGCCGGCACCTCCGAACTCTGCCTCGCCGTCGCCGGGTACCACCCCGCCGATCTCGCGCCCGCCCCGCCAGGCGGCCCGGTGTACGACTTCTGGATGTTCGAGGGTCTGCGCGTCACCGGGAACGGCGCCCTCCACGTCACCTCCACCCGCTGCGACGACCCGGTCGCCCGCGCGATGGCGGCGGGCAGCCTGCGCGTGCTCTCGCTGCACGGCTGCACATCCGGGCAGGCGGGCCTGCCGGAGGACGCCCAGGCCGTGCTCGTCGGCGGCGCGGACACCGCCTTCGCGGGGCAACTGGCCGCCGCCCTCACCGACGCCGGTCTCCATGCACTCGACGCGTCGGGCATCAAGGAACTCGCGGGCCTCTCCCCGGCCAACATCTGCAACGGCACCCGGCGCGGCCGCGGCGCCCAACTCGAGATCACCGCCCCGCTGCGCACCGCCATGTTCGGCACCCACACCCGTGCCGGACGGGGCAGCACCACGATGCCGGTCTTCTGGAAGCTCGTCTCCGCCGCACGCGCGGCGATCGCGGCCGCGTCCTGAGGCCCTGCCGACCCGCGGGCGTCACTCCCGCGTGGTGCCCGACCGATGCGCGACGGAGGTGACGGGCCGTCGGGCGTCGTCAGGACCGGGCGTCAGTCCCACCACATCACGACGTGCTGCCCGCGCCGCGCCGCCTCCGCGTAGAACGTGCGCAGCGCGCTGAAGCGTTCGGTCAGGTACGCCTCCGGGTCGCGGAGCCCGTCGATCCCGCGCATGCCCGGCCGCAGCGGCAGCACTGCGGGCCAGTCGAGGGCGGCGAGCGCGTGCGCGACGGCGGCCACGCCCTCCGGGGCCAGGGCCGCCGGGGGAGGGCCGAAGGTCCCGACGGCGTCCGGGTGGTCGAGGAAGGCGACGTCCACCTCCGGGTCGCCCGCCGTGGCCCGCCGGAGGGCCGCGAGCAGGAGGTCGTCGAGTCCGGCGCGGCGGCAGGCGTCCTCCAGGGGGCGGGGCGCCCAGTCGAGATCGAGGACGTCCCCGGCGGCCGGGTCCCAGCCGGGGCCGGCGTCCTGACGGCGGGCCGCCGTCGCGCGGCACCGGGCGAGGTCCGCCGTGTGGACGCGGGCGAGGAGCTGGGTCACGGCCATGAGGGGGCCTCCGCGCGGCTCACGATGGGCTCGCGAACTGCTCCTGCGAGCAGGCGGCTTGGGCACGGGTCATGTGCCCGAGCGTCGAGGGCCGGGGGCGGGTCCCGCCACCGGTTTTCCGGGCCCGGGAGGGGCGTGAGCAGCGCCACAGGGGGATTGTTCAATCCCGTACTTCTTCTGTGCGACCATCGCTGTGGGGAGAGGAACCGGGGACCCGGACAGCACCCGGCCCCTCTCCCCTCGGCCAGGGCTCCGGCTGCCGCCGGCCAAGGGTGTTCCCCCGCTTGGTGCAGGGCTCCGCGCGAATTTTGCGGTGTGCGCCGGGCGTGGCCGGGCCGGTCGGAGAGCGGGCGCGCGAGGCCTGTGCGCCGGGTTCACGGCATGCGACGGGACGCGCCGGAAGGCGGCACGCGGGGGTGCGTGCGGCAGGGCGCGTGAACCGCTGCAGAAAGTTCGTCTCGGTTCTTGGATATGGCCAATTCCCGCTCCCTGTAAGGGAGATAATCACACAGCCCGGCGTTGGGGTGGGGCGTCCGCGCGTCCACGTGCCGCGCGTCTACTGCATGTGGCGTAAAACGTGCACTTGCGGTCGTTTCGCTCGCGCCCTTGTGGTCCGCTCGCTCGTTGTGGGTGTGCTGCGTCGCCTCCGAAGGTCGCGTGCGTGTCGCGTGCTGCGTCGCGCCTTTGGGGGTCCGGGATGCAATGATTTTGGTGTATTTCGGACAATCGGCGTGCGCCCCAACGCACCTTTAGTCACCAAGGACCACTATGACTGCCAATCTCGCTGTGAAGGCCGACAATGGCGCCCCGGCCGGGCGTCCGCAGGTGCAGCGGAGGATCCCGCTGGCGGAGCTGGCGTCCCGCGGCAGCTCCGTGGCCTCTCCGGCCCTCGGTCG
This sequence comes from Streptomyces sp. NPDC002574, assembly GCF_042889545.1. Taxonomy (NCBI): domain Bacteria; kingdom Bacillati; phylum Actinomycetota; class Actinomycetes; order Kitasatosporales; family Streptomycetaceae; genus Streptomyces; species Streptomyces sp. NPDC002574. The sequence goes on from NZ_JBIARB010000003.1 coordinate 323,809, forward strand.
CGTGATGCCCGCCGCGGCCTCCGCCGGGAACGTCCCGGTCGCGGCCTTCCAGTCGTTCAGCAGCAAGTAAGCACACCGACTCGGGGATTCCGGGCGCCGCAGTCATGGAGCCATCAGCGCCGACCAGGCCGTTGTCGCAGTTCGTCCTGAAATTGCACAGTCGGTGTGATTTGGCGTGCGACCACTGCTACGTGTACGAGCACGCGGACACGAGCTGGAAGCAACGGATCCGGGCGACGCCGGACGAGGTGTTCGACCGTGTGGCGGCACGGATCGCCGAGCATGCCGCGGTGCACCACCTGGACGCCGTCCAGGTGGTGTTCCACGGGGGAGAGCCCCTCCTGGCCGGCCCGGCACGCATCCGCCGGGCGGCAGAGGCATTACGCGGGGCGCTGGACGGCCGCTGCACGCTGGAGCTCGGCATCCAGACCAACGCCGTCCTTCTGAGCGAGCGATTCTGCGACATTTTCGATGAGTTCGGCATCTCGGTCGGCGTCTCCCTCGACGGCGGTCGGGCCGAGAACGACCGCCACCGGCGGTTCGCGGACGGGCGGAGCAGCTACGACCGCGTGGTGAGATCGATCGGGCTGCTCCGGGAGCCGCGCTACCGCCATCTCTACGGCGGCCTGCTCTGCACGATCGACGTGGACAACGACCCCCTCGCGGTGTACGACGCACTCATGGCGCTCGAACCGCCCCGTATCGACTTCCTGTTGCCCCACGCCACGCACGACGTGCCACCCGTGCGCCCCGGCGGCCCCCCCGCGCCCTACGCGGACTGGCTGCTGACGATCCACCGGCGCTGGACCGCCCAGGGGCGCCCGGTGCCCGTGCGGGTCTTCGACTCCGTGCGCCGGATGCTGCGCGGTGGGAGCAGCCTCGTGGAGTCGATCGGCACCGACCCGGTCGACCTCGTCGTGATCGAGACGGACGGGACGTTCGAGCAGGCCGATTCGCTCAAGACCGCCTACGACGGGGCCCCGGCCACCGGCATGGACGTGTTCACGCACTCCCTGGACGAGGTGGCCGCCCATCCCGGGATCGCCGCCCGGCGGCAGGGCAAGGAAGGTCTGAGCGACGAGTGCCGCCGGTGCCCGGTGGTCGACGTCTGCGGCGGGGGACTGTACGCGCATCGCTACCGCACGGGGAACGGATTCGCGAACCCGTCCGCGTACTGCGCCGACCTGATGGAGTTGATCCTCGGTATCCGCGACGCCGAGGACGAGCAAGTGGATCGGGAGATTTCGGTGACCACCGCGCCGGGGCAGCAGGACGGGTCCTCGCTGACCGAGGAACAGATCGACCAACTGGCCGCCGGGTACGGCGACGCCGGCACCGTCGCGGCGCTCGCCGCCGAGCAGCTCGGGATCACCCGCGGTCTGCTCACCGCGGTCTGGGAACGCGCCCCCCGGGACGCCAGGACCGCCGCCGTCTGGCGCGTGCTCGCCGAGGTCGACGAGGCCGCGCCGGAGGCCGTGGACACCGTGCTGGCTCATCCGTACGTCCGGCCGTGGGCCCGGCGCTGCCTGGAGACGGGCGGCGACGGGGGTGCGGACGTCGCGGGGCTCGCCGAGGTCGCGGCCGCCTCGGTGGTGCGGTCCGCGGGCCGGTACGGGGCGACCGTGCGGGTGCCCGTGCGCGGCGGTGCGGTACGACTGCCGGGCCTCGGCCGGGTGCTGGTCGGCGCCGCCGACGGTGACGAGGCGGAAGTGGCCGCGGACGCGGGCGGATTCAGCGTGAGCGCCGCGGGCCGGACGCTGCGGATCGCCGCGCAGGGCCCGGCGGACGCGTGGTGGCATCCCGTACGGCGGGTCGGCCCGGCCGGCTGGACCGTGGCGCTGGAGGACACCGACCCCTACCGCGACGCCCACCAGTGGCCGCCGGTGTCCCGGCAGGACGAGTCCGAGGTCAAGGCCTGGCACGAGGACCTGGTCGCGGCCTGGGACTTCCTCGGCCGCGAACTGCCCCGCTACGTGCCGGGGCTGGCCGCAGGGCTCGGGACCATCACCCCGCTGGTCCCGCCGGGCGACGGGAGCGACGTGAGCGGGGCCGCGCGGCAGGCGTTCGGCGCCGTCGGCATCGCACGGCCCGCGACGCCGGTCACGCTGGCCCTGCTGGTGGCGCATGAGTTCCAGCACGTGAAGCTCGGCGCCGTGCTGGACCTGATGGACCTGTTCGACCCGGACGACACCCGGCTCTTCCACGCGCCCTGGCGGTCCGACCCGCGTCCGCTGGAGGGCCTGCTCCAGGGGACGTACGCGCACATCGCCGTCGCCGAGTACTGGCGCGCCCTGGCCCGCCAGGGCGTCCCGGAGGCGGCCGCCCCCTTCGCCCGCTGGACCCGCGAGACGGCGGAGGCGGTCGACCGGCTCGCCGGCAGCGGCTCGCTCACCCCGCTGGGCGAGCGCTTCGCGGCCCGGATGGCCGGCACCGTCGCCCCCTGGCTCTCCGAAGTGAACGGGGTCTGAGGTGCACACTCTCGAAGGCCTGACCCGGGACCTGCGCGCGCTGGGCGTCGGTGCGGGCGACGTGCTGCTGGTCCAGGGCTCCCTGAAGGCGGTCGGCCCGGTCGAGGGCGGCGGACGCACCGTGGTCCAGGCGCTGCGGGCGGCGCTGGGCGACGCGGGTACCCTCGTGGCCTACGCGGCGACCCCGGAGAACTCCGTCACCTCCCGGGCGGACCGGCAGCGCACCGAGGGCATGAGCGATGCCGAACGGGCCGCGTACCGCGAGACGATGGAACCCTTCGACCCGCTGACCACCCCCGTGTCGCCCAGCGTGGGGCGGCTGGCCGAGGAGGTCCGGCTGCTGCCGGGCGCCCTGCGCAGCGCGCACCCGCACACCTCCTTCACCGCGTTCGGTCCGGCCGCGCGCTTCGTCACCGACGGCCACGCGCTGGAGAGCCACCTGGGCGAGGACTCGCCCACCGCCCGGCTGTACGACCTGCGGGGCCGGGCCCTGCTCATCGGCGTGGACCTGTGGGTGTGCACGGCCTACCACCTCGCCGACTACCGCGCCGTCCCGCCGCCGGACCGCCCGTACCAGGCCCTGGTGCGCGGCACGGACGGCGGCAAGGAATGGGTGTCCTTCGAGGCGCCCGACATCGACGACCGTCATTTCCCGGCTCTCGTCCCGGTGGTGGCAGGCGGGTGCACGGTGCTGAACGGCCCGTTCGGAGACGCGTCCTGCCATCTCGTGCCCATCGCCGACGCGGTGGATGTCATCGCCAAATGGTTGGTGAAGAACGGGCGTTGACCGTCCGTCCGGAAAATTGATGGTCATGCGGTATTCCGCCGGAGAAACAGCGGTTCCTACACTGAGGTTCCCTCACGAGGGGCGCGGGACGGGGACCTGTAGGTCGGGCGGGGGAGATGGCGCATGGCATTACCCGTGGGGCAGGGAGACGCCTCGGACAAACCCTATTTCTTCCTCAGCTATGCGCACACCCCGAGGAACGACCCCTCGGATCCCGACCCCGACCTGTGGGTCGCCAAGCTCTACAACGACCTGTGCGCGCACATCCTGCAGATGACGACGCTGCCCGCCGGAGTGCGGGCGGGCTTCATGGACCGGGGGATGAACGTCGGCGAGGGGTGGCCGGAATCGCTGGCCGAGGCGCTGGCGCACTGCAGGGTCTTCGTCCCGCTGTACTCCCCGCGCTACTTCCGCAGCCAGCAGTGCGGCAAGGAGTGGTACGCGTTCTCGCAGCGCGCGGTGTACCACCGGGCCGTGCACGAGGGCCCGATATCCGGCATCGTGCCCGCGCTGTGGGTGCCGGTGGCCGCGAACGACATGCCGGGCCCGGCCGAGGGACTGCAGTTCAACCACGCGGACTTCGGTGAGGACTACGCCGCCGAGGGCTTCTACGGACTGATCAAGCTCAGCTACCTCAAGCACGAGTACGAACGGGCCGTCTACCGCCTGGCGCAGCGCATCGTGCAGGTGGTCGAGGAGACCAAGATCGCCAAAGGGCGGCACGTCGACTACCACCACGTCCCCAGCGCCTTCGGCCCCCCGGGGCCCAGCCGGCCGCTGCGCGTGACGGTGCTCGCCTGCTGCAGCTCCGAGGAACTGCCGGAGGGGCGCAGCGGCACCTGCTACGGCCCCTCGCCGCGTGACTGGAACCCGTACCACCCGCAGAGCAGCCGGCCGCTGGCCGACCACGCGGCCGACCTCGCGCGCAACCTCGACTACCGGGTGACGGTGGGGGTGTTCGAGGAGGAGCTGGACCGCCTGCTGGACCCCACGCCCACCTCCCCGGGACTGCTGCTGCTCGACCGCTGGGCGATGGACGCGCCCGACCGGCGGGAGATGCTGACCCGCTTCGGCAGCGGGCACCGGCCCTGGATCAGCGTCCTCGTGCCCTGGAACAGGGCGGACCCGGAGTCCAACGGCCACGAGGAGGGGCTGCGCCGCATCGCCGACGCGGCCCTCGAACCGGGCCGGCCGGACGGACCGACCGGGCTGCGGTTCATCCGCAACAACATCCCGAGCCTCGAGGCCTTCAGCGACGACGTGCCCAAGGCCGTGGGACTCGCCGCCAAGCACTACGCCGCCCACGCCCCGGCGTTCCCGCCGCAGGGGCCGCACAGCGCACGCCCCAGACTGCGTGGTCCGTCCGCCGGAGCGTACGGACCCGAACGCTCCTCCCCGTACGGCCCGTACGACGACCGCGGCACCACGGAACCCGACAAACCGGAGGGCCAGGATGACCGAGAGCCGTAACGGACGTGTGATCACGTTCTACTCGTACAAGGGCGGCACCGGACGGACCATGGCCCTGGCGAACACCGCCTGGATCCTCGCGGCCAACGGCCACCGGGTGCTGACCGTGGACTGGGACCTCGAAGCACCGGGGCTGTTCCGCTTCTTCCACCCCTTCCTGGACTCCTCGGCGCTGGCGGCCACCACCGGCATGATCGACCTGATCACCGAGTATCGGGAGGAGGCGCTGCGCGACGTACCGCGGCCACCCGACTGGCACCGCCAGTTCGCCCGGGTGCGCCCGCACGCCATCTCCCTCAACTGGGGCTTCCCCGAGGGCGGCTCCCTGGACTACCTGTCCGCGGGCCGCCAGGACCGCAACTACTCCACCGCCCTGACCGGCATCGACTGGGACGTCTTCTACGACCGCTTCGGCGGCGGCCAGTTCCTGGACGCCATGCGCGCGGACATGCGGCGGCACTACGACTACGTCCTCATCGACAGCCGTACCGGCCTCAGCGACATCGCCGACATCTGCACCGTGCACATGCCCGACGAGCTGGTGGTCTGCTTCACCCTCAGCGACCAGAGCATCTACGGCGCCGCCGCCGTCGCCCGCGACATCGAGGAGCGGTACAGCGGCCGCGGTATACGGATCTTCCCGGTGCCCATGCGCATCGACGACGGCGAGAAGGAGAAGGCCGACGCCGGACGGGCGCTGGCCCGTGCGCAGTTCGAGGGGCTCCCGGCCGGGCTGGGGGACGAGGAGCGCGTCGCGTACTGGGGGTCGGTGGAGATCCCGTACCGGCCGTTCTACGCCTACGAGGAGATCCTGGCGACGTTCGGGGACGCGCCCGGTCTGTCCAGCTCGATGCTGTCCGCCTGCGAGCGCCTGACCGCCATGGTCTCGGGCGGCGCCGTCACCTCGCTGCCCCCGCTCCCGGAGCCGGAACGGCTGCGCTGGGCGGCGGAGTTCACCAGGCGGCGACCCATCCCGCCGTCCGGTCTGGTGCTGGCGTACGTGCCCGAGGACCGCATGTGGGCGGACTGGATCGAGTGGATCCTCACCCGGGCCGGCTTCCGGGTCGTCCCCTGGGACGTGGAGACCCACGCCGCCCCCGCCGAGCAGCCCGCCGGCGCCGGCGCCGGCTCCCGGACCCTCATCGTGCTCTCCGCCGCCTACCTGCGCTCCCGCCGCGCCATGCGGGTGTGGGAGTCGAACTCCGGCACCGATCCGTCGGGTCAGCAGCACCAACTGCTGCCGATCCGGGTCGGCGACGTTCGTCCCGGCCCGCCGCTGGCCCAGCGCAGCCCGGTGAGCCTGGTCCGGCTCGACCACTCCGCGGCCGCCACCACGCTGCTGCGCGCCCTCGGCCGCGACGACACGGACCTCAACCAGGCGTCGATGGCCAATGGCCCGCGCTACCCCGTCGGCGACCCCAAGGTGTCCAACCTCCGTCCCCGCAACACCTTCTTCACCGGCCGGTCCACCGTCCTTGACCGGCTGCGCGACCGCCTGGGCGGCGGCAATCCCACCGTCCAGCCCTTCCCCCAGACGCTCCACGGGCTGGGCGGCGTCGGCAAGACCCAGGTGGCGCTGGAGTACGCGCACCGCTTCAAGGCCGACTACGACCTCGTGTGGTGGATCGAGGCCGAGCAGGAGGACCGGATCGCGCCCTCCCTCGCGGAGCTCGCCCGCCGTCTGGAGCTGAGGGTCGGCGACAGCGTCTCCGAGGCCGCCGAGGCGGCCCGCGAGGAACTGATGACCGGCACCCGCTTCCCGCGCTGGCTCCTGGTGTTCGACAACGTCGAGGACCCCGAGCGGGTGCGCCGGTACTTCCCCGGAGGGCGCGGCCACATCGTGGTCACCGCCCGGAACAAGCCGCCGACCGGCCCGACCGAGCCCCTGGAGATCGAGGTCTTCAACCGGGCGGAGAGCGTGGAGCACCTGCGCCGCCGGGTCGGCGGCATGAGCCGTGAGGACGCCGCGCAGGTGGCCGAGGCGGTCGGCGACCTGCCGCTGGCGGTCGAGGTGGCCGCCGCGTGGCTCGCCGAGACGGCGACCCCGGTGGACGTCTACGTGCAGCAGCTCAAGGAGCAGACCACCAAGGCGCTGTCGGTCACCACGGCCGCCGGCTACCCGCGGGAGGTCGGGGCGACCTGGAGCATCTCCATCAGCCGGCTGCGCAACCAGTCCAAGGCGGCAGTCCGGCTGCTGGAGCTGTGCGCGTTCTTCGCGGCCGAGCCGATCTCGATGACCCTGATCGAGAGCGACTCCATGATCCAGGCGCTGCTCCCGTACGACCCCCAGCTGCGCGACCGCTACATGCTCGGCAAGGTCATCCAGGCGGTCAACCGCTTCGCGCTGGCGAAGGTCGACCCCGCAGACAGCAGCATCCAGGTGCACCGCCTGGTGCAGGCGGCCGTGCGCTCGGAGATGTCCGACGACGACCAGCAGGAGACGATGCACGAGGTGCACCGCATCCTCGCCGAGGCCCGGCCGCCCGAGGACGCCATCAACGACCCCGCGAACTGGCCCGGGTTCGAGCTGATCTGGCCGCACCTCGCCCCGTCGCAGGCCGAGGACTGCCGCGAGGAGAAACCGCGTCAGCTGCTGGTCAACCGTGTGCGCTACCTGTGGAAGAGCGGCGCGCTGGAGCAGGCCCGGATCCTGGCCGAGCAGCTGCTGCACAACTGGAAGCAGTCCCTGGGCGAGGACGACCTGCAGACCCTCAACCTGCAGTTCGAGCTCGCCAACGTGCTCCGCTCGCAGGGCAGGTACCAGGAGGCCCGGCAGTACGACGAGGACACCCTCGCCCGGCAGACCGCGCTGCTGCCGGCCGGGCACCCGCACACCCTGATCACCGGCGGCAGCCTCGCCGCGGACCTGCGGGCGCTCGGCCGTTTCCAGGAGGCCCGGGAACGCGACGAGCAGATCTACGCGGGCTTCAAGGACATCTTCGGCGAGCAGCATCCGCGTTCGCTCGTCGCGGCCAACAACCTCGCCATCGACTACCGGCTCACCGGGGACTCCGAACTCGCCCGGCGGCTGGACCAGGAGACCGTCGACCGGCGCAGCCCGATGCTCGGCGACCGCCACCCGTACACCCTGTCGACCAAGGCCAACCTCGCCCGCGACCTGCGGGAGATCGGCGACTACACCGGCTCGGTCGCCATGCTCGAAGAGGTGATGGACGTCTTCCAGGACGTCCTCAACCCCGATGTGCCCGAGACGCTGCGCAACGCCAAGAGCCTCGCGGTCTCGCTGCGCAAGGCCGGCCGCGCCGCCGAGTCGATGCGGCTCACCCAGGTGACCTACGACCGCTACCTGGAGCGGTACGGCCCCGACGTGCCCGACACGCTCGCCTGCGCGCTCAACCTCGCCGCCGAGTACTCGGCGGCCGGCGACAAGCAGAAGGCCCGCGACCTGGCCCTGGACGCCCTGTCGTCCTACCGCCGGCTGCTCGGCGACGACCACCCGTTCACCCTGGCCTGCCGCAACAACCTCGCCATCTACCTGCGCGGCAGCGGCGACGCCGCGGAGGCCGTCGCAGTCGGCAACGACACCCTGGCCAGGCTGGAGCGCGCGGTCGGCCCCCGCCACCCGTACACCCTGAACTGCATGATCAACCTGGGCAACGCGCAGGGCGAGCTCGGCGAGACCGACCGCGCGGTGACCCTGCTGGAGACCGCCCTGCGCGGACTCACCGAACGGTACGGCCCCGAGCACCCGGACGCCCTGGCCTGCGAGATCAACCTGGCCTACGCGCTGCGGCAGTCGGGCCGGCACGCCCAGGCGCAGCAGATCCGCGGCAAGGTGCTGCCCGAGTGCGTACGGCTGCTGGGCGAGGAGCACCCCCTCAGCCGGGCCGCCCGCGAGTGGTTCCGGGTCAACCGGGACCTGGAGCCGCAGCCGGTGTGAGCGCGGCGGCGGCGGTCAGGCGGGCATCGAGCGTGCCTGACCGCCTCCGGCGGCAGCCCAGGCCAGTACCCGCGGCAGCACGGACAGGGCCGCGAAGTGCGCGGCCCCCGGCTGGACCACCATGGTCGCGCCGGGGATGTGCTCCGCCAGCCAGCGGGAGTGCGCCACCGGTGAGAACACGTCGGCCTCGCCGTGCCACAGCAGCACCGGCACCCCGATCCGGTCCAGGCCGAACCCCCAGCTCCGGTTGAACGCCAGGGTGTCGTCGATCCAGCCGTCGGCCGAGGTGCGCAGCGCCTCCGCGTAGGTGCGCAGCAGCATCGTGCGCAGGCCCGCGTCCGCGATCACCCGCTGGTCCGGTTCCGGCATCTCCGGCCGGAGCAGGGCGAGCAGACTGGCCGGGTCGTCGCGGATCGTGCGCGAGCGCAGTTCCAGCCGGGCGGCGAGCCGCTTCTGCGCCGCGTCGGCGGTGGCGTGGTCACGGACGTTGGAGCGGGTCATCCCCGCGTACCAGGCGAGCCCCTGGGCGTCCCGGGGCGCGAGCCCGACCAGCACGGCCACCCGGGTCACCCGGTCGGGCAGCAGCGCGGCGCAGGCGAGCGTGTGCGGCCCGCCGCCGGAGCGGCCGACCACCGCGAACTCGTCCAGGCCCAGGGCGTCGGCGATCGCCGCGACGTCGGCGGCGGCGTCCGCGACCCGCCGGCCGGGGTGCCGCTCGGAACCGCCGTACCCGGGCCGGTCGAAGGAGATCATCCGCACCCCCAGCCGGTACAGCACCGCGCTGCGCGGCACCGGCCCGAGCCTGCTGCCGGGAGTGCCGTGCAGCAGGAACACCGGTCTGCCCCGGGGATCGCCCAGGGTCTCCACCGCCAGTGCCCGCCCGTCCCCCGCCCGTACCAACAGCACTCCGAGGGGCCCCCTTTCGTGTGTTCCGCGGTTCGTCCTCACACGCGCATCTCGCGCCTCGCCTGCCAGGTGGTGTGCTCCCGGGACACCGCGTCCTCGGCGTCACGGGTCAGCTGGGACCACAGGTGCTCGGCGTGCGGGTCGTTCAGATCCAGTGCCGTCAACTGGACCCGGATCAGCTCCAGTTCGTCCGCGGCCACCCGGTACGCCGCGGCCAGCGGGCTGTACTGGCGCAGCTGCGACCAGGCCGCGACCGACGCCGTGATGGCCGACACGAAGCCCAGCGTGTCGAAGGGGGACCAGCCGCCGGCCCGCAGGATCAGGAAGAGGACGCCGAGCAGCGGGAACGCCATCGCGAGATGTCCGGCCCGGCGTCCGTTCACCTCGCAGCGGGCCGCCTTCACCCGGTACCACTCGTGCTGGATCCGGATGCGCTCGCGCAGGTACACGTCGTGCCGCACGCGCAGCGGGGCGTCCCGCAGGCGCCGCATGGCCGGGGTGATGCCGGAGTCCACGGGGGAGGGCAGGGCCCTGCTGCGGCGGAAGGTGTGCAGGACGTCGCCGAGCTGCAGCCGGTAGAGCGCATCGGGATCCCGCTCGTCACCGGGCGGGGTGAAGGGGTCGGCCCGTATCGAGTACTTCCAGGCGAGCGTCTTCATGGACTCGGCCAGCGCCCGGCCCTCGTACCAGACCGCCTGCGGGTTCTGGCGGTGGATCACCCAGGTCGTCCACGCGGCGAGCGCGAACAGGACGGCCGCGAGCCACGAGGCCCAGTGCACGCTGCCCGCGGTGGGGTCGAACGAGCTGAAGACGGAGGCCACCGTGAGCAGGCCGAGCTGCTGCCGCGACAGGCGTACGGTCTGCAACTGGCCCCGCAGGGACGCCCGGTCCGCGGTCCAGAACGGTTCCGGGAGCAACTCGTGTTCGGTCACCATCGGCAGCGGCCCCCCGCACTCGCTGAATTCCCGCGTCATCCCAGTATGGGGGCATCGGGGGCGGCGGCCCAGTAGGCGTTCGGCCGAACTGCCGCCGTCCGTACGGGGCTTGCACAGGGGCGTCCGCGGGTGGGGAGCCGGGAGGGGGGAGGCAGGGAGAGGGGCCGGGCCCCGGAGGACGCCCGGCCCCTCTCCCTGCGAAGATCCCGGCTAGGCCGGCCGCAGCCAGACCGTGGCCAGCGGCGGCAGCGTGAGCTGCACGCTCTGCCGGCGACCGTTCCAGCCGACGGGCTCGGACTTCAGCGGCTCCGGGTTGGTGACGTCACCGCCCCCGTACGCCGCGGCGTCGGTGTTGAGCACCTCGCGCAGCGCCTCCACGCCGTCGGGCACGCCGATCCGGTACCCCTGGCGGACCACCGGCGAGAAGTTGCTGACGGCGATCAGCTGGTCCCCGGCCGCGTCGAGGCGGACGAAGGAGAACACGTTGTCCTCGGCCGCGCCGCCGTCGATCCAGGCGAACCCCTCCGGCGAGGTGTCGCGCTGCCACAGCGAGGGCGTGCCCCGGTACACCGTGTTGAGGTCGCGCACCAGGTCGCGCACGCCCCGGTGGTCGCCGGCCGCCGAGTAGGTCTCGTCGAGCAGCCACCAGTCCGGCCCGTGGTCGTGCGACCACTCGGCGCCCTGCGCGAACTCCTGGCCCATGAACAGCAGCTGCTTGCCCGGGTGGGCCCACATGAAGCCCAGGTACGCGCGGTGGGTGGCGCGCTGCTGCCACCAGTCGCCGGGCATCCTGTTCACCAGCGAGCCCTTGCCGTGCACCACCTCGTCGTGCGAGATCGGCAGCACGTAGTTCTCGCTGTAGGCGTACACCATCGAGAACGTCATCTCGTTGTGGTGGTACTTGCGGTGCACCGGCTCGTGCTTGATGTACTCCAGCGAGTCGTGCATCCAGCCCATGTTCCACTTCAGGCCGAAGCCCAGCCCGCCGAAGCCGGTGGGGCCGACCTCGTGGGTGGCGCGGGTGACGCCGTCCCAGGCGGTGGACTCCTCGGCGATGGTGACCACGCCGGGGCAGCGGCGGTAGACGGTGGCGTTCATCTCCTGGAGGAAGGCGACCGCGTCCAGGTCCTCCCGGCCGCCGTACACGTTCGGGGCCCAGTCGCCGTCCTCGCGCGAGTAGTCCAGGTAGAGCATCGAGGCGACGGCGTCCACGCGCAGGCCGTCGATGTGGAACTCCTCGCACCAGTAGACCGCGTTGGCGACGAGGAAGTTGCGGACCTCGGTGCGGCCGAAGTCGAACTCCAGGGTCCCCCAGTCCGGGTGCTCGCCCCGCCAGGCGTGCTCGTAGACGTTCGCGCCGTCGAACTGCGCCAGCGCCCACTCGTCCTTCGGGAAGTGGGCCGGCACCCAGTCCATGATCACGCCGATGCCCGCCCGGTGCAGGGCGTCCACCAGGTGCTTGAAGTCGTCGGGTGTGCCCATCCGGGCGGTGGGGGCGTAGTACGAGGTGACCTGGTAGCCCCAGGAGCCGCCGAAGGGGTGCTCGGCGACGGGCATCAGTTCCACGTGCGTGAAGCCGAGGTCGCGTACGTAGGCCGGCAGCTGCTCGGCGAGCTCGCGGTACGACAGTCCCGGCCGCCAGGAGCCCAGGTGCACCTCGTACACCGAGAACGGCGCCTCGTGCACGGGCACGTCGCCGCGCCGGGTCATCCACTCGGTGTCCTGCCACTCGTGGTGGGAGGCGGTGACCACGGAGGCCGTCGCGGGCGGCGTCTCGGTGCGGCGGGCCATCGGATCGGCCTTGAGCCGGTGCGCGCCGTCCGGGCCGCAGATGTCGAACTTGTAGCGCTGCCCCTCGCCGACCCCGGGCAGGAACAGCTCCCAGACCCCGGTGGAGCCCAGCGAGCGCATCGGGAAGGCCGTGCCGTCCCAGTAGTCGAAGTCGCCGACCACGCGTACACCGCGGGCGTTCGGTGCCCAGACGGTGAAGCGGGTGCCCTGCACTCCGTCGTGGGCCATCGGCTCGGCGCCGAGCGCCTTCCACAGCTGCTCGTGCCGTCCCTCGCCGATCAGGTGCAGGTCGAACTCGCCGAGCGTGGGCAGGAAGCGGTAGGGGTCGTGGACCTCCTGCTCCTGGCCGTCGTACGTCACGAGCAGCCGGTGGACCGGCAGCTCCGTCAGCGGGAGCACGCCGGCGAACAGCCCGTCGCCCTCGTCCCGCAGTGCCGTCCGCGTCCCGTCCCCGGTGAGGACCGCCACCGCCTGCGCGTAGGGGCGCAGGGCGCGCACCAGCACGCCGTCCGCCACCGGGTGGGCGCCCAGCAGCCCGTGCGGGTCGTGGTGGGACCCGTCGAGCAGCCGCCACCGCTCATCGGCGTGGAGTGCCGGGGCGGGACGTACGTCGGAGGGGGTCGCGGCCGACGCCGGGCGGGTCACCTCGGGTCCGGGCGGCGGCGCCTGGTGGCCGACAGCGACGGTGCCGGGCACCGCGACGGGGACCGTGTGGGGCGCGCTGCCGGAGGCCGGCGGCCGGTCGGAGCCGGCGGGGTCGTAACCGCGCGCGACGGCCTCGGAGGTGCGCGCGTCGGAGGCGGCGGCCTCGGACGGACGCTCGGCGCTGCGACGGGAGTTCGCCGACCCGGCGGCATCCGCGGACCGCGCCGTCCGGCCGGACGGCGCGGCCTGACCGGTCTTCGGGGAGTTCGCCCCGCGGGCCTGCTTGGCCCCCGCGGACTTCGGCCGGCGCGCGGACGGGGCCGGCGGCGCCGCGGCGGGCGGTGGCACTGAACCCTCGGGCCCGCCGCCGGGCACGGAACGCGCGGCGCGGGACGGCCCGTTCCCGCCGGGGCCGGGGGTGCCGGGGTCGGCATCGGGGAACGGCTGACGATCGGTCACGATCAGGTCCTCCTCGGTAGGGCGCGGGGTGCCCGGTCAGGGGGTGGCGCCACGGAGCGGCTGCGCGAGGCGCCGCACGGCGGCCATGGGGATGGGGAGCCAGGCGGGCCGGTGCCTGGCCTCGTAGAGCACTTCGTAGACGGCCTTGTCGGTCTCGTAGGCGCGTATGACGACGGGCTCGTCCCGGGGATCGGTCCCGGCGGCCTCCGCGTATCCCGCGCAGAAGGCGGCCCGCTGGGTCTCGGCCCACTCGGGCGCGCCGGGGGCGGCGGGATCGTGGTGCCGGGCCGCGTAGTCGAACGACCGCAGCATTCCGGCCACGTCCTGCACCGGCGGCGCGGGGCGGCGGCGTTCGGGGAGCGGCCGTGCGGGCTCCCCCTCGAAGTCGATGAGCACCCAGCCCTGCTCCTGGGTCAACAGGGCCTGCCCCAGGTGCAGGTCGCCGTGGATCCGCTGGGCCGCCAGCTCCGTGCCCTGCTCGCCGAGCACCGCCAGGTCCTCGAAGGCGGCGCGCAGCCGGGATCGGTACGGCCGGAGCGCGGGTACGGCGGACGCCACGGCGTCCAGCCGGTCGGCCATCGCGCCGGCGATCACCTCGATCTGCGGCCGGCGCAGGGTGCTGGTGGGCAGGGCCCGCGCCAGCGCGAGATGCACTTCGGCGGTCGCGCGCCCCAGCGCGTGCGCGTCGCCGGAGAAGTCGGTGTCCTTCTCGACCGCCTCCAGTGCCAGTTCCCAGGCGCCGGCCGAGCCGGGCAGGTAGCGCTGCAGCACGCCCAGGGTGGCGGGCTCGTCGTACAGGCCCACCGCCTCGAACCACGCGGCGGGCGCGGCGATGCGTCGCGACCCGGCGCGGGCCAGGGCGAGCGACAGCTCCAGGTCAGGGTTGGGGCCGGGCGCGACCCGCCGGAAGAACTTCAGGATGTGGCTGTCGCCGTAGATGACCGAGCTGTTGGACTGCTCTGCGGTGGACAGCCGCGGTGCCAGGCCGGCCGGGATCGCCGCGTCCGGCTCGGCCCCGAACAGCAGATGACCGGTGCGGCCGGGGGCGCGCAGCCGCTCGAGCAACAGGGAGGTCAGCCGGGGGTCGTGCAGCGCCTCGTAGATGGTGAGGCCGTCCAGCGGGCCGCCGACCGCGTGCCCGACGAGGGCATGCGCGAGCGCCGGCGGCAGCAGGGCCCGGGAGCCCAGCAGCAACTGGTAGGTGTCGGGCTGCCCGTGGCCGCGGCCTTGCGGACCGTCCTGATGGACGTCGAGCAGCAGATGGAGCAGCCCAGGGGTGCCGAGCCGGCCGTCCGCCGGCAGCAGCTCGGTCGCCGAGACCAGGCCGAACGCGGTGATCGGCCGCCCTTTCCCGGCGAACCACCGCTGCCGGGGCAGCCATTCACGCAGCAAGGGGCCGAGAGTGGAGAGCAGCCCTGGGGCCGGGGGCACGGTGGTGCCGGCGGGGGCTGCGGAGGAGCGAAGCCACGAGGTGTCCGACATGACGTCCTTTCCTCGGGTGCCGGGCCTGCTGGTTCCCTAAGTGAAGGGGTGCGCTGCGGCGACTGTCCGACTCACGGGACGTGTCGGACGAATATCATCCGAGCTGGTGATGCAATTGGCGTACTGGCCTACAAGCGGCCAAGCGCCCGACGGGCATCCGATATGACGCTGGATTCAGCAGGGGGAGCCTGCCCCGGCGGTCCGGTGCGAAACCGCACCGGACCACCGGGTCGCCGCCACCGGCGGGCCGGCTAGGCCACGTCGCGACGCAGCCGGAACCAGTAGAAGCCGTGACCGGCGAGAGTGAGCAGGTAGGGCAGCTCCCCGATGGCCGGGAAGCGGACCCCACCGATGAGCTCGACCGGGTGACGGCCGGCGAAGGACCGCAGATCGAGCTCGGTGGGCTGGGCGAAGCGCGAGAAGTTGTTCACGCACAGGACGAGGTCGTCGCCCTTGCCGTCCATCGACGGCGCCTCGCGCAGGAAGGCCAGTACGGCCGGGTTGCTGGACGGCAGCTCGGTGTACGAGCCGAGTCCGAAGGCATGGTTCTGCTTGCGGATCTCGACCATCCGGCGGGTCCAGTGCAGCAGCGAGCTCGGGGAGCTCATCTGGGCCTCGACGTTGGTGACTTGATAGCCGTAGACCGGGTCCATGATGGTCGGCAGGTACAGCCGCCCCGGATCGCACGAGGAGAAGCCCGCGTTGCGGTCCGGCGTCCACTGCATCGGGGTGCGCACCGCGTCGCGGTCACCGAGCCAGATGTTGTCGCCCATGCCGATCTCGTCGCCGTAGTAGAGGATCGGCGAGCCGGGCAGGGAGAGCAGCAGCGCGGTGAAGAGCTCGATCTGGTTGCGGTCGTTGTCCAGCAGCGGGGACAGCCGCCGCCGGATCCCGATGTTGGCCCGCATCCGCGGGTCCTTGGCGTACTCCGCGTACATGTAGTCGCGCTCTTCGTCCGTCACCATCTCGAGCGTCAGCTCGTCGTGGTTGCGCAGGAAGATGCCCCACTGGCAGTTCTTGGGGATGGCCGGAGTCTTGGCCAGGATCTCCGAGACCGGGTAGCGCGACTCCCGGCGCACCGCCATGAAGATGCGCGGCATGACCGGGAAGTGGAACGCCATGTGGCACTCGTCGCCGCCCTTGGCGTAGTCGCCGAAGTAGTCGACGACGTCCTCGGGCCACTGGTTGGCCTCGGCGAGCAGCACGGTGTCCGGGTAGTGGGCGTCGATCTCCTCGCGGACCATGCGCAGGAAGCCGTGGGTGCGCGGCAGGTTCTCGCAGTTGGTGCCCTCCTCCTGGTAGAGGTACGGCACCGCGTCCAGCCGGAACCCGTCGATGCCGAGGTCGAGCCAGAAGCGCAGGGCGGCGAGGATCTCCTCCTGGACCTTCGGGTTCTCGTAGTTGAGATCCGGCTGGTGGGAGAAGAAGCGGTGCCAGTAGTACTGCTTGCGCACCGGGTCGAACGTCCAGTTGGAGCTCTCGGTGTCGACGAAGATGATCCGGGCTTCCGGGTACTGCTTGTCGTCGTCCGCCCAGACGTAGTAGTCGCCGTAGGGTCCGTCGGGATCGCTGCGGGACTGCTGGAACCACTCGTGCTGGTCGCTGGTGTGGTTCACGACGAAGTCGATGATCACCCGCATCCCGCGCTGGTGCGCGGCGTCCACGAACTCCACGAAGTCGGCCAGGTCGCCGAACTCCGGTAGCACCGCGGTGTAGTCCGAGACGTCGTAGCCGCCGTCACGCAGCGGTGACGCGAAGAACGGCGGCAGCCACAGGCAGTCGACGCCCAGCCACTGCAAATAGTCCAGCTTGGCGGTGAGCCCCTTGAGGTCGCCGACCCCGTCGCCGTTGCTGTCCTGGAATGACCGTACGAGTACCTCGTAGAAGACCGCCCGTTTGAACCAATCGGGATCCCGGTCTTTGGCCGGGGTGTCTTCGAACGTGTCAGGTACGGGTTCGTTGACGATCAAGTGGGTGACCCTCCTGTCGATGGAGTAGGTCGCAGGGTGAAGATGTGCGCGGGCACGCGGCCCGGCTCGAGGCGCACATAGTTGTTCCTGCCCCAGTGGTAGGTCTCGCCGGTGAGCTCGTCGCGCACCGGGGTGGACTCGTGCCATGCGAGGCCGAGTTCCGGCATGTTCAACGAGACGGTCGCCTCCTGGGTGTGGTGCGGGTCCAGGTTGACGACCACCAGTACGACGTCACCGCCGTCGCCCGAGCGCTTCGAGTACGCCAGCACCGCGTCGTTGTTCACGTGGTGGAAGCGCAGGTCTCGCAGCTGCTGGAGCGCGGGGTGCCGGCGCCGCAGCCGGTTGAGCGCGGTGAGCAGCGGCGCGAGGGAACGGCCCTCGGCCTCGGCTGCCGCCCAGTCACGGGGCCTCAGCTCGTACTTCTCCGAGTGTAGGTACTCTTCACTGCCCTCGCGCACCGGCACGTTCTCGCAGAGCTCGTATCCGGCGTAGACCCCCCATGTGGGCGAAAGCGTCGCCGCCAGCACCGCGCGCACCTCGAAGGCCGCGCGTCCCCCCTGTTGCAGGTACGCATGCAGGATGTCGGGGGTGTTGACGAAGAAGTTCGGGCGCATGTAGCTCGCCGCGTCCCCACTGAGCTCCGTCAGATAGTCGACCAGTTCCTGTTTCTCATTACGCCAGGTGAAGTACGTGTACGACTGCTGAAAGCCGATCCGGGCCAGGGTGTGCATCATCGCCGGGCGGGTGAACGCCTCGGCCAGGAAGACGACGTCGGGGTCGGTGCGGTTGATGTGCGCGATGACCTTCTCCCAGAAGACCACCGGCTTGGTGTGCGGGTTGTCCACCCGGAAGATCCGCACCCCGTGGTCCATCCAGTGCCGCAGCACCCGTTCGGTCTCCCGGACCAGCCCGCCCATGTCGGAGTCGAAGGCGATCGGGTAGATGTCCTGGTACTTCTTCGGCGGGTTCTCGGCGTACGCGATCGAGCCGTCCGGCCGGTGGGCGAACCACTCCGGGTACTTCTCCACCCACGGGTGCTCGGGGGAGCACTGCAGGGCGAAGTCCAGGGCGATTTCCAGCCGCAGTTCCCGGGCCCGCTCGACGAAGAAGTCGAAGTCCTCCAGGGTGCCGAGGTCCGGGTGGACCGCGTCGTGACCGCCTTCGGGGGAGCCGATCGCCCAGGGCGAGCCGACGTCGTGCGGACCTGCCGTCAGGGAGTTGTTCGGCCCCTTCCGGAAGGCCGAGCCGATCGGGTGAATGGGCGGCAGATAGACCACGTCGAAGCCCATGGCGGCGATCGCCGGCAGCCGGTCGGCCGCCGTGCGGAAGGTGCCGGACCGCGGGGGGTGCTTCCCGGACGGGTCCACCACCGCGCCCTCGGAGCGGGGGAACATCTCGTACCAGGAGCCGAACAGCGCCCGCTGCCGCTCGACCTGGAGCGCCGCCGGTCGCGAGGCGCTGACCAGTTCGCGCAGCGGATGGCGGTCCAGCACGGCCACCACGTCGGGGGCCAGCGCCGCGGCGTGCCGGGCCGCCGGGGGCCGGCTCTCGTCGCGCAGCGCGTCGACGGCGGCGAGCACGACGGCCCTGCCGTCCTTCTTGGGGACCTTGGCCGCGGCGCGCTCGTGCAGGGCGGCGCCGTCGGCGAGGACCAGTTCGGTGTCGATGCCGGCGGGGATCTTGATGCCCGCGTGGTGCCGCCAGGTGGCCACCGGATCGCTCCAGGCCTCCACCGTGTACGTCCAGCGGCCCTCGGCGGTCGGGGTCACTTCGGCGCCCCACCGGTCGGTGCCGGGGGCGAGTTCGCGCATCGGGGACCATGGGCCGCTGCGGCCCGAGGGGTCCTTCAGGACCACATTGGCCCCGACGGCGTCATGTCCTTCACGGAACACCGTCGCCGTCACCTGGAAGGTCTCGCCGGCCACCGCCTTCGCGGGGCGGCGGCCGCAGTCGACCAGCGGGCGGACGTCCAGGACGGGGATACGACCGATCATTGCGCCTCACCTGTTCGAGCTGGTGGCCGGGCGGGTGACGTGCACTCTTTTTATCTGCTCCTTCGGTTGGCTGCCTGGGGGCATGACCGCTCCTGTCCGCGTTCACTCGGGTGGGCGGATGTGAGTTGGGGTGTGAGGAGGAGATGTGGCGCCGCGTCGCGCAAGGATGAGCCTGCCCATTGGATGCCGACCGAATGCCCTTCGAAAAGGGGTACTGGCGCGTAGCTTGCAAAGCCTCCGGAAAGACTCCGTGCCCCGCGGACACCGTGGAACTGGCCGATTGTCGACGGGTGCGACCGGTCACCGGGAGGGCCTCGACGGGTGGCCCGGGGGCCGGGGGGAGCGGTCCCGGTGCCCTCGCCGGCGCGCGTTCGCGCCCCCCGGTGGTGCGCCCCCGGCGTGCACCGGCGCGGAACGCATCCGGCCGTCGGTTGCCACCACCGGGCCGGGGGATGCCGCTACCGTCGAGGAGTGAAGGCTATTCGTCGATTCACCGTGCGAACTGTCCTGCCCGAACCACTACGTCCGCTCGGGGAGCTCGCGCAGAATCTGCGCTGGTCCTGGCATCCCGAGACCCGCGAGCTGTTCCAGGCGGTCGACCCCGAGGGCTGGCGGGCGGCGGCCGAAGACCCGGTGCGCCTGCTCGGCGCCGTCTCCAAGGACCGGCTGAACGCGCTCGCCAAGGACCGCCGCTTCCTGCGCCGGCTGGGTACCGCCGTCGAGGACCTCCACGACTACCTCGCCAATCCCCGCTGGTACCAGGGCGCCGGCGGCACCGGGGAACTCCCCGCCGCCATCGCCTACTTCTCGCCCGAGTTCGGCATCACCGCCGCGCTGCCGCAGTACTCCGGCGGCCTGGGCATCCTGGCCGGCGACCACCTCAAGGCCGCCAGCGACCTCGGCGTCCCCCTGATCGGCGTCGGCCTGCTCTACCGGCACGGCTACTTCCGGCAGTCCCTGTCCCGCGACGGCTGGCAGCAGGAGCACTACCCGGTGCTCGACCCGAACGAGCTGCCGCTGTCCCTGCTGCGCGACGAGGGCGGCGCCCCCGTCCTGATCGTGCTCGACCTGCCCGGCGGCCGCAGCCTGCGCGCCCACGTCTGGCTGGCCAGGGTCGGCCGGGTGCCGCTGCTGCTCCTGGACTCCGACGTCGAGGAGAACAACCCCAACGAACGCGACGTCACCGACCGGCTCTACGGGGGCGGCAGCGAGCACCGGCTGCTCCAGGAGATGCTGCTCGGCATCGGCGGCGTCCGCGCCGTGCGCACGTACTGCGCCCTGACCGGCCACCCCGCGCCCGAGGTCTTCCACACCAACGAGGGGCACGCCGGCTTCCTCGGCCTGGAGCGGATCCGCGAGCTCACCGCCGAGGACGCCGGGACGGACTTCGACTCCGCGGTGGAGGCGGTCCGGGCCGGGACCGTCTTCACCACGCACACCCCGGTGCCCGCGGGCATCGACCGCTTCGACCGCGAGCTGGTCGCCCGTCACCTCGGCGACGACGGCGAACTGCACGGCGTGGACGTGCAGCGGGTGCTGGAGCTGGGCATGGAGACGTACTCCGGGGGCGACCCCAATGTCTTCAACATGGCGGTGATGGGCCTGCGGCTGGCCCAGCGCGCCAACGGCGTCTCCACCCTGCACGGTCAGGTCAGCCGGGAGATGTTCGCCGGGCTGTGGCCCGGCTTCGACCCGGAGGAGGTGCCGATCACCTCCGTCACCAACGGGGTGCACGCCCCCACCTGGGTGGCGCCCGAGGTGTTCCGGCTCGGCGCCAGGCAGGCCGGCTCGCAGATGGCCGAGGACGCGATGACGGTCGGCCTGGCCGACACCTGGGAGAGCGTCGGCGCCATCCCGGACGCGGACATCTGGGAGCTCCGCCGCGAGCTGCGCGACCAGTTGGTGTGGGAGGTGCGCCGCCGGGTGCGCGCGTCCTGGCGGCAGCGCGGCGCCGGTTCGGCCGAGCTGGGCTGGGCCGACGACGTGCTCGATCCCGATGTGCTCACCATCGGCTTCGCCCGCCGGGTGCCCTCGTACAAGCGGCTCACCCTCATGCTGCGCGACCAGGACCGGCTGATGGACCTGCTGCTCCACCCGACCCGGCCGGTCCAGATCGTGGTCGCGGGCAAGGCCCACCCGGCCGACGACAGCGGCAAGCGCCTGGTGCAGGAGCTCGTGCGGTTCGCGGACGACCCCCGGGTGCGGCACCGGATCGTCTTCCTGCCCGACTACGACATGGCCATGGCGCAGCACCTGTACCACGGGTGCGACGTCTGGCTGAACAACCCGCTGCGCCCGCTGGAAGCCTGCGGCACCTCCGGGATGAAGGCCGCGCTGAACGGCTGCCTCAACCTCTCCGTCCTCGACGGCTGGTGGGAGGAGTGGTTCGACGGCAACAACGGCTGGGCCATCCCGACCGCCGACGGCTTCGGTGCCCAGGGCGACCCGGACCGGCGCGACGACATCGAGGCGGCGGCGCTGTACGAGCTGATCGAGAACCAGGTCGCCCCGCGCTTCTACGACCACGGCACGCACGGGCTGCCGGCGCGCTGGATCGAGATGGTCCGGCACACCCTCACCACCCTGGGGCCCAAGGTGCTGGCCGGCCGCATGGTGCGCGAGTACGTCCAGCGGTTGTACGCCCCGGCCGCCGCCGCGCACCGCCTCGCCGCCGGCGGGGACGCGTCCGAACTGGCGGCGTGGAAGCGGCGGGTGCGCGAGCAGTGGCCGCGGATCGCCGTGGACCACGTGGAGACCGGCGCCGCGGTCGGCGGCTCACCGGAACTCGGGACGACGCTCACCCTGCGGGTCCAGGTCGCCCTCGGCGACCTGGAGCCGGGGGATGTCGACGTCCAGGTGATGTCCGGCCGGGTCGACGACTCCGACCGCATCGCCGACCCCTCGGTGGTCTCCCTCAAGCCGGGCGGCCGGCCCGATCTGGAGGGCCGCTGGCTCTACGAGGGGCCGCTGGCGCTGGACCGCACGGGGCCGTTCGGCTACACCGTGCGGGTGCTGCCCACCCACCGGCTGCTCGCCTCGGCCGCCGAGCTGGGGCTGATCGCGGTGCCCGCCGAGGCCGCGGGCATGACGGCGGGCGTGCTGCGCTGACCCCGGACACCCTGCCCCGCACATGACCGGGCCCCGGCCGTCGAGGACGGCCGGGGCCCGGCGCATGCGTCACCCGGTGGGGCGGGCGGCGGTCAGTTGCTGGTGGTGACGGCCGTGTCGTCGACCACGAAGCTCGTCTGCAGCGAGGAGTCCTCGGTGCCGGTGAACTTCAGGCTGACGGTCGAACCGGCGAAGGCGTTCAGGCTGAAGGACTTCTGGGTGTAGCCCGTCGCCTTGTTGAGGTTCGAGTAGGTGGCCAGCGTGGTCGATCCGGCGGTGACGGTCAGCTTGTCGTACTGAGTGCTGGTGGTCGTCTCGGCGGAGTCGATGTGCAGCCAGAAGGTGAAGGTCGCCTTGCAGCCGGCCGGGATCGTCACCGACTGGGACAGCGTGTCGGTGTGGGTCGAGCCGTAGCCGTCCAGCCAGGCCTTGTACGAACCGCCGTGCGCGGCCTGGCCGCTGTCATTGGTGATCACACCGCTGCTCGCCGTCCAGGAGGCGCTGCCGGACTCGAAGCCCGCGTTGCCGAGCAGCTGCCCCGAGGTGCAGGTGCCGCCGCCACCGGTGGTGACGGTCCAGGTGAACGCGGCGGTACCGGTCTTGGCCGCGGAGTCGGTGACCGTGACCGTGGTGTTGTACGTGCCCGCGGTGGTCGGGGTGCCGCTGATCAGGCCGGTGGAGGCGTTGATCGACAGCCCGGACGGCAGGCCGCTGGCCGCGTAGCTGAGCGCACCGCTGTTGGTGCTGCTCGCCGAGATCTGCAGGCTGACGGCGGTGCCGACGCTGCTGTTCTGGTTGCCCGGGTTGGTGACCGTGACGCCCGAGGCCGGGGCGTGGCTGCCGACGCCGATGCCCGCGAAGGCGTTCTGCACGCCCGCGTACTGGGCGGAGGAGGCGCCGTACAGCGCCGAGGCGGCGTTGAGGGCGGCGGTGCGGGCGGCCGCGTAGTTGGTGCTGCTGGTCATGTACGTGGTCAGCGCCTTGTACCAGATCTGCAGCGCGGCGGCGCGGCCGATGCCGGCGACGGCGATGCCGTCGGCGGTCGGGCTGTTGTAGCTGACCCCGTTGATGACCTTGGCGCCGCTGCCCTCGGAGAGCAGGTAGAACATGTGGTTCGCCGGGCCCGAGGAGTAGTGGACGTCCAGGTTGCCGATGCCGGAGTACCAGCTGTCGGGTGACGTGCCGTCACGGGACGGCTTGTCCTGGTAGCGCAGCGGGGTGCCGTCGCCGTTGATGTTGATCTTCTCGCCGATGAGGTAGTCACCGACGTCGCTGCTGTTGTTGGCGTAGAACTCGACGCCCGTACCGAAGATGTCGGAGGTCGCCTCGTTCAGGCCGCCGGACTCCCCGGTGTAGTTGAGGCCCGCGGTGTTGGACGTGACGCCGTGGCTCATCTCGTGGCCCGCGACGTCCAGCGAGGTCAGGGCGTGGGTGTTGCCCGAGCCGTCGCCGTAGGTCATGCAGAAGCAGCTGTCGTCCCAGAACGCGTTGACGTAGCCGCTGCTGTAGTGCACCCGCGAGTACGCGGCGGCACCGTCGTTGCGGATGCCGCTGCGGCCGAAGGTGTTCTTGTAGAAGTCCCAGGTCTCCTGGGCGCCGTAGGCGGCGTCGGCGCCGGCGGTCTGGGTGTTGGAGCCCGTCCCGTCGCCCCAGACGTCGTCGGCGTCGGTGAACAGCGTCCCGGTGCCGGACGTCGCCCGGTTGAGGTTGTACGTCTTGTGGCCGCCGCGGGTGTTGTCGGTCAGCTGGTACGTCGAGCCCGACAGCGTGGTGCCGAGCGTGACCGATCCGCTGTACTGGGTGTTGCCGGTACCGGTCTTGATGTCCTGGAACCGGTACAGCTCCTTGCCGGTCATGGCGTCGGTGACGACGTGCAGCCGGCTCGGCGTGCCGTCGTCCTGCAGACCGCCGACCACGGTCTCCCAGGCCAGCTTCGGGGTGCCCTGCCCGGCCCAGATCACCTTGCGGGCGCTGTCCGCGGCGGGCGCCTTCGCGTCGAGGGACTTGGCGGCCTGGAGGGCCGCGCCGGTGGCGGAGGACTCGGCGACCTTCGGCGTCGTCGAGGCGACCGTGATCGTCCTGTTCGTGTTGAACGTGGTGCCCAGCGTGCCGGCGCCCGTAGCGGGCGAGTGCACCACGAGGTCACCGCCGAGCACGGGGAGCCCGGCGTAGGTGCGCTCGTAGCGGGTGTGCAGCGTGCCGTCCACGTCCTTGACGACGTCCCGGACGACCAGCTTCTCCTTGCTGCCCAGGCCCAGGGACTCGGCCGTCACGGCCGTCCGGGCGCTCGCGCTCTTGATCAGCGAGCTGTGCTGGGCGGGGGTGAGCGTGGCCTCGAGCGCTCCGGCGCGGACCTGGCTCGTGTGGGGGGCGGGTTTCGCCGCGGCGGTGGTCGACGGTATGCCGACGGCGAGGAATGCGGCGGTGGCGACCAGGCTGGTGGCCGCGACTGCCTTGCGGGGGGATCGTCTCACTCGGACTCCTACTGCGTCGGCCGCGGTTGGCGGCCGGGGACAGCCGGGCAGACAGGGTGTGCTGCCCGGGCGGAACTAGCCGTGCAAGCCGTGCGGGTGGGACGTGCGGAGCTGCGGCCGGCGCGACAGCGCGCGGAGGTGTCCCGGCGCGGGCGCGTTCTGTGCCGACCGGGGGAAGAGTGCCACTACTCATGGGTTGATGTCATGTACGTGTCGAGAAGTTGGCCGAATACGTCCTTTCAGGAGGACAGTCGATCCGCATAACGGACGACGGGTTCCGCAGGACGCGACGGCGCGGGGCCGCGGCACGCGAAAGCCCCCCGGCGCGGGGCCGGGGGGCGGGGGTCGGCAGACGTCAGACGAGGCTGTCGCGCCAGGCCTGGTGGAGGTCGGCGAAGCGGCCGCTGCCGGAGATCAGGTCGGCGGGGGTGCCGTCCTCGACGATCCGCCCCTGGTCCATGACGAGGACGCGGTCGGCGATCTCCACCGTCGACAGACGGTGGGCGATGATCACCGCCGTGCGGCCGCGGAGCACCTCGCTCATCGCGCGCTGCACCGCGCGCTCGCCGGGCACGTCCAGCGAGGAGGTCGCCTCGTCCAGGATGAGCACGGCGGGGTCGGCGAGCAGCGCCCGCGCGAAGGCGACCAACTGCCGCTGTCCGGCCGAGATCCGGCCGCCGCGCTTGCGGACGTCGGTGTCGTAGCCGTCCGGGAGGGCGGCGATGAACTCGTGGGCGCCGATGGCGCGGGCGGCGTCCTCGACTTCCTCACGGGTCGCCTCCGGGCGGCCGATCGCGATGTTCTCGGCGACCGTGCCGGAGAAGAGGAACGCCTCCTGGGTGACCATGACCACACCGCGGCGCAGGTCGGGCAGCGTCAGGTCGCGCAGGTCCACCCCGTCGAGGGTGACCCGGCCCGAGGTCGGGTCGTAGAAGCGGGCCAGCAGCTTCGCGAGCGTCGACTTGCCGGCGCCGGTCGCCCCGACCACCGCCACCGTCTGGCCCGCGGGCAGCCGCAGGTCGAAGCGGGGCAGCACCTCCCCGCCGGTGCGGTACGCGAAGCGGACGTCGTCGAAGACGACCTCGCGGCCCGGGATCTCCACCTCCGTGGGCGGCAGGGCCCGCGGTGCCTCCGGCTCGGGGACCGAGGGCCGCTGGGCGAGCAGGCCGGCGATCTTCTCCAGCGAGGCGGCGGCCGACTGGTACGAGTTGAGGAACATGCCGAGCGGGTCGATCGGCGCGTACAGCCGGCGCAGGTAGAGCACGAAGGCCGCGAGCACGCCGAGCTCCAGCGAGCCGGAGGCCACCCGGTACGCGCCCCACAGGACCACCAGCGCCACCGAGGTGTTGGCGATCAGCCAGGAGGAGACGGTGAACCGGCCCATCTCCAGGATCGCGTCGCCGTTGGCCTTGCGGTGCGTGGCGTTCAGCTCGCCGAAGGCCTCGTCGTTGGCGCGCTCGCGGCGGAACGCCTGCACGGGCCGGATGCCGTTCATCGTCTCGGTGAAGCGCACGATGACCGCGGCGGTCGCGGCCGAGCGCCGCGTGTACACCCGGGCGGAACGGCGGCGGAACGCGCGGACGGTGAACACCAGCGGCACCCCGCTGGCCAGCGTGAACAGCCCGAGCGGCCAGTCCAGCCAGAGCAGCACCGCGGAGATGTAGAGCACCGACAGGCCGACGTTGAGCAGCTCCTGCAGGCCCTCGGTCAGCAGCTCGCGGATCGACTCCACGTCGGAGGTCGCGCGGGCGATGATCCGGCCCGAGGTGTAGCGCTCGTGGAAGTCCAGACCCAGCGCCTGGGCGTGCCGGAAGATCCGGCTGCGCAGGTCCACCAGGACGTCCTGGCAGATCACCCCGGCCCTGCGGATGAACGTGCGCTGCAGCAGGGCGCCCAGGACGGCGCACCCGATGTAGCCCACCGCCACCGCGATCAGCGGCCCGTGGTCGCCCCGGCGCAGGGCCGGGATCGCCCGGTCGATGGCCACCGCCACGATCAGCGGGCCCGCCTGCACGGCGGCCTGCTGCAGGAGCAGCAGCACGGCCGCGAACCAGACCCGCCCGCGGTGCGGGCCGACGAGGTCGCGCAGCAGCCGGCCCGACGCCCCGGGGGGCGTCGGCAGGGTGTCCCGGTCGAAGGGATCGTCCCCGGCGGCCGGCCGGTGCTCCTCGGCCGGCTCACCGGGAGGGGCGGGTTCGCCGGGGCGGCCGGCCTCGCCGGTGGAGGGCCCTGACTCCGCGACGGAGGTCATCGTGCGCTGCTCCCTTGGGATCGGATCGTGCTGAGGCCGGTGCGGGACGGGTTCATCCGGCCGCGCCTCCTCCGGAGGGGACGGTGGCGGGCTCGTCCTGGCCGGACATCAGACGGCGGTACTCGGGGGAGGCGGCGAGCAGTTCGTGGTGCGTACCGACCTCGGTGACCCGGCCGTCGACCATCAGGGCGACGCGGTCGGCCAGCATGACCGTGGAGGGGCGATGGGCCACGACCAGCGCGGTGGTCGTGGCGAGCACCTGGCGCAGGGCGGCCTCGACGAGGGCCTCGGTGTGGACGTCCAGCGCGGACAGCGGGTCGTCCAGGACGAGGAACCGGGGTCGTCCCACCACCGCGCGGGCCAGGGCGAGGCGCTGCCGCTGGCCGCCGGACAGGCTCAGGCCCTGTTCGCCGACCTGGGTCTCCACACCCTGCGGGAGCTTGTGGACGAAGTCGCACTGGGCGATCTCCAGGGCCCGCAGCAGATCGGCCTCGTCCGCGTCGGGGGCGCCCATCAGGACGTTCTCCCGGACGCTGGCGGAGAAGAGCGTGGGCTCCTCGAAGGCGGTGGCCACGATGCGGCGCAGCGCGGACCGGCTCAGCCCGGCGGCGTCGGCGCCGTCCAGGGTGATGCGGCCCCCGGTCGGCTCGTACAGCCGGGGGATCAGCGAGGTGAGCGTGGTCTTGCCGCTGCCCGTGGAGCCGACCAGGGCGACCGTCTCGCCGCTGCGGATGTGCAGGTCGATGCCGGTGAGCAGGTCGGGGGTGCCCTCGGGGGCGTCGGGGTAGCGGAAGCGGACGCCGGAGAAGCGGATGCCGTCGCCACCCCCGGCCGTCACCTCCGGCCCGGTGCCGTCGCCGGTCTCCGGGGGGATCTCGGAGTCCAGCACCTCGAAGACGCGGTCCGCGGCGGTGGCCGCCTCGTTGCTGAACGACAGCAGCCAGCCCAGCGACTCCACCGGCCAGCGCAGCGCCAGCGCGGTGGAGAGGAAGGCCACCAGGGTGCCGGCGGACAGGTCGCCGTCGGCCACCTGCGTCGCGCCCAGCACCAGCGCCGCGCCGAGTGCCACGTCCGGCAGGCCCGTGATGACCATCCACAGATCCGCCAGCAGCCGGGCCTTGCGCAGCTCCGTGCCGCGCAGCTCGCGCGACTGGCGGCGGAAGGCCTCGGCCTGGCTGCGGTGCCGGCCGAAGGCCTTGATGATGCGGATGCCGAGCACGGACTCCTCGACCAGCGTGGTCAGGTCGCCGACCTGGTCCTGGGCGAGCCGGGAGGCCTGCTGGTAGCGCGCCTCGAAGTACGCGCAGAGGAACACCAGCGGTACGACCGGAACCAGCAGTATCAGCCCGAGCGACCAGTGCTGGAAGAACAGGATGGTGAAGCCCGCCACGATCGTCGCGCCGTTGACCGCCAGGAAGACCATGGGGAAGGTCAGGAACATCCGCAGGATCTGCAGGTCGTTCGTGGCGCGCGAGAGCAGCTGTCCCGATCCCCAGCGGTCGTGGAAGGCCACCGGCAGGCGCTGCAGCCGCTGGTACAGGTCCGCCCGCATGGTCGCCTCGAGCCCCGCCATCGGCCGGGCCACCAGCCAGCGGCGGATGCCGAACAGCCCTGCCTCCAGGAGCCCGAGCAGCAGCACGACGCCGCCGCCGAGCCAGACGCCGGAGGGGTCGTGGTCGGCGACCGGGCCGTCCACGATCCACTTCAGGACCAGCGGGATGAGCAGCGCGAGGCAGGACGCGACGACGGCCACGCCCGCGGAGCCGAACAGCCGGTGGCTGACCGGCTTGACGTACGGCCACAGGCGCAGCAAAGAACGGACGGCGGATCGGGAACGGTCGGGCGCGGGTTGGATGGTCGACTCAGGCATCGTTTCAGAGACTACGGGTGACCACTGACAACGCTCATCCGGATTTTCGGCCGAGGTCCCGCACGGCCGGTACCGACAGCAGCGCCACGCAGACCCCCAGGGTCACCGCGCCACCGGCCAGCAGGACCGGACGGGCCCCGAGGATTCCGGCCGCGGGCCCTGCCAGTGCCTGCCCGACGGGCAGCATGGCGACCGATCCCGCGACCTCGTAGGCGTGGATCCGGTTGAGGATCTCGCCGGGCACCTGGGTCTGCACACTGGTGGCCCACATCACACTCCAGAACGCCCAGGCCGTCCCGGCGACCAGCACCGCCGCCGCGACCACCGGCACCGGCAGCCCCGCGCCGACCGCCGCCGGATAGAGCGCGAACCCGAACAGCGCGAGGGCCCCGCCCCGCAGCGGCCGGGCCGGCCGGACCCGGATCGCCAGCAGCCCGCCGAGCGCGGTGCCCGCCCCCAGCGCCGAGCTGACCAGGCCGTACGCCTTCGGGCCGTGCGCGGGAAGGATCTCCCCGGCCGCCAGCGGGGTCACCGGGCCCATGACCATGATCATGAAGACCATCCAGACGACGATCACCGACCACATCCAGGTGCGGGCCCGGAACTCCCGCCACCCCTCGGCCAGGTCGGCCCGGAAGCCGCCCCGCCGGACGGCGTCCCGCGGCTCCCCCGCGGTCCGCCCGGGCAGCCGGAGCAGCAGCAGGCAGACCGCGCTCACCGCGTAGGTGCCGGCGTGCACGGCGAACACCCCGCCGGAGGAGGCGAACGCCACCAGCACACCGGCCAGCGCCGGGCCCGCCAGCGCCATCAGTGCCTCGGCGGTGCGGACGACGCCGTTGGCCTCCTGGACGTCCCGCGCCACCTGGGGGACCGTACTGGCCACCCCTGGCTGGAACATCGCGCCCGCCGCGCCGTTGACCGCGCCGATCAGGCAGATCTGCCAGAGCACGACGTGCCCCGTGAAAAAGAGGGCCGCGGCCAGGCTCTGCGTGCCGACCCGCACCAGATCCGCGCCGATCATGAGGCCGCGGGCGCTGAACCGGTCGGCCAGCACGCCGCCGAACACGACCAGCCCCGCGAAGCAGGCGGTGAACGAGGCCATGGCGAAGCCGATGTCGCCCGCGCCGTAGCCGTGCTGGAGCAGTCCGGCCGACAGGGCGACGGGCAGCATCGAGTCGCCGAGCATGGCGACGCTGCGGGCGGTGAAGTACAGCCCGAACCCCCGTGACCACAGCCGGTCCCGGGGGGTGGCTCCCGTGGTGCGGTCGGAGGCGTGCGGCGGGGAGGGCGGAGATGCGGAGGTCACGGACGACCAGTGTGGACTGGACCAATTGGTCGAGTCCACACCTCGGCCGCGATGTCTCGCACCTCAGACCACCCGCAGCAGCAGCACCGTCCGTCCCGGCACCGTCAGCACGTCGCCGGCCCGGTACCGGGTGCCCGGCGCCTCCGCCTGCTCCTCCAGCGAGGTGTCCAGCAGCAGTTCGTACTCCGCCGCCCACGGCGCGCCCGGCAGCGTGAAGCGCACCGGGCGGTGCGAGGCGTGGAGCACGGCGAGGAAGCTGTCGTCGCGTACCGGCAGCCCCCGCTGGTCGCGGTGCGGGATGTCCGCGCCGGACAGGTACATCCCCAGCGTCGAGTTGGCCCCGTGCCAGTCCGCCTCGGTCATCTCCCGCCCCCGCGCGGTGAACCAGGCCAGGTCCCGCAGGCCGCCGTCGGACTGCGGGCGCCCGGAGAAGAAGGCCCTGCGGCGCAGCACCGGGTGCCGGCGGCGCAACCGCACCAGCCGCCCGGTCAGGTCGCGCAGCGCGGCCCAGGCCGGGTCCTGGAGCAGCGACCAGTCCATCCAGCCGATCTCGTTGTCCTGGCAGTAGGCGTTGTTGTTGCCGCCCTGGGTGCGCCCCGCCTCGTCCCCGGAGGTCAGCATCGGCACCCCGGTGGACAGCAGCAGGGTGGAGAGCATGTTGCGCAACTGGCGCCGGCGCAGCGCCGTCACCTGCGGGTCGTCGGTCTCGCCCTCGTGCCCGCAGTTCCAGGAGCGGTTGTCGTTGGTGCCGTCCCGGTTGTCCTCGCCGTTGGCCTCGTTGTGCTTGCTCTCGTAGCTCACCAGGTCGCGCAGGGTGAAGCCGTCGTGCGCGGTGATGAAGTTGACCGAGGCGTACGGCCGGCGGCCGCCCCAGGCGTACAGGTCGCTGGAGCCCGACAGCCGGTAGCCGAGGTCACGGACGTCGTGGTGGGTCCCGCGCCAGAAGTCGCGCACCGTGTCGCGGTAGCGGTCGTTCCACTCCGTCCACAACGGCGGGAAGGCGCCCACCTGGTAGCCGCCGGAGCCGACGTCCCACGGCTCGGCGATCAGCTTGACCCGGCGCAGCACCGGGTCCTGGGCGATGACGGCGAGGAAGGGGGAGAGCATGTCGACGTCGTGCATGGAGCGGGCCAGCGCCGCCGCCAGGTCGAAGCGGAAGCCGTCGACCCCCATCTCGGTGACCCAGTAGCGCAGCGAGTCGGTGATCAGCCGCAGCACCTGGGGCTGCACCACGTGCAGGGTGTTGCCGCAGCCGGTGTAGTCGGCGTAGCGGCGCGGGTCCGCCTGGAGCCGGTAGTAGCCGCGGTTGTCGATGCCGCGCAGGGACAGGGTCGGGCCCAGCTCGCTGCCCTCGGCGGTGTGGTTGTAGACGACGTCGAGGATCACCTCGATGCCCGCGTCGTGCAGCGCGCGCACCATCCGCTTGAATTCGCCGACCTGCTGACCTCGGCTGCCGGTGGCGGCGTAGCCGGCGTGCGGGGCGAAGTAGCCGACGGAGTTGTAGCCCCAGTAATTGCGCAGGCCCCGGCGCAGCAGGTGGTCCTCGTGCGCGAACTGGTGCACCGGCAGCAGCTCCACCGCCGTCACGCCGAGTCCCGCCAGGTACTCCACCGCCGCGGGGTGCGCGAGCCCCGCGTACGTGCCGCGCAGCTCGGGCGGGACGCCCGGGTGACGCATGGTGAAACCGCGTACGTGCACTTCGTAGATGACGGAGTCGGCCCACGGCGTCTTGGGGCGCCGGTCGTCCACCCAGGAGTCGTCGTCGTCCACGACCACGCCCTTGGGCACGTGCGGGGCCGAGTCGCGGTTGTCGCGCACGGTGTCGGCGACGGCGCGCTCGGGCCAGTCCCGGACGTGGCCGTACACCTCCGGCGGGAGCGTGAAGTCGCCGTCCACCGCCCGTGCGTACGGGTCGAGCAGCAGTTTGGCCGGATTCCAGCGGGCGCCGGTCCAGGGGTCCCAGCGGCCGCCCACCCGGTAGCCGTAGCGGTGGCCCGGCAGGACGCCGGGGACGAAGCCGTGCCAGATCTCGTGGGTCAGTTCGGTCAGCGGGATCCTGCTCTCGGCGCCGTCGTCGTCGAACAGGCAGAGCTCGACGGACTCCGCACCGCCCGCCCACAACGCGAAATTGGTGCCCGGCCGCCCGTCAGGGCCGAGGTGGAAACGGGCCCCCAGCGGCTGCGGACTGCCCGGCCAGACCTCGCGCGCCGGCTCCGGCACGGCGGCCGCCGGATCGGAGTGCGGGCGGGGGAGGGGCACGGACAGGGGAGCGGTCGGGGGGCCGACCGGGCGCAGCATGCCGGCCCGCTCGGCCGTATCGTCCTGGCGCGTCTCTGACACGTGCTCGCCTCCTGCGGCTCGGGGGACGCCGGTCCTGGCCGCACCGGCCAGGTCCGTCGCGGCACGGTGTCCCTCCCGTGCGCGCGTCGCGCCCTCCCGCTTTACTTTCCCGTTCCCCGTACGACGTCACACGCGTGATCGATCGGCAGCGTCGGCACGTTTCCCCGCGGCCCCCCGGTCGTTGACCCTGCGTGACGACTGCGGTGCGGCGCGCTGTGCGCGCGGGGGTGGGACTGACCGCCGCCATATGGATGGGTCTGGTGCTGACGGCGTGCGGGCTCGGGTTCGCTCCGGGGGAGGGCGGCGCGGCCGCGGACCGCGCCCCGAAGCTGTCGCAGGCTCAGATCCGGATCACGCCGGGTGACGGGGCCCGCGACGTGCGTCCCGACGATCCGTTCACCGTCGAGGCGGAGCACGGCCGGCTGACCTCCGTGCGGGTCGCCGACGGTGAGGGGGCGGGGATCGACGGCGTGCTCAGCGCCGACCGCACGCGCTGGCAGCCGCGCGACCGGCCGGCGCTGTCGGCGAAGTACACCGTGGACGCGGTCGCGGTGGACGGCGACGGCCGGCGCGCGGCCAAACACGCGGTCTTCACCACCCTCGTCCCGCAGAACACCCTGGTCGGCTACTTCACGCCCGAGGACGGCCAGACGGTGGGCACCGGCATGATCGTGTCCCTGGACTTCAACCGCCCGGTGGCCGACCGCGCGGCCGTCGAGCGGGCGATCTCCGTGACCTCGGTGCCGGCCGCCGACGTCGAGCCGCACTGGTTCGGCGACCAGCGTCTGGACTTCCGGCCCCGCTACCGCTGGCAGCCCGGCACGGAGGTCACCCTCGCGCTGCGGCTGCGCGACGTGGAGGCCGCGCCCGAGGTGTACGGGGTGCAGCACAAGGACGTGCGCTTCACCGTCGGCCGCGACCAGACCAGTGTCGTCGACGCGGCCACCCACACCATGACGGTGCGCCGGGCCGGGCAGGTGTTCCGCGTCCTGCCGATCTCGGCCGGTGCCCCCACCAACCCCACGTACAACGGCACCATGGTGGTCTCCGAGAAGCTGCGGCTGACCCGGATGAACGGCGACACCGTCGGCTTCGGCGGCGAGTACGACATCCCGGACGTCCCGCACGCCCTGCGCCTGACCCGCTCCGGCACCTTCGTGCACGGCAGTTACTGGGCGGACCCCGGCACCTTCGGCTCCGCCAACACCAGCCACGGCTGCGTCGGCCTGTACGACGTGAAGGGCGGCGGGGACGCCACTCCGGCGGGCTGGTTCTTCGACCACACGCTCGTCGGGGACATGGTCACGGTGGTCAATTCCCACGACCGCACCGTCTCGCCGGACAACGGGCTGGGCGGCTGGAACCTGTCCTGGCAGCAGTGGCGGGCCGGAGGCTGAACACCCGCTCCGGCAGGGCCTGGTGATCGGGACGGAACGGTGACATTACCGGGACCTGCCAGACCTCTTTCCTGTGGTTATCTGACCTGAGAGTGAGGGGGACTCACACGGGCACAGCCGGGCATGGGGAGAGAAGAGTTGAAGGCGATACAGGGAGCGCCGGGCGCCAAGCGCACCACCTTGGCCCTGGCGATGGGGGCGATGCTGCTGCTGGTGACCGCCTGCGGGGGCAGCGCGAGCGGGGACAGCAAGGACGGCGGCGACAAGGCCAAGCCGGGGGCGTCGGCGTCGGCGGGCGGCGGCACCAGTGACACCACCGAGTCGCAGGCCGTCGTGACGATCGCGCCGGAGGACGGCGCGGACGACGTGGCCACCACGGGCACGTTGAAGATCACCGCCGGCAAGGGCAAGTTGACCTCGGTCGTGGTGAAGACGGCCAAGGGCGACCCGGTCGACGGGGAGATATCCGCCGACGGCACCGGATGGGAGCCGTCCGAGACGCTGGGCGCCTCGACGAAGTACACGGTGGACGCGATAGCCAAGGACAGCGCGGGACGCGAGTCCGCCAAGCACGCGAGCTTCACCACGGTCACTCCGAAGGACACCTTCATCGGCTTCTTCACCCCGGAGGACGGTCAGACGATCGGCACCGGCATGGAGGTCTCCCTCAACTTCAACCGCGCCATCAAGGACAAGAAGGCCGTCGAGAAGGCCATCGCGGTCACCGCGAGCCCGTCGGTCCCGGTCGCCGGCCACTGGTACGGCAACCAGCGCATCGACTTCCGGCCGGAGAAGTACTGGGCGAAGGGCACCAAGATCACGCTGTCCCTGCGGCTGAACGGCGTCGAGGGCGCGGACGGCGTCTACGGCACCCAGGCCAAGGACGTCCACTACACGGTGGGCCGCAGCCAGGTCAGCATCGTCGACGCGGCGAAGCACACGATGAAGGTCTACCGTGACGGCAAGCTGCTGAAGACCGTGCCCATCACTTCCGGCGGCCCGGGCACGACCACCTACAACGGCAAGATGGTCATCACCGAGCGCTACCCGGTCACCCGCATGAACGGCGACACGGTGGGCTTCGGCGGCGAGTACGACATCAAGGACGTGCCGCACGCCCAGCGCCTGACCACCTCGGGCACCTTCGTCCACGGCAACTACTGGGCGAGCCCCTCCACCTTCGGCAACGCCAACGTCAGCCACGGCTGCGTCGGTCTGCAGGACGTGCGCGGCGGCAGCAGCAGCAGTCCGTCGGGCTGGTTCTACGACAACTCGATGATCGGCGACGTCGTCGAGGTGAAGAACTCCAAGGACAAGACGGTGCAGTGGTGGAACGGGCTCAACGGCTGGAACATGCCGTGGAGCGAGTGGACCGCCGCCTCCTGACACCGGGCGCCGTGCCGTGAGGCACGTCGCAGCGTAAACGGGCGTTCACGGATACCCTCGTCGGCCATGACAGTCAATCTCGAGGTCGACGAGGGTGTCGGCACCATTCGCCTGGACCGCCCCCCGATGAACGCGCTGGACGTCGCGACGCAGGACCGGCTCCGCGAGGTCGCCGAGGAGGCGGCCCGGCGCGACGACGTACGCGCCGTGGTGGTCTGGGGCGGCGAGAAGGTGTTCGCGGCGGGCGCGGACATCAAGGAAATGCAGGCCATGGACTACGAGGCCATGGCCGTGCGGGCCCGCGCGTTGCAGGACTCCTTCACGGCGGTGGCCCGGATCCCCAAGCCGGTGGTCGCCGCCGTGACGGGTTACGCGCTGGGCGGCGGGTGTGAACTCGCCCTGTGCGCCGACATCCGGATCGCCGGGGAGAACGCGAAGCTCGGGCAGCCGGAGATCCTGCTCGGCCTGATCCCGGGCGCCGGTGGCACCCAGCGGCTGTCCCGGCTGGTCGGGCCGTCCAAGGCCAAGGACCTCATCTTCACCGGCCGCATGGTGGCCGCGGACGAGGCGCTGACGATCGGTCTGGTGGACAAGGTGGTCCCCGCCGGGCAGGTGTACGCCGAGGCGCGCGCCTGGGCGGAGCGTCTGGCGCGCGGCCCGGCGCTGGCGCTGCGCGCCGCGAAGGAGGCGGTCGACGCCGGCCTGGAGACCGATCTGGAGACCGGCCTGACGATCGAACGCAACCTCTTCGCGGGTCTGTTCGCCACCGAGGACCGGACGACGGGCATGCGCAGCTTCGTCGAGGAGGGTCCCGGCAAGGCGAAGTTCCGTTAGGACCCACCCGGTTGAGTGACCGTCGGAACCGGCCGGGTCGCCTTAAGGCAACCTTAAGCAGACCTTAAGGCGACCTGCGCCGGATGCGTTGACGGGCCGCCGTCAGGACGCGGTCACCGCAGGTGAAGGGCATTGCGCGAGATCCATTTTTGCCCTTGACATATGCCAAAACGGCTACTCGGAACATCCCATTCCGCCCGGCCAATTCCCCCGATCCGCCCCGAACCGCCGCTCGGGGCGGTCATCATGAGGGCATGGCGGGGCAGCAGGGAGCATCGGAACAGCCGCAACGGGTGACGATCCCGGCTGCGGGACGGCCGCCCGCGGCGGCCGACGAACTGGCGGCATCCCTCGATCTGGTGGGGAACCCGTCCGAGGACGAGGTGCAGCTCACCTCGCGCCCGGAGTCCGCGGCCACCGCACGCCGGCTGGCGCTCTCGGTGCTGCGGCTGTGGGGCCTGCCGCAGTTCAACGACGTCGTCGAGTTACTCGTCTCCGAGCTCGTCGGCAACGCCGTGCGGCACACCGGAGCCCGCACCTTCGGCCTGCGCATGCTGCGCCGCCGCGGCTGGATCCGGGTGGAGGTGCGCGACCCCTCCCGGGCGCTGCCCTGTCTGATGCCGGTGCGGGAGATGGACATCTCCGGCCGCGGGCTCTTCCTGGTGGACAAGCTCGCCGACCGCTGGGGCGTGGATCTGCTGCCGCGCGGAAAGACCACCTGGTTCGAAATGCGCGTCATGGACCGTTGAACACAAAGTGAACTTCACGCCTGCGTTTGCAAGGTCAGTGGCCCACCTCACGCACACATCGTGAGGTCTGAGGTGGGGAATGACGTATAGTTGTGCGTAACGACCCCATTGACCCGGCTCGGTCGTTCCAGGACGTCATGGATCACACCCCCTGGTTCCATGACGAATGAGAGGCCCCCACTCCGCTGAACAACGGCGCGCAGGGGGCCTCTTTTGTACGGGGGCTCCGCGTCAGGGGCCGCGCCGCGCGGACACGCCGACGAACGGGTGAGCATCCCCGACGCCGGGCCGGACCGGGGTGATCGTGAGCATATGATCACACTGCGTATGCTGCGCCGGCTGAGCGCCGCCGCGCTTCCGCTGGGCGCCCTCGCCCTCCCGCTGTGCGCCACCGCCGACGCCGTCGCCCCCGGGCTCGCCGACGCGGCCGAGTGGTGCCCCCTCGTCCCCGACCGTCTCTACGCGGCGGCGGAGACCGACGTGGACCTCGCCAGGATGCGCCCGGACGAGCCCACGTGGCGCGCCAACTGCCGTGCCCTGTACCGGTCCGACGACCGGCCGCCCGCGGTCGTCTTCACGGAGGGCCTGCGCCCGGCCGACACCCACGGCCAGTACGACCTGCGGTCCTACGCCCAGCGCGACCAGCCCGCGCCCTACGTGGCCGCGACGTACGACCGGGAGGCCTACCGCCGGCAGGACGCGGCCTACCACTACTGGATCGACGCCCCCGGCGGCATCGACGTCAACGCCACCATCGGCACCCGCGCGGTGCGCGCGCCGCAGACGAGCGTCGCCTTCCCCGGCGGCATCGCGCGGCAGTTCGTCGTCAAGGCCTGCCCGGTGGACCCCGCGACCCGGACCGAGGCCACCGCCCGGTGCGTGTTCAACCCCGACTACGCCCCCTGGCGCGGCTGGCCCGCCCCCGCCTGGACCGGGGTGCCCGAACCGGGCGTCCCGGCCGGGACCACGGCGCCGTCGACAGGCTGACGCGCGGGCGCGGTGACCAGCCGCGGCCGGTCGTCCCGCCCGGGAAGAACGCGGGCCCCGTCGGGGGCCGGGACCACAGGGGTTCCGGCCCCCACGGGGCCCTTGTCCGGCGGACGGTCAGCCGCGCCGCAGCACCGTCGTCAGCACCCCGGCCACGGTGGCCTCGGGATCGTCCACCGCGTCCTCGGCGCGCCACGCGACGAAGCCGTCCGGGCGGACCATGACCGCGCCGCGCGGCGACACGCCGTGCAGGGCGGCCCAGTCCGTGTCGCCCTCCGGGGTCAGGTCGGCCTCGGCGGAGTCACCCAGGCGGTACGCGGCCAGCGGCACACCGAGGCGCGCGCCGGCCGTGCGGGCGGCCTCGTGCCACGCCCGGCCCTCGGCGCCGTCGCCGCAGAGCAGCACCATGGAGCGCTCGTAGAGGTCCAGCGTCGAGCGGCGCTCGCCGTCCGGCGCCGTCGCCCACAGGTGCGGGGCGCGCCCGCCGGGCTCGGCGACCGGGCGGAAGTCCTCCGGGACGACCGAGCGGCCGGGGTCGCCGCCGAGGAAGGCGCCCTCGGGGTAGCGGTAGCCGAGGGCGACCACGAGCACGCCCTTCTGCGGGCCGCCGCCCGCCGGCGGGGCGTACCCGGGGTGGGCGTGCTCGGCGGAACGGGCCGAGGCCCGCTCGCTGGTCGCCACCGCGACCGGGCGGCGCTCCGCCTCGTAGGTCTCCAGCAGCCCGGGCCCGGCCCAGCCGCCGACGACCGCCGCGAGCTTCCAGGCCAGGTTGTGGGCGTCCTGGATGCCGGTGTTGGAGCCGAAGGCGCCGGTCGGGGACATCTCGTGGGCGGAGTCGCCGGCGAGCAGCACCCGGCCGCGGCCGTAGGAGTCGGCGACGCGCTCGGCGGCCCGCCAGGGGGCGCGGCCGGTGATCTCGATCTCCAGGTCCGGCACGCCCACCGCGGTGCGGATGTGGGCGATGAGCCGCTGGTCGGTGAAGTCCTCGATCTTCTCGCCGTGTTCGGGGTGCCAGGGGGCGTGGAAGACCCAGTTCTCCTGGTTGTCGACGGGCAGCAGGACCCCGTCGGCCTCGGGGTTGGTCAGGTAGCAGGCGATGAAGTACCGGTCGCCGACGGCCTCGGCCAGGCGCTTGGCCCGGAACGTGGCGCTGATGTTGGCGAACAGGTCGCCCCGGCCGCTGTGGCCGATCCCCAGCCGCTCGCGCACGGGGCTGCGCGGGCCGTCGGCGGCGACCAGGTAGTCCGCCCGCACCGTGCGGCGCGCGCCGGTCTCCCGGTCCAGCAGCTCGGCGGTGACGCCGGCGCCGTCACCGTCGGCGGACTGCTCGAAGGAGAGCATCTCGGTGCTGAAGGCCAGGTCGCCGCCCAGGTCGCGGGCGTACTTCAGCAGC
Organism: Streptomyces sp. NPDC002574; assembly: GCF_042889545.1. NCBI lineage: Bacteria > Bacillati > Actinomycetota > Actinomycetes > Kitasatosporales > Streptomycetaceae > Streptomyces > Streptomyces sp. NPDC002574. Next base: position 362,712 of record NZ_JBIARB010000003.1, read on the forward strand.
ACCGGCTCCAGGTCGTTCTGGCTGCACAGGCACCAGCCGCTGGGGCTGATCCCGGCGAGCCGGCCGCCCGGGTCGATGTTCCGGAAGAGCCACTCGGCGTCGGCCGAGGTCAGCGACTCGGCCTGGAGGATGCCGTGGTTGTCGGCGAGTACGGAGGCGGCCCGCCGGATCAACTGCTCGGCGCCCGCCGTGCGGAACACCTCCATGGTCCGCAGGTTGTTGCCGCGGCCGCGGGGGTGGATGGACGTTCCCGGGTGCTTCTCGACGAGGAGGTGCCGGACGCCGAGCCGGCCCAGGAAGACTGAGGTGGAGAGCCCGACGAGGGAGCCCCCCACGATGAGGACCGGGACCCGGTCTTCGGCCTGTGGAGTCATAGCTCCCTTGATGCCCGATAACGGAGCGTATTTGCGCCCATCACCCAATCGGATCACATATCTCGCACCGGTTGGGCCACCACAGCACGATCAATGGACGACGGACCTCGGGGTTGCTCGCTCTCGAAAGAGGTGGAATATGACACCCCTGGCCGAAAAGGTCTCGCAGTCCGCGCTCGATGGCACTCGCCTGCGCGTCGTCCTCATGCTGGATGTCGAGGACGGTGCCGAGCAGCGGTTTCTTGACGCGTATGACCAAATGTGCCGCCATGTCGCCGCCGTGCCCGGGCACGTCAGCGACCAGCTTTGCCAGTCCATCGAGAATCCCTCGCAATGGCTGATCACCAGTGAGTGGGACAGTGCGCTGCACTTCCTGGCCTGGGTGGACAGCCCGACCCATCTGGAGATGGTGCAGCCGATGCACGGCTGCGTGAAGGACACCCGCTCGCTGCGCTTCGGCGTGCTGCGGGAGACCCGTACCTCGTACGAGCCGGGTCTCCTGCAGTCCGTGCCGAGGGTCGGCGACGGGCTGAACCGCCACGCCATCACCTTCACCGTGAAGCCCGGCAGTGAGGCGACGGTCGCCGACATCCTGTCCGGCTACACCTCACCGCAGGCGCAGGTCGACGAGACCACGCGGCTGCACCGCACCTCGCTGTTCATGCACGGCAACCGTGTCGTGCGAGCGGTGGAGGTGGAGGGCGACCTGATCCGGGCGCTGCGCCACGTGGCGCGGCAGCCGGAGGTGCAGGAGGTCGAGGAGGCCATCAACCCCTACCTCGAGGCACACCGCGACCTCAGCGACCCCAGTTCCGCACGGGAGTTCTTCGCCCGCGCGGCACTGCCGGCCGTGCACCACGTCGCCAAGGGCGCTGACCGGCCGGAGACCCTGAGCCGGCACGCCCTGTTCTACCCCGCCAAGGACGGCTGCGGGCCCTCCGTGGCCAAGATGCTGGCCGCGCAGGACGAACAGGCGGTGGAGGACCCGAAGGGCCCGCTCGCGCGCAGCACGGTCTACCTGCGCGAGGACATCGTCGTCCGACTGATCGACCTGCGGATGCCGGTCGAGGAGGCGCCCCTGATCGCGGTCGGGGCCGCCGGCCGGCACAAGGCGAGCGTGCTCGCCCGGCTGCTGGACGTCGGTCCGGACCTGGACGTCTCGAGCGACCTGGGCCTCAAGCGCTTCCTCAACGAGTGCGACATGCGGATGCTCACCGACCGGCGAGCCCCCGTGAACGCACCCGCGTCCTGACCCACCCCCACACCCGCCATCGCAACCGGCAGGTACCGGCCGGCCCCGGGTACGCCCGGGGCCGGCCCGGCCGGAGGAGAGAAGCATGGATGACCTGCTGACGAACGACCGGAGCAACCGGGACGTTCCGTTCACCCCGACGATCGTGAATCTCGGCGACACCGCGCCCAACCGCCGCCGCGGCGGCGACCTGCGGGCGATGCTCACCCCGACCGCGGTCGGCGCCACGAGCGGTTTCATGGGCGTGGCGCTCGTGCAGCCCGGCGAGCGGATCGGCGAGCACTACCACCCGTACTCCGAGGAGTTCGTGTACGTGGAGTGCGGCTCCCTGGAGGTCGACCTCGACGGGGTGCCGTGCCCGCTCCGGCCCGAGCAGGGCCTGATGATCCCCCCGTACGTCCGGCACCGGTTCCGCAACGTCGGCAGCACCGAGGCCCGGCTCGTCTTCCACCTCGGCCCGCTCGCCCCGCGCCCCGAACTCGGCCACGTCGACACGGAGGCCACCGAGCCGACCGGGTCCACCGGGTCGTCCACCGCGGCCGCGCACGGGTCCGATACCCACCAGGGCCCGGCGTCATGACCCGCCGGGTGGCGGTCACCGGGGCAGGTGTCGTCGCCCCCGGCGGTGTCGGGGTCCCCGCGTTCTGGGAGCTTCTCACCGCCGGCCGTACGGCGACCCGCGGGATCACGCTCTTCGACGCGACGGGTTTCCGGTCCCGCATAGCCGCCGAGGTCGACTTCGACCCCGCGGCCTGCGGCCTGAGTCCCAAGGACACCGAACGCGCCGACCGGTACGTCCAGTTCGCGCTCGTCGCGGCCGCCGAGGCGCTGCGCGACTCCGGACTGGACCTGGACGACGAGGACCCGTGGCGCGTCGGGGTGTCGCTCGGCACCGCCGTCGGCGGCACCACCCGGCTCGAACACGACTACATACGCGTCAGCGCCTCCGGCGCCCGCTGGGACGTCGACCACACCAAGGCCGGCGCGCACCTCCACCGGGCGTTCGCACCCAGCGCGCTCGCCTCCGAGATAGCCGAGCGGCACGGCGCCCGCGGGCCCGTGCAGACCGTCTCCACCGGCTGCACCTCGGGCCTGGACGCGGTCGGCTACGCCTTCCACACCATCGAGGAGGGACGCGCCGACATCGTCATCGCCGGCGCCTCGGACTCCCCGATATCCCCGATCACGGTGGCCTGCTTCGACGCCATCAAGGCCACCTCGCCCAACAACGACGACCCGGCCCACGCCTCCCGGCCCTTCGACGCCCGCCGCGACGGCTTCGTCATGGGCGAGGGCGGCGCCGTCCTCATCCTGGAGGACCTGGAGCACGCCCGGGCCCGCGGGGCCCGCATCTACTGCGAGATCGGCGGCTACGCCACCTACGGCAACGCCTACCACATGACCGGTCTCACCACCGAGGGCCTGGAGATGTCCGAGGCCATCGACCGCGCCCTGGACCACGCGCGGCTCGACCCCCGGGACGTGGACTACGTCAACGCCCACGGCTCCGGCACCAAGCAGAACGACCGCCACGAGACCGCCGCGGTCAAGCGCTCGCTCGGCGAGCACGCCTACTCCACGCCCATGAGCTCCATCAAGTCCATGGTGGGCCACTCCCTCGGTGCCATCGGCGCGATCGAACTCGCCGCCTGCACCCTCGCCCTCGCCCACGGCGTGGTCCCGCCGACGGCCAACTACGAGACCCCGGACCCCGAGTGCGACCTGGACTACGTCCCGCGCACCGCCCGCGAGCTCAAGCTGCGCACCGTGCTGTCCGTCGGCAGCGGGTTCGGCGGCTTCCAGTCCGCGGTGGTCCTCAACCGACCGGACGGGAGCCAGCGATGAGAACGCAAGCGGTGGTCACCGGCATAGGCGTGGTCGCGCCGAACGGTATCGGTGCCGACGCCTTCTGGAAGGCGACCCAGGAGGGCGTCGCCGTCCTCGACTCGGTCACCCGCGAGGGCTGCCAGGACCTCCCGCTGCGCGTGGCAGGAGAGGTGCGCGGCTTCGACGTCTCCGCGGTCGTCGAGGAGCGCTACACCGTCCAGACCGACCGGTTCACCCACTTCGCGATGGCGGCGGCGGACCAGGCGGTGGCCGACTCCGGCCTGCGCCCGGACGAGAACGCCCCCTTCGACATCGGTGTGGTGACCGCGGCCTGCTCCGGCGGCGGCGAGTTCGGCCAGCGCGAACTGCAGCACCTGTGGGGACAGGGACCGAACTTCGTCGGCCCCTACCAGTCCATCGCGTGGTTCTACGCGGCGAGCACGGGCCAGATCTCCATCCGCGGCGGATTCAAGGGCCCCTGCGGCGTCGTCGCCAGCGACGAGGCCGGCGGCCTGGACGCCATCGCGCACGCCTGCCGCAACATCACCCGCGGCACCGGCACCCGGGCCGTCGTCGTCGGTGCCGCCGAGGCGCCGCTGGCGCCGTACTCGGGCGTGTGCCAGCTCGGTTACCGGGAACTGAGCCTGGAGACCGAAGCCGACCGGGCCTACCTGCCCTTCACCGACCGGGCCCGCGGCTTCGCCCCCGCCGAGGGCGGCGCCATGCTCGTCGTCGAGGACGCCGAGCACGCGGCCCGCCGCGGCGCCGAGACGCGGGCCGTCATCGCCGGGCACGGTGCCACCTTCACCGGGGCCTCCCAGTGGGAGAGGTCCCGCGAGGGCCTGGCCAGGGCGATCCGCGACGCCCTCGCCGAAGCCCAGTGCGCGCCCGAGGACATCGACGTCGTCTTCGCCGACGCGCTCGGCACCGTCGAGGCCGACCGGGCCGAGGTGCTGGCGCTCGGCGACGCCCTGGGGCCGTGGGCCGCCCGCGTCCCCGTCACCGCCCCCAAGACCGGCACCGGCCGCGCCTATTGCGGCGCCCCGGTGCTCGACGTGGCCGCCGCCGTGCTCGCCCTGCGGCACGGGGTGGTCCCCCCGACCCCCAACGTCACCGACATCTGCCACGACCTCGATCTGGTCATCGGCCGGCCCCGCCCGGCGGACCTGCGCACCGCGCTGGTCCTCAGCCGCGGCCTCATGGGCTCCAACTCGGCCCTCGTGGTGCGGGTTTGAGGCCCGTCCCGTCCATCCAAGGAGAGCGCTTCATGTCCAAGGAACTCACGTACGGCGAACTCGCCGCTCTGATGAAGTCCAGCGCGGGCATCACCGTGGAACCGACCATGCTGGCCGGTCACCCCGACACGCCCTTCGCCGAGTACGGCCTGGACTCGCTCGGCCTGCTGGGAATCGTCGGCGCCCTGGAGAACGACCGGGGTGCCTCGATCGCCGGCGACGCCGATGCGTGCAAGACCCCCGGCGCCTTCATTGACGTCGTCAACAACTCACTCAAGGCAGGAGTCTGATTCATGCCCGGGCACACCGAGAACGAGATCACCATCCCCGCCCCGCTCGACCTCGTCTGGGACATCACCAACGACGTGGAGAACTGGCCGGAGCTCTTCAGCGAGTACGCCTCGGCGGAGATCGTCGAGCGCGACGGCGACCGGGTCGTCTTCCGTCTGACGATGCACCCCGACGAGAACGGGCAGGTCTGGAGCTGGGTCTCCGAGCGCACCGCGGACCGCGCCTCGCGCACGGTCCGCGCGCACCGGGTCGAGACCGGTCCGTTCCAGTACATGGACATCCACTGGTCGTACCAGGACACCCCCGGGGGCGTCCGGATGCGCTGGGTCCAGGACTTCTCCATGAAGCCCGGCGCGCCGCTGGACGACGAGGCGATGACCAACCGCATCAACGAGAACTCCAAGGTGCAGCTGGAGCTGATCCGCGAGCGCGTCGTCAAGCGCCACAAGGACGGCGAGGGGCGCGCATGAGCACCTATCGCACGCTCATCGTGGCCCGGATCAAGCCGGGCGCCGAGGACCAGGTCGCCGGGGTCTTCGCCGACTCGGACCGGGGCGAGCTGCCCGGTCTGATCGGGGTCACCGGCCGCAGCCTCTTCCAGTTCGGCGACGTCTACCTGCACCTGGTCGAGGCCGACCGGCCGCCCGGCCCGGAGGTCGCACGGCACAAGGACCACCCCGCCTTCCGCGACATCAGCGAGCGGCTGTCGTCCTTCGTGCTGCCGTACAACCCCGAGACCTGGCGTGAGCCCAAGGACGCCATGGCCCGGGAGTTCTACCGCTGGGAGCGGAGCGGCTGACATGGCCACCACCGAGCCGGAGTGGGTGCGCTGCGAACGCTGCGAGGCGCTCGTGTACGCCAAGCGCTACACCCGCACGCTGCGCGTCTGCCCCGAATGCGGCGCGCACGGCCGGCTCACCGCCCGGCAGCGGCTGGACCAGCTGCTGGACCCGTGCTCGCAGGCGCCGCTCGTCCCCGAGGGTGGCGAGCGGCCGCCTGCGCACGACCCCCTGGACTTCACCGACACCCGGCCCTACGCGCAGCGGTTGCGGGACGCCCGGGAGACCACCGGCCTGGACGAGGCCGTGGTCTGCGTACGCGGCACCATCGGCGGCCGGCCGGTGGTCGCCGCCGTCATGGACTTCCGCTTCCTGGGCGGCAGTCTGGGCCCCGGCGTGGGCGCCCGGATCACCCTGGCCGCCCGCACCAGCCTGCGCCATCGCGTCCCCCTGCTGCTGGTCACCGCCTCGGGCGGGGCCCGGATGCAGGAGGGCGCGCTGTCGCTGATGCAGATGGCGGCGACCGCGCAGGTCCTCGCCGAACTCGACGAGGCCGGTGTCCTGGTGCTGTCCGTGGTCACCGACCCGACCTACGGCGGCGTCGCCGCCTCGTACGCCACGCTCGCCGACGTCATCCTCGCCGAACCCGGCGCCCGCCTCGGGTTCGCCGGACCGCGGGTCGTGCAGCAGACGACCGGCCGGCAGTTGCCCGAGGGCTTCCAGACCGCCGAGTTCCTGCTCGCCCACGGTCTCGTCGACGACGTCGTGCCGCGTGCCGCACTGCGCGGCGCGCTGTCCCGGCTGCTGGGCCCGCGCCCCGGCGCCCGGCGGCCCCCCGCGGCTCCCCGGGCCCCCGCCCCCGTCGTCCGCGACGTGGAGGCCCTGCCCGAGCGCGACGCGTGGGAGGCCGTGCGGCTGGCCCGCCACCCGCGACGGCCGACCGTCGCCGACTACGCGGCGCACCTGCTGGAGGACTTCCACGAACTGCACGGCGACCGGCTCGGCGCGGACTGCCCGGCCGTGATGGGCGGGCCCGGTGTGCTCGACGGACAACCGGTCATGCTGATCGGCCACCACAAGGGCGGGCCCACGCTCGACGGCCGCCGCCGGCGGCACTTCGGCATGGCCGGACCGGCCGGCCACCGCAAGGCCGCCCGCCTGATGCGCACCGCGGCGAAGCTCGAACTGCCCGTGATCACCCTGATCGACACTCCGGGCGCCGACCCCGGGCCGGATGCCGAGAGCGGCGGTCAGGCGCTCGCCATCGCCGAGAACCTGCGGCTGATGTCCCGGCTGCCGGTGCCCGTGGTCGCGGTCATCACGGGCGAGGGCGGCAGCGGCGGCGCCCTCGCGCTGGCCGTCGCCGACCGGGTGCTGGTCAGCGCCAACGGCATCTACTCCGTCATCAGCCCCGAGGGCTGCGCGGCGATCCTGTGGAAGGACACGCAGGCCGCGCCCCTCGCCGCGGCCGCGCTGCGGCTGCACGCCCGCGACCTGCTGCGACTCCGCATCGTCGACGGCGTGGTCCCCGAGCCGCCGGACGGTGCCCATCGCGACCACGCGGCCGCGGCGGCCTACGTCGGCGGCGCGCTCTCGGCCGCCCTGGACGAACTGCGCACCCGGGAGCCCGAGCGACTGCTGGCCGAACGCCGCGACCGTTTCCACCAGTTCCACCAGTTCCACCAGTTTCACCAGTTCCCTCAGTTCCCTCAGTTCCCTTGATTCGGACCACTGGAGGAGGAGGCAGCACCATGACGCTCCACGGCGACAACAAGTTGCCCGGCCACGCCGCCGGGGTGGGCAGGAACCTGAACGGGTCGGCCCCCACCGCGCAACCGGCGCACCCGGTGCTCGACGCCGTGTGCCGCAGCGCGACCGAACTGGCCGGCTCGGTCCCGACCCCGCCACGGCGCATCCGGCTGCGGCACGGCCAGACCTCGGTCGAGATCGAGTGGCCGGAACCCCGGGAGCACGAGAGGACCGAGGCCGCCGGCCCGGCGCCGCGGATCACCCGGGAGGACGCGTCGCGGGACACCCCGGACCACCCGGAAGCCGCCGGGGCGCAGCCCGGCGAGGCCGGGCCGGAGCACGACGAGCCGCCGTCCGGGACCCCGCACTATGTCTGCGCCCCGACCGTGGGCACCTTCTACCGCGCGCAGGAACCCGGGGCCGCCCCCTACGTCCGCGTCGGCGACCTGGTCGGCCCCGGTCAGCCGGTGGGCGTCCTGGAGGTCATGAAGATGATGAGCACGATCGAGTCGGACGTCGCGGGGCGGGTCGTGGAGATCGTCGTGGGGGACGCCCAGCCCGTGGAGTTCGACCAGCGGCTGATCGCCGTGGAGCCGGCGGCGGCAGCGGCCGCGCACGCACCGGACCCCGGAGGGGAGTGAACGCCGTGTTCTCCACCGTACTGGTGGCCAACCGCGGCGAGGTCGCGCTGCGCGTCGCCCGCGCCTGCCGCGAACTCGGCCTGCGCACCGTCGCGGTGTACTCCACCGCGGACCGGGAATCGGCCGTCGTCCGGTTCGCCGACGAGGCCGTGCACATCGGGCCGCCCCCCGCGCGGGCCAGCTACCTCAACATCCCCGCCGTGATCGAGGCGGCCCGCCGCACCGGGGCGCAGGCGATCCACCCGGGGTACGGCTTCCTGTCCGAGGACCCGGACTTCGCGGAGATCTGCGAGGCCAACGGGCTGACGTTCATCGGCCCCTCGCCGCGGGTGCTCGCCCGGCTCGGCGACAAGGCGGCCTGCCGCGCCCTGATGGCGGAGGCGGGCCTGCCCGTGCTGCCCGGCAGTCCCGGACCGCTGGACGGTCCCGCCGAGGCCAAGGAGGCCGCGCAGCAGGCCGGCTACCCCGTGATCCTCAAGGCCGTCGCGGGCGGCGGCGGCCGGGGCATGGCCGTCGTCACCGAACCGGACCGGCTGCTGGACGCCTTCCGCGAGACCCGGGCGCACGCCCGCGCCGTCTTCGGCGACGACCGGCTCTACCTGGAGCGGTACATCGACGGGGCCCGCCATGTCGAGGTGCAGGTCGTGTGCGATCGGCACGGCGCGGTGGTGCACCTGGGGGAGCGCGACTGCTCCGTCCAGCGCCACCACCAGAAGCTCGTCGAGGAGACCCCCGCCCCCGACCTGCCGGCCCGGCTGCGCGGCGCGATGTGCGACGCCGCCGTGCGCGGCGCGATGGCGGTCGGCTACGAGGGCGTCGGCACCTTCGAGTTCGTCCTCACCCCGGAGCGCGACTTCTACCTGATGGAGGTCAACTGCCGTCTTCAGGTGGAGCACCCGGTCACCGAGATGGTCACCGGCGTCGACCTGGTCCGCGAGCAGCTGCTGATCGCCGCGGGGCATCCACTGACGCTGCGCCAGGAGGACGTCGTGGCGCGCGGGGTGGCCGTGGAGTGCCGCGTCAACGCCGAGGACCCCGCCCGCGACTTCGCCCCCACCCCGGGGCTGCTCACCGAGTTCGTGCCGCCCGGCGGCCCCTTCGTCCGGGTGGACACCCACGCCTACCCGGGCTGGCGGATCGGCCCGGACTACGACTCGCTGCTGGCCAAGGCCGTGGTCTGGGCACCGGACCGGGAGCGGGCGCTGGCCCGGATGGACCGCGTGCTGGAGGAGCTGCGGGTGCGCGGCGAGGGCGTGTGCACCACGGCGGGCTTCCTGCGCACGGTACTGGCCCGCCCGGAGTTCCGGGCGGGCCGTCACACGACGTCGCTGGTGCGGGAGATGACCGGCTGAGCCGGACTCACACCCGCCCGATGGTGCTGTGGATGGCGTGCAGGAAGGGGTTGACCGGGGTGACCTCGCCGACGGCGAGGCCCGCCTCGGTCATCAGCCCGGTCAGGCTGTCCCGGGTGTGCTTCTGACCGCCGACGTTCATCAGCAGCATCAGGTCCATCGCGGTGGTGAACCGCATGGACGTCGTGTCGTCCACCAGGTTCTCGATGACGACCACCCGCGCGCCCGGGTGGCCCGCCGCCACGACGTTGCGCAGCGTGCGGCGGGTGCTCTCGTCGTCCCACTCCAGGATGTTCTTGATGATGTACATGTCGGCGGTCACCGGGATCTCCACCCGGCAGTCGCCCGGCAGCAGCCGTGCGCGGGAGGCCAGTTCGCCGCCCTCACGCAGCCGCGGGTCGGCGCCGGCGACGACCTTCGGCAGGTCGAGCAGCGAACCGTGCACCTCGGGGTGCTTCTCCAGCAGCGCGGCCAGCACGTGGCCCTGGCCGCCGCCGATGTCGGCGACCGAGGAGATGCCGGTCAGGTCCAGCAGTTCGGCGATGTCCTGCGCGGACTGGCGGCTGGAGTGCGTCATGGCCCGGTCGAAGACCTTGGCGCTGTCCTGCGCGTCGTCGTGCAGGTAGTCGAAGAACTCCTTGCCGTAGATGTCGGGGAAGATGTTGCGGCCGTGCCGCACGGCCTCGTCGAGCCGCGGCCAGGCCTCCCACGTCCACGGCTCGGTGCACCACAGGGCGATGTAGTGCAGGCTGTTGGGGGTGTCCTTGCGCAGCATCCGCGACATGTCGGTGTGCGCGAAGCGGCCGTCGGGCTGCTCCAGGAAGACACCGTAGGAGGACAGCGCGCGCAGCAGCCGGCGCAGCGGGCGCGGCTCCGCGCCCACGGCCGCCGCGAGCTCGTCGCAGGTCGCCGGCTGGTCGCCGAGCGCGTCGGCGACGCCGAGCCGCGCCGCGGCCCGGACGGCGGCGGCGCAGGCCGCGCCGAAGACGAGCTCGCGCAGGCGCATCGCGCCCTGCGCGGAGGCGGCGCCGGTGGTGTCGGAGGGGGTGGTCTCGGTCAGGCTCATCGTCAGCACAGGCCCTTCGGCTGGGAGACGCGGCAGGTGCTGCCGCTGAACACGTTGTCCTTGCTCTGGTCGTCGGCGGACAGGTCGGCGGGGCTGTTGCCCATGGCGGTGTTGTCACGTACGGAGTTGCCGGTGTTGGGGGCGCCCACCACGCTGCGGAAGAGCACGATGCCGCCGGACATCGGCGAGGTGCCGATGTTCTCCACGACCCTGTTGTGGGTCACCTGGGTCTTCTCGGCGCCGGTCAGCACGATGCCGGCGCCCTGGATGAACGGCAGGCGCGCGTTGGCCGGGCAGAACTTGTTGTTGGCCGCCACCAGGTTGCGGGAGACGGTGAGCGACCCGGCCCGCGGCACGCCCTCGTCGCCGACGACGAAGACGCCGCCGCAGTTGGCGGTGATGTCGTTGTACTCGACGTCCACCGTCCGCACCCGGCGCAGCACGAGGCCGATCCGGTTGCCGGACAGCTCGTTGTCGGCGATCAGGGTGTGCTTGGTGTCCAGCGCGCCGCCCTCGGCGTCCACCGCGTTGGCCAGGAAGATCCCCGACTCACCGTTGTTCTCCGCGACGTTGTCGCGGAACACGGCACGCACCGACCGCTGCTGGCTGATGCCCTGCTGGCCGTTGGCGCGCGCGGTGACCCGGTTCACCTCCATGCGGTCGGTCCAGGTGGCGTCGACGCCGTTCTTCCGGAAACCGGAGACGGTCAGCGACCGCAGCCGCACATAGGTCAGCGGGCTCTGCTCCGTACCGGTGACGCAGATGCCGTGACCGGCTGCGGCGCAGGCGTTCTCGGTGCCCTTCTCGCTGGGCGTGATCACCGTCTCGCGTCCCGCGCCCAGCAGAGTCAGCCGGGGCTTGGTGATGCTGACGCTGCCCGGGTAGGTCCCGGGCGCGATCTCGATGACGTCGCCCGGCTTCGCGCGGTCGACCGCCGCCTGGATCGACTCCCCGGGACGCACCAGGAGCGGGGCGTCCGCGGCCTCGACCCCGGGGGCGCTGCACAGCCCCACGACGACGGCGGCCGTGGCGGCCACGGCCGCGGCCGCGGGGGTCCGACGAAGTGTCATGACTGCCGCACCTGCCTTCCGGGCGGCCTCCGCAGCCACCCGGAAAAGTACGTTATGAGTTGTTATGACCTCCTGCCACTCCGTCAGGCCATCAGAGGGCGCCGCGCTCGCGGCCCGGAGTGGCGGGCGGTCGACGGGATCACCTCGGGTGACATCGGATTCCGCCGAGTGGCATGACGCCGGCGGTCGTGGTGCCGCTCCGGTGGGCCGCGGCCACAGACGGTGACCCATGCGCCGGCCGTTCCCGGTCCAGCCGGGCCGGTGGTCGTGGATGCCGACCCGACTCGAACACATTCGCACCTTTTACGCCGTACAATCACCGACAAAATCGCCTTCATGGGATGGTTCCGGCCATGCACACACGCATCGCGGAGTTCGGCGGCGTACACGGAGGGATACCCGTGACGTGCCCCGTCGCGGTCGTGTCGGTCGACGGTGCGGGGCGGGTGGACGGATGGAGCGACGAGGCCGAGGCCATCCTCGGGTACCACCGGGGTGAGGCGGTGGGCCGGCCGGTGACCGACTTCGTGGTCGACGGCATGCCGCGCGTCCCGTCCCCGGGCCGCTCCCGGCACGACCGGGCGGTGCTGCGGCACAAGGCGGGACACCGTGTGGAGGCGAATGTCCTGGTGCAGCCGGCGGTCGTGGACGGCGGCCCCACGGTCTGGTTCCTGAACGGGACCTCCGGCGACGCGACGGGCCGGGACGTCGGCCTGCTCGAAGGGGCGTGGACGCAGTCGAGCGCCGCCATCGTCCTGTGGTCGGCGGAGCTGCGCCTGCTGTGGGCGAACGACTACTCGTACGCGCTGTTCAAGGCGGGCGCCGACGAGGTGCTCGGGCGGCTGCCCACCGAGATCTTCGCGCCCGACAGTCAGCACCACGCGCTGGAGGAGTCCATGCGCCAGGTGCGGGACACGGGGACGGCACGCTCCGTCCTCACGTACGAGAAGGTGCCCGGCGAGAACCGGCCCCACGAGTGGGCGATCCACATCGACCCGGTCCGCGACCGGCACGATGCGGTGATCGCACTGTGCACGATGGCCCGCAACAACTCCGCTGAGTTCTGGGCCCGCCGGCGGCTCAGCCTGCTGGACGAGGCGCGCCGCACCATCGGGCTCTCCCTGGACGTCGAGCGGACCGCGCGCGAACTCACCGACCTGTCGGTACCGGACCTGGCGGACGTCGCCCTGGTGCACCTGCTCCCGGAGACCCTGGGCACGGAACGGGCGGGTGTGCGCGGCCCGGTGGAGGTGCGGCTGGTCGCGGTGAGCGGCGAGCACGGCCCGGCGGCGCCGGGTCCCGGCTGCAGGGACTGGCAGGCCGTGGACCGGCAGTCGCTACCCGGACGGGCGTTGTGGGAACGCCGGGCCGTGCGCGTCGATCTGCCGCACCCCGCGGTCGGCCGGCCCGGTTGGGAACCGGGCCGGGGCGAGGGCGGGGCGATCTCCGCGCCGCTGACCGCGCGCGGCATCACGCTCGGCGTCGTCACCTTCCTCCGCCGCGAACTGCCCTTCGACGCCGACGACCTGCTGCTCGTCGAGGAACTGGCCGAGACCACCGCCGTGTGCATCGACAACGCGCGCCACTACGAACGGGAGCACAGCACGGCGCTCCTGCTCCAGCAGAGCCTGCTCCCCCGGGAGCCGCCCGCGCAGAGCGCGGTGGACGCCGCCTACGGCTACCGGCCCGCCGACCTCGCGGCCGGGGTGGGCGGCGACTGGTTCGACGTGATCCCGCTGTCCGGCGCGCGGGTGGCCCTGGTCATCGGCGACGTGGTCGGGCACGGGGTGGAGGCGGCCGCGACCATGGGCCGGCTGCGTTCCGTCGTGCGCACGCTCGCCGATGTCGACCTCCCGCCGGAGGAGCTGCTGACGTCCCTGGACGACATCGTGAACAGGCTGGACCACGAGAGGGCCGCCGTCGCCTCCGATCCGGAGGTCGGGGCATCGGTGCTGTACGCGGTGTACGACCCGGTGTCGCGCCGGTGCTGTGTGGCGCGTGCGGCGCACGTGGCGCCGCTGCTGGTGCTGCCGGACGGGACGAGCGACTTGCTGGAGGTGCCGGAGGGGCCGCCACTGGGGCTGGGCGGGCTGCCCTTCGAGTCGACCGAGGTGGAGCTCCCCGAGGGCAGCCTGCTCGTCCTGTTCACCGACGGGGTGGTGGAGTCCCGGGACCGTGACCTCGGCGCCGGGATCGCGCGGCTGCGGGAGTGCCTGGTCGGCGCCGCCGGCTCCTCGCCCGCCGCGGTGTGCGACGACGTCCTCGCCGCGATGCTCCCCCGGCGCGGCGACGACGCGGCGCTGCTGGTGGCCCGGCCGCGGGTGCTGGACCGGGCCGACCTCGCCCAGTGGGAGGTCCCGGCCGACGCCTCGGCGGTGGCCGCGGTACGCGCCATGGTGACGGAGCGGCTCGGCACCTGGGGCCTGCGGGACCGGTCGTTCACCACCGAACTGATCGTCAGCGAGCTGGTCACCAATGCGGTGCGCTACGGGAAGGCGCCCATCCGCCTGCGGCTCATCCGGGACCGGTCGCTGATCTGCGAGGTCACCGACGGCAGCGACGCCGCCCCGCACCTGCGGCGCGCCCGCAGCTACGACGAGGGCGGCCGTGGGCTGTTCCTCGTCGCGCAGCTGTCCTCCCGCTGGGGCAGCCGCCACGTCCCCGACGGCAAGATCATCTGGGCGGAACAACAGCTCACCCCGGTCGAGTGACCCGAGCCGGCGCTGCCGGCGGACCGCCATCTCACCCCTCCCACCCGGGATCGGACGCCAACACACGGTGGGGGCACCCCCGGCCGAAGGCTGGGGGGGGAGGGCGGGAAAAAGAACAATCCGGTACCAGCGCGCGCCCCGCGCCCGATGTGGTGGGGGTCACGTGAACCCGTTCCCACCCCACCCCGTGTCCGCCGTGAGGGATCTGCGACACGGATCGGGAGAGGACGGAGTGAGTGGATGGCGGCATTGTGGTCGCGCACTCGTCAGAGCAAGGGCACGAGTGACGAGGCGCTCATACGGGCGCTCTACGAGGAACACGGCAAAGCCCTGCTCGCGTATGCGACCCGGCTCACCGGCGATCGCGCCGCGGCCGAGGACGTCGTCCAGGAGACCCTGATCCGCGCGTGGCGGCACCCGGACGCGCTGGTCAACGGCAAGGGTTCGGTGCGTGGTTGGCTGCTGACGGTGGCCCGCAACATCATCACGGACCGGTTCCGTGCGAAGGCCGCCCGGCCGCAGGAGGTGGCCGAGTCACCGGCCACGCCGCCGGTCGAGCGCGACCACGCCGAGGCCGTGGTCGACTCCATGGTCGTGATGGAGGCCCTCGACCGGCTCTCGCCCGACCACCGGGACGTGCTGTACCAGATCTACTTCCGGGGGCAGACCGTCGCCGAGGCGGCGGAGACCCTCGGGATACCGCCGGGAACGGTCAAGTCCCGGTCCCACTACGCCCTCAAGGCGCTGCGGGAGTTCTACACCAAGAAGCCGGTCGCGCTGCGGGAGGTGGCGGCATGAGCACGGAACACGAGCACGACAGCGGGACGCTCACCGCTTACGTCCTCGGTGCGCTCGACGACGAGGAGGTGCGTGCCGTAGAGGAGCACATCGCCGCCTGTGACCGCTGCCAGGCCGAAGTCGACGAGCTCCGCGAGATGGAGCGGGCGCTCGGTGAAGTCCCGCCGGAGGCCTTCCTCGACGGTCCGCCGGACGACGGTGACCTGCTGCTGCAGCGGACGTTGCGGCAGTTGCGCTCCGAGCGCACGGGGGTGCAGCGCCGACGATGGACGGCCGCCGGTGCGGCGGCGGCGGCCGCCGCGGCGGTCCTGATCCTCGGCGGTGTGGTGATCGGGCAGAACGCCGGGACGTCGGACGTGGCAAGGCCCCCGGTGGCCACCGGGCAACCCGGTGTCAAGGTCGTCTCGGCCACCGACCCGGCCACCGACGCCCGGATGACCGTGAAGGTGACCCCGGCCAGTGCCTGGGTCCGGCTCGACGCGTCGGTCAGCGGCATCCCGGCGGGGGAGCGCTGCCGGCTGGTGGTGGTCGACAAGGACGGTCACCGGGAGGTCGCCGGCAGCTGGGTGGTCCCCGAGGCCGGCGAGAAGCACGGTGTGAGTCTCGACGGTTCGGCGGCGGTGGCCTCGGACGACATCTCCGAGGTCGTCGTCGAGAACGCCGCCGGCAAGGAGTACGTGACCGCCAGGGTCTGACCCCGGCGGGGGAGGGAGCGCGGTACCGCCGTGGCGGCCGGTGCCGCGCCCCCGCCTGCCGTGCTCCCGCCCGCCGAGCCCGTCAGCGGAAGGCGCGGGCGGCGAGGAGGAGCGCGATGTCGTCGGGGCGGGCGAGGCGCCGGCCGGCCTCCTGGATGAGCCGTTCCGCAGTCTCCTCCAGGGGCGCGGCGCCGGGGCGTGCCGCGAGCACGCGGCGCAGCCGCTCGATGCCGGTGTCGATGTCGGTCTCGGGCTGCTCGACGAGGCCGTCGGTGTAGAGCGCGAGCACCGAACCGGCCGGCATCCGCAGCGCGGTGACCGGGTAGGAGGCCCGGTCGTCCACCCCGAGGGGTACGCCGCCGGGGAGGTCGAGGACCTCGGTGCGCCCGCCGGGGTGGCGCAGCAGCGGCGGCGGGTGGCCGGCCCGTACCGCCTTCGCCGTGCCCGTGCGGGGGTCGAGCTCCACGAAGCAGCAGGTCGCGAAGAGGCCCGGATCGAGGTCGATGAGCAGCCGGTTGGTCAGCGCGAGCACGTCCTGCGGGGGCTGCCCGCCGGTCGCGAACGCCCTTACCGAGCTGCGCACTTCGCCCATGGTCGCCGCGGCGGCCACGCTGTGGCCCTGGACGTCGCCGATCACCAGGGCCACGCCGCGGTCGGTCTCGATGACGTCGTACCAGTCGCCGCCAATGTCCATGTCCTGGGTGCCGGGCAGATACCGCCCGACCGTCTCCAGCTCGCCGATCGAGGGCAGTTGATGGGGCATCAGCGCGTCCTGGAGTCCGCGTGCCAGCGCCGACACCGTGTCGTACAGCCGGGCCCGCTCCAGGGCCTGGGCGATCAGGCCGCTCATCGCGGTGAGCACGGCGCGTTCCTCCGCGCCGAAGCGGCGCGAGTGCTCGAAGCCCAGGATGCACGAGCCCACCGGCCGCCCCGACGCGACCAGCGGCAGGAACGCCCAGGCGCCGCGCCCGTCCAGCGGTATCCCCGGGTAGGCGGAGGCGAGATGGCCCGCCGACTCGAAGAAGATGGGCCGCCCGGTGGTGAAGGCGTCCACGCCCGGCAGCCGCGCGCTCAGCGACACGTCCCCGAACTGCTGGAGGAAGCCGCGCGGATAGCCGGTCTCCCACGCCAGCGTCAGGTGCCGCGCCCGGACGACGTAGATCGCCAGCTCCGCACCCTTGAACATCGGCAGCACCTGGTCGGCCACGACCCGCGCCACCTGGCCGACGGTGACGGCGTCCGCGAGGGCCACCGCCAGGACGACCGGACCCTGCGCCGTCCGCGACGGCGACCGGGTCGGCTGCGCGATCTCGGGCAGGATGGGGTCGCCCGCGTCGGGAGCCGGTTCGGCCGGGACGATCCTCGCCGTCACGCCGTAGGTGTCCGGGTGGAGCGAGAACGCCAGCCACTGGTCCGGGGTGCGGGCCGCCACGAACGGCACCGGCTGCTGGGAGAGCATCGCCGCGCGGTAGCGGTCCTCGTACGCCGGGTCGTCCAGCCAGGACAGCGCCTCCCAGGGTCTGCGGCCCAGCAGTTCGGCCCGCGGGCGGGCCAGCAGGGCCTCCGCGCTGCGGTTGACGTAGGTGATCCGGCCCTGGCGGTCGAGCGAGAGCACGCCCTCCGGCAGCCGGTCCGCGGCCTCGGCCGCCACCGCGCCGACCTCCAGGTCGACCACCGTGCCCACCAGCCGCGGGCCGCCGCCGTCCGGCCTGGCGGGGCAGCGTCCCCACAACTCCACGGTGCGCGGCGTCCCTTCGGGGTCCAGCACCCGCAGCCGGTGGCGCACCAGCCCGCCCGTCCCGGCGGCCTCGCGCGCCGCCGCCACCAGGTCGGCGACGTCGCCCGGCACCACATGGGCGGCCACGGCGGCGACGGTGCCCCCGAAGGCGCCCGTGTCGGTGCCGAGGACGGCGCACATCTCCTCGTCCGCGTCGAAGGCCCCGCTGTCCAGTTCCCAGTCGAAGTGCCCGATCCGCACCGGTGACGCCGAGGCGGCGGGCAGCCGGGTCATGGCCGGATCGCCCACCCACTCCACCGGCGTCCCGCGGGCGGCGAGCGCTCCCAGCCCGGCGCCCAGCCGGTCGGCGACGACGCGGATGCGGCGCCGTTCCGTCGCCGTCATGGGGCGTCCCGAGGCGGAGGCGCGCAGCACCAGCAGCACTCCGTACCGCTCGCCGCCGTCCGTCACGGGGACGAAGAAGGAGGCGAAGGAGTAGGGCAGCACGACCGCCATGCGCGGGAAGCGCCGCATCGTCTCCTCGGCGTCCGGCAGGTAGATGCTGTGCCCGGTCGCGAACGCCTCGGCGGGCGGGAACGGGTACTGCAAGCGCAGGTCCCACCAGTGCCGGACCAGCGTGCGGGGCACCCCGGCCAGCACCGCGAGCCGCAGCCCGTGGCGGTTGGGCGAGCGCAGGTAGACCCCGCCGCCGTAGCCGCCGAACGCCTTGATCGCGTCCACCACGGCGTGGCTCATGACCCGGTCCAGTTCGCCGGTGCCGTGGCGATCGGTCCCAGCGGTTGCGGTCATCGGGCCACCCTTGCCGCGGTGCGGCGCGCCGTCCCTCCCGTGAGCCGCGCCGCCATGTGGGTCACCCCACCAGCGTGCTCCCCGGCCGAGGGAAGCGCACCTCGGTCCCCACGGCGCGGGAGCGCCGTCGCCCGGGGGTCACTCGGGCGGCAGCGCGTGCGGGCTCAGTGTCCTCAGCATGCGGCGCAGATCGGCCTTGAGCCGCACCTTCTCACGGTCCTCGAAGGGCGCCAGGGCCTCCTCCTCGCACGGCAGGAGCGCCTGCTCGCCCTGCTCGGCGAGCAGGGCGCCGGCGGCGGTGACCCGGATCTCGATGATCCGGCCGTGCGTCGGGTGCGCGTGCCGCTCGACCAGTTCGCGGTCGGCCAGTCCCTGCAGCGCGGTGCCCATGGACTGGGCGGTGACTCCGCAGCGACGTGCCAGTTCGGCGCCCGACAGGGCACCGTCCAGCGTCAGCCGCATCAGGGCGCTGTACTGCGTCTGGGTCAGCCCGAGGGGCCGCAGCGCATGCTCCAGCCGCTGGATGTACGCCTGGGAGAGCTGCCAGACGAGGTAGCCCAAGCGGTCGCCTGGGTTGCCGACGGGCATGACGAGTCACCTTTCCGTATTGTCTGTTAGCTTATATAAGTCAGCTTACATTGCCAGGAGGACGGCCACCGTGTCCGACACCGTATACATGCGTGATGCTCACCCCCTGGAGGAGGGGCATCCCCTGCCAGAGCGCCATCGGCACCGCCATGTGCCCGGACCGCAGACCGACGCCCCGCCCGACCGGCCGGGGATGACGGGAACGCAGGCGGTGGTCAAGCCCGTCTTCACGGTGCTGATCATCGGCCTCGCCTTCGTCAGCGTCTTCCTCGCCGCCTTCCACACCCCCACGGCGCACCGGCTGCCCGTCGCGGTCGCCGCCTCCGACAGCTCGGCGGCCCTGTTCGACGTACGGCTGCAGCGCCTGGCGCCCGAGGCGTTCCAGATCGACCGGTACCCCGACGAGACCTCCGCCCGGCAGGCCGTCGAACACCGCCAGGCCTACGCGGCCTACCTCTCCGACGGCGGCAAGCCCAGGATCGTCTACGCCGGGGCCAACGGCCCGGCGGTCTCCGCCCTGGTCGCGCCGCTGGCGGCGGTGCCGCACGGCGACGGGCACAAGATCCCGGTGGTCGACATCCTTCCGCTCTCGGACGGCGACAGCAGGGGGCTGTCGGTCTTCTACGCCTCGTTCGGCCTGGTCCTGGCCGGATTCCTGTTCGGGCAGGTGACCTACCAGGTGGCGCCGAGACTCTCGTTCGGCCAGCGCGTGCTCAGCCTCACGCTCTTCGCCGTCATCGGCGGCCTGGCGACCGCGCTGATCGCCTGCACCGCCTTCGGCGCGATACCGGGCTCCTTCCTCGGCATCATGGGCATCATCACGCTCATGGCCGGCGCCGTCGCCGCGGCCACCATCATGCTGATCAGAACCTTCGGCCCGATCGGCGTCCTCCTCGGGTCGATCTTCATGCTCGTCATGGGCAACGCCACCAGCGGCGGTGTCCTCCCGCCGGACTTCCTCCCCGGCTGGCTGGAGCCCCTCGCCTCGGTCATGCCGGCGGGTGTCGGCGTCCGCGCGCTCGACGGGCTCGCCTACTTCCACCACGACGGCCTCACCCGCGGCGTCATCATCCTCTCGGCGTGGATCGCCGTCTGCGTCGGGGCGGTGTACCTGCTCGACCGCGTGGCGGCCTCCACGGGAATCGCGCACGCGGCGCACCGCTGACCTTCGCGGCGCCGCCGTCCGGACTGCTCCCGGGGGCGTACGCGGCCGGCCTCCGGGCGGAGGACGACCGGCCGCGTCGCCCCCGGCAGGCTGGGGGCCATGGCGACCACCACCCTCAGCCCGCGGCAGGCGCCGCGCACCTTCCGTCCGGCCGAGCGCGCGTCCTACGCGACCGGCGCGCTCCTGGTCGCGTCGGGCCTGTTCCACCTGGCGGTCCTCGCCGTCGACGGCGGTCCCTGGGACGGCCCGGTGTCCTGGCGCAAGCCCGTCACCTTCGGCGTCTCCTTCGGGCTGACCCTGATCGCGGTCGCCTGGGTCACCTCGTACCTGCGGGTCGGGGAGCGCCGGCGGGCCGTCCTGCTCGCGGTGTTCGCGGCCGACTGCGTCGTCGAGACCGGGGGCATCACGCTGCAGGCGTGGCGGCGGGTGCCCTCGCACCTCAACATGGAGACCGGCTTCGACACCGCGGTCTCCATGACGCTGGCGGTGGGCGGCGGTGTCCTGGTGGTCGTGCTGGGCGCCTTCGCCGCGGCGGCCTTCCGCCATCGTCCCACCGGGCCCGCGGGCATGGCCCTGGCCCTGCGCTCCGGCTTCGCCATCCTGCTCGTCGGCCTGGCCTCCGGCGCCGCCATGATCGCCCGCGGTGTGTACCTCACCCGCACCGGCCACCAGGAGGCCGCCTACCACTCCACGGCCCCGCTCAAGCCCCTGCACGCGGTGAGCCTGCACGCCGTGCTCGTCCTGCCCGCGCTGGCCTGGCTGCTGTCGAGGACGCGGTGGAGCGAGGCGACGCGGATCCGGCTGGTCCTGCTGGCGACCGCCGTCTACATCGCCGCGGTCATCGGCGCCGGGGTGTGGGCGGTGGTCTGAAGCGTCTCCCGTCAGGCGGAGTCGCGCAGCAGCAACTCGGCCCGGACGACGAGCTCCTCGGCGTCCAGCGGCTCACTCCCGGACAGCAGGCGGGCCGCCTGGTCGATGGCGAGCGAGCCCAGCCGCCGGGTGTCCAGGGCGACGCTGGACAGCGCGGGCTCGACGAGCGTGCCGAGCTGAAGGCCGTCGAAGCCGATCACGGCGAAGTCGCCCGGGACGTCACGGCCCGAGCGGCGCGCCTCGCGCAGGGCGCCCATGGCGATGATGTCGTTGAAGGTGAGGACCGCCGTGACATCGGGGTGGCGGCCGAGCAGCGTCCGCAGCGCCGCGGCGCCGCCCTCGGCGGACTGGGCGGAGCCGATCACCGCGTCCGTACCGAGCCCGTGGGCCGCGGCGGCCGCCGCGAACCACGCCCTGCGGACGCTGGGTTCGGCGCGGCCGTCGTGGTCCAGCATGCCGATGCGCACGTGCCCCCGGCCCACCAGGTGCGCGACCGCGGCGTGGAACCCGGCCTCGCCGTCGACCCGGATCGAGCTGAACCGCGCCGTGTGGTGCTCACGGCCGATGAGCACTACCGGCATGCCCCGGGTGAAGTGTTCGAGCTCGTTCTCCGGGCTGTTGAAGTACCCCACGACCGCGTCCACTTGCGAGCAGATCACCTGCAGCGTGCCCGCTTCCTCCGCGGCGCGGTCGCCGGTGTCGTACACGACGACGTGCCAGCCGCGGGCGCGTGCCGCCTCCAGTGCGGCGGCGGCGACCTCGGTGAAGAACGGGTTGAGCAGGTCCGGGATCACCAGGCCGATGGTCGTCGTGTCCTGCCGCACCAGCCCCCGTGCGAACCGGCTCGGCCGGTAGCCCAGTTCGCGCGCGGCGTCCAGCACCCGCTGCTTGGTCAGCCCGTCGATCTCGTCCTTGTCGTTCAGCGCCCGCGACACGGTCTGCCGCGACACCCCGGCGGACCGGGCGACGTCATGGATCGTGATCCTCCGCGGCTCCGTCCCCGACGACGACACCATCGCGTACCTCCCGCTGCCCACGGGCGCCGATGCCCGAGGGGCCGAGTATGCCCCCGCGGGGTACGCCGGCGCGAGGCCGGGCCCCGCCCGGCCGGGCCGGAGCGCCGGCGCCACCGTCTCCCCGGAGCCCCGGGGCCGCCAGGAGGATCACCATGCCGCCGGGGGACCGCCGCTGTCCATGCGCCCCGGATCCGCCGCGCAGTGCGCCAACACCGGTGCGCGGCAATCCGTCCGGTGGCCCCGCGACGTGTCCCCGGTCCCGTGGGGGGACCTCGCTGTCGTCATCCGGGCCGGTCCACACGTTGGGCGCCGGGTCCTCGGGTACCCAACGGCGCCGTTGACGCACGGGAGGACGAGGGGACCGACTGCCGAGGCGCCCCGCTCCTCCCCACGCGGGGCGGGGTGGCGGTCCCGCATGGGGAGCGAGCCATCGCGTGCCTGCCGAGTCCGGCCCATTCGGTGGCGATGACGAACCTCGCGGCCAGGGGAGCTCCTTCTCCTCCAGCGCCATGTGCTCCAGGAGGCATTCCGACCAGCGTCCAGAAGGCGCCGGCGAGCTCCTCGCCGCGTCCTGCTCCAAGACTGACCGACCGAGGCGGACCGGGGGCGTTCTCGGCCCCTCCGGTTCTCCACTGACGGACCGTCGGTCGAGGTTCCCGGCCGACGGGGCCGGGACCCCCGCCGGGAGAACCGGACCCGACCCGCGCTCGGCGGCCCCGGCCCGGCGGAGCCGCGTCGTCGTCGCGGTGTCCGGTACGCACACGCTGTACGGATTCCATTTCCCCGCTGGACGCATTCCCCGTGTGGGATGGCGGACGGCCGTGAACACGGCGGGGGCGATCCCGCATGTCCACTGCCGTCTCGCTCTGGGTTGCACGCCCGGTGTTCGGGTTGACAACGTTGTCTTCTGATAGGCCGGATCGAGCGTGCGCATCGCGACGCTGGAGAGGTTACGTGCCCATCAGATCCCATCCCCCCTTGCCCCGCGCGGTCCTTCGGGGAACCGCCCGCGGGCGTCGTTCGCCCCTGCGCGCGACGGTCGCCGCGTTCCTCACCGGCGCGCTCGGCCTCGCCGCGCTGGCCGGTGGCGGCGCGGCCGCCGCGGCGCCCGGCACGACCTCGTCCTCCGGGACGTCCGCCGGCACGGACTGGACACAACTCGTCGACCCGTTCGTGTCGACCGCCGGTGACGACGGCAACGACATGCCCGGCGCGCAGGCGCCGCACGGCCTGGCCAAGGTCAACCCGCTGACCACGCCGAACCGCAACCACACCGGGTACGACTACAACGAGGACCACATCGCCGGTTTCACCGCGACGAACCTCGACGGCGTCGGCGGCTCGGGCGGCGGCGGCGACCTGCTCGTCGTCCCGACCTCCGTGCAGTACGACAGCCGGCCCGCCTCCGGCACGTACGCCCACCCGTACAGCCACGACGACGAGACCGCGACGCCCGGTTACTACCGGGCGGGCCTCGGGGCGATCTCCGGCACCGGCTCGTCGGTGACGCAGGACCCCGGCACCATCAAGGCCGAGATGACCGCGACGACGCGCACGGCGCTGCAGCGGTACAGCTTCCCCGCCGGGTCGAACCCCGAGCTCGTCCTCGACCTCGCGAACAACTTCACCAGCCGCACCCGCTCGACGATGAGGGCGACGACGCTCCCGAACGGGACCACGTCGATCAGCGGTCTCATCGCGGGATCGTTCAACGGCGCCTCGTACAAGCTGTACTACGACGCCACCACCAATGTCCCCGTCACCTCCCTGAAGAGCTGGGGCAACGACGGCAAGCTGAGCGACGCGACCACGCAGGACGGGTCCGACACCGGCGCCGTCCTCGGGTTCGACAAGGCCGCGGGCAACGACGTCGAACTGCGCATCACGCTGTCGCCGATCAGCGCCGAACAGGCCGCGACCGACCAGCAGAACGAAGTCGGCCTGCTCACCTTCGACCAGGCCCGCGCGAAGACGAAGGCGGAGTGGAACAGCGCGCTCGGCGCCGTCGCCGTGCGCTCCTCGGCGAAGTCCGACCCCGGGTCGACGCTCACCAAGGAGTTCTACACGCACCTGTACCGCATGTACGCGCTGCCGGTGAACGCCACCAGCACCAGCGGCACGTACCGCGGCGCGGACGGAGCGGTGCACCAGGCGAACGGCTTCACGTACTACGACGGCTGGTCCACCTGGGACGACTTCCGCAAGTACTCCGTCGAGGCGTACATCGACCCGGCCACCTACCGGGACATGATCCAGTCGCTGGTCGAGCTCTTCGCCGACACGCGCACCTCCGGCAAGAGCCTCGGCAGCCTCACCCACTCGGTCCCGACCGTGCGCTGGGAGCGCTCGGCCGTGCTGGTCGCCGACGCGCTGTCGAAGGGCTTCAAGAACTTCGACCGGCTCGACGAGGCGTACCCGGCGCTGCTGTCGTACAGCGGCTACTACACCGGTGCGCAGCTGCGGCAGGGCTACGTCGCCGGTGACCCCGGCACGACCGTGCAGCGCGGCTACGACCAGTGGGCGCTGTCCGTCATCGCCGACGCGCTCGGCAAGAAGGACGACGCGAAGAAGCTGCGCACCCAGTCGACGATGGCGATCGACAACCTCGTGAAGTCCGGCGCCTGGACGGCGGCGGACGGCACCAAGGTCGGTCTGCTCACCCCGCGCGCCGCGGGCGGCGACTGGCAGAGCGCCGACTACGAGAAGTTCGAGGCGGCCGGTCTCTACCAGGGCACGCTGTGGCAGTACCACTGGTACGACGCCTACGACATGGGCGGCCTCATCGAGGCCATGGGCGGCCCGAAGGCCGGCAGGGCCGCGGTCGAGCACATGTTCGGCGAGGACTCCAGCGTCGATGACGGCTCGACCATGCTGCACTCCAACGCGAACGAGATCGACCTCCAGGCCCCGTACCTCTTCAACTACGTCGGCGAGCCGAGCCTGACGCAGAAGTGGGTGCGCTCCATCTACACCGGCACCACCTGGAACCGCTACATCGCGACGGGCTCCACGAACGAGGCCCCCAGCTCCGGCGGCCAGTTCACCCCGCCGGTCAGGACCCAGGTCTACAAGCTCTCCCCGAACGGCTTCCTGCCGACCATGGACAACGACGCGGGCACCATGTCGACCATGTTCGTCGGCGCGGCGCTCGGCCTGTTCCCGGTGACCGCCGGCTCCAGCCAGTTCCAGATCGGCAGCCCGTTCTTCGACTCCACGACGATCACCTACGCCAACGGCTCGAAGTTCACGGTGAACGCCGACGGCGTCTCGCCGAGCAACTACTACGTGCAGAGCGCGAAGCTGAACGGCAAGCGCTTCGACAACACGTGGCTCGACTACTCGCAGATCATCGGCGGCGGAACCCTGGACTTCACCATGGGTTCCAAGCCCTCCCAGTGGGGCGCCCACACCGAGCCCGCGTACTCGCTGAACACCGACTCGGGCGACACGGGTGACGGCGGCAACGGGGGCGACAAGGGCGACACGACCGTCTCCGCCCGCCCGGGCACCGTCGACACCGACGCGAACGGCACCGTCGACGACAGCGTGAAACTCACCCTGGACGGACCGGCGTCCTTCGCCGCCCGCAACGGCACCAGCCTCACCAAGGCCGGGACGGCGAGCGTGACCGGCCTGCCGGACGGGGTCACCGCGGACCTGCGCGTCAGCGGCTCCCGCACGGCGACGCTGTCGCTCGACGGCACCACGAAGACCGACGCGCGCTTCGGCATCGCCTTCCGCGACGCGGCCTTCGCCCACGGCGTGCGGGCCTCGACGGTGAGCGGCACCGGGATATCCGCGACCGATCCGCTCCTGATCTCCGCCGCCGCGGTGCACCGCAAGGCCCTGGCCGACCTGGTCGGCCAGGCGTCGCTGGTGCGCAGCGCCAACTACTCCGACGGCTCCTGGACCCTGTTCCGCTCGGCGCTCGAACGCGCCCGGACCGTCCTCGCGGACTCCGGCGCCGCGACCGGCACGATCATGGCCGCTCGCGACGCGCTGCAGACCGCCGTCGACACGCTCACCATCGACGAGGGCGGCTACGCGGTCCTCCAGGCCGAGGCCCCCGACCAGATGGAGGGTCCCAGCCTGGTGAAGGAGGCGTACTACTCCGACGGCGACCTCGGTGGTGTCACCGAGGGCGCGTGGGAGCGGTACTCCAAGCTGGACTTCGGCGGGGTCGCCCCGCGGAGCGTCTCGGTCCGCTACGCGAACTCGCAGCCGGCCAACGCGAAGCCGAGCAGCGTCGACATCCACGCCGGCGCCGCCGACGGCCCGGTCGTGGCGACCGCCTCGCTGCCGGGAACCGGCGGCTGGCAGTTCTACACCACGGTGCAGGCGACCGTCACCGACCCGGACGCCCTGCTGGCCGCGAAGAGCGCGACGTTCGTCTTCCACGCCCCGTCCGGTCAGCAGTGGGTGTCGAACTTCGACTGGTACCAGTTCTCGCCGAACCCGGTCTCGTCGTCCCCCTCGACCGTCCTCGCCACGCTGACCGCGGTGAACAGCACCGCGACCGGTGACGGCTCGCTGCCGCTCAAGCTGACCGGCGGCATCTTCGAGAACGTGACGAACGGCGCGTGGGCGCAGTGGACGGGAACGAACCTCCGCGACGGCGCCGACTCCGTCGCCGTCACCTATGACAAGCCCCAGTCGCGCGCGGCGTCGGACTCGCACATCGAGCTGCACCTCGGCTCGAAGGACGGCCCGAAGACCGTCTCCATCCCGCTGGAGTACACCGGATCGGGCTGGGGCACCGTCGCCACCACGACCGTGCAGCTCGACCCGAAGGTCTTCACCGGCGTCCAGGACGTGTACGCCGCCTTCGTCTCCAGCACGCAGACGTCCGGCCAGCCCTACGTGGCCAACGTCCACTCGCTGACCCTGTCGCGCGCCGCCGACGCCCCCGTGGGCTTCGACGCCACCGCGTGGCGTGCCAACAGCGGCGGCGGCCTCAAGAGCGAGCCGGTCGGCTGGACCGGGGCGGGCTCGGCCACCGACCTCGGCGGCACCTACAACGGAGCCTGGCTGAACTACGGGGACATCGACTTCGGCAGCTCGCCGAAGAGCACCGTCACCCTCACCTACGTCAACAACTCGGCCCGCTGCGGTACCGGTTCGGCCGCCCAGCTCTACCTGGACTCGTTCGACCCGGCCAACCCCGGCACGCCGTACGCGACCGTGCCGCTGCCGGTCACCGGGTCCGCCTGGTCCTCCGGCGGCACCACGAGCCTGACGCTGCCCAAGGCGATCGCCGGCTCGCACACCGTCTACCTGCGGCTGACCACGACCCCGGACTCCTCGCACCCGTACGTCGCGAACCTGGGCCGGATCACCTTCGACCACGTCGACACACCCGCCGTCACGGACAAGACCGCCCTGCTGAAGGCGATCGACCAGTTCGAGGGGCTCTCCGGCGACGCGGAGCGCTACGACACGATCGACTTCGGTGTGTTCCTGCGCGAACTCGCCGCGGCAGGCGCCCTGGCCGACGCCGACGACGCGACGCAGCTCGAGGTCGACGGGCAGACCCGCAGCCTCACCCTCGCCGCGAACCAGCTGGTCCCGCTGCCGAGGCTGGAGCTGGAGGCCCTGGTCGCGACCGCGTCGGCCCTCGACAACACCCGCTACACGGACGCGTCGTGGAAGGCCTTCACCGAGGCACGGGCCGCGGCGAGGACCGCGGTCGCGGACGACACGGCCGCGGACGGGACCCTCACCACCCGGTACAGGGCACTCGACCACGCCATGTCCGCGCTCACCACGAAGCCCAGGACGGTGCCCGCCGCGCCTGACGCCGTGTCGGCGACCCCGTCCGGCTCCAGCGTGACCGTCTCCTGGTCCGCGCCGAAGGACGACGGCGGCTCCCCGGTCACCGGCTACGAGATCACCCTCAGCGACGGCCACCAGGTCGAGATCGCCGATCCCGGCAGCCGGAGCACGACGTTCACCTGGCTGCGGTCCGGCCGGTCGTACACGGCACGCGTCCAGGCGGTGAACACGTTCGGCGCCTCACGCCCGAGCGCCGCCACGGCACCCGTGGTCACCGGCGGCGGCAAGCCGCAGACGCCCGCCGTGACGGGTGTGTTCACCGACGGCAAGCAGGTCCGCGTGACCTGGCGGGCGGCGGGCGACGGCGGATTCCCGATCATCGGCTACACCGTGGCCCTCGGCGACGGAACCACCGTTCACCTCCCCGCCACGGCGGACACGGCACTGCTCACCACCTCGGGCAAGGCGAAGGCGCACACGGCCACCGTCACCGCGGTGACCCTGGCCGGAACCTCGGACGACCCCGCGGCGGCCGTCCCGGCGGACGCCTCCGACCCGGCGTACGAGCCGTCCCCCTTCCCGGACGAGACGCTGAAGGCGAGCTACGCGTCGGACACGTGGCCGGGCACCGGTGACGGGACCGACTACTTCTACGGGCTCCTCAACGGCATCGACGACCTCGGTACCGGCGTCCTCGCAGCCAACACCAAGGTGCCGGGCGGTACTCCGCCCACCGCGGAGAACGACCGGATCGCCGTGGGCATCAACAACGCGGCGACGCAGAAGGAGGTGGACCGGGCCGAGGTCGACGCGACGAACAGCTCCACCGTGACCATGGCCGACGGCCTCGGGTCCCGGCTCGGCCAGATCTACCTCGACGCCCTGAACGGGGGCCGGCTGCCCAAGACCGGCGCGCTGTTCGGCCGCGTCACGCAGGGCCTGGACAAGGTCGACGCGGCGAAGAACCACTACGGCTACCTGCGCCCATACGTGCGGCTCGGGTTCGTCGGTGACGGCGGGGACATCTACGAGTCGCAGGACGGCTCGTACGGCAGCCTCACCACCAGCGGCTCGTACCCGAGCGGCCACACCTACGGCGGCTACGAGGCGGGGACCGTCCTGGCCACGCTCCTGCCGGAGCTGGCCCCGTCGATCCTGGCGCGCACCTCGGAGTACGGGAACAACCGCATCGTCCTCGGGTTCCACTACCCGCTCGACGTCATGGGCGGCCGCATCTCCGGACAGGCCACCGTGGCCCACCGATGGGCGGACCCCGAGTTCGCGGACCTGCTGATGCAGGCCCACACCGAGATGGAGAACGTGCTGCTCGCCGCCTGCGAGGAGCAGGGGTACGGCGACACGCTCGCGGCCTGCGCGGGCGACCCCTACGCCGGACTGAGCCCGGCGCAGGACGTCGACCTGTACACCCAGCGCCTGAGCTACGGGTTCTCCCGGGTGGGCAAGGCCGGGCAGAGCCTCAAGGCACCGTCGGACGCGGCGGCGCTGCTGATCACGGCCTTCCCGGACCTCACCGCCGAGCAGCGCACCCAGATCATCGAGCAGACCGCGACGGACTCGGGCTACCCGCTCGACCTGACCGGTGACGGCGGGGCCGGCTGGCAGCGGATCAACCTGGCGGCGGCGATGGCGGCGAAGGTGGTCGTCCACACCGACGGTTCGGTCACGGTGACGAACCACTCGGACGCCACCCAGGCCAGCGTTGCCGACGCCAAGGCGATCACCGTCGGGGGCGTCGCGATCGACGGGTTCGACCCGGCGGTGTCCACGTACGTCGTCGACTGGCCGAAGGACCGGAGGATCCCGTCCGTCTCCGCCTCGCCTGCCGCCTCCGGCGCGCGGGTGAAGGTCACCGACGGCAGCGCGGTCCTCTCGGGCGGGCACCGGTTCACCACCCGCACGATCAAGGTGACCTCCGCCAACGGCGCGGTCACCCGGACCTACACGGTCGGATTCCAGCCCACCGACCGCGACCACCGGCCGTTCGCGGCCGGCGGCCACGGCGACGACGGCGGTGACCACGGGACGGGAGGATCCGGCCAGTGGCCCTTCGGCGGAGCGGGTTCCTGGGCGCCGGCCACGCAGTGGGCCGAGCCGATGTGGATCCCCGGGGCGCAGGACACGATGTGACCGCAGGTCCGGCCGCGCCCCTCGGGGTGCGGCCGGACCCCGCCGGCCCCGGCGGGCGCACCACCACATGCCGACGGCCCCTCCGGACGAACCACGCGGTTCGCCCGGAGGGGCCGTCGGCATGTGGTGGTGCGGTCGTTCCGGCGTACAGGCGTTCAGGCAGGGATGCCGCGCTTGTCCATGGAGTCCTCGACGATGCGCAGCCCCTCCATGCCCGGCAGCTTCGCGATGTGCGAGTCGACGTCGCGGACGAGCCTGCGGCCCTCGGCGCCCGCGAAGAGGTGGGTCATGACGTGCGTGACCTCGCTGTCGGACATGATGCCCGAGCCGACCGGGCCCCAGGCCTTCTCGAGCGCGAACCGGGCGAACACCCGGGCCTTCTTGCTCGCCGCGAGCCGGTCGCGCGCCTGCGAGGCGTAGAACGCGACGTGCTTCGTCTCCTGCTGCGCGATCCGCTTCAGCAGCGGCACCAGCACCGGGTGGCTCTCCAGTGCGGCGAGCCGGTGGTACGCCGCGGTCGCCGACCACTCGTTCGCCGCGCCCCACGCCATGTGCACGGCCACGAAGTCGTTCCCGATGAGGCGGCTCATCGCGGTCTGCTTCACCGTCCCCAGGCGGTCCTTCCAGCCGAGCCTCAGCCGGGTCGCCTTGAGCGCGTCGAAGTCGACGCGGACGCCGTGGCGTTCGAGCACGGCCGCGAGCGCCTCGCCGTGCCAGAACTCCTCGCGGTTCCACATCGTCATGAAGGCGCCCACCGCGGGCTCCTTGTGGGACGGGGTCGTCAGCAGATCCCGCATGTAGCAGACCGTGTGGTACTCGACGTCGCACATGTACCGCAGCGTGCGCAGCGTCCCCTCGGGCAGCGGGTCGCGCTCGAACCTGTCGAAGTCCAGGTCGGCCCACTGCACCCCGGTGGAGTTCTTCGCGTACTTGTCAATGTCGAATGCCATCAGTCGCTCTTCTCGTCGGTGCGCGCGGGGATAGCCGCCCGTGCGGCGATGACCTCGCCGCGTACTCCCGAACCGCCGCGCTTCCAGCGGTGGATGTCCCAGTTCCTGCGGTGCGACTGGCGCGCCAGCTCGGCGTCGGGGTTGATCGCCGAGGGCTTGCCCAGCAGCGACAGCCACGGCAGGTCGGAGTGGCTGTCGCCGTAGCCGTAGGAGGCCGCGAGGTCGTAGCCGCCCTCCTCGGCGTACCGCAGGAGCCACGCGGCCCGCGCCTCGTCGACGAGCGGCGGCTTGTCGAGGTAGCCGGTGAGCACGCCGTCCTTCACGTGCATGGCGCTCCCGACGACCTCGTCGAACAGGTCGGCGAGCGGAGCGGCGAGCAGGCCGATGGAGCCCGTGACCAGGACGGTACGGTGACCGGCCGCACGGTGCTCGCGGATACGCGCCAGGGCGTCCGTGCAGGTGTGCCGCAGCATCGTGTCGGCGTAGCCGCGCCGTACGACCTCCTCGAGACGGGCGACGGGCATGCCGCGGTAGCGGCGCAGGAACGCACGGATGAACTCGCCGCGGTCGCGCTTCTCGGCGCGGAGGTAACCGGGCAGCGAGACGAGCAGGTCCGCGACCTCCTTCGGCCAGGCCGCCTTGCGGAAGCCCGCGGTGCGCACCCAGAGGTACTGCTCGACGATGTTGGAGTCGACGACGGTCCGCTCCAGGTCGAAGACGGCCAGCACGTCGGTGCGTTGCGGCAGCCCGGGTCTCGGGCGGGCGCCCGCGGGCCGGGCGGCCCCGGCCTTCCGGCGGCGGTAGACCGCCGTCAGCTCGCCCAGCGAGGGCAGGTGCACCTTCTGCAGGTACTCCTCCCAGTCGATCCCCTCCACGTCGAAGCCGCGGTCCTCGCGCACCTCGGCCGGAAGGGCGCCGTTCAGCGCGCGGGCGTTGCGGTCGTCGAAGATGATCTCGGTCTGCACATAGGCGCGGTAGAGGTCGGTGAAGTTGCCGAGGGTGTCGATTCCGGCGCGCAGCTTGGCGTTCTCGGCCGCCCGTGCGCGCTTGCGCTCGTCGTTCGGCATCAGCCGCAGACCGGCGTCCCACAGGTCGGCCTTCTTCTTCGCCAGCGAAAGACGCCGGTTGAACCTGCGCTCGCCCGCGAACTTCCAGGTCGGCACCTGGACAAAGCCGTCGTCGTTGGGCAGCGGATGCTGCAGGTAGTAGTCGCGCACGTTGTCGTACATGCGGTGGAAGGGCAGCGGGTTCGACGCGCCCGAGGCGATGTGGAAGTACTCCGGCTCGCCGGCGGGGGCCGGGTTGGCCGCCGCGGCGAGGATGGCGTTGACGACGAAGTCGACGGGGATGACGTCGAGGATCGAGTCGGGCAGCCCCGGGAAGTCCGGCAGCTGGCCGCGGCCGTAGGCGAAGATCAGCGGATCGGCGACCTTGAAGCCGTCGATCCAGCCGGGGTACGGATGCCGCAGGGCGCTCTCGATGATCGCGGGCCGGACCACCGAGAGCCGGTGCCCCGCCTCGCCCCAGAGGTCCTCCGCGGCACGTTCCGCGAGTGCCTTCGTCAGGGTGTAGACATCGGTCCACCCCAGGCTCTGGGCGCGCCGCCGGCCGGCGTCGACGAGGTGGGAACGCACCCACGCGCGCCGCGCGTCCTCGCTCGCGCGGGCCGCCGCGATCGGGCCCTCCTTGCCGTGGTCGCCGCGGGCGCGGGACATGAACCGTTCGAGCTGCGCCGGTTCCCGCGAGGTGAGCTCGGTGCGCTCGCGGGCCTGGGTCGCGGAGCGCCACTCGGTGCGCCAGTCGACGTCGTGCTCGAGCCGGGCCTCGGGCACCACACCGCGGCGCAGTCCCCCGACGTAGCAGGTCGACACATGGACGACGTGCGGGTCCGATCCGGAGGCGAGCAGGGCCTGGTAGAGGCTCGCGGCGCCGTTGACGTTCGTGTCGAACGCCTCGTGGATCGGCGGGTCGAACGAGACCGTCGACGCCGAGTGGATCACCACGTCAAGGCGCGCGGGCAGCTCGGGGACGCTGGTCATGCTGCCGTCGAGCACCGTGATCCGCTCACCGGCGACCCGTTCGGCCTCCTCGGCCCCCAGGGCGTCCCGCCAGCGCCCGAACACGGGCTTGCGCAGGAGCTGCCGGAGCCGGTCCTGCCCGGTCTGCCTGCCCTTCCCGCGCACCAGGAGCCAGATGTGGGCGGCGGGATGGTCGGCGAGCAGCCGCTCCAGCACGGCCTGCCCGACGAAGCCGGTCGCGCCGGTGAGCAGGACGTGCGCGGTGCCGAGTTCGGTCTTCGCACTGTGCGGCGTCACGGAAGGAGCCTCGATTCCACGGTGGACGCGACACCGGGACCGATGCCGGGGAGCGCGGCGACCATCGCGCGGACCCGGGCCGCCTCGGCCCGTCCGTCCGGGTCGCCGAAGACATGGCGTTCGAAGAAGGCGCGCTCGTGCGCGGCGCGGCCGACCGAGCCGAGCGGCCACGCGGAGTGCCGCAGGGCGCGACGGGTGATGCGCTGGGCGCGGACCGAGCGCCCCAGCCGCAGATGCGACTCCTCGGCGAGGAAGTCGATGTGACGCTGCTTGATCCCCACCACGGGGTCGATGATCGACGCCATGGCGGGGGAGATCCCGGCCAGACGCCGGTAGGCCGCCGTCGTGATCCATTCGTCCACCAGGCCCGTCGTCACGTGCTCGGCGACGATCTCCGTACCGGTGACGCCGGCGATCAGGGAGCGACGGATCGGGCCGCGGCGCTCACGGCGCTCCGCCGGTGCCCACCGGGCCCGGCCGGCGGGCGACGGCAGGCCGTGGGCGGCGGGGGAGACCTCCAGGACGGCGTCGAGCGCGTCGGCGACCCAGAACCTCTCGAAGATCCACGTGGTGAGGAACGCGGTGACCCGGGCGTCCTTGTGCGTCGCGGTCACGAGGAGGTTGCGCACGCGGTGCAGCGTGGCCCTTTCCATGTCGCGCAGCGCGCGGACGAGCCGGACGGACGCGGCGTCGAGCGGTTCCTCGGCGAGCGGCCCGAGGCCGAGCCTTCCGCGGTGGCTGCCGTGTGCGGTACGGGCGAACTCGCGCACGTCGAAGCCCGCTGTGCCGGGCGGCGTTGTCGTCGCCTCGTCTTGTGAGTACATGCGCGGGCTTTCTGGGGCCGGGGTGGAAGGCAACTGTGCAGGGGCCCCGGAACGTGCGAGTGGTGTTCCGGGGCTATCACCTGTGACCGGGCAGCCGGCGCATGTGTGACATCTGCCGTGGCTCCGCATTCAGGAAACGCGTGTCACAGGATCGGCGGGTGCCCGGTCAATCAGGAGGAGTCGAGCGGAGAAGGGTGCGTCATGCGCGGGGATTTCCCATGTCGGGCAGATGCCGGATGAAACTATGGTGAGCGGTGCGGAAGTCGCCCTTGTCACAGGTGCGACCTCGGGGATCGGAGCGGCGTTCGCGCGCGCTCTGGCGGACCGCGGTTGGGACCTCGTCCTGGTCGCGCGCGACAGGGAGCGGCTGGGCCTGATGGCGGCCGAGCTCGAATCGCGCGGCCGTGCCGTCGAGGTGCTCCCCGCCGACCTGGCCGATCGCGCCGACGTCGAACGTGTCGCCGCCCGGCTGGTGGACCCCGCCCGTCCGGTCGGCATGCTCGTCAACAACGCCGGTTTCGGCGTGCACGCTGCGATCACCTCGGCCGACACGACTCCGCACGACCGGGCGATCGAGGTCATGGCGCGCGCGGTGCTGGTGCTCGCCGGCGCCGCCGGGCGGGCCATGCGGGAACGCGGGCACGGCGCGATCGTCAATGTGTCGAGCACCGCCGGCTTTGTCACGATGGGAAGTTATTCGGCCGTCAAGGCCTTTGTGACCTCGCTCACCGAGGGACTGGCGAACGAATTGCACGGTACGGGCGTCACCGTGACCGCGCTGTGTCCTGGCTGGGTCCGCACGGAATTCCACGCCCGGGCCGGAATCCGCTCGTCGAGCATTCCGAACGTCCTCTGGCTCGACGCCGATCGGCTTGTCGAGACAAGTCTGCGCGACGTACGGCGCGGACGGGTGGTCTCCATGCCGAGCTTTCGGTACCGGCTGCTCATCTGGATCACGCGCCATCTTCCGCGCCGCGCGGTGCGGTGGATCTCGCGGCAGATCTCGTCCAGCCGCAAAGACAGTCCCAGTCACTGAAAGAAGCAGTGCGGGCGAGCCCGCACCGGAAGGAAGCGGATGCACGCGACGATGCGCGACCGTTTCACGTCACGCTCTCACGCCGCGGCGCGTTTCGTCGCGCAGCGCGGGCTGTTGAAGCCCGTCGTCTGGAGCGTGACCAGCGTCACGGTGCTCGGACGCGAGCGCTTGGCGAACGTCGACGACACGTATGTCGTCGTCGCCAACCACACCTCGCACCTCGACACGCCGCTCATCATGGGCGCGCTGCCCCGCCGTCTGGCGCGCTATCTCGCGGTGGGAGCCGCCGCCGACTACTTCTTCGACGTGTGGCGGCGGCGCGGCCTGACGGCCCTGTTCTTCAACGCCTTCCCGGTCGACCGCACCGGGGCGAACCCGCGCGGGGTCAGTGCCAGGGGCTTGCTGAACCGGGGCGTGCCGCTCCTCATCTTTCCCGAGGGCACCCGCTCGCGCGACGGGTCGCTGGGGGCGTTCAAGCCCGGGGCGGCGGCGCTCGCCTCGTCGGCCGCGGTGCCCGTGCTCCCCGTCGCGGTGATCGGCGCGCACGCGGCGCATCCCCGCGGATCCAACTGGCCCCAACCGGGCCGCCTGCCGGTCGGGGTGGTCTTCGGCGAACCGCTCACCGCCCTTCCCGGAGAGCCGGTGAGCGAGTTCAGCGATCGCATCCGCTCGGCGATCGTCGCCCTGGCCGAGGAGCACTCCGACCGCGTCCTCGGCGCGCACGCCACCTCACGTCGTCATGTCTGAAGGAGACCGTCCGTGACCGAACCCACCAGCCGCACCGACGCGTTGCGCACCGGTGATGTGAAGCACATGAAGTGGTGGGGCTGGGGCGTGGAGGGCGTCGGCTTCCGTCACGAGGACAAACCCGGTTTCGCGCCCTTCGTGCACCGGGCCGTCGGGCTCGACCTCCGGGCGGGGGAGCAGGCAGAACGGCCCGATTTCGCGCGGATCGAGGTGCCCGCCCCGACGGCACCCGAGGAGCTCCTCGCGGTCCTGGGCCGCATCGTCGGACCCGGGAACGCCGTCGTCGACGACCTGTCCCGGGTCGTCCACACGTACGGCAAGAGCCTGCGCGACCTGGTCCGCCTCCGGGCCGGCGAGATCGCGCGCACTCCCGACGTGGTGGTCTACCCGGCCGACGAGGCGCAGGTGCGGGGCGTGGTCGACGCGGCCGTCCGGGCCGACGCCGTGATCATCCCCTTCGGGGGCGGCAGCAACATCGCGGGCAGCCTGGAACCGCACCCCGACGAGTCCCGGGTCGTCGTCTCGCTCGACCTCGGACGCCTGGGCCGGGTGCTGGAGATCGATGCCGACTCCGGCCTGGCGCGCATCCAGGCGGGGGCGCTGGGACCCGATCTCGAGGCCCAACTCAACCGGGAGGGCTGGACGATGGGGCACTTCCCCGACTCGTTCACCCACTCCTCGCTCGGCGGGTGGGTCGCCACGCGCTCGTCCGGCATGCAGTCGGACAAGTACGGCGACATCGCGGACATCGTCAAGGGACTGCGGGTCGTCCGGCCCGGCGGGGTCCTGGTGATCCGCGCCGTTCCGAGCGCGTCGACCGGGCCGAGCGTGCGGGAGATGGTGGTGGGCTCGGAGGGGCGGCTCGGCGTCATCACCGAGGTCACGGTGCAGGTCCACCGGCTGCCCGAGAGGCGTGCCATCCACGCCTACTTCTTCAAGGACTTCGACCACGGCCTCGCCGCGATGCGGGAGATCGCCGAGAGCGACGTGTCGCCCTCGGTCACCCGGATCTCGGACGCGCACGAGACGGGCTTCTCCCTGGCGACGAGCAAGGAGTCCAAGGGCATCAAGAAGAAGGCGCAGGCCGGCCTCATGGCGTACCTCAGGCGGCGTGGCTGGAACCTCGACGAGATGTGCCTGTCCTTCATCGGCTTCGAGGGCGACGAGGCGCACGCGAAGCTGCAGAAGTCGCTCGTCGACCGGATCGTGCGCAAGCACCACGGCATCGGTGTCGGCAAGGGGCCCGGCGCGCTCTACGACCAGAAGAAGTTCGACACGCCGTACATCCGGGACTTCCTCCTCGACCGCGGCGCCGCCGGCGACGTGAGCGAGACCGCCGGTCCGTGGTCGAAGCTGCGCGGCATCCACGCCGCGGTCTACGCGGCGGCCGACCGCGCCTACGAGGAGATCGGCCGCAAGGGCTGGACGATGTCGCACATGTCGCACTCGTACCACTCGGGAGCGTGCCTCTACTTCACCTTCGCCTTCGTGTTCGGCGACGACCCGCTCGGCGAGTACGACACGGTCAAGCGCGCGATCCAGCAGGCCTTCATCGACGCGGGCGGCACGATCTCGCACCACCACGGGGTGGGCCTGGAGCACGCGGCGTGGCTGGAGGAGGACATCTCGCCGCAGGGCGTCGCCGTCATGTCGGGCCTCTTCGAATCCGCCGACCCGGGCGGCAACTTCAACCCGCGCAAGATCGTGCTCTGAGCGCGGCCCCGCGCCCCGGACCCGTCGCGCCTGACCGCTCGGCCGAATGTGACCCATCTCCTCGATCGGCCGGCGCACGCCGGCCGGCGGGGGACCCGGCGTCCTGCCGTGCGGGCGGTGGCGACCGCAACCTGCTGACCTCCAGCACCGATTCGCGCAGCCCGAAGCAGACCATCAGCCACGTCTACGACGGTCTGGGCTGTGAGCTGGAGACCCACGACGGGCCGGTGACCGGGCCGACGCTGACCAAGCACGTCTGGGACCCCACCGGGAGGGTGGGCCAACTCGCCTCCGGCCACCGGCTATGTCGGCGGCGCGTCCGGGCAGGCGTTCACCACCACCTACAACATCTACGACACGCTGTAGCGCCCGAACCGCGTCACCGCCACGGTCCCGGCCGCCTCGTTGCCGGCCTCGGAGAGCGCGCTGGCCGGCTCCTACCAGGTCAACACGAAGTACGACCCGGACGGGACGGTCCAGTCGTCCAGCTACCCGGCCGCCGGCCGCCTCGCCTCCGACGTCCTCACCCCCACCTACGACGACGTGATGCGTCCGGTCACGCTCTCCGGCACGGGCAGCGTCAGTTACGTCACCGGCACCGCCTACAGCTACACCGGCAAGCCCCTGCAGTTCACGTACCAGAGCGGCGGCAAGAAGACCCAGGTCACCAACACCTACCAGTGGGGCACCCAGCGCCTGGACAACTCCCGGGTCGACCGCGAAGGCGTCCCCGGCGTCGACAAGTCCTCCACCTACGGCTACGACGACGCCGGCAACATCACCTCCATCAGCGACGTCTCCCGCGACGGCACCGACAACCAGTGCTTCACCTACGACCACCTCGGCCGCCTCACCGAAGCCTGGGCACAGGGCGCCACCAATTGCCAGGCCACACCGGGCTCCCCGCTCGGCGGGCCCGCGCCGTACTGGCTGTCGTACACCTACGACATCACCGGCCACCGCACCGGCGAGACCCCGACGGCAACCGCCTGATCCGCCGCACCGACAGTGAGACCACGCTCTACCTCGGTACCACCGAACTCACCCTGAACAAGGGCGCCTCGACCGCCAAGGCCACCCGCTACTACGACCTCGGCGGCGGCAACCAGGCCGCGCGACTCATGGACGACCCGTCGTACAACGGCGGACAGTTGCGAGGTTTCAGGGAGAACAACGCATCAGAGGATTCCATCGACGAAAACAACAGGACGTATGACGCCATCGGGACCGTCGACGCATACGCGAGATGGAACGCGCGGCAATTCTTGGCGTCCCTGCAGAAGCACCTCTACCAGAAGAGTGCCGATTACACTGTGCTGGATCTCACTGGCGCCAACAGCTCTCAGATCGACACAATCTTCACCTCCATGGACTCCTGGGCGGAGACCAGGGGGCGCCAAGGAGTCCGGCGATAATTTTGGGAGACGGGTACTGATGTCTGCCTTTGTGGGCTTCAGCGACGGCAGCGATTGGTCAATTGGTCAGCGCGGTTGGGACAGGCTGTTGGACCGCACGCGTGAGAAGCTTCGCGCAGAGGGGCTCGACAGCCTGCAGTGGGAGATCTTCGATTACGGCGTGGACTTCGATGCGCACCCGGAGCACATTCGCGCTCCGCTGGCGCGAGCGCTTCTCGCTGCGGCTCGCGAGCTGCAGATCGAGCTCGGTGCCCAGGAGGGTTGGGATGCCGGAAAGGGTCCCTACTTCGGCAACCTGGTGGCATTTCTCGAGCGCGAATCGGCCGTGTAGGACGCTGCTGACCGTCTGACGGCAACGCATGGGCACGCCGGAGCCCCCCACGAGGTTCGTGGGGGGCTCCGGCGGCTCTGGGCCGGGTCACGAGACGCCCCTGCGGGATGCGTGCCGGCCACGCTCGACCCCGCGGGGACCCCGCCCAGCGGGCTAGCACTCGATGACGTTCACCGCGAGCCCGCCGCGCGCGGTCTCCTTGTACTTGACCTTCATGTCGGCGCCGGTCTCCTTCATGGTCTTGATGACCTTGTCGAGGGAGACGTGGTGCCGCCCGTCCCCGCGCATCGCCATGCGCGCGGCGGTGACGGCCTTGACCGCGGCCATGCCGTTGCGCTCGATGCAGGGGATCTGGACGAGACCGCCGACGGGGTCGCAGGTGAGGCCGAGGTTGTGCTCCATGCCGATCTCGGCGGCGTTCTCGACCTTCTCGGGGCCGCCGCCGAGGACCTCGGCGAGGCCGCCCGCGGCCATGGAGCAGGCGGAGCCGACCTCGCCCTGGCAGCCGACCTCGGCGCCGGAGATGGAGGCGTTCTCCTTGAAGAGCATGCCGATCGCGCCGGCGGCGAGCAGGAAGCGGACGACGCCGTCCTCCCGTTCGGCCTCCGTCGACGCCTGGGCGACGAAGTTGACGTAGTAGTGGAGGACCGCCGGGATGATGCCGGCGGCGCCGTTGGTGGGAGCGGTGACGACGCGGCCGCCCGCGGCGTTCTCCTCGTTGACGGCCATGGCGTAGAGGGTGACCCACTCCATCGCGTGCGCGGCGGTGCTGCCCTCGGCCCGCAGCTGGCGGGCGGTGGCGGAGGCGCGGCGGCGCACCTTGAGACCGCCGGGGAGGATGCCCTCGCGGGTGAGGCCGGCGTTCACGCAGTCCTGCATGACGCCCCAGATCTCCAGCAGGCCCGCGCGGATCTCGGCCTCGGAGCGCCAGGCCTTCTCGTTCTCCAGCATCAGGCCGGAGATGGACAGGCCGGTCTCGCGGGTGAGGCGCAGCAGCTCGTCGCCGGTGCGGAAGGGGTACTTCAGCACGGTGTCGTCGAGCTTGATGCGGTCCTCGCCGACCGCGTCCTCGTCGACGACGAAGCCGCCGCCCACCGAGTAGTAGGTCTTCTCCAGCACGGGCGCGCCGGACTCGTCGTAGGCAAAGAGCGTCATGCCGTTGGCGTGGTACGGCAGCGAGCGGCGCCGGTGCAGCACCAGGTCGTTGTCGGCGGAGAAGGGGATCTCGTGGGCGCCGAGCAGGTTGATGCGGCCGGTGCCGCGGATGAGCTCCACACGGGCGTCGGCGGTGTCCACGTCGACCGTGCGGGGGGACTCGCCCTCCAGGCCCAGCAGGACCGCCTTGGGGGTGCCGTGGCCGTGGCCGGTCGCGCCGAGGGACCCGAAGAGTTCGGCGCGCACGGAGGCGACGCCGACCAGCAGTCCGTCGTTCTTCAGGCGCTGGACGAACATCCGGGCGGCGCGCATCGGGCCCACGGTGTGCGAGCTGGACGGGCCTATGCCGATCGAGAAGAGGTCGAAGACGGAGATGGCCACGGTGAAGGACTCCTCGGGTTCACGGACCCCGTTGTCCGTGGGTGGCCGGCGGGATCGCCGCCGGGTGGTACGGATGGCGCGCACGGGTGTCGCGCGCAAGGTCCAGTGTGCGGGACCGCCGGCCGGGGCGGTCCCGCACAACGGGTGACGATCGCTACTTCAGGCCGGGGTAGAGCGGGTGCCGCTCGGCGAGCGCGGCGACCCGGGCGCCGAGCGCC
This sequence comes from Streptomyces sp. NPDC002574, assembly GCF_042889545.1. Taxonomy (NCBI): domain Bacteria; kingdom Bacillati; phylum Actinomycetota; class Actinomycetes; order Kitasatosporales; family Streptomycetaceae; genus Streptomyces; species Streptomyces sp. NPDC002574. The sequence goes on from NZ_JBIARB010000003.1 coordinate 403,723, forward strand.
TTGGCCTGCTCCGCGTCGAAGCCCGGCTTGAGCGCCTCGGCGATGACGTCGGCGACCTCGCGGAAGTCGTCGGTGCCGAAGCCGCGGGTGGCCAGCGCGGGCGTGCCGATGCGCAGGCCGGAGGTGACCATAGGCGGGCGCGGGTCGTTCGGGACGGCGTTGCGGTTGACCGTGATGCCGATCTCGTGGAGCCGGTCCTCGGCCTGCTGCCCGTCCAGGTCGCTGTCGCGCAGGTCGACCAGGACCAGGTGGACGTCCGTGCCGCCGGAGAGCACCGAGACGCCCGCCGCCGTGACATCGGCCTGCGTCAGCCGCTCGGCGAGGATCTTCGCGCCCTCCAGGGTGCGGACCTGGCGGTCCTTGAACTCCTCGCTCGCCGCGACCTTGAAGGCGACCGCCTTCGCCGCGATGACGTGCTCCAGCGGGCCGCCCTGCTGGCCGGGGAAGACCGCCGAGTTGATCTTCTTGGCGAGTTCGGCCTTGCACAGGATGACGCCGCCGCGCGGGCCGCCCAGCGTCTTGTGCGTGGTGGTGGTGACGACGTCCGCGTGCGGCACGGGGGAGGGGTGGAGCCCCGCCGCGACCAGCCCGGCGAAGTGCGCCATGTCGACCATCAGGTAGGCGCCGACCTCGTCGGCGATCCGCCGGAAGGCCGCGAAGTCCAGCTGCCGCGGGTACGCGGACCAGCCGGCGATGATCAGCTTCGGCCGGGACTCCTTGGCCAGCCGCTCGACCTCGGCCATGTCGACCTGGCCGGTCTCGGCGTCCACGTGGTAGGCGACCACGTTGTAGAGCTTGCCGGAGAAGTTGATCTTCATGCCGTGGGTCAGGTGCCCGCCGTGGGCGAGGTTCAGGCCCAGGATCGTGTCGCCGGGGTTCAGCAGCGCGAACATCGCGGCCGCGTTGGCCTGCGCGCCCGAGTGCGGCTGGACGTTGGCGTGCTCGGCGCCGAACAGCGCCTTGACCCGGTCGATGGCGAGCTGCTCGACGACGTCGACGTGCTCGCAGCCGCCGTAGTAGCGGCGGCCGGGGTAGCCCTCGGCGTACTTGTTGGTCAGCACCGAGCCCTGGGCCTGGAGGACCGCGACCGGAGCGAAGTTCTCCGAGGCGATCATCTCCAGGGTGGACTGCTGGCGGTGCAGTTCGGCGTCGACGGCGGCGGCGACGTCGGGGTCGAGCTCGTGCAGGGAGCTGTTGAGAAGCGACATCTGGGGGGTCATCCGTCCGGAGGTCGGGGTGGGCAGGTCGGGGCGGCCTGGTGCCGCCGCGGCGGCGTCAGCTGCCGGTGAAGGCGGTGTACTCGTCGGCCGAGAGCAGGTCGCCCGGCTCCTCGGACACCTTCACCTTGAACAGCCAGCCGCCCTCGAAGGAGGCCGAGTTGACCAGGGAGGGGTCGTTGACGACGTCCTCGTTGACCTCGGTGACCTCACCGGAGACGGGGGAGTACAGGTCGCTGACCGACTTGGTCGACTCCAGCTCGCCGCAGGTCTCGCCCGCGGACACCGAGTCGCCGACCGTCGGGAGCTGGACGTAGACGACGTCGCCGAGGGCGTTCGCCGCGTGCTCGGTGATGCCCACCGAGGACACGCCGTCCGCGTCCGCGGCCGACAGCCACTCGTGCTCCTTGCTGTAGCGCAGCTGCTGGGGGTTGCTCATGGCGTGAATTCTCCTGGATGACGGGATGTGCTGGTGAACGGCTGTCTTGACAGGTGGGACGGCGGTGCCCGGTGTGCGGGCGGAGCCTCAGCGCTGCCGCTTGTAGAACGGCAGCGCCACCACCTCGTACGGCTCATGGGTACCGCGAATGTCCACGCCCACACCGGAGGTGCCCGGCGCGGCGTGCGCGGCGTCCACGTACGCCATGGCGATCGGCTTGCCCAGGGTCGGGGACGGGGCGCCCGAGGTGACCTCGCCGATCACGGCGCCGCCGGCCACCACCGGGTAGCCCGCCCGCGGGACCCGGCGGCCCTCGGCGACCAGGCCGACCAGCCTGCGCGGCGGCTCGGCCGCGGCGCGCTCCGCGGCGGCGGTCAGGGCCTGCCGGCCCACGAAGTCACCGGGCTTGTCGAACTTCACGACCCGGCCGAGACCGGCGTCGAACGGGGTCAGGGCGGTGGTCAGTTCGTTGCCGTACAGCGGCATGCCCGCCTCCAGGCGCAGCGTGTCCCGGCAGGACAGGCCGCACGGCACCAGGCCGGCGCCCGCACCCGCGTCGGTGAGCGCCTGCCACAGCTTCTCGGCGTCGGCGGGGGCGACGAACAGCTCGAAGCCGTCCTCACCGGTGTACCCCGTGCGGGCGATCAGCGCGGAGACGCCGGCGACCGTGCCGGGCAGCCCGGCGTAGTACTTCAGGCCGTCGAGGTCGGCGTCGGTCAGCGACTTCAGGATGCCGGGGGACTCCGGGCCCTGGACGGCGATCAGCGCGTACGCGTCCCGGTCGTCGCGGACGGCGGCGTCGAAGCCGGCGGCGCGCTCGGTCACGGCGTCCAGGACGACCTGGGCGTTGGAGGCGTTGGCGACGACCATGTACTCCTGCTCGCCGAGGCGGTAGACGATCAGGTCGTCCAGGATGCCGCCGTCGGGGGCACAGATCATCGTGTAGCGCGCGCGACCCACGGCCAGCGCGGAGATGTGGCCGACCAGCGCGTGGTCCAGCGCCTCGCCTGCGGCGGGGCCGGTGACCGTGATCTCGCCCATGTGGGAGAGGTCGAAGAGACCGGCCCGGGTCCGTACGGCGGTGTGCTCGTCGCGCTCGCTGGCGTACCGCAGCGGCATGTCCCAGCCCGCGAAGTCGGTCATGGTGGCACCGAGGGACCGGTGCAGGGCGTCCAGCGCGGTACGGCGGGGTTCACTCATCGGGCGGGCTCCCAAGGACATGGAAAGACAGGTCTGGCGATGACAGGAGGGGGGCTTGCCCTCCCCATCTGTCATCGGAACCTGAGAGGTTCACCTGGACCCTCCGTGCGGAGGAGCCCGGGTTTGCACCTTGGGTGGGGCGGCCGCCCCGGACCGGGAGGGCTCGCCCGCTTTTCAGATGTGCCTCGGACGCGCGGTATCTGTGCCTGAGAGATTCAAGGGAGGACTTGCTCCTTCGGCGCCCCGCCCGCCACGGCGGGAGCGGGGAACTCTCCCGCGCGGCCTCGAACGGCCGATATGTGATTGAGGCCGCCATCATTGCACGGCCGCTCGGCCTTGTCGCGGCCGTGTCCCCGATGTCCCGGTCGGGTCCCGATCGTGTTGTCACCGCGTCGCTTCCCCGGGTAGGCGCATACCGAGGATTTACCATTTCTTGAAAGTCTCACCGGGAGGGCGACTGTGCGGTGGCAGAGTGCGTACGCGACGGCCGGGGCACCGGCCGCTCCCCGTCCGGCGGCCGTGAGGCCGCCGGTCCGTCCCCGCGGCGCGGCCCGTGCCGGCCGCTCGGTGCGCCCGGGCCGGCTGGTCGACCTGCGCGCGAGCCGCACCCCGGTACGGCGGTTGCGCTACCCGGCCGGTGACGTCCTGATCGTCTCCGGGCTCCCCGGCGGCGGCAAGAGCACGCTCATGCGCCGTGTGTCCGGCGACGCCTGGCTGATCGACTCCCAGGACGTGCGCGAGCGCTGGCAGGCCCGGATGCCCCGCCTGCTGCCCTATGCCGTCTACCGTCCGCTGGTGCGGCTGGCGCACTACACGGGCCTGTGGCGGGCCCTGCGCTCCGGGGCCGGCGTGGCCCTGCACGACTGCGGCACCCTGCCGTGGGTACGGGCCTGGGTCGGCCGGGAGGTCCGGCGCCGCGGCCGGGGGATGCACCTGGTGCTGCTCGACGTGCCCGTGGAGGCCGCCCTCGACGGGCAGCGTTCGCGGGGGCGGGGGGTCTCGGCGTACGCCATGGCCCGGCACCAGCGGGCCTCGCGGCTGCTGCTGCGCGCCGCCGAGGAGGGCCGGCTGCCGGCCGCGTGCACCTCTGCGGTGCTGCTGGACCGCGAAGCGGCCCGGCGGCTCGAGGCCATCGACTTCGACGGCTGAGCGGCCGGGCCACCCCGTACTGCGGTGATGCTGCGGTGAGTGGGCTGACTACGGGACCTGCGAGGCAGGGGCCATCGGCACCGCAGGCATCTCGGGAGCCTGGGGAGCCGCGGCCGGGTCCTCGGGCGCCAGGGCCTCGGGAGCCTGCGGGTCCTGCGCCGACTGGTCCTCCAGCGGCAGGGTGATGGGAAGGGGAATGAGCTTCGGTACGGACAGCAGGAGCGCCTGCAGGTCGGCGACGACCTTGGCCACCCCGGCGGTCACCCCCGCGAGGTCCTTGTTCACGGCCGCCTTCAGCAGCGCGGCGACGTCGGTCACCAGCGTGTCGAGCTGCTTCTGGACGTCGGACACGGCGTCCGCGGCACGCTCGCTGCTGTCGACGGGCAGCGCCACGTCGGCGAACTGCGGGTCGGCGGCGGGGTCGGCCGGGAACTGGGCCGCCGGGTCGGCGCCGGACTGGTCGGTCTGCGACGGGCCGGCCGCGCCGGCCGCCTGGTCGACGACCGTGGACAACTGCTGGGTCGCCTCCTCCAGGCCCTGGCGGAGCTCTTCGAGCTTCGCCGAGTCGGGAGCCTGGGCCTGGGCCTCCTGTGTGAGCTTCGCGCCGATCGACAGCGTGTCACCCAGCTTGGCGATGATGTCGGCACGGCCGGTCTCCGCCGCATCGGCGGTACGCGCCAGGTGAACGGCCGTGATCCGGACCGGGGCGTGGGCACTCGCGACACCGCCGGTGAGGCCCATCGTCAGCGAACCGCAGACGGCGGCAGCTATGAGGGCGGAGGTGGTCCTGGTGATGCGCATATTGAGGAATCTCCCAAGTGAGGGTTTTGTCCTTGCCTGCCCCACCTTGTGAGAAGTCGTGACCCCTCGCAACCGGAAGATCGCACGGTGTGACGGTTCCTGGCCCGGAGGGGTCCGTCGGGGCCGCCTGCGGATAGGGTTTTGGGAGAGGGCACCACGACCGGATTTTGCGAGGCGAGACGCAGTGAACATCCCTGGGCAGCGGATACCCGACGGATTCGCCCCGGCGTTCGCGGGCGAACAGCCCGCCGGCACCTGGCCCGCCAACGAACTCGAGGAAGTGCTCACCGCGGCCCTCGGCGATGCCGGCGCGACCGCGCGGGTCCTGGAGGTGCTGGGGCGCTCGCAGTTGTGGATCCCGCTGCCGGCCGGCGGCAACCAGAGCAGTCCCGACCTGGACCTTCCCACCATCGAACTCGGCGGCGGCGTCTTCGTCCCGGTGTTCAGTTCCGAGCAGCAGTTCCTGCACGCCGCGCAGGGCATGGACTTCGCCGTCGCCCCGGCCCGCGAGTTCGCCCGCGGACTGCCGCCGCAGGTCGGCATCGCCGTCAACCCCGGTGGCGCGGTGGGGATTCCGCTGCCGCCGCCCGCCGTCATGGAACTGTGCCGCACCGACCGCGAGGCCGGCACGCCGACCGGCGCCCGGGTGCGGCTGTGGGAGCCCTCGCCGGACGAGGAGCCGGTGGAGTTCCTGGCCGCCGCCGCTGGCGAGTTCGCCGTCACCCCGGTCGTCCTCACCGCGCGTCGCGCCATGGCCAGCGTCGAGGGGGACCCGGCCGCGCTCTTCATCGGCGTCGAACTCGACCGCTGGCAGGAGGAGGACCGGGTCGCCGCGATGACCGCGCTCGGCCGCGCGCTCGGCGCCGTCCCCGTGCCGTGGCAGGTCAATCTCGTCCTCCTCGACGTCGCGCAGGACCCCGTGGGGGACTGGATGATCGAGCGCGTGCGACCCTTCTTTGTCGGCACCGGCGCATAACCTGGGTCCGGCAGCCGAAGCAGTGGACGACGCAGAGACGGAAGGGCGGGTCACGTGGGCGCGGGCGCGGGAGGGGACGGTGGGCTGGAGCATGCGCTGCGGCAGGTGACGCCCGGCAGGTTCGACGCGTACGAGACATTGCTGCGGACCCTCGCCGACAGCGAGGTCTGGATGCTGCTGTGGCAGGGCACGCCCGGCGGCGCGGACGCGCAGTACGGCAACATCGAGGTGGGCGGCTACGGTTACGCCCCCTGTGTGACCTCCTCGCGCGAACTGGCCGCCAGCGGCTGGACCCGGGCGCACGAGGTCGTGTCCGGCCGCGAGATCGCCGCCTCCCTCTTCCCGGACCGCTGGGGCCTGTGGCTCGATCCGCACGCCCCCGGCGGCGGGGTCGGCGTCCCGTGGCTCGACCTGCGCCGGATCGGTCTCGGGCTGGACCAGGCCCCCGCGGGGCCGCTGCGGATAGCCGAGCCCGCACTCCAGATCCCGCAGTACTACGCCCTGTTGTCCCAGCAGGCCCACCGCACCCCCGCGGTGCGCTCCCTGCGCCGCGCCTGGGTCCAGCCCGCCGTCGGCGAGCCCTACCTCGCGATCGGCGTCGACCTCTACGACGCCGGCCCGCAGTCCGCCGAGACGGTGCGCCTGATGATGCAGTCCGCCCTCGCCGCGGTGCCCCAGGGGCTGCCCGTCGCCGCGGTCGCCCTCGCCGACGAGTACGACCCCGTCGGCATGTGGATGCGGGCGGCCGCGCAGCCCTTCTACGACCGCGACGCCCACGCGGGCGGCGGAGCCGCGAGCGCCGTCCAGGGGTGGGCGCCGCAGCGTTACTGAGCCCTGCAGGGGCGGCTCACGGGCCCTGCCCGCAGCCGCCCCCCGGGGCCCGTCAGAGCACCGCGGAGATCAGTCCGAGCGGAGGGCTGCCCAGCTCCAGCAGGGACGTGTGGAACCGCCGCAGCGTGAAGTCCTGCCCCCACTCCTGCCGGGCCCGTTCCCGCAGCCGCATGATCTCCAACTTGCCCCAGGTGTAGCGCCCGTAGGCCGCGTCGAAGGTGCCCCGGCGGGCCTCGGAGGCGGCGCCGGCGCGCGCGAGACGGGCGTCGCGCATGAACCGCGCGGTGGCCTCCTCCAGTGTCATCGCCCCCGTGTGCAGCCCGATGGCACAGGCCAGCCGTGTCACACGGACGAGCGCCTCCAGGGCGACGCCGATGGCGAAGCGGGGGTCGCGGGAGCGGAAGCCCTCCTCCAGGCAGACCTCCTCCACGTAGTGCGCCCAGCCCTCGCAGAAGGAGAGCGAGTGCAGCACCCGCCGGACCTGGGTGGGTGCGTGCCGCAGTGCCCGGCCGTGGGCGAAGTGTCCCGGCGCGACCTCGTGCACGGTGATCGCGGGCAGGCTGGTGCGGCTGAAGACCGACAGCCACTCCTCGCGCTCGTCCTCGGGCCAGTCCGGCTCCGGCGGGGTGACGTGGTACCAGGAGGCGCTGTCGGCCTCCTCGGGGGCGGCCCAGGTCATCATCGCCATGGACCAGCGCCGCGAGGGCGGCGCGGGACCCACGAGGCAGTCCCCGTCGAGCCACGGCACGAGCCCCCGTCGGCGGGTGAACTCGATGACCTCCTCGGTGAGCCGGGCGGCCTCGGGGATCACCCCCTCCGCGGCGGGGTGATCCGCGAGCAGCCGCGGGATCAGCTCGTCCACCGTGTGCTCCGGGTCGAGCCGCCGGCAGGACTCCGTCAACAGTTCCGTGAGCCGGTCGCGTTCGCGTTCCGCCTCCTCCGCGAGCGCCGACAGGTCGACCGGCAGGCCCTCCTGACTGCCCATCAACGCGGCGAGGGCGTCGCCGCCGAGCCGCGGGTCGGGGTCGCCGGTCTCGGCGGCCCGGGCGATGTGGTCCACCAGCCGGCGGTGCGCGGCGAGCGCGGGGCCGGCCTCCGGCTCCTGGTCCGGGTCGAGGCCGGCGGCCAGGCCGCGGACCGCCCCCAGGAGTGCCCCGGCGACGGGCGCGCTCACCCGGTCGAGGGACGCCACGGCCGCGTCCACGGCGTCCGGCCACTGCAGCAGATGCCGCCTGCGGGCCTCCGCGAGCTCCTCGCGGGAGGCGTACTCCCGGTCGTAGGCGGTCAGTTCGAGGTTGGACAGATGCGGATAGGGGTCCCGCCGGTGCAGCTCCAGCTCGCCGTACTGGACCTTGAGGGTGTCCTCGAAGACCGAAAGGTGCCGTTCGTCGTGCGCGTCCGCCAGAGGCGCCTCGCGGCGTCGCGCGTGGGCCAGCGCGGACAGGCCGCGGCGTACGCCGTCCGGCGACAGATCCTGGACCTGGCCGTCGTACTCGTGCAGTCCTGCCATCTCCCTGACCACGGGGACCATGAGGTCGCACACCGCGCGAAGCCGATCATTCATGGATCCGACGGTAGCGAGTCGGGGCCTCTCCCGGCGATCTGTCAACGCGCGTAACACCACGGTAATAACGGGCGAAGCGTCACCACATCACGGTTGCGCATACATTCCCCGCCGGGTCTGGTGTGTGATCGCGATCAGGATGAAGACTCACCCGCCAGAGGGTTTCCCAACCCCTGGTTTCACCTGCCACAGCACCGCAGCACCGCAGCACCACGAGCACGACCGATGAGTAAAGCCGCTACAGCGGCGGGCGCGCGCCGGTAACCCGCCGGCGAGAGGGGTCAGTTTCACCATGACCGCACCGATAGAGACCACCGCTTCACAGACCGAGGCACCGCCGGAGGCTGTGCTCAGCGGGGCCACCCGGAGCCAGATCGAAGGACGTTCCCTCAGCCAGATCGCCTGGATGCGCTTCAAGCGCGACAAGGTGGCGGTGGCCGGTGGCGTCGTCGTGATCCTCCTGGTGCTGCTGGCGGTACTTGCCAAGCCCATCGAGATGATCTTCCATCTCGACCCCAACGCCTTCAACCAGGATCTGGTCGATGCCGAACTGCTGTCCCCCAAGGGCGGCTGGGGCGGTATGAGCTGGGATCACCCCCTTGGCGTGGATCCGCAGTTCGGACGCGACATCCTGGCCCGCATCATCGAGGGCTCCTGGATCTCGCTCCTGGTCGCCACCGGCGCGACGATCCTCTCCAACGTGATCGGAACCGTCCTCGGTATCGTCGCCGGCTACTACGGCGGCTGGGTGGACAGCCTGATCAGCCGGATGATGGACATCTTCCTGGCCTTCCCGCTGCTGCTGTTCGCCATCTCGATCTCGGCCTCGCTGCAGGACGGCGCCTTCGGCCTGAACGGGCTGCCGCTGCGGATCTGCGTGCTGATCTTCGTCATCGGCTTCTTCAACTGGCCGTACATGGGACGCATCGTGCGCGGCCAGACCCTGAGCCTCAGGGAGCGCGAGTTCGTGGACGCGTCCCGCAGCCTCGGCGCCCGGGGACCGTTCATCCTCTTCCGGGAGCTGCTGCCCAACCTGGTGGCGCCGATCCTCGTCTACTCGACGCTGCTGATCCCCACCAACATCCTCTTCGAGGCGGCGCTGAGCTTCCTCGGGGTCGGTATCGCTCCGCCGCAGGCATCCTGGGGCAACATGCTGACCAGCGCGGTCGACGTGTTCCAGGCGGACCCGCAGTACATGTTCGTGCCGGGCCTGGCCATCTTCATCACCGTCTTGGCGTTCAACCTGCTGGGCGACGGGCTGCGAGACGCCCTCGACCCGCGCAGCAAGTGACTCGGCGCGCGCTCAACGCGCTCCGCTGTGCAGCAACATCACCGAATGAGGGGGCTTACCTCGGCATGAACAGCAGAAAAGCAACAGCCATAGTGGCACTTGCCACGGCTATGGCCCTGGGCGCGTCTGCGTGCAGCAGCAGCTCCAAGAGCGGCGGCTCGAGCAGCAGCAGCAAGGGCGGGGCCGGCAAGGACGCCGCCCTGACCCAGATCGTCAACAAGTCGGACAAGAAGGGGGGTACGGTCACGATGGAAGACTCCGACGTGCCGGACTCCCTGGACCCGGGCAACACGTACTACGGCTGGGTGCAGAACTTCTCCCGTCTGTACGGCCGCACTCTGCTGACGTTCAAGCCCGCCGCGGGCAAGGACGGCCTCGAGCTCGTCCCGGACCTGGCCACCGGCCTGGGCAAGGCGTCCGCGGACGCCAAGACCTGGACCTACACGCTCCGCGACGGCGTCAAGTTCGAGGACGGCACCCCGGTCACGTCCAAGGACGTGAAGTACGCGGTCGAGCGCAGCAACTTCGCGCCCGATGTCATGGCCAACGGCCCGACCTACTTCAAGGCGTACCTCGAGGGCGGTGACAAGTACCAGGGTCCGTACAAGGACAAGTCCCCCGAGGGCCTGAAGTCCATCGAGACCCCGGACGACAAGACCATCGTCTTCCACCTGAGCAAGCCCTTCGCGGACTTCGACTACCTCGCGACGTTCTCGCAGACGGCCCCGGTGCCGGCGGCGAAGGACACGGGCGCGACGTACGTCCAGCACATCCAGTCCACGGGCCCGTACAAGTTCTCCTCGTACACCGAGGGTTCGGGTGCCACGCTGGTCCGCAACCCGCAGTGGGACAAGGCGACGGACCCGATCCGCACCGCGCTGCCGGACAAGTTCGTGCTGAAGCTGAAGGTCAACCCGCTCACCATCGACAACAACCTGCTGGCCGACAACAGCACGGTCGACGGTGCCGGCGCCGGTGTGCAGCCGCAGACCCAGCCGAAGATCCTGACCAGCCCGAAGAACCTGAAGAACAGCGACAACTCCATCGCCGGTGCGACCTCGTACATGGCGATGAACGTCAACGTCGCGCCGTTCAACAACGCCGACTGCCGCAAGGCCGTCCAGTGGGCGCTCGACAAGGCCTCGGTCCAGGCGGCCGCCGGTGGTGGCGTGAAGGGCGACGTCGCCTCCACGCTGATCCCGCCGTCGGTCAACGGCTTCAACAAGTTCAACCTGTACGAGACCCCGGGCGACAAGGGTGACGCGGCCAAGGCCAAGGCGTCCCTGACCGCCTGCGGCAAGCCGAACGGCTTCAGCACCACGCTGACCGCGCGCACGGACCGTCCGTCCGAGGTCGCCATGGCCACCGCGATCCAGGCCTCGCTCAAGAAGGTCGGCATCGACGCCAAGATCCAGACCTTCCCGGCCGGCAAGTACTTCTCGAACTACGTCGGTGTGCCGAGCTACGTGCACCAGCACAAGATCGGCCTGATGATGATGGCCTGGGGTGCCGACTGGCCGACCGGCTACGGCTTCCTCGACCAGATCGTCGACGGCTCCGCGATCAAGCCCTCGGGTGGCAACAACCTGATGGAGCTGAACGACCCGGCCATCAACAAGGCCCTGGCCGACGCGATCGCCAACACCGACGCCGCGGCCCGTACCAAGGCCTGGGGCGACATCGACAAGATGGTCATGGAGAACGCCTCGGTGGTGCCGCTGCTGTGGCGCAAGAACCTCCTGTACCGCCCGCCGTCGGCGACCAACGTCACGGTGACCCAGGCGTACCTCGGAATGTACGACTACCTGCTGATGGGTTCGTCCAAGTAATCGGAAGGCAGGTGAAGGCATCGGTGTCCCGCCGGACCGGGTGACCCCCGGTCCGGCGGGCCCGACGCCGCACGGCTGTGGCTGCGTACATCATTCGACGCGTGTTCGCCGCGGTGATCCTGCTGCTGGTCGTCAGCGCAGTCACCTTCGCGATCTTCTTCCTGGTCCCCCGCCTCGGCGGGCAGACCACCACCCAGTTGGCGACCCAGTACGTGGGTAAGGACGCCAACCCCGCCTCCATCGCGGCGGTCAAGAAGAACCTCGGGTTCGACCTGCCGCTGTACCAGCAGTACTGGCATTTCCTCAAGGCCTTGTTCGCCGGCGCCGACTACAAGTTCGGCCCGGACGCGACGCACTGCGGCGCCCCTTGCTTCGGCTACTCCTTCAAGTCCCATGTGGAGGTCTGGCCGCAGCTCAAGGACCGCATCCCGATCTCCTTCTCGCTGGCCATCGGCGCGGCGGTGCTCTGGGTGATCAGCGGTGTCGCGGTGGGCGTGGTCTCCGCGCTCAAGCGGGGCTCGATCTTCGACCGGCTCTCGATGGGCGTGGCTCTCGCGGGCGTCTCGCTCCCGATCTTCTTCACCGGCATCCTGGTGCTGGGCGTGTTCACCGTCCAGTGGCCGATCTGGGCCGATGGAGTGAACTACGTTCCGTTCACCGAGAATCCGGCGGACTGGGCATGGAACCTGCTACTGCCCTGGTGCAGCCTCGCGTTCCTCTACTCCGCGCTGTACGCCCGGCTCACCCGGGCCGGCATGCTGGAGACGATGGGTGAGGACTACATCCGCACCGCGCGGGCCAAGGGCCTGCGGGAGCGCCATGTCGTCGTCAAGCACGGCCTGCGGGCCGCGCTCACCCCGATCGTCACCATCTTCGGCATGGACTTCGGTCTGCTGGTGGGCAGCGCGGTCATCACCGAGAACGTCTTCTCCTTCAAGGGGATCGGCGCCTACGCAGTCGACGGGGTCAGGGACAACGACCTGCCGATCGTGCTGGGTGTGACCCTGGTCGCCGCCTTCTTCATCGTCGTCTGCAATCTCCTGGTGGACCTTGTGTACGCCGCCATCGACCCCAGGGTGAGGTTCTCGTGAGCACGGCCGACAGCACCTCGAACGGCTCGCCCCGGACGGAGGAGCCCTCCGCGGACGCCGAGCCCGCGCAGCAGGACCCCGTCACGGAACCCGTTCAGGACACCGCGTCCTCCGAGGACGTCGCGGCGGACGCCTCCACCGGCGAGGAGGCCGCCGCGCCGGCGGCCGCCGAGGTCCCGGCGCAGCAGCCCCGGGCGTCCCTGGCGGTCGGCGAGCCCGCGCTCGCCGTCCCACCGGACGCCGACGGCGCGTTCCTCTCGGTGCGCGACCTGAGGATCCACTTCAACACCGACGACGGCCTGGTCAAGTCGGTGGACGGGCTGAGCTTCGACCTCCGTCGCGGCCGCACCCTCGGCATCGTCGGCGAGTCCGGTTCCGGCAAGTCGGTCACCTCGCTGGGGATCATGGGCCTGCACCGCACGGCCAACGCCACCATCTCCGGTGAGGTCTGGCTGGACGGCGAGGAGCTCATCGGCGCCGAGCAGGAACGGGTCCGGCGGCTGCGCGGCAGCAAGATGGCGATGATCTTCCAGGACCCGCTGTCGGCGATGCACCCCTACTACACGGTGGGCGCGCAGATCGTCGAGGCGTACCGGGTGCACCACGCGGTGAGCAAGAAGGCGGCCCGCGCGCGGGCCGTCGAGATGCTCGACCGGGTGGGCATCCCCGAGCCCGCCAAGCGCTTCGCGGACTACCCGCACCAGTTCTCCGGCGGTATGCGGCAGCGCGCGATGATCGCGATGGCGCTGTCGAACAACCCCGAGCTGCTGATCGCCGACGAGCCGACCACCGCGCTCGACGTGACCGTGCAGGCGCAGATCCTGGACCTCATCCGGGATCTGCAGAAGGAGTTCGGCTCCGCGGTCATCATGATCACCCACGACCTCGGTGTCGTCGCGGAACTCGCCGACGACCTGCTGGTCATGTACGGCGGCCGGTGCGTGGAGCGCGGCAGCGCCGAGAAGGTGTTCTACGAGCCGCAGCACCCCTACACCTGGGGCCTGCTGGGCTCGATGCCGCGCATCGACCGCGAGCGCACGGACCGGCTGATCCCGGTCAAGGGATCGCCGCCGAGCCTCATCAACGTGCCCTCCGGGTGCGCCTTCCACCCGCGCTGCCCGTACGCGGAGCTCACCGACGGCGCCAGCAGCACGGTCGTGCCGGAGCTGCGGGACGTCGGCGCCGGGCACCTCGCGGCCTGCCACCTGCGCACGGCGGACCGGGAGCGCATCTGGACCGAAGAGATTGCGCCGAAGCTGTGAAAGGCCAGGAGATGACGATCCCCCAGCAGTCGACCGCCGACGGGTCGGACGCCCTGCTCAAGGTGAGCGGCCTGGTCAAGCACTTCCCGATCACCAAGGGTCTGCTGCGGCGCCAGGTCGGCGCGGTCAAGGCCGTCGACGGCATCGACTTCCACGTCAACGCGGGGGAGACCCTGGGCGTGGTGGGCGAGTCCGGCTGCGGCAAGTCCACCATGGGCCGGCTGATCACCCGACTGCTCGAACCGACCGGCGGGACCATCGAGTTCGACGGCCGGGACATCACGCACCTCGGCACGGGCCGGATGCGCCCGCTCCGCCGCGATGTGCAGATGATCTTCCAGGACCCGTACTCCTCGCTGAACCCGCGCCACACCGTCGGCACGATCGTCGGCGCGCCGTTCACGCTGCAGAAGGTGCAGACCGAGCACGGCATCAAGAAGGAGGTGCAGAACCTCCTGGAGCTGGTCGGCCTCAACCCCGAGCACTACAACCGCTACCCGCACGAGTTCTCCGGCGGCCAGCGGCAGCGCATCGGCATCGCCCGGGCGCTGGCGCTCAAGCCGAAGCTCGTGGTGGCGGACGAGCCGGTCTCCGCGCTGGACGTCTCCATCCAGGCCCAGGTGGTCAACCTCCTGGACGACCTCCAGAGCGAGCTCGGCCTGACGTACCTGATCATCGCGCACGACCTGTCGGTCATCCGGCACGTGTCGGACCGCATCGCGGTCATGTACCTCGGCAAGGTCGTCGAGGTCGCCGACCGCGAGGACCTCTACAGCAAGCCGATGCACCCGTACACCAACGCGCTGCTCTCCGCGGTGCCGGTGCCGGACCCCAAGCGGCGCACCGAGCGGGAGCGCATCCTGCTCACCGGTGACGTCCCGTCGCCGATCGCGCCGCCGCCGGGCTGCCGTTTCCACACCCGGTGCTGGAAGGCGACCGAGGTCTGCAAGACCACCGAGCCGCCGCTGGTCGCCCTGGCCACCGGGCACCAGGTGGCCTGCCACCACCCGGAGAACACCGGCGGGGAGTCCCCGGCCGGAGCGGGCCCGGCGCGGAAGGCGGCAGACAAGGCCTGACCGGCCCGATCGCACCGACCGGGCCCTCACCGCCCTCCCGGCACAATGGGACCGGTGCACACCGAACTGTTCAGCCACTCCGTCCAGCACATGCTCGACCTCGCCGGAATCTTCGTCTTCGCGATCTCCGGCGCACTGCTCGCCGTACGCAAGAACTACGACGTCTTCGGCATGGCGGTGCTCGCCGAGGTCACGGCGCTGGGCGGAGGGCTGATCAGGGACCTGATCATCGGGGCGGTCCCGCCGGCCGCCTTCACCGACCTCGGGTACTTCCTGACCCCGCTCATCGCGACCGCGGTGGTCTTCTTCCTCCACCCGCACGTGGAGCGGATCAACACCACCATCAGCGTCTTCGACGCCGCCGGGCTCGGTCTCTTCTGCGTCACCGGCACCACCAAGGCCTACGACCACGGGCTGAACCTCACCGCCTCCGCCACGCTCGGCCTGGCCACAGCCGTCGGCGGCGGTGTGCTGCGCGACCTGCTCGGCAACGAGGTGCCGTCCCTGCTGCGCTGGGACCGCGACCTGTACGCCGTGCCGGCCATCGTCGGGGCCACCATCGTGGCCCTGCTCATCCACTTCGGGGCGCTGAACCCGGGCACCGGCGTGGTCGCGGTGGTGAGCGCCTTCGGGCTGCGGCTGCTGGCCATGCGTTTCCACTGGCGCGCCCCGCGTGCCTGGCACCGGCGCAGCCGGGCCGAGGAGGACGCCGCCACCGTGTGAGACGTGCCACGGCGCGCGCCGGGCGGCGCCTGTGCGGCCCGGGACGGTGGCCCTGACGGGCCGCCGGGGCGGGTTCGCGGGGCCGGCGGACCCGTAGAATCAGGCTCACCATGGCCTACTTCGACCACGCCGCCACGACACCGATGCTGCCGGAAGCCGTGGCGGCGATGACCGCGCAGCTCGCTGTCACGGGCAACGCCTCCTCCCTCCACGCGGCCGGCCGAAGGGCCCGGCGCACGGTGGAGGAGTCCCGCGAAGCACTGGCCGCCGCGCTCGGTGCCCGGCCCAGTGAGATCGTCTTCACCGGGGGCGGCACCGAGGCCGACAACCTCGCCGTCAAGGGCCTGTACTGGGCCCGGCGGGCGGCCGACCCACGGCGCACGCGCGTGCTGGCCAGCCCCGTCGAGCACCACGCGGTGCTGGACGCCGTCGACTGGCTCGCCGAGCACGAGGGCGCGCGCGTCGAGTGGCTGCCCGTCGACGGCTACGGGCGGGTGCACGCCGAGGCGCTGCGCGAGGCCATCGCCCGCGATCCGCACGACGTCGCCCTGGCCACCGTGATGTGGGCCAACAACGAGGTCGGCACGATCATGCCGATCCAGGAACTCAGCGCCGTCGCCCGGGAGTTCGACGTACCTCTGCACTCGGACGCGGTCCAGGCGCTCGGCCAGGCCGAGGTGGACTTCGCGGCCTCGGGACTCGACGCGATGACCGTCACCGGCCACAAGGTCGGCGGCCCGTACGGCGTCGGCGCCCTGGTGCTGCGCCGCGAGGTGGGCCCCGTGCCGCTGCTGCACGGCGGCGGCCAGGAGCGCGGCGTGCGCTCCGGCACCCTCGACGTCCCCGCGGTCGCGTCCTTCGCCGCCGCGGGCACCCTCGCGGCCGAGCGCCGCCAGGAGTTCGTCCGGGACGTCGGAGCCCTGCGCGACGACCTGGTCTCCCGGGTCCGCGCAGCCGTTCCGGACGCCATCCTCAACGGCGACCCCGCCCCGGAGGGCCGCCTGCCCTCCAGCGCCCACTTCTCCTTCCCCGGCTGCGAGGGCGACTCCCTGCTCCTGCTCCTGGACGCCCAGGGCATCGAGTGCTCCACGGGCTCCGCCTGCACCGCCGGCGTCCCCCAGCCCAGCCACGTGCTGCTCGCCACCGGTGCCGACCCCGACCTCGCGCGCGGCTCCCTGCGCTTCTCCCTCGGCCACACCTCCACCCCGGCCGACGTCGACGCGCTCGTGACCGCCATCGCCCCGGTCGTCGCCCGCGCCCGCAGCGCGGGACTGTCCTGACGCGCGCGTATTCTTGAAGGCGCTATGACTGACTTCCCCGGTGCACCCACAGGCCCTGGCGACGGCCGTCGCCTCCGCGTGCTCGCCGCGATGAGCGGTGGCGTCGACTCGGCCGTCGCGGCCGCCCGTGCCGCCGAAGCGGGGCACGACGTGACCGGCGTGCACCTGGCGCTGTCCGCGAACCCCCAGTCGTTCCGCACCGGCGCGCGCGGCTGCTGCACGATCGAGGACAGCAACGACGCCCGCCGTGCCGCCGACGTGATCGGCATCCCCTTCTACATCTGGGACCTGGCCGAGCGCTTCCGTGCCGACGTGGTCGACGACTTCGTCGCCGAGTACGCCGCCGGCCGCACCCCCAACCCCTGCCTGCGCTGCAACGAGAAGATCAAGTTCGCGGCGCTGCTGGACAAGGCGATCGCGCTGGGCTTCGACGCCGTGTGCACCGGCCACTACGCCACCGTGGTCGTCAACGACGACGGCGGCCGCGAGCTGCACCGCGCCTCCGACGCCGCCAAGGACCAGTCGTACGTCCTCGGCGTGCTGGACGAGCGGCAGCTGGCGCACGCGATGTTCCCGCTCGGCGACACCCTCACCACCAAGGACGAGATCCGGGCGGAGGCGGCCCGCCGCGGTCTGTCGGTGGCGAAGAAGCCGGACAGCCACGACATCTGCTTCATCGCCGACGGGGACACCCAGGGCTTCCTCGCGCGCCGGCTCGGCACCGCCGAGGGCGACATCCTCGACGAGGACGGCAACCGCCTCGGCACCCACGACGGCGCCTACGGCTTCACCGTCGGCCAGCGCAAGGGCCTGCGGCTCGGCGTCCCGGCGGACGACGGCAAGCCCCGCTACGTCCTGGACATCTCGCCGGTGGACAACACCGTCACGGTCGGCCCCGCCGACGCCCTGGACGTCACCGCGCTCACCGCCATCCGGCCGCGCTGGTGCGGCACCGCGCCGGTCGGGGACGGCCCGCGGGCGTACACCGCGCAGCTGCGCGCGCACGGCGAGGACGTGCCGGTCCTGGCCGAACTGGCCGGGGAGGAACTGCGCGTGCGCTTCACCGGCGACCCCGTCCGCGGTGTCGCGCCGGGCCAGGCGGTCGTGCTGTACGAGGGCACCCGCGTCGTCGGCTCGGCCACCATCGCCGCCACCGAGCGCCGCGCCCGCGCCGCCGCCTCGGCCTGACGGTCCGTACCGCCCGCGTCACCCGCGCCGGGCGCTCGCGGTGCGGCGATACGGAAGACTGGGCCGTATGAACATCTGTGTCTTCCTCTCCGCCGCCGACCTGGACGCCCGCTACACCGAACCGGCCCGCCGGTTCGCCGAGTTGATCGGCAAAGGCGGCCACACGCTGGTGTGGGGCGGCTCGGACGTGGGTCTGATGAAGCTGCTGGCCGACGGGGTGCAGGAGCACGGCGGCCGGCTGGTCGGGGTCTCCGTGGAGTTCCTGGCGGCCAAGGCCCGCAAGAACGCCGACGAGATGGTGATCGCCGCGGACCTCGCCGAACGCAAGGCGGAGCTGCTGGCCCGCGCCGACGCCGTGGTGGTCATGGTGGGCGGCACGGGCACGCTGGACGAGGCCACCGAGATCCTGGAGCTGAAGAAGCACGGCCTGCACACCAAGCCGGTCGTCCTGCTCAACACCGCCGGCTTCTACGACGGGCTGAAGGAGCAGTTCCAGCGCATGGACGCGGAGGGCTTCCTGCCGCTGCCCCTGACCGACCTGGTGTTCTTCGCGGAGGACGAGGTCTCGGCGCTCGCCTATCTGGAGGAGACCGCGGGCATCGTGTGAGCCCGGGTGATGCGAGCATGGGGCCATGTCGATTCACCTGATCACCGGAGCCGGTTCCGGCATCGGCGCCGCCGTGACGCGGCGCCTGCTCGACCGCGGCGACGAGCTGTGGCTGCTGGCCCGCGACGCCGGACGCGCCAAGGAGCTCGCCGCCCGCTTCCCCGGGGCCCGTACGCTCGTCGGCGACCTGGCCGAGCCCGAGCGGCTGTCGTGGGCGCTGGGCCACCAGGAGCCGCCGGACCGCCTGGACTCCCTGCTGCACGTGGCGGGCGTCGTGGACCTGGCCCCGATCGGCGAGCTGACCCCGAAGATCTGGAACCAGACGCTGGCGGCCAACCTCGTAGGCCCCGCCGAACTGACCCGTCTTCTCCTGCCCCAACTGCGGCTGTCCCGCGGCCACGTGCTCTTCGTCAACTCCGGC
The DNA here is from genome assembly GCF_042889545.1 of Streptomyces sp. NPDC002574. Taxonomy (NCBI): domain Bacteria; kingdom Bacillati; phylum Actinomycetota; class Actinomycetes; order Kitasatosporales; family Streptomycetaceae; genus Streptomyces; species Streptomyces sp. NPDC002574. Next base: position 422,668 of record NZ_JBIARB010000003.1, read on the forward strand.
GCCGGCCTCAACGCGCACGCCGCGTGGGGCGCCTACGCGGCCAGCAAGCACGGCCTGAAGGCGCTCGCCGACTCGCTCCGCGAGGAGGAGCACGGCGCCGGGGTGCGGGTCACCTCCGTCTACCCGGGCCGCACCGCGACGCCCATGCAGGCCAAGGTGCACCAGCAGGAGGGCAAGCCGTACGACGCCTCCCGCTGGATCGACCCGGAGTCGGTGGCGACGACGATCCTGACGGCCCTCGACCTCCCGCGGGACGCCGAGATCAACGACCTGACGGTCCGGCCGGGGGTCTGACCGATGGCCATGGGCGAGGAAGAGCGGTTCGTACTGGCCGAGGGCACCGCCACCGGCGTCGGCTCCCTGCCGGGCGGCGACGCGCGCGAGGCGGCGCGCACGGCGACGGGGGCGGTGGAGGCGCTGCCGTTCCTGCCGGAGCTGCCCTCGCGCGGCCCCGGTGCCGACATGATCGGGCGCAGTCTCGGCCTGCTCGTCGAGCTGTACGCGCGGGTGGAGCCCAGCGGCTGGCGGTTCGGGGACCGGCCGGGCCGGGACACCCGGCGCGCAAAGGCGTGGCTGGGGGAGGACCTCGACGCGCTGGAGGAGTTCACCCAGGGCTACCAGGGTCCGCTGAAGATCCAGGCGGTCGGTCCGTGGACGCTGGCGGCGGCGGTCGAGCTGAAGACCGGCGAGGCGGCCCTGTCCGACCCGGGGGCCTGCCGCGACCTGGCGGAGTCGCTCGGCGAGGGGCTGCGGCTGCACGTGGAGGACGTCCGCCGCAGGATCCCGGGCGCGCGTCCCGTGCTGCAGCTGGACGAGCCGTCGTTGACCGCCGTGCTGCGCGGGCAGGTCAGGACGGCCAGCGGCTATCGGACGCACCGCGCGGTCGACCGCGGTGTGGTCGAGGGCGGGCTCCGGGACGTCATGGCCGCGGCGGGCGGGGTGCCGGTGATCGTGCACTCGTGCGCGCCGGACGTGCCGTTCGCGCTGCTGCGGCGCGCCGGGGTGGCCGGGGTGTCGTTCGATTTCTCGCTGCTCACGGAGCGTGACTGGGACGCCTTCGGTGAGGCGGCCGAGGCGGGGACCGCGCTCTTCACCGGTGTCGTGCCCGGCACCGACGCCCCATTGTCGGACCCTGCCGGTAGCGTCAGTGGTGTTCGGGCGCTGTGGCGCAGGCTGGGGCTGTCCCCGGAGGCTCTGGGCACCTCCGTGGCGGTCACCCCGGCCTGCGGTCTGGCAGGGGCCTCCCCGGCCTATGCCCGTGCCGCGCTCACGCACTGCGCAAAGGCGGCACGCTCGCTCGTCGACAACCCTGAGTGAGCCCTGAGTGAGGAAGGACGTGTACGTGGAGAACTCCGAGATCCCCGAGGGCGCCAGGAACGAGGACGTGCCGGCGAGCGCGCGCGAGCTGCACGCCTCGCTGGCCGAGCAGGTCGAGGAGCACCGCTTCCGCTACTACGTCAAGGACCAGCCGGTCGTCAGCGACGCCGACTTCGACAAACTGCTGCGGCAGTTGGAGGCACTGGAGGACGAGCACCCCTCGCTGCGCACCCCGGACTCGCCCACCCAGAAGGTCTCCGGCGCCTACGAGACCGAGTTCACCTCGGTCGAGCACCGCGAGCGCATGCTCTCCCTCGACAACGCCTTCACCGAGGAGGAGCTCGACGCCTGGGCGGACCGGCTCGCCGGCGAGCTCGGCCCCCCGGCCGGCGACGGCGGCACCTACCACTTCCTGTGCGAGCTCAAGGTCGACGGCCTCGCCGTCAACCTCACGTACGAGAACGGGCGCCTGGTGCGCGCCGCCACCCGCGGCGACGGCCGGTCGGGCGAGGACATCACGCCCAATGTGCGCACGATCGCCGAGATCCCGGACCGGCTGGCGGGGGAGCGGGTGCCCGCCCTGGTCGAGATCCGCGGCGAGGTCTTCTTCCCCATGGAGAAGTTCCAGGAGCTCAACGCCCGCCTGGTCGAGGCGGGCGACAAGCCCTTCGCCAACCCGCGCAACGCCGCCGCCGGTTCCCTGCGCCAGAAGGACCCGCGGGTCACCGCGAGCCGGCCGCTGCACATGGTGGTGCACGGCATCGGCGCCCGCGACGGCTTCACGATCGACTGCCAGTCGCACGCCTACGAGCTGCTGCACGAGTGGGGCCTGCCCACGACCAAGTACGCCCGCGTCGTGGACACGATGGCCGGGGTCAAGGAGGCCATCGCCTACTACGGCGAGCACCGCCACGACGTCGAGCACGAGATCGACGGCATCGTCGTCAAGGTGGACGAGATCCCGTTGCAGGGCCGGCTCGGCTCCACCGCCCGGGCCCCGCGCTGGGCCATCGCCTGGAAGTACGCCCCGGAGGAGGTCAACTCCAAGCTGGTGGACATCCGGGTCGGTGTCGGCCGCACGGGCCGGGTGACGCCGTACGCGGTGGTCGAGCCGGTGAAGGTCGCCGGTTCCGAGGTCGAGTTCGCCACCCTGCACAACCAGGACGTGGTCAAGGCCAAGGGTGTGCTGATCGGTGACACGGTCGTGCTGCGCAAGGCGGGGGACGTCATCCCCGAGATCCTCGGCCCGGTCGTCGACCTGCGGGACGGCAGCGAGCGCGCGTTCGTGATGCCCGCCGAGTGCCCCGAGTGCGGCACCCCGCTGCGGCCGATGAAGGAGGGCGACATCGACCTCCGCTGCCCCAACGCGCGGGGCTGCCCGGCGCAGATCCGGGAACGGGTGTTCTACCTGACCGGCCGTAACTGCCTGGACATCGAGAACTTCGGTTACGTCGCCTCCGCCGCGCTGACCCGGCCGCTGGAGCCCGCCGAGCCGCCGCTGCGCGACGAGGGCGACCTGTTCGACCTGACCCCCGAGCAGCTGCTGCCCATTCGCGCGCATGTGCTCGACCAGAACAGCGGCCTGCCCAAGCGCGACCCGAAGACGGGTCAGGAGAAGGTCGTCTCGGTCTTCGCCAACCAGCAGGGCGAGCTGAAGAAGAACGCCGTGGCCATGCTGGAGAACATCCAGAAGGCCAAGGAGCAGCCGCTCGCCAGGATCATCGCCGGGCTGTCGATCCGTCACGTCGGCCCCGTCGCCGCCGAGGCGCTCGCCCGCGAGTTCCGGGACCTGGACGCCGTCTTCGCCGCGGACGAGGAGCGGCTGGCCGGTGTGGACGGGGTCGGCGGCATCATCGCCGCCTCCCTCAAGCAGTGGCACGAGGAGGAGTGGCACCGCGAGATCCTGCGCAAGTGGAAGGCGGCCGGTGTCCGCTTCACCGAGGAGGGCTCCGACGAGGGGCCGCGCCCCCTGGAGGGGCTGACCGTGGTCGTCACCGGCACCCTCGCCACGCACACCCGTGACGGTGCCAAGGACCAACTGACGAGCCGCGGCGCCAAGGTCACCGGCTCGGTGTCGAAGAAGACCGACTTCGTGGTGGTCGGCGACAGCCCCGGCTCCAAGTACGACAAGGCGGTGCAGCTCAAGGTGCCGATCCTGGACGAGGCCGGGTTCGCCGTGCTGCTGGAGCAGGGAGCGGACGCCGCCCGGGAGGTCACCGTGAACCCCGCTGAGTGACGGCCCATCACCACCCTTTCGGCCCATACCAGAACGTTCCGGGAGCCCGGTATCCATTCGGGCAACCCCTGCCGATCGGTGCCCGTGGCAGCCTTTGGCGGCCTACTGTTGAGAGGCGCGCCTTCCGGGCATCTGCCCTGCAGCGGTTCCGCGGCTCCACGCCGCGGGCAGGGCGTGTGGTTCGACGGCACACGCGGCTGCGAGAGGGACGGGCATGGAACCGACGGACAGCGCCGGACCGGCGCCACGGCTGCGCCGGCAGACCGTGCCGGTGCTGCCTGCCGCGGCACTGCGCTACGCGGTCTTGGGCGCGGCCACGGCGGCCCTTCTGGTGGGCGTCGTCCGGATGGTGCTGGACGGCGCCGCGTTCTTCCCGGGCGGTGACGTGGGCTGGGCTTTCGCCGTGCTCACCGGCATCATCGTCGGCCACCTCGTCGCGATGGGCCGCGACCGCTGGTGGGGCGGCACCGGCTCCGGCGCCGCCCTGACGCTGGCGATGCTGCTGCTGTACGGCTGGGTGCCCGCGGTCCTGGTGAGCCTGGCCGTGGTGGTACTGGTCGGCACGGCCCGCCGGCACCGCTGGCGGCAGGCCGTGCTGCACGGCGCCGTGGACATCCTCGGCATCGGCGCCGCCTCGCTCGCGCTGTCCGGGTTCGGCATCCACCCGACCGTCGAACACCCCTGGCAACCCGCCACTTGGGGGATGGGAGCGATCCCGTCGGTGTTCGGCGCCGCACTCGCCTACCTGGCTGCGACCCGGACCCTCCTGTGGTACGCGATCGTGCCGCGGGCCGGCGCCCTGCCGACGGTGGCCAGGACCGCCCTGATACGCCAGGGCTTCGTCGGTGTGGCGCTGCTCGGGATCTCCCCGCTGATCATCATCGTGGCGGCCGATCTGCCGCTGCTGCTCCCGCTGTTCGCCGTGCCGCTCATCGCATTGGACTCCACCTTGTGGATCGCCCACGCGCGCGCCGAGGAGCAGTTGCGCGATCCGCTGACCGGACTGCCGAATCGTCAGTGGCTGCTGGAACGCACCTGGACGGCGCTCGAGGAAGCAGACCGTGAGGGCACACGGACCGCGCTCGTCCTGATCGACCTCGACAAGTTCCGCTCCGTCAACGACACCCTCGGCCACATGGCCGGCGACCGCCTGCTGCTGCAGATAGCCGACCGGCTGCGGCTGGCCCTGCCGCGCGGCGCCGAGGCGGCCCGGCTCGGCGGCGACGAGTTCGCCGTGCTCCTCCCCACCTGCGACTCGCCCACCCGGGCCCAGCGCATCGCCCGCGCCCTGGTCGCGGCCCTCGGCTCACCCCTCAGTCTCGACGGCCTGACCCTGGTGCTGGAGGCCAGCGCCGGGGTCGCCGTCTTCCCCGATCACGCCTCCGACGCCGAGGGCCTGCTGCGCCGCGCCGACGTCGCGATGTACCAGGCGAAACGTGACCGCAGCGGGGTCGAGGTCTACGAGTCCTCCCGCGACGGCAACACACCCGACCGGCTCGGTCTGCTCGGCGATCTGCGCCGTGCCCTGGACCGGGGCGAGGTCGAGCTCCACTACCAGCCCAAGGTGCGCTTCGACGGGCACGTCGCCGGGCTGGAGGCGCTGGTGCGCTGGGTCCATCCGGAGCGGGGACGGGTGAGCCCCGAGGAGTTCATCGCCATCGCCGAGACCTCCGGGCTGATGCCGCAGCTGACCGAGTACGTCCTGGAGACCGCGCTCGGCCAGGTCGCCCGCTGGCGTGCGATGGGCCTCGACGTGCCCGTCGCGGTCAACGTCTCCCCGCGCGACGTCCACTCGCCGGGCTTCGCCGGGGCCGTCGCTGCGCGACTGGCCCGGCACGGCGTCCCGCCGGGGGCGCTGCAGCTGGAGATCACCGAGCACGTGCTGCTGGACGACCCGCAGCGCGCCGCGGACACGATGGCCGGGCTCACCGGCCACGGCGTGAAGATGTCCCTGGACGACTTCGGCACCGGCTACTCCTCCCTGGTCCACCTCCGGCGCCTGCCGGTGAGCGAACTCAAGATCGACCGCTCGTTCGTCGCCCGCCTCGTGGTCGACGCCGAGGACGCGGAGATCGTGCGCTGCACGATCGACCTCGCGCACTCCCTCGGCCTCCTCGTCGTGGCGGAGGGCGTCGAGGACGACTTGACGTGGGAGCGCCTGCGCGACCTCGGCTGCGACGCCATCCAGGGGTGGCTCGTCGCCGCCGCCATGCCCCCGGACGAGGCCACCGCCTGGCTGCGGCTGCGCAGCCACGTCGGCTGGCACCGGCCCGCCGAGCTGGAAGCCGCCAAGGAGCGCGCCGCCGTCCCCGACGCCCAGTGACCCGCCCCCGGGCGTCCGGGTGGCCTACCGCCGCGCTCCGGAAAACCGGCGCCGCGGCCGCGTCCGCCACAGAGGCACCACGGGCCCCAGGGGCAGCCGGACGGACCCGCGGACGGCGGGGAGCGCAAACCGTTTCGCCCCCGGGGCGCCCGCGCCCATAGGATTGGGCGCGAAAAGACCGAACTCACCCCCAGAGGATCGCTGCATGCCAGGCATCACGCGCGAGGAGGTCGCCCACCTCGGACGGCTGTCGCGTCTTGAGCTGAAGGACGAAGAGCTCGACCACTTCGCCGGACAGCTCGACGCCATCATCGGCGCGGTCGCCCGCGTCGCCGAGGTGGCCGGCGAGGACGTACCGCCGACCTCCCACCCGCTGCCGCTGACGAATGTCATGCGCCCTGACGAGGTCCGGCCCAGCCTGACCCCGGCGGAGGCGCTGTCCGGCGCCCCCGCACAGGAACAGCAGCGTTTCAAGGTGCCGCAGATCCTGGGGGAGGACTGATCACGATGAGCGAACTGACCAGGCTCACCGCCGCGCAGACCGCGGCCGCCGTCGCCTCCGGCGAGACCTCCGCCGTCGAGGTCGCCAAGGCCCACCTGGACCGCATCGCCGCGGTCGACGAGAAGGTGCACGCCTTCCTGCACGTGGACACCGAGGGCGCCCTGAAGGCGGCCAAGGCCGTCGACGACAAGCGTGCCGCCGGCGAGAAGCTGGGCCCCCTCGCGGGCGTCCCGCTGGCCCTGAAGGACATCTTCACCACCAAGGGCATCCCGACGACCGTCGGCTCCAAGATCCTCGAAGGCTGGATCCCGCCGTACGACGCGACGCTGACCGCCCGCCTCAAGCAGGCCGGCATCGTCATCCTCGGCAAGACCAACATGGACGAGTTCGCCATGGGGTCCTCCACCGAGAACAGCGCCTACGGCCCGACCGGCAACCCGTGGGACCTCACACGGATCCCCGGCGGCTCCGGCGGCGGCTCCTCCGCCGCCCTCGCCTCCTTCCAGGCCCCGCTGGCCATCGGCACCGACACCGGCGGTTCCATCCGCCAGCCGGCCGCCGTCACCGGCACGGTCGGCGTCAAGCCGACCTACGGCGGCGTCTCCCGCTACGGCATGGTGGCGTTCAGCTCCTCCCTGGACCAGGGCGGCCCCTGCGCCCGCACGGTGCTCGACGCCGCGCTGCTGCACGAGGTCATCGCGGGCTACGACCCGATGGACTCCACCTCCATCAACGCGCCGGTCCCGCCGGTCGTGGAGGCCGCGCGCAACGCCGACGTCAAGGGCCTGCGGGTCGGCGTCGTCAAGGAGTTCGCGGGCGAGGGCTACCAGGCCGGCGTCATGGAGCGGTTCAACGACTCCGTGGAGCTGCTGCGCGAGCTCGGCGCCGAGGTCGTGGAGCTGTCCTGCCCGTCGTTCCAGTACGCGCTCGCCGCGTACTACCTGATCGCGCCGTCCGAGGCCTCGTCCAACCTGGCCCGCTTCGACGGCCTGCGCTACGGCCTGCGGGTCGGCGACGACGGCACCCGCAGCGCCGAGGACGTCACCGCCCTCACCCGCGAGGCCGGCTTCGGCCCCGAGGTCAAGCGCCGCATCATGCTCGGCACGTACGCGCTCAGCTCCGGCTACTACGACGCGTACTACGGCAGCGCCCAGAAGGTCCGCACCCTGATCTCGCGGGACTTCGAGCGTGCCTTCGGGCAGGTCGACGTGGTGATCTCGCCGACCACCCCGACCACCGCCTTCCCGATCGGGGAGCGGGTGGACGACCCCATGGCGATGTACCTCGCCGACCTGTGCACCATCCCGGCCAACCTGGCGGGCAACTCCGCCATGTCGGTGCCCTGCGGCCTCGCGTCCGAGGACGGGCTCCCGGTCGGGCTGCAGATCATCGCCCCGGCCATGGCCGACGACCGGCTCTACCGTGTCGGTGCGGCCGTCGAGGCGGCCTTCACCGCACGCTGGGGGCACCCGCTGCTGGAGGAGGCACCGATCCTGTGAGCAAGCTCGAGAAGGCCAAGGGCTTCAAGAAGAGCAAGTCCGGCACCTACCTGTCCATCGGCACCACGCTCTTCGGCGCGGTCAGCGTCGCGCGGCAGGTGAAGAAGGGCCGGGCCGAGAGCGACACGCTCCTGCTGATCGACGCGGTCGTCAGCGCCGCGGCGATCGCGACCGGCGTCGCCCTGCTGGTCCGCCAGCTGCGCCGGCTCGGCGACGACGACGTCTTGTCATCCTGACGGGGAACTGAGAGGTATCGAACTGTGACCGTCACGGACCTGGTGTCCTACGAGGACGCGCTCGCGTCCTACGACCCGGTGATGGGCCTTGAGGTCCACGTCGAGCTCGGCACCAAGACGAAGATGTTCTGCGGCTGCTCCACCACGCTGGGCGCCGAGCCGAACAGCCAGGTGTGCCCGGTGTGCCTGGGCATGCCCGGCGCACTCCCGGCCGTCAACGCGACCGGCGTCGAGTCCGCCATCAAGATCGGTCTCGCGCTCAACTGCGAGATCGCCGAGTGGTGCCGCTTCGCCCGGAAGAACTACTTCTACCCGGACATGCCGAAGAACTTCCAGACCTCCCAGTACGACGAGCCGATCGCCTTCAACGGCTACCTCGACGTGCAGCTGGAGGACGGCGAGGTCTTCCGCGTGGAGATCGAGCGCGCCCACATGGAGGAGGACACCGGCAAGTCCACCCACGTGGGCGGCGCCACCGGCCGCATCCACGGCGCCTCGCACTCGCTGCTGGACTACAACCGGGCCGGCATCCCGCTGATCGAGATCGTCACCAAGCCGATCGAGGGCGCCGGCGAGCGCGCTCCCGAGGTCGCGAAGGCGTACGTCACCGAGCTGCGCGAGCTGATCAAGGCGCTGGGCGTCTCCGAGGCCCGCATGGAGATGGGCCAGATGCGCTGCGACGTGAACCTGTCGCTGCGCCCCATCGGCCGGGAGAAGTTCGGCACCCGCAGCGAGACCAAGAACGTCAACTCGCTGCGCAGCGTCGAGCGGGCCGTCCGCTTCGAGGTCCAGCGGCACGCGGCGGTGCTCTCCTCGGGCGGCACGATCGTCCAGGAGACCCGGCACTTCCACGAGGACACCGGCTCCACCACCTCCGGCCGCATCAAGGAGGAGGCGGAGGACTACCGGTACTTCCCGGAGCCCGACCTCGTTCCCGTGGCCCCGGCCCGGGAGTGGGTCGAGGAACTGCGGGGCGGGCTGCCGGAGCTCCCGCGGCTGCGGCGCAAGCGCCTCCAAGAGGGCTGGGGCATCTCGGACCACGAGATGCAGTCGGTGCTCAACGCGGGCGCGATCGACCTGATCGTCGCCACCATCGAGGCCGGCGCCGACTCGGCGTCCGCCCGCAAGTGGTGGATGGGCGAGCTGGCCCGCCGTTCCAACGAGGACGGCGTGGAGCTGACCGCGCTGCCGATCACCCCGGCCCAGGTGGCCCGGGTGTCGGCACTGGTGGCCGAGGGCTCGCTCAACGACAAGCTGGCCCGCCAGGTCATCGAGGGCGTGCTGGACGGCGAGGGCGGCCCGGACGAGGTCGTCGACAAGCGCGGCCTGAAGGTCGTCTCGGACGAGGGCGCGCTCGGCGCGGCCGTCGACGAGGCCATCGCGGCCAACGCGGCGGTCGCCGACAAGATCCGCGGCGGCAACCTGGCCGCGGCCGGCGCCCTCATCGGCGCCGTCATGAAGATCACCCGTGGCCAGGCGGACGCCAAGCGCGTCCGCGAACTGGTGCTGGAGAAGCTCGGCGTGCAGGGCTGATCCCGCCACGGCCGCCACGGCCGGCGCGGCATCGCAGGAAGGGGCGGGCTCCCGTGGACGGGGGCCCGCCCCTTCGGCGTCGTCGCAGGTCCGCGGCGTGTAAGCCCCAGTTAAATTCCCGTCAAGAGGTGTGATTAGGCGCACGAAAGCGGCAAACGATCATTTCTTCCTGGTTCAGTCGGAGACGAACGTGGTGTTCTTCGTGGGGCCTTCTCCTCCCGGAAAGATCCACGCAACCTCCTGGGAAGAGCAGATATGGCTGCACTGGCCCGATGGTGCCTCGACCGCCGTCTCCTCGTTGTCGTCCTGTGGCTGGCCGCCCTCGTCGGCCTGTCCGGGGCGGCACTCGTCGCCGGCTCCGCGTACTCCAACGACTACGACATCAAGGGAACGGACTCCAGCAGGGCCACCGCGCTGCTCAAGGAGGCCTTCCCGGGGTCCTCGGGCGACAGCGACACCATCGTCTGGCACACGGCCAGGGGCACCGTCAGCGTGGAGCCCGTCAAGGAACGGCTGACCGGGGCCCTGGAGAAGGTCGCGGCGCTCCCCGGGGTCGCCTCGGTCACCGGCCCGTACGGCGCCCAGGGCGCCGAGCAGATCAGCCGGGACGGCCGTACCGCCTACGCCACGGTGATGTTCGACCAGCCGTCGGAGGAACTGCGCGCGGACGAGGTGCAGAAGGTCGTCGACACCGCGAAGGCGGCCGCCGACGCGGACACCACGGTCGCGCTGGGCGGCAGTGCCATCGCGCTCACCGAGGGCGGCGGCGGCCACATCAGCGAGGTGGTGGGCGTCGCCGTCGCGGCCGTGGTGCTGCTGCTGGCGTTCGGCTCGCTCTTCGCGATGTTCCTGCCGATCATCACCGCGCTGGTCAGCGTGGGCACCGCGTACATGGCCATCGAACTGCTCGGCCACCTGATGCGGGTGGCCGATTTCGCGCCGATGCTCGGCATGCTCGTCGGGCTGGGCGTCGGCATCGACTACGCCCTGTTCATCGTCACCCGGCACCGCAGGGGGCTCAAACAGGGCCTGGCGGTGCGCGAGGCCGCGGAGAAGGCGGTCGCCACGACCGGGCGCGCGGTGGTCTTCGCGGGCGGCACGGTGTGCGTGGCGCTGCTCGGCATGCTGATCCTGCGGCTGTCCTTCCTCAACGGCGTCGCCGTCGCCGCCTCGCTGACCGTGATCCTCACCGTAGCCGCCTCGGTGACGTTGCTGCCCTCCCTGCTCGGCGTGATCGGCATGAGGGCGCTCAGTCGCCGGGAGCGCCGCCGGCTCACCGAGCACGGCCCCTCGCCGGAACTGCCCACCGGCTTCGCCGCCCGCTGGTCCGCCTTCGTCGAGCGGCACCCCCGGATCCTCGGGGCGGTCGCCGCCGCCGTGATGCTGCTCCTGGCCGTGCCCACCATGTCCCTCCACCTGGGCGCCTCGGACCAGGGCAACAACGCCACGGGGACCTCCACCCGGCAGGCGTACGACATGCTGTCGGACGGCTTCGGGCCCGGCTTCAACGGGCCGCTGCAACTGGTCGCCACGTCCGGCGACGCGGCCGACCGGGCGGCCCTGCAGCGGCTCACCGACGTTCTGCGGCGCACCGAGGGCGTCGCCGCGGTGCACCTGGAGTCCGGGCAGCACGGCAACGGGCTGAACGTCGTGGACGTCGTCCCCACCACCTCCCCGCAGGACCAGGCCACCGACCGGCTCGTCACGCACCTGCGCGAGGACGTCATCCCCGAGGCCACCGCGGGCAGCTCACTGCAGGTGTACGTCGGCGGCGTCACCGCGGGCTACGCGGACTTCGCCTCGGTGATCGTCGGCAAACTCCCGCTGTTCGTCGGCTCGGTCGTCGGCCTCGGCTGCGTGCTCCTGCTGCTGGCGTTCCGCAGCATCGGCATCCCGCTCAAGGCGGCGGTCATGAACATCGCCGCGGTCGCCTCCTCCTTCGGGATCGTGGTGGCGATCTTCCAGTGGGGCTGGGGCAGCGAGTTGCTGGGGCTCGGGGCCGCGGGGCCGATCGAGCCCTTCCTGCCGGTGATCATGGTCTCGGTGCTCTTCGGGCTCTCGATGGACTATCAGGTCTTCCTGGTGAGCCGCATGTACGAGGAGTGGCGGGAGACGCACGACAACCGCCGTGCCGTCCGGGTCGGCCTGGCCGAGACCAGCCGCGTGATCAACTCCGCCGCGGTCATCATGATCTCCGTCTTCCTGGCCTTCGTCCTCAGCGGTGACCGGGTGATCGCGATGTTCGGCATCGGCCTGGCCGCCGCCGTCGCCCTGGACGCCTTCATCCTGCGGACGCTGCTGGTCCCGGCGCTGATGCACATGACGGGGCGGTGGAACTGGTGGCTGCCGGAGTGGCTGGACCGGCGCCTGCCGCGGATCTGCATCGAGGGCCCGCAAGGCACTTGTTCAGGTGCAGAGGGGCCGGAAAGCGCTGATTCTCAGGAAGTTCTCAGAATTTGACCCTACGGTTGCCGCTCATGGAGACCACCAAGACCGCGGACGCGGCAGCCGGCACGACCACCGACGCCGTGGAGACCGTGTCCGACGGCGCCACGGCGGACGCCGCCCCTGAGAACCACGCGCAGACCGAGAGCAGCACGAGCACCAAGACCACCGAGAAGACCGAGCAGGCCGAGAACAGCGAGCCCGTCCAGGACGCCGAGGACGCCGAGGACACCGACGCGGACGACGAGTTCGCCGAGGACGAGGGGAACGGGGACACCCCGGCCGGCCGCTCCGCCGCGGTCCTCCCGGGCGCCGCGGCCGTCGTGGGCGCCGCCCTCGGCCTGGTCTCCCTGACCGGCACCTGGATGGGCACCGTCCTGTCCGCCCGCCGTGAGCTCGTCGGGCAGATCGGCGCCTCCTCCGCGAGCCCCGCCGAGCAGATCAACCAGATATACGCCGCGCCGTGGCACACCGTGGCCGCGATCAACGGGGCCTTCGCGCTGGTGGCCCTCATCGTCGCCGGGGTCGTGCTGCTCGCCGTGCGCGACTCCGCGCCGTGGGCGCGCGCCCTCGCCTGGGGCGGGCTGGTGCTGGGTGTCCTGGGCCTGCTCATAGCGGTCGGCATGTACTTCGACCTGTTCGCCTCACTGCCCACCGTGCCCGCCACGACCGCCCCCGCCGGCAGCGGCGGCTGAACCTGAGCACCTGCCGGAGCCGCCTAAGGCATCCTGGCCGCCGAAGCCTGGGAGGTTGCCCGATGCGGCGCCCCCGCCTTGGGGACGAGGCTGAAGTCATCGGAGAAAGAAGCCGGTTGACCATCCGCCCCGTCCCCAAGGAGTCGGCGATGTACCTGCACGAGATGCTCGGCCGGGCCCGCAGCGAGGAACTGCTGCGCGAGGCCGCGGAGTTCCGCCTGGCGCGCGAGGCGCGCCGGGCCACGCGCGAGGCCGCACGCGAGGTCCGCCGGACCGCCCGCCGCAGCGGCACCGGGGCCGCCCACGACGAAGCCCACGACGAAGCCCCCGACGAAACCCCCGACGAAGCCCCCGACGAAGCAGGGCCCCGGCCCGGCAGGCCGGCCCGGCGCGGCCGGCGGCTGCGCGGACTGGGGGCGGCCGGATGACCGTCACGGTGCCGGCGCAATCCGGTACCGCACTGTCGGACCCCCGTGCGATGCTCGGGACCGTGCAGAACCAGTCCGTCAGCCCGGTGTTCGTGGGCCGTGCCCGCGAACTGACCCGGCTCGTCTCCGCGCTCGCCCGCGCTCACGCGGGCGAGCCGCAGGCGCTGGTCATCGGCGGCGAGGCGGGGGTCGGCAAGACCCGGCTGGTGGAGGAGTTCCTCGCGGCGGCCTGCGATCCCGGCACGGTCACCGCCGTCGGCGGCTGCGTGGAGATCGGCGCGGACGGACTGCCGTTCGCGCCCGTCGCGACCATCCTGCGGACCCTGCACCGGCAGCTGGGCGCCGAGCTGATCGCGGCCGCGGCGGGTCGCGAGGGCGAACTGGCCCGCCTGCTCCCCGGGATCGGACTGCCCGGCGGCCCCGACGCACCCCGGGAGCGGCACGACGAGGACGGCCGCGCCCGGCTGTTCGACCTCACCGCGCGCCTGCTGGAGCGGCTGTCCGAGGACCGCACCCTCGTCATCGCCCTGGAGGACCTGCACTGGGCGGACCGCTCCACCCGTGAACTCCTCGCCTACCTGCTGCGGTCGGCGTCCCGCGGGCGGCTGGTCGTGCTGGCCACGTACCGCTCCGACGACATCCACCGCCGCCACCCGCTGCGGCCCTTCCTCGCCGAACTCGACCGGATGCGCACCGTCGAGCGCATCGAGCTGTCCCGCTTCAGCCGGGCCGAGGTGCGGGCCCAGGTCGCCGGCATCCTCGCCGCCGAGCCCACGCCGTCGCTGGTCGAGCGGGTCTTCGCACGCTCCGACGGCAACCCCTTCTTCGTCGAGGAACTGGCCTGCAGCATCACCCAGGGCTGCCGCACCGGGCTCAGCGACAGCCTCCGCGACCTGCTGCTGGTACGCGTCGAGACACTGCCCGAGACCGCGCAGCGGGTCGCCCGCGTCGTCGCCGAGGGCGGCTCCACCGTCGAGCACCCGCTGCTCGCCGCCGTGGCGGGGCTCGGCGAGGACGACCTCCTGGAGGCACTGCGGGCCGCCGTCGGCGCCAAGATCCTCATACCCACCGAGGACGGCGACGGCTACCGCTTCCGGCACTCGCTGGTCCGCGAGGCGGTCGGCGACGACCTGCTTCCCGGTGAGCGCAGCCGCCTCAACCGCCGCTACGCCGAGGCACTGGAGGCCCACCCGGCCCTCGTACCGGCCGACGAACTGCCCGCCCGGCTCGCGAGCTACTGGTACCACGCCCACGACCCGACCCGCGCGCTGCCCGCCGTGCTGCGCGCCTCGGTCGAGGCACGGCGCCGGCACGCCTACGCCGAGCAGCACGGCCTGCTCGAACGCGCCCTGGAACTGTGGGACGACGCCCCGCGGGACGTCCGGGCGGCACTGCGGCCGATGGACTACGTCGAGGTCTACCCGCCGTGCGGCTGCGACCCCGCAGGCACGCCCCTGCGCTACCTCGACCTGCTCGCCGAGACCGCCGTCGCCGCCCGTCTCAGCGCCGACCGCGAAGGCGCGTACGACGTCACCAAGCGCGCCCTGCGACTGCTGGAGCGGGACGACGATCCGCTGCGCGCCGCCTGGTTCTGGATCCAGCGGTCGCGGCTGATGGCGGCGATGGGACGCGGTGACGGATGGGCGGAGATCTCCCGCGCCCAGGAACTGGTCGACGGGCTGCCGCCGTCGCCCGTCCACGCCGAGGTGCTGGAGACCGCCGCGGGCTGGGGCATGCTGCACGACCCGGGGCCGGAGAGCATCAGCACCGCCGAGCGCGCCGTCGAACTGGCCCGGCTCGTCGGGGCGGAGGAGACCGAGCTCCGCGCCCGCATCACCCTCGGCGTCCTGCTCGGCGCCTGCGGCGACGTGGACGGCGGGCTGGCCGAGCTCACCGCGGCCCGTGAGCAGGCCGCGGCCTCAGGGCGGCACGCCGGCCTCGTGGTCAACGCGGACGCCAACCTGGCGGCCGCACTGGAGACGGTGGGCCGCTCCGAGGAGTCCGTCGCCGTCGCACGCCGGGGTGCCGAGAACGCCAGGTGCCACGGACTGCGCGACGGTGCCGCCTTCGCCGCGGCCAACGAGGCCGAGTCGCTGCTCGCCCTCGGCCGCTGGGACGAGGCGACGGCCCTGGCCACCCACGGCCGCGACACCTCCGAGCACGCCCTCTACCTCGGCTGGGCGGCGATGCTGCTGGCCCACGTCGCCGTACTGCGCGGCGACCACGCGGCGGCCGAGGCCCGGATCGCCTCCGCCCGGGAGCACCTGGGCGCCCAGGACCACCAGCCGCAGAACACCGTGCCGCTGCACCACCTGACGGTGGCCGTGGCGGCGGGCCGCGGGCGCTTCCTCGAAGCCCGCGCCGAGGTGCGCGCCGCCCTCGCCGCCGGTTTCCCGGCCGCCGTACACCGGTACGCCTGGCCCCTGCTGCACACCGCTGCCGCCGTGGAGGCCGACGTGCTCGGTCTGCCGGGCGCCGACGCCGACCGGGCCGCGACGCTCGCGCTCATCCGCGACGCCGCGTGCCGGCTGCCCCGCCTCGCCCCGGTGTGGGCGGCGTACGCCCAGCTCGTCGACGCCGAACTGACGCGCGCCGAGGGCGGCACCGACCCCGCGCCCTGGGCCGCCGCCGAGGAGGCGTTCGGCGCGCTGGACCGCCCCCATCCGCTCGCCCAGGTACGGCTGCGGTACGCCGAGGCGCTGCTCGCCCAGGGCGGTCCGGAGGCCCGCGACCACGCGGCCGTACTACTCCTGCAGGCCCGCGAGGCGGCCGCGGCCCTGGGCGCGGCGCCGCTGACCGATGCCGTGGAACTCCTCGCCCGGCGCGGACGCCTCCCGCTGGACGATCCGGGGACCCCCTCCGCCGAGCCGCCCGGGGAGGAGCCCGAGCCCTTCGGCCTCACGACGCGGGAGCGCGAGGTGCTGCGCCGGGTCGCCGCGGGCTGGACCAACCGCCGTATCGCCGAGGAGCTGTTCATCTCGCCCAAGACGGCGAGCGTGCACGTCTCCAACATCCTGGCCAAGCTCGGCGTCTCCGGCCGAGGCGAGGCCGCCGCGCTCGCCCACCGCCTGCGCCTCTTCCCCGACGTACGGGCCTAACCCGCCCCGGGCCCCGGCCCCCTTTCCGTGGCCCGCGGGCGCGGCCCGGGCGGGCGGATCACCACCGCGCCCGAGTCCAGGTCGATCGGGCCGCGGCCCGGATCGGCGTCGCCGGCCTCGTCCCGCACCAGCTCCAGCCGGTTGCGCTCGTCCTCGGTGTGCCGTCGTCCTGGCGCGAACAGTTCCTGCAGCGCGTTGAACATCGCACCCCCGGGGTGGTGTCGTCAGCCGACCTTCAGTCGCAGTATGCGGTCGTCGCCCTTGCGGGGCTCCCCCCTGCCGTCGGTGTTGCTCGTCGTCAGCAGCAGATCGCCGTCGGGGTCGGCCACGACCGTGCGCAGCCGTCCGTACGTGCCGACGAGGAAGGCCTGCGGCTTCGCCGCGGCCTTCGTGCCCGCCAGCGGGATGCGCCACAGCCGGGCGCCGCGCAGCGAGGCCATCCACAAGGAGCCCTTGGCCCAGACGATGCCGCTGGGCGAGGCGTCGTCGGTGTGCCAGGTGGCGATCGGGTCGGCGTAGCCCGCACGGTGGGCCAGGCCCTCGACGACGGGCCAGCCGTAGTTCCTGCCCGGCTCGATGAGGTTGACCTCGTCCCAGGTGTCCTGGCCGAACTCCGAGGCCCACAGCCGCCCCTGGGCGTCCCAGGTCAGGCCCTGCACATTGCGGTGGCCGTAGGAGTAGACGAGCGAGTCCGCCTCGGGATTGCCGTGCACCGGCTCGCCGTCCGGCGTCATGCGCAGGATCTTGCCGCCGAGGGACTTCTTGTCCTGGGCCAGGCCCCGGTCGCCGCTCTCGCCGGTCCCCGCGTACAGCATGCCGTCCGGGCCGAAGGCGATCCGGCCGCCGTTGTGGATGGCGCCGTGCGGAATGCCGCGCACGATGGTGTCGGGGGCGCCGAGCTGTTCACCTGCGGGCTTCGCCGGGTCGTACAACATGCGGGCGATGCGGTTGTCGGAGTCGGTGGTGAAGTACGCGTACACCAAGTGGTCGGTCGCGAAGCCGGGGGAGACCGCGAGCCCGAGAAGGCCGCCCTCACCGCCGGAGGAGACCCCGGGCACCGTGCCGGCCACGGTCGTGCGGCCGGTGTCCGGGTCCACCCGGACGATCCTGCCGGTGTCGCGTGAGGCGACCAGCAGCCCGCCGTCCTGCAGGACGGCCACGCCCCACGGGGTGTTCAGCCCGGTCGCGACGGTGCCCACGACCTTCGCCGAGCCCTTCGCGGGCGCGGCGGGCGCCGTCGAGCCGTCGGGCGGCGGGGCGGGGGCGGCCGAGGAGGAGGCGGGCGCGGAGGTCGCCGGGGGCGTCAACGGGTCCCCGGCGGAGGAGCATCCCGTCGTCAGCAGCGCGGCACTGGCCAGCGCGGCGGTGACGACGGCGGCACGGCGTCCCACGCTTCCCTCCCGGTGGTCCTGCGGCACGGACTTCCAGCACATCACATCTGTCACTACACCGCCCGGCCGTTGCGGGTTCCCGCCGTGGCGGGAAAGCGGGAGGCCTCCGCGTTCAGTCCCAGGAGCCGCGCGCCGGCGGCAGGCCGGCTATCTCGGCGAAGTCCTCAGTGGTCAACGTGAGTTCGGCCGCTCCCGCGTTCTCGGCCGCCCACCGCTCCCGCTTGGTCCCCGGCACCGGCACCACCTGCCGTCCCTGTGCGAGCACCCAGGCCAGCGCCACCTGCGCCGGCGTCGCGCCGCGCGCCTCGGCGACCCGGCGCAGTCCCGCCACGATCGGCTGGTTCGCGGCCATCATCTCGGCGGTGAACCGCGGGTGCCGCGCCCGTGTGTCGTCCCGCTCGAAGCCCTGGCCCGGGGTGAGCGTGCCCGTCAGGAAGCCGTTGCCCAGCGGCATCGCCGCCATGAAGCCGATCCCGCGCTGGGTGCACCAGGGCAGCAGTTCGGCCAGCGCCTCGGGCGACCACACCGACAGCTCGGCCTGCACACAGCTGACCGGGAACACCTGCTGCACCCGGCGCAGATGGGCGAGCGTCTCGTCGTACGTCCGGGACCCGGCGCGGCGAGCCGCCCGCGCGCCCACCGCGCACCAGCCCAGCGCGCGCACCTTGCCGGCCGCGACCAGTTCCGCCATCGCGCCCCAGGTCTCCTCGACCGGCACCTCCGGATCGGCCCGGTGCAGTTGGTAGAGGTCGATCACGTCCGTCTGCAGCCGCCGCAGCGACGCGTCGCAGGCCCGCCGCACATAGGAGGGCCGCCCATTGGCCACCAGGTGCTGTTCGCCCACCAGCAGCCCGCCCTTGGTGGAGAGGAACACCTCGTCCCGGCGGTGCTTCAGGACCCGCCCCAGCAGCAGCTCATTGGTGAACGGACCGTAGATGTCGGCGGTGTCCAGCAGGGTCGTCCCCCGGTCGAGCGCCGCGTGCACGGTCCGCAGGGACGCTTCCCCGTCCTGCTGCGAGGTGGTGTACGCCCAGCTCATCGGCATGCACCCCAGTCCCACGGCGCCCACCTCGAGAGCCGCCGCCCCGACCGTCCTGCGCTCCACCTGGATGACCTCCGCTGACCTCTCGCGCCGCCCCACTGTGTCATAGCCTCCTGACCATGGCTGACATCACCCGGAACCACCGCCCCACCGCATGGCTGCCGATCCCCGCCGAGGGCATCGAAGGTCTCCCGGACACCGTGGACTACCTCTTCTGGGACGGCGCCGAGGACTACCCCGGCGACCCGGCGGAGGCGGACTTCTACGTGGTGCCGTACATGAAGGGCGCGGAGGTCGCCGGCCGCCCGCTCGCGCGGATGACGGGCCTTCAGGTGGTGCAGACGCTCAGCGCGGGCGTGGACCACGTGCTGCCGCACCTGTCGACGCTCCCGTCCGGCGTGCGCCTGTGCAACGCCCGCGGTGTGCACGAGGCGAGCACCGCGGAACTGGCCCTGACGCTCACCCTGGCCTCCCTGCGCGGCGTCCCGCGCTTCGTGCGCGGGCAGGACGCCGAGGAGTGGCACGACGGCTTCTACCCGGCCCTGGCCGACAAGAGCGTCCTGATCGTCGGCTACGGGTCCATCGGGGCCGCCATCGAGGACCGGCTCACCGCCTTCGAGTGCGACGTCGTCCGCGTCGCCCGCCTGGCCCGCCGCTCCCCGCGCGGCCCGGTGCATGCCCTGGGGGACCTGCCCGCGCTGCTGCCCGCCGCCGACGTGGTCGTCCTGTCGACCCCGCTGACCGAGGCCACCCGGGGGCTGGTGGACGCCGCGTTCCTGGCCGGGATGAAGGACGGCGCCCTCCTGGTGAACGTCGCCCGCGGGCCCGTGGTGGACACCGCCGCCCTGGTCGCCGAGCTGACGACCGGCCGGGTGCGGGCGGCACTCGATGTCACCGACCCCGAGCCGCTGCCCGCCGGGCACCCGCTCTGGCACGCCCCCGGCGTCCTCATCAGCCCGCACGTCGGGGGCAGTACGTCCGCCTTCCTTCCCCGCGCCAAGCTGCTGCTGCGCGAGCAGCTGCGCCGGTTCGCGGCGGGTGAGAACCTGGCCAACATCGTGACCACGACCTGACGGCCCCTTAACTCCCTTGTGGCACCCGGTGACTGAAAGACCCTGCGGCTCCTCTTGCCGGTCACGCTGTGTAGAGGAACTATGTCCCTGAGTGACCACTCTGGTGTATCGTCCCGGATTGGGGGAACGCGACCGGCGTGGCGTGGAATGCCGTGAACGGGCGCGGGACGGCTTAGGACTTGATGGGGGGCGACGGGCGATGTGCGGCCAATGGAGAGAGCACCGGAAGCGGGACCACGGCACACCACGCCGGGAGCGCTCACGGCATTCCGGGACGACGCCGTGAGTGCCCAAGGGGCGGTTCTCGCGGGGGCGCCGGTCCCGGACAGCCGGGCGGCGCTCCTGCCGCAGTTCGTCGTGGCCGTGCTCTGCGGCGGCTACGCGACCGGCGCCGCCCTCGGATGGGGCTCCGCGGAGCTGGCCGTGGTGATGGGGGACTTCGGGCTCTCCGGCGCCGCCCTGGCGGCCACCGTCTCGTGCCTGGCGTACAGCCGCACCGTGGCCCGCCGGCAGCGGCCCGCCTGGGTGCTGTTCGCCGTCTCGTCCGCCATGGTCGCGCTCGGCAACGGCATCTGGGGCTGGTACGAGGTCGTGCTGCGCGAGGACGTGCCGCGCACCTCGCTCGCCGACTTCTGCTTCCTGCTCTTCGCCCCGCCCGCGATCATCGGCCTGCTCGTGCTCGCCAAGCGCCCGGTCACCCGGGCCGGCTGGGTCTGCCTGGGGCTGGACGCCTGGCTCATCGCCGGTTCACTGCTCACCTTGTCCTGGACACTGGCCCTCGCGCAGGCCGCGCTGTGGGAAGGGCGCAGCACCGCGCGCATCGCCCTGTCGCTGGCGTACCCGCTGCTCGACATCCTGCTGGTCAGCATGGTGCTGGCACTGCACTTCCGGCGCTCCTCGGCCAATCGCGCGGCGGTCAACACCGCCATCGCCTCGCTCGCCCTGACCGTGCTCTGCGACGCCCTGTTCACCTCGCCCCTGCTGCGCGAGCACTACCGCTCCGGCCAGATCCTCGACGCGGGCTGGTTCGCGGGCAGCATGCTGCTGGCGTACGCGCCCTGGGTGGGCAGCCGGGAGAAGACCTTCGAGCGGCGCCCCGCGCCCCAGCCGCGCCGCTCGAGCGGCTCCCTGGCGGCGCTCACGCCGTACCTCGCCGCCGCGGTCTGCGTCCTCGGCATCCTCTACAACGCCATCGACGGCCGGAAGATCGACCGTGTGGTGCTCTTCGCCGGCTGCACCGTCGTCCTCGCCCTGGTGGTGCGCCAGGGCATCATGCTGCTCGACAACATCTCCCTCGCCCAGGAGCTCGCCCAGAAGGAGAACCACTTCCGCTCCCTGGTGCAGGGCTCCAGCGACGTCATCATGATCGCCTCGCCCACCGGCGTGCTGCGGTACGTCAGCCCCGCAGCCACCGGCGTGTACGGGCGGGAGGCGGAGGAGATGGTCGGCACGGAGTTCGCCTCCCACATCCATCCCGACGACCTCGGGCGCGTGCTGCACGAGGTGCGCCGCTTCCTGGCCGCGCATCCCGCGCAGGAGCCCGCCACCCGCATCGAGTGCCGCATCCACCATGGCGACGGCAGTTGGCTCAACGTCGAGTCCAGCGTCAACCGCTACCAGGGCGGCCTGATCTTCAACAGCCGCGACGTCACCGAGCGTGTCCGGCTCCAGGCGCAACTGCAGCACAACGCCTCGCACGACCCGCTCACGGACCTGCCCAACCGCGCCCTGTTCACCGAGCGCATCCGGCAGGCACTCGGCGGCCGCCGCGCGGGCGACGGCGAGCCAGGGACCACCGCGGTGCTCTTCATCGACCTCGACGGCTTCAAGGCGGTCAACGACACCGTGGGCCACCAGGCCGGCGACGAGCTGCTCGTCCAGGCCGCCCGCCGGCTCCAGGAGTCGGTGCGCGCCGGCGACACCGCGGCCCGTCTCGGCGGCGACGAGTTCGCGGCCCTCATCTGCGGCACCAGCGCCGACCGCCATCTGCGCGAGTACCAGGTGCACGAGGTCGCCGACCGGCTGCGGGCCGCGCTCTCCGAGCCGTACCGCGTGGACGGCACGGAGGTGCGGGTGGCCGCCAGCATCGGGGTCGCCTTCGCCGACGCCGGTGTCAGCCCGGGCGAGCTGCTGCGCAACGCCGACCTGGCGATGTACCGGGCCAAGCAGGCCGGCAAGGGCCGGGTGGAGATGTACGCGCCGGCCATGCAGGCCGAGGTCGTGCGCCGTGCCGAGCTGGCCGGACGCCTGCGCTCGGCGCTGCGCGACGGCGAGTTCGCGCTGCTCCACCAGCCGGTGGTCGACCTGGGCAGCGGCGAGGTCACGGCCGTCGAGGCACAGGCCCGCTGGCGCTCCGCCCAGGGCATCCTCTTCACCCCCGCGGAGTTCCTCCGGGTCGCCGAGGACACCGACCGCACCTCCCAGCTGGCCCGCTGGCTGCTGGAGGAGGCCGTGCGCCAGGCCGCCCTGCGGCACACGGCGGGTCTCCAGGTGCCCGTCGCCGTCCGGCTCTCCACCCGCCGGCTGATGCACCGCGAGCTGCCCACCAAGGACATCGAGGCGCTGCTCCACAAGCACGGGCTACCGCCGGGCGCACTGGTGCTGCAGCTCGCGGACCAGGACCCGCGCATCTCCTTCGACGAGCTGGAGCGCCGGCTGACCGCGCTGCGCCGTCTCGGCGTACGGATCGCCCTGGAGGGCTTCGGCACCGGCTACGCGCCGATGAACGCCCTGCGGCGGCTGCCGCTGGACGTCCTCAAGCTGGACCGGAGCCTGACCGAGGGAGTCGCGGAGTCCGCCCGGCTGCGCAAGATCACCACAGGTCTGCTGGGCATCGCCGAGGACCTCGGCATCCGGTCGGTGGCCGAGGGGGTGGACCGCCCGGAGCAAGTGCTCGCGTTGCGTGAGATGCGGTGCACGCACGGCCAGGGCATGGCATTCTCGGGGCCCCTGGACGAGCACCGGCTGCGCTCCTCGCTCACGCGCGGCGGCTACCCCGTCCCCGGGGACACGGCGCTCCTGCCCGGCGGCAGGACCCCCGCGCACGGCACACGCGTCCCGGACGAGGTTCTCTCGAATGCTGAGACGCCCGTCCCACCCGCTTGACACCCCGCAGGCCCGAGGAGGAAGGTCAGTGCCATGCGCACCCGAATTCTCGTACTTGGAAAGCGCGTCGGCTGACCCGGGGCCCCATCCCGCCTCGTGGAATGCACCGACGCGCTCCCCTCGCTTGCCCCTGGGCACGAGGGGTTTTTTGTTGCCTGGGATCCAGACATATCACCCTCTCCACCCTCAAACTTCTGAGAGATGAGAAGCAGATGACCGAGCAGGCCACCGGGGCCCACCACCCGCAGCCGCGGGCCCGCGGCGCCGCGCCGCAGCCCGTCACCGCCGAGCGCGTCACGGGCGCCCAGTCCCTCATCCGCTCGCTGGAGGCGGTCGGCGCCGACACGGTGTTCGGTATCCCGGGTGGAGCGATCCTTCCGGCGTACGACCCGCTGATGGACTCGACCAAGGTGCGCCACGTCCTGGTCCGTCACGAGCAGGGCGCCGGGCACGCCGCCACCGGGTACGCGCAGGCCACCGGCAGGGTCGGTGTCTGCATGGCCACCTCCGGTCCCGGCGCAACGAACCTGGTCACCCCGATCGCCGACGCGCACATGGACTCCGTCGCCATGGTCGCGATCACCGGCCAGGTCGCGTCCAAGGCGATCGGCACCGACGCCTTCCAGGAGGCGGACATCTGCGGCATCACCATGCCGATCACCAAGCACAACTTCCTGGTCACCGATGCCGCCGAGATCCCGCGGACCATCGCCGAGGCCTTCCACATCGCCTCCACCGGCCGCCCCGGACCGGTCCTGGTCGACATCGCCAAGGACGCCCTGCAGGCGCAGACCACCTTCTCCTGGCCGCCGGTCACCGACCTGCCCGGCTACCGCCCGGTGACCAAGCCGCACGCCAAGCAGATCCGCGAGGCCGCCCGGCTGATCAACGAGGCCAAGCGCCCGGTGCTGTACGTCGGCGGCGGCGTCCTGAAGGCCCGTGCCACGGCCGAGCTGCGCATCCTGGCCGAGCTGACCGGCGCCCCGGTGACCACCACGCTGATGGCGCTCGGCGCCTTCCCCGACAGCCACGCCCAGCACGTCGGCATGCCCGGCATGCACGGCTCGGTCTCCGCCGTCGCGGCGCTGCAGAAGGCCGACCTGATCATCGCCCTCGGCGCCCGCTTCGACGACCGGGTCACCGGCAAGCTGGACTCCTTCGCCCCGTACGCCAAGATCGTCCACGCCGACATCGACCCGGCGGAGATCTCCAAGAACCGGGTCGCCGACGTGCCGATCGTCGGTGACGCCCGCGAGGTCCTCGCCGACCTGATCGTCGCCGTCCAGGCCGACCACGACGCCGGCCACCGCGGTGACTACACCGAGTGGTGGAAGCTGCTCAACGGCCTGCGCGACACCTACCCGCTCGGCTACGACCTGCCCGCCGACGGCAGCCTGTCCCCGCAGCAGGTCATCCAGCGCATCGGCGAGCTGGCGCCGGAGGGCACCCTCTTCGCCGCCGGCGTCGGCCAGCACCAGATGTGGTCCTCGCAGTTCATCTCCTTCGAGCGCCCCAACACCTGGTTCAACTCCGGCGGTGCCGGAACGATGGGCTACGCCGTGCCCGCCGCGATGGGCGCCAAGGCCGGCATGCCCGGCTCGACCGTCTGGGCGATCGACGGCGACGGCTGCTTCCAGATGACCAATCAGGAACTGGTCACCTGCGCGCTGAACAACATCCCGATCAAGGTCGCCATCATCAACAACGGCGCCCTCGGCATGGTCCGCCAGTGGCAGTCGCTCTTCTACAGCGAGCGCTATTCCAACACCGTCCTGCACGGCGGCGAGACCAACGCGGGCAGCGGCTCGCACACCGGGGCGAGCGAGAGCCCGCGGGGCGGCACCCGGGTCCCGGACTTCGTGAAGCTCGCCGAGGCCATGGGCTGCGTGGGCCTGCGCTGCGAGGACCCCGCCGACCTCGACGAGGTGATCGAGAAGGCCAACGCCATCAACGACCGCCCCGTGGTCGTCGACTTCATCGTCCACGAGGACGCCATGGTGTGGCCGATGGTCGCCGCCGGCACCTCCAACGACGAGATCATGGCCGCCCGCGACGTCCGTCCCGACTTCGGCGACGCGGCGGACGACTGAGGACCGGGAAGCCCGTCAAGACCGAGCGACGACCGAGACAGAACCCAGAGGAACGACGCGACATGTCCAAGCACACGCTCTCCGTCCTGGTGGAGAACAAGCCCGGTGTCCTCGCCCGGATCACCGCCCTGTTCTCCCGCCGCGGCTTCAACATCGACTCCCTCGCCGTCGGCACCACCGAGCACCCCGACATCTCCCGCATCACCATCGTGGTGAACGTGATCGAGGACCTCCCGCTGGAGCAGGTCACCAAGCAGCTCAACAAGCTCGTCAACGTGCTGAAGATCGTCGAGCTGGAGCCCGGTTCCGCTGTCCAGCGCGAGCTCGTCCTGGTGAAGGTGCGCGCCGACAACGAGTCGCGCTCCCAGATCGTCGAGATCGTGCAGCTGTTCCGGGCCAAGACCGTCGACGTCTCCCCGGAGGCCGTCACCATCGAGGCCACCGGCGGCGCCGACAAGCTGGAGGCCATGCTGAAGATGCTGGAGCCCTTCGGCATCAAGGAGCTCGTCCAGTCCGGCACCATCGCGATCGGCCGCGGCGCCCGCTCGATCACCGACCGCTCCCTGCGCGCCCTCGACCGGACCGCATAGCGAGACCGCAAAACTAGTCCTGCGCCCACGGACGTAGTGTGTGGGCAACCCGCGAGATCCCAAGGAGAGACCCCAAGTGGCCGAGCTGTTCTACGACGACGACGCCGACCTGTCCATCATCCAGGGCCGCAAGGTCGCGGTCATCGGCTACGGGAGCCAGGGCCACGCCCACGCGCTGTCCCTGCGCGACTCGGGGGTCGACGTGCGCGTCGGTCTGCACGAGGGCTCGAAGTCCAAGGCCAAGGCCGAGGAGCAGGGCCTGCGTGTGGTCACCCCGGCCGAGGCCGCGGCCGAGGCCGACGTCATCATGATCCTGGTCCCGGACCCGATCCAGGCCAAGGTGTACGAGGAGTCCATCAAGGACAACCTGAAGGACGGCGACGCGCTGTTCTTCGGCCACGGCCTCAACATCCGCTACGGCTTCATCAAGCCGCCGGCCGGTGTCGACGTGTGCATGGTCGCCCCCAAGGGCCCCGGCCACCTGGTGCGCCGTCAGTACGAGGAGGGCCGCGGCGTTCCGTGCATCGCGGCCGTCGAGCAGGACGCGACCGGGAACGGCTTCGGGCTCACGCTGTCCTACGCCAAGGCGATCGGCGGCACCCGTGCGGGCGTCATCAAGACGACCTTCACCGAGGAGACCGAGACCGACCTGTTCGGCGAGCAGGCGGTGCTCTGCGGCGGCACCACCGCGCTGGTCAAGGCCGGTTTCGAGACCCTGACCGAGGCCGGTTACCAGCCGGAGATCGCGTACTTCGAGTGCCTGCACGAGCTCAAGCTCATCGTGGACCTGATGTACGAGGGCGGCCTGGAGAAGATGCGCTGGTCCATCTCCGAGACCGCCGAGTGGGGCGACTACATCACCGGCCCCCGCATCATCACCGACGCGACCAAGGCGGAGATGAAGAAGATCCTCGGTGAGATCCAGGACGGCTCCTTCGCCAACAACTGGATCGCCGAGTACAACGCCGGCCTGCCGAAGTACAACGAGTACAAGAAGGCCGACGAGAACCACCTGCTGGAGACCACCGGCAAGAAGCTGCGCAAGCTGATGAGCTGGGTGGACGAAGAGGCGTAATGCCTCATGCGGTGTGTACGGTCCCGGAGGCTCCGCGCCCCCGGGACCGTCCGCTTTGGCCACGTCGTACACCCTCGTGCGGGTGATCCTTCCGCGATGGCGCAGGATGCGGCGCCCGCCGCCGATACACTCCCTTAACAAGCGCGTCAGGCTCACAGCGTCGTGCGTCTCCACGCGGCATGCCATCTCCCCTCCACCGCCTTCGGCCGTCGGGACGCGGCCGCCGGCCAGGGACTAGTGAGGACTCACGTGAGCAACCCCGTCGTACTCATCGCCGAAGAGCTCTCTCCCGCCACCGTCGAGGCCCTGGGGCCGGACTTCGAGATCCGGCACTGCAACGGCGCGGACCGAGCCGAGTTGTTGAGCGCGATCGCCGATGCCGACGCCATCCTGATCCGCAGTGCCACGAAGGTCGACGCCGAGGCCGTGGCCGCCGCCTCCAAGCTCAAGGTCGTGGCGCGCGCGGGCGTCGGCCTGGACAACGTCGACGTCTCCGCCGCCACCAAGGCCGGCGTCATGGTCGTCAACGCGCCCACCTCCAACATCGTGACCGCCGCCGAGCTCGCCTGCGGCCTGCTCATCTCCGTCGCGCGCAACATCGCCCCGGCCAATGCCGCGCTCAAGCAGGGCGAGTGGAAGCGCAACAAGTACACCGGCGTCGAGCTGGCCGAGAAGACCCTCGGCGTGGTCGGCCTCGGCCGCATCGGCGCGCTGGTCGCGCAGCGCATGTCGGCCTTCGGCATGAAGATCGTCGCCTACGACCCCTACATCCAGCCGGCGCGCGCCGCCCAGATGGGCGTGAAGATCCTCAGCCTCGACGAGCTGCTGGAGGTCTCCGACTTCATCACGGTGCACCTGCCCAAGACCCCCGAGACGGTCGGCCTGATCGGGGACGAGGCGCTGCGCAAGGTCAAGCCGCACGTCCGCATCGTCAACGCCGCGCGCGGCGGGATCGTGGACGAGGAGGCGCTGTTCGCGGCGCTCAAGGAGGGCCGGGTCGGCGGCGCGGGCCTGGACGTGTACGCCAAGGAGCCGTGCACCGACTCGCCGCTCTTCCAGTTCGACAATGTGGTGGCCACCCCGCACCTGGGCGCCTCGACCGACGAGGCCCAGGAGAAGGCCGGCATCTCCGTCGCCCGCTCGGTGCGCCTCGCCCTGGCCGGCGAGCTCGTCCCGGACGCGGTCAACGTCCAGGGCGGCGTCATCGCCGAGGACGTGCGCCCGGGCCTGCCGCTCGCCGAGAAGCTGGGCCGCATCTTCACCGCGCTCGCCGGCGAGGTCGCGGTGCGCCTGGACGTCGAGGTGCGCGGCGAGATCACCCAGCACGACGTGAAGGTGCTGGAGCTGTCCGCCCTCAAGGGCGTCTTCGAGGACGTCGTCGACGAGACGGTGTCCTACGTCAACGCCCCGCTCTTCGCGCAGGAGCGCGGTGTCGAGGTGCGCCTGACCACCAGCAGCGAGTCCCCGGACCACCGCAACCTGGTCACCGTCCGCGGCACCCTGTCCGACGGCACCGAGGTCGCGGTCTCGGGCACGCTCGCCGGGCCCAAGCACGTCCAGAAGATCGTGGCCGTCGGCGACGACGACGTGGACCTGGTCCTCGCCGACCACATGGCCTTCCTGCGCTACACCGACCGGCCCGGTGTCGTCGGCACCATCGGCCGCGTCCTGGGCGACGCGGGCGTCAACATCGCCGGCATGCAGGTCGCCCGTGAGCAGGCCGGTGGCGAGGCACTGGTGGCGCTGACGGTCGACACGGCCATCCCGGCGCCGGTGCTGGGCGACATCGCCGCGGAGATCGGCGCCACGTCGGCGCGCGCGGTCAATCTCGAGAACTGATCCCGGCCTCGCTCCGCGGGGGGCGGCCGACCTGGGCGATCCGGGACGGCCGCCCCTGCCGTGTCGCGGCCGCGACGTCGGGGGAGGAGGGCCGGAAGCGGACGGCCACCGCCACCAGGAACAGCAGCCCCAGCACCGGGTACGGGGACGCGAACGGCTGCAGCCACCACGCCAGGTGGAGGTCGAGGTCGCCGGCCTTCGGCACGAGCCACAGGCTGCGGGCGAGGAACACCACGGCCGTCACCCGCAGCACCCAGCGCGGCGCGTCCGCCGCCAGCAGGATCAGCAGCGGCACGCACCACACCCAGTGGTGAGACCAGCTGATCGGCGTGATCAGCAGGGCCGTGACGGCGCAGCACACCACGCCCCAGGCCTCGTGGCCCAGCCGCCCCAGCCACACCGACAGCGCCAACCCCGCGCAGGCCACGGCGAACGCCGACGCCGCCCAGATCATCCCCGGCTGCGGGGTGTGCAGGGCACGCGCCACCAGCCCCTGCAACGACTGGTTGTCGACGATCCAGACCTTGCCGATCCGGCTGGTGTCGAAGATGGCGCGGGTCCAGTAGTCGACGGTCGCGCCGGGCAGGGCCAGCGCGCCCAGCAGCACCGTGCCGGCGAAGCTCGCCCCCGCCACGGCGGCCTCCTTGCGGCGGCCGGTCAGCAGCAGGTAGACGGCGAAGATCGCCGGAGTGAGCTTGATGCCGGCGGCGATGCCGATGGCGACGCCCTTGCCCCGCGCGCCGGCCGGCCGGCTGAGGTCCCACAGCACCAGGACCGCGAGCAGCAGGTTGATCTGGCCGTACAGCATGGTCTGGAACACCGGCTCCAGCCACAGTCCGAGGGCCAGCGCCAGCACCACCACGGTCCAGCGCGAGCCGCGCGCCCGCGGCCAGTCGGCGGACCGGCACGACAGGTGGGCGAGCAGGCCGAGCAGCGCCAGGTTGCCGGCCATGAAGGCGAGCTTGAGCAGAGGGACCGGCAGCCAGGTCGTCGGGACGAAGAGCATCGCGGCGAAGGGCGGGTAGGTCGCCGGCAGGTTCCACTCGGTGACGGTGAAGCCGTACAGGTTCGTGCCGTTCACGACGGCCGCGCCCTCGGCCCGGTACACCTGCATGTCGGCCATGGGTACGGGCATCCACAGGCACAGGGCGGCGAAGGCCGCCAGTGACAGCGCCAGGAGCAGGAGGGAGAGCACCAGCCGGCGGTCGGGTCGTGAACGGGGGGCGGAGCCCTTCGCGGACGTGCCCGGCAGGGCCGTGTGCTCGCGCCCGAACGCCTCCGTGGAATGAGTCACCGGTTCCCGATCCCCTTGTCCCGCTGTCCGCCGCGCCCGGCGCCGGTTCCCCCCGCGTCCGGCGCGCGTTGATCGAACGTCCCTGGCCGCGTCACGTTACTTGTGCCCCCTTCGGTCGGCAACAGTCGGGTCAGTGGCCGAGGCGTGCCGTCTTCAGGGCCATGTGGAGCAGCAGGCGGTCCTCGCCGTCGTCCAGGTCCAGCCCGGTGAGCCGCTCGACGCGCGACAGCCGGTAGTACAAGGTCTGCCGGTGGATCCGCAGCTCACCGGCGGCGCGCCCGGCCTGCCCCGCGCAGTCGAGGAACACCTCGGCGGTGCGGGCGAGTTCGGCGTGCGAGGGCTCCAGCAGCGGTTGTACGGCCGGGTCGACCGCGCCGGCCGGCAGCGCGGCGAGTGTGCGGTAGGGGCCGATCGCGCCCCATTCGGCGACCGGGCCGAGCCGGGGCCGGGCCCGGGCGGCCCGGGCGGCGGCCACCGCCTCGTGCCAGGCGCCGGGCAGCGCGTCCAGTCCCTGGCGCGGTGCGCTGACCCCGGCCCGGGCGGTGGGCGGCGCCTGCCCGGTGCCGTTGCCCTGCAGCAGACGGCCCGCGGCGCTCACCGCGGGGGCCGGGACGGATGCCGACCTCAGCCGCACGAGCGCCGCGAGCGCGGGCAGCGGCAGGCCCTCGATGTCGCCCGCAGGGAGTACGCACACGGCCGCCGCGCCCGGCACCGTCCGCGGTCCCGGCGCCCCGGACCCGTCGCCGGGCTGCCACGGCAGCACGCAGACCAGTGCGTGCACTTCCTCCGCGTCGGGGCCCAGGGCCGCCCGCAACTCCTCGCGGGCGCCGTCCCGTCCGCGGCCGGGCCGGGCGGTGAGCAGGGCGGCCAGGGCGCGGCCGGCGTCGGCACCGGCCCGGGACTCGGCGGCCAGCAGCGCGCCGATCCTGGCGGCCACCTCCATGGCAGCGGTCAGTTGCGCGGCGGTGTGCCCGGCGCTGTCCAGCAGCCACACGTAGCCGTGCACGACACCGCCGTGCCGGGCCGGCAGGCAGAGCCGCGGCCGGAAGACCCCGGCGTCGGTCGCGGCGGGGATGTGGACGGGGCCGGTGGCGCGGGCGATGCCGAACCGCTCGAACCAGGCGCGGACCTCGGCCGTGGAGCGCCGGGTCAGGATGGAACGGGTGCGGACCGGGTCCATCACCGCGTCGTCCTCGCTGTCGTGCGCGCCGAAGGCGATCAGCCGGAAGTCCCGGTCCTCCAGGGTCGCGGGGGCGCCGAGGAGCGCCGACACCTCGTCGACCAGCTCCTGGTAGTCACCGCGCACGCCGCCATTCTCCCTCATACATCTGTATGAGGGACGCCGTTCCCACGCGTGACAGGTGTCGATGGCCGACGGGGTAGGCGAAGCCTAGATTTCACGGACGACGCTGCCTGTCCCCTGGGCAGCCCTTGCTCCAGGAGGAGACCGTGCTGGGTCCCGTACTGCTCGCCGCCTCGCGCAGCGACCGTATGCGCCGCGTCGTCGCGGGCGCGCCGATCACCCGTCCGGTCGTCAACCGCTTCATCGCGGGCGACGAGCTGGCACCCGCCATGGAGACCGTGCGGTCGCTGACCACGTCCGGCCTGGAGGTCACCCTCGACCACCTGGGCGAGGACGTCACCGACAAGGCGACGGCCGTGGCGACCCGGGACGCGTACCTGCGGCTGCTGGAGGCGCTGCGCCAGGAGGGCGCCGGCACCCGCGCCGAGGTCTCCGTCAAGCTCTCCGCCTTCGGTCAGGCGCTGCCGGCCGGCGGTCACGAGATCGCCCTGGAGAACGTCCGCCCGGTCGCCGAGCTGGCCAGTGAGATCGGCACCACCGTCACGCTCGACATGGAGGACCACACCACGGTCGACTCCACGCTGGCGATCCTCGCCGAGCTGCGCGAGCGCCACCCGGGCACGGGCGCGGTGCTGCAGTCCTACCTCTTCCGCACCGAGGACGACGCCCGCCGTCTCGCCGTCACCGGCTCCCGGGTCCGCCTGGTCAAGGGCGCGTACAAGGAGCCCGCCTCCGTCGCGCTCCAGGACAAGACCGAGGTCGACCGGGCCTACGTGCGCTGCCTGAAGATCCTCATGGCGGGCGACGGCTACCCGATGGTCGGCTCCCACGACCCGCGGCTGATCGCGATCGCCCAGGAACTGGCCCACCGCAACGGCCGCAAGCAGGGCTCCTACGAGTTCCAGATGCTCTACGGCATCCGCACCGCCGAGCAGCGGCGGCTGGCGGAGGACGGCGAGCGCATGCGCATTTACGTCCCGTACGGAGCAGACTGGTACGGGTACTTCATGCGCCGGCTCGCGGAGCGACCGGCGAACCTGGCCTTCTTCCTGCGGTCCTTCCTCCCCACCCGCTGACTTCCCGCCACCCCCAAGGACACAAGGAGATGTCTTCCATGGACGCCGTGACCCAGGTCCCCGCCCCGGTGAACGAGCCGGTGCACTCCTACGCCCCGGGGAGCCCGGAGCGGGCCCGCCTGGAGGCGAAGCTGAAGGAGCTGGCCGGGAACCCGGTCGAGCTGCCCATGACGATCGGCGGCGTGAAGCGGATGGGCGGCGGTGAGCGCATCGACGTCACGCAGCCGCACAACCACGGTGCCCGCCTGGGCACGTACGCCAACGCCACCCAGGACGACGCCCGCGACGCGGTCGAGGCCGCCCTCGCCGCCGCTCCGGCCTGGCGTGCGATGTCCTTCGACGACCGCGCCGCGATCATCCTGCGCGCCGCCGACCTGCTGGCCGGCCCCTGGCGCGAGACGATCGCCGCCTCCACGATGCTCGGCCAGTCCAAGACCGCGCAGCAGGCCGAGATCGACAGCCCCTGCGAGCTCGTCGACTTCTGGCGCTTCAACGTGCACTTCGCCCGGCAGATCCTGGCCGAGCAGCCGATCGCCAACTCGCCCGGTGTGTGGAACCGCCTCGACCACCGCCCGCTCGAGGGCTTCGTCTACGCGATCACCCCGTTCAACTTCACCGCCATCGCCGGCAACCTGCCGACCGCGCCCGCGCTGATGGGCAACGTCGTGGTGTGGAAGCCCTCCCCGACCCAGACGCACTCCGCCGTGCTGCTCATGGAGCTTCTGCAGGAGGCCGGGCTGCCCAAAGGCGTGATCAACCTGGTCACCGGTGACGGCATCGCCGTCTCCGAGGTCGCCCTCGAGCACCCGGACCTGGCCGGCATCCACTTCACCGGCTCCACCCGCACCTTCCAGCACCTGTGGAAGACGGTCGGCACCAACATCGAGAAGTACCGGAGCTACCCGCGGATCGTCGGCGAGACCGGTGGCAAGGACTTCGTCGTCGCCCACCCGTCCGCCGACCCGGCCGTGCTGAAGACCGCGCTCACCCGCGGCGCCTTCGAGTACCAGGGCCAGAAGTGCTCGGCCACCTCCCGCGCCTACATCCCGCGCTCGCTGTGGGAGAACGGCTTCAAGGAGGAGTTCGCGGCCGAGGTCGACGGCCTCACCATGGGCGACGTCACCGACCTGTCGAACTTCATCGGCGCCGTCATCGACGACCGTGCCTTCGCCAAGAACAAGGCGGCCATCGACCGCGCCAAGGCCGACCCGTCGGTCGAGATCGTCGCCGGCGGCAGCTACGACGACAGCGTCGGCTGGTTCGTCCGGCCCACGGTGCTGGTCTCCGCCGACCCGGAGAACGAGATCTTCCGCGAGGAGTACTTCGGCCCGGTCCTGGGAGTCCACGTCTACGACGACGCCGAGGAGGGGGCCTTCGAGGCGATGCTCGCCCAGATGGAGTCCGTCGCCGCCTACGCGCTGACCGGCTCGGTCGTCGCCCGCGACCGCGCGGCCGTCGCCGACGTCATGGCCAAGCTGCGCTTCGCGGCCGGCAACTTCTACATCAACGACAAGTCCACCGGCGCCGTCGTCGGCCAGCAGCCCTTCGGCGGCGGCCGCGCGTCGGGCACCAACGACAAGGCGGGCGCCGCGCAGAACCTGATGCGCTGGACGTCGACCCGGTCGATCAAGGAGGCCCTGGTGCCGCCGACCGACTACCGCTACCCGCACATGGGCTGAGCTCCGGCCGCCCGGTAGAGCCCGCAAGGGGCAGGGCCCGGCATCCCCCGATCGGGGGGTGCCGGGCCTTCGCTGTCTCAGATAGTAGGAAGTCCGAGTAATTGTGGAGACAGACGAGCCGTGCTGTCCTAGCTTGGTAGAAGCCGAACGTCTCGCTCCACCAGCGACCGGCGGACGAGAGCCGCGCAATGGAAGCAGGTCACCCCCTGCAGCGCCCGCTCCCCGCCCCGTTCTATGGCGACGCAACCCTCCTCTTTCTACTTGGGAGCTGTTCACCATGGACGAGACCGCCCGCAAGAACGCCGCCGAAGCCCTGCAGCGCGCACTCGACCGCCGCGACAACGGCGGCTCGACGGGACACGAGCAGCGATGACCGCCATCGTGCCCCGCCCCCTCCGGCGCCTGCGCCGCCTCGCCTACCTGGCCGTATGCGCGATGGTGAAGTGAGCCACTCGCGCGGCGCCTGCGGCGGCCGCTGAACCACCGCCTTGTCGTGTGCCGACGCCGTCCGGGTCGGGTTGGGCCCCCCGACCGGGGCAGGCGTCCGGCATACGGACAGGATGTGTCATCCAGTGGACGGCCGAGTAAGGTGTCCGGCATGTCTCGCAGCATCAGCCTCGCAGTGATCCCCGGTGACGGCATCGGCCAGGAAGTCGTGGCCGAGGGCCTCAAGGTCCTCTCCGCCGTCCTTCCGCAGGACGTGAAGCTGGAGACGAAGGAGTACCTCCTCGGCGCCAAGCGCTGGCACGAGACGGGCGAGACCCTGCCCGACGCGGAGCTGGAGCAGCTGAAGGGGCACGACGCGATCCTGCTGGGCGCGGTCGGCGACCCCTCCGTCCCCTCCGGCGTGCTGGAGCGCGGGCTGCTGCTGAAGCTGCGCTTCGCCTTCGACCACCACGTCAACCTCCGTCCCTCCAAGCTCTACCCGGGTGTCAAGGGACCGCTGGCGGGCGACCCGCTGATCGACTTCGTCGTGGTCCGCGAGGGCACCGAGGGCCCGTACGTCGGGAACGGCGGCTCCCTGCGGACCGGAACGCCGCACGAGGTGGCCACCGAGGTCAGCCTCAACACCGCGTTCGGCATCGAGCGGGTGGTCCGCGACGCCTACGCCCGCGCCCAGGCCCGTCCGCGCAAGAAGCTGACGCTGGTGCACAAGAACAACGTCCTCGTCCATGCCGGCCACCTGTGGAAGAACATCTTCGACAAGGTCGGCGAGGAGTACCCCGAGGTCACCACCGACTACCTGCACGTGGACGCGGCGACGATCTTCTTCGTCACGCAGCCCGAGCGCTTCGACGTGATCGTCACCGACAACCTCTTCGGCGACATCCTCACCGACCTCGCCGCCGCCGTGACCGGTGGCATCGGCCTCGCCGCCAGCGGGAACATCAACCCGACCGGCGACTTCCCGTCGATGTTCGAGCCGGTGCACGGCTCCGCCCCGGACATCGCCGGCCAGGGCAAGGCGGACCCGACCGCGACGGTTCTCTCCGTCGCCCTGCTGTTGCAGCACCTCGGCTACGAGGCCGAGGCCGAGCGCATCGGGACCGCGGTCGCCGCGGACCTCGCGGAGCGCTCCGGTACGCGCAGCACCAGTGAGATCGGCGACACGCTCGCCGCGCGAGTAGCCGGCTGACCGCCGGGTCAGCCCCCTCAGTCGGCCCCGACGGTCAGTGAGCGATCACGACTGACCCAGACCTCTCGGGCCGCACGTGTATGTCCACGGCCCCGCCGCTGCGATAATCGGCGGTGGGGCCGCTGTGCGAGGGGAAACTCGGATGTCCTGGCACCTGGAGGACTGCGGGTGCGGTCCGCCATGACCAGACGCGAAGGACATCATTGATGACGACGACGCCCACGATCGAGCTCAAGCCCTCCTCGCATCCGCTGCCGGACGCGCAGCGCGAGGCGATCCTCACCAACCCCGGTTTCGGCCGCCACTTCACCGACCACATGGTGACGATCCGGTGGACCGAGGGCCGGGGCTGGCACGACGCGGAGCTGGTGCCGTACGCGCCCCTGTCCATCGACCCGGCGAACATGACGCTGCACTACGCGCAGACGATCTTCGAGGGGCTGAAGGCCTACCGCCAGCCGGACGGCTCGGTCGCCACCTTCCGCCCCGAGGCGAACGCCGAGCGCTTCCAGGCCTCGGCCCGCCGCCTGGCCATGCCGGAGCTCCCGGTCGAGACCTTCCTGGCCGCTTGCGACGCCCTGGTCTCCCAGGACCGGGCGTGGGTGCCCAGCACCGGTGAGCAGTCGCTGTACCTGCGGCCCTTCATGTTCGCGACCGAGGTGGGCCTCGGCGTGCGGCCCGCCAACGAGTACCTGTTCATGGTCATCGCCTCCCCGGCCGGCGCCTACTTCCCCGGCGGCGTCAAGCCGGTCTCGGTCTGGCTCTCCGAGGAGTACGTGCGCGCCGCACCCGGCGGCACCGGCGCGGCCAAGGCCGGCGGCAACTACGCGGCGTCCCTGGTCGCCCAGGCGCAGGCCATCGAGCACGGCTGCGACCAGGTCGTCTGGCTGGACGCGATCGAGCGCCGCTGGATCGAGGAGATGGGCGGCATGAACCTGTACTTCGTCTACGGGGACAGGATCGTCACCCCCGAGCTGAGCGGCTCGCTGCTGCCCGGCATCACCCGCGCCTCACTGCTGCGCATCGCGGAGGACCTCGGCTACGAGGTCTCCGAGGGCCGCGTCTCCGTCGACGACTGGCAGAACGGCAACGCGGACGGCTCCCTGACCGAGGTCTTCGCCTGCGGCACCGCCGCGGTCATCACGCCGGTCGGCTCCGTGAAGTCCACCCGGGCGGACTGGAGCGTCGCCGACGGGAAGTCCGGCGAGGTGACGATGAAGCTGCGCAGGGCCCTGCTGGACATCCAGACCGGGCAGGCCCCCGACCAGCACGGCTGGATGCACCCGCTCGGGGCCTGACCCCCGCGCGGCGCACGACGTCCGACGGCGGCCGCGTCCGGTCCCGGAGAGATCTCCGGGACCGGACGCGGCCGTTTCGCGTTTCACCCATGCACCTGCCTGCCAGCTTTTTAGAGCGTCGTTCCATCACGCCTAGGGTGGTTGTCCACAGGTGCGAGGGCCCGTGCTTCCCATACAGGCCATCCGGATTTAGAGTGACGTTCTAAACGGTGATCCGGTGACCCTTTGGGAGGTGCGGAGGCGTGCGGCTGACCCCGACAGAACGCGACCGGCTGCTGCTCTTCGGCGCGGCCGAACTCGCGCGGGCGCGCCGCGCCCGAGGACTGCGGCTCAATGTGCCGGAAGCCACCGCGCTGATCGCCGACACGGTGTGCGAGGCCGCGCGTGACGGGGCGCGCCTCGCGGAGGCCATAGAGGCCGGTCGTGCCGTGCTCGGCCCGGGCGACGTGCTGCCGGGCGTGGCGGACATCGTGACCGAGGTCCATGTCGAGGCCGTCTTCGACGACGGCTCGCGGCTGGCCGTGGTCGGCGACCCGATCGGCGGGGGCTCCCTGGGCGAGCTGGCCCCCGGCGCGGTGCTGCCCGGCCCCGCTCTGCCCGAGCGGCCGTCCGAGGCTTTTGTGACGGTCCGCAACGCCGCGTCGGTACCGGTCAGCGTCACCTCGCATTTCCACCTCTTCGAGGCCAACCCCCGGCTGGACTTCGACCGTGCGGCGGCCTACGGCATGCGGCTGAACGTGCCGGCCGGGTCCTCGGTGCGCTTCGGACCGGGGGAGGAGCGGGAGGTGGGTCTCGTCCCGATCGGCGGCGACCGGATCGCTATCGGCTTCGCGGGGCTCGTCGACGGTCCGCTCGACGCGCCCGGCGCCAAGGAGGAGGCGCTGCGGCGCGCCGCCGCGTGCGGATACCTGGGGGCGGGGCGATGAGCATCGATCCGCACGAGTACGCCGCCGTGCACGGGCCGCGCGCCGGCGACCGGGTCCGGCTGGGCGATTCGGGCCTGGTGGTCCGTGTCGAGTCGGACTCCCAGCGTCCCGGGGACGAGTTCCTGGCCGGCTTCGGCAAGACCGCCCGCGACGGGCTGGCGCTGAAGGCCGCCGCCGTACGGGAGACCTGCGACGTGGTGATCAGCAACGTACTGGTCATCGACGCGGTCCTGGGCATCCGGAAGGTCTCCGTCGGCATCCGCGAGGGCCGCATCCACGCCATCGGGCGGGCCGGCAACCCCGACACCCTCGACGGGGTGGACGTCGTGGTCGGCACCGGCACGTCCATCGTCTCCGGCGAGGGGCTGATCGCCACCGCCGGCGCCGTCGACCCCCATGTCCACCTGCTGTCCCCGCGGATCATGGAGGCCTCGCTCGCCTCCGGCGTGACCACGATCATCGGCCAGGAGTTCGGCCCCGTGTGGGGCGTCGGCGTCAACTCGCCCTGGGCACTGCGGCACGCCTTCAACGCCTTCGACGCGTGGCCGGTCAACATCGGCTTCCTGGGCCGCGGTTCGTCCTCCGACCCGGCGCCGCTGGTGGAGGCGCTGGCCGAGGGCGGCGCATGCGGCTTCAAGGTCCACGAGGACATGGGCGCCCACACCCGCGCCCTGGACACCGCGCTGCGCGTCGCCGAGGAGTACGACGTCCAGGTGGCGCTGCACAGCGACGGACTGAACGAGTGCCTGTCGGTGGAGGACACCCTGCGGGTGCTGGAGGGCCGTACGATCCACGCCTTCCACATCGAGGGCTGCGGCGGCGGCCACGTCCCCAATGTGCTGAAGATGGCCGGAGTGCCGAACGTCATCGGCTCGTCCACCAACCCCACGCTGCCCTTCGGCCGCGACGCGGTCGCCGAGCACTACGGCATGATCGTCTCCGTCCACGACCTCAAACCGGACCTGCCGGGCGACGCCGCGATGGCCCGCGACCGCATCCGCGCGGGGACGATGGGCGCCGAGGACGTGCTGCACGACCTGGGCGCGATCGGCATCACCTCCTCCGACGCCCAGGGCATGGGCCGCGCCGGGGAGACCGTGCGGCGCACCTTCGCCATGGCCGGGAAGATGAAGGCCGAGTCCGGCCCCCTGGAGGGCGACGGCCCCGACGACGACAACGCCCGCGTGCTGCGCTACATCGCCAAGCTGACCGTCAACCCGGCCATCGCCCACGGCCTGTCCCACGAGATCGGCTCGATCGAGGTCGGCAAACTCGCCGACATCGTGCTGTGGCGGCCGGAGTACTTCGGGGCCAAGCCGCAGATGGTGCTCAAGTCCGGCTTCCCCGCCTACGGCGTGACCGGTGACCCGGGCGCCGCCACCGACACCTGCGAACCCCTCGTGCTCGGACCGCTGTTCGGGGCCCACGGCGCCACCGCCGCCGACCTGTCGGTGGCCTTCGTCGCCCGGCCCGCCCTGGACCTGGCGCACGACCGCATGCCCACCCGGCGCCGGCGGGTCGCCGTGCGCGGCACCCGCGGCATCGGCCCGGCCGATCTCGTCCTCAACTCCCGTACGGGACAGGTGGACGTCGACGCACGCACGGGCCTGGTGACGCTCGACGGCGACCCGCTGCGCTCCGAGCCGGCCGAGCAGGTCGCCCTCAGCCGCCTCTACTTCTTGTGACAAGGACCGGTCCGATGCCCAACACCCCCGCCGCCGACGGTTACACGATGCCCGCCGAGTGGGAACCGCACGCGCGCACCTGGATGGCGTGGCCGTCCCCCAGCGTCACCTTCGACGGCGTGGAGGACCTGGCCGCTTCGCGTGCCGCGTGGGCCGCCGTGGCGGGGGCGATCGCCCGCTTCGAGCCGGTGACCGTCGTGGCCCGGCCCGAGGACGCCGCCGGGGCCCGGGGACTGCTGGGCGCCGCCGTGACGGTCGCCGAGGCGCCGCTGGACGACGCCTGGATGCGCGACATCGGCCCCACCTTCCTCACCGGCGAGCGCGGACTTGCCGCCGCCGACTGGACGTTCAACGGCTGGGGCGCCCAGGACTGGGCGTCCTGGGAGCACGACGCCAGGATCGGCGCCCTCGTCGCCGGCAAGGCCGCCGCCCGCCGCTACGCCACCTCCTTCGTCAACGAGGGCGGCGGTGTCCACGTGGACGGCGAGGGCACCGTGCTGCTCACCGAGACCGTGCAGCTCGACCCGGGCCGCAACCCCGGCTGGACCCGGGATCGGGCCGAGGCCGAGATCCACGCCTTCCTCGGCACCCGCAAGGCGATCTGGCTGCCCCGCGGGCTCACCGCGGACTACGGCCGCTTCGGCACCCGCGGGCACGTCGACATCGTCGCGGCCTTCGTCCGGCCCGGGGTCGTCGTCGTCCACGACCAGCGCGACCCGGCCCACCCCGACCACGCCGTCTCGCGGGAGGCCGCGGCCCTGCTGCGGGCCGCCACCGACGCCCGGGGGCGGCGGCTGGAGGTCGTGGAGCTGCCCGCGCCCCGGGTCCGGGAGGGGGACGGCGAGCCGGTGGACCACAGTTACGTCAACCACTACCTGTGCAACGGCGCGGTGATCCTGTGCGCCTTCGACGATCCGGCCGACGAGGTGAACAAGGCGATCTTCGAGCGGCTCTTCCCGGAGCGGGAGGTCGTGCTCGTCGACGCCCGGACGATCTTCGCCCACGGGGGTGGTATCCATTGCGTCACCCAGCAGCAGCCGCAGGTGTGACACGGCGGCCCAGGGAGGAGACACGGTGACCGGAACCGGCCGCCCCAGGCGGCGGCTCAAGCAACCGCGTGAGGACGTGATGGCCGCCGCCATGGCGACGATCGCCGAACGCGGTCTGGCCGAGCTGACGATGGCCGGCCTCGGCCGCCAGGTGGGTATGAGCAGCGGCCACATCCTCTACTACTTCGGCAGCAAGGACGAGCTGCTGCTGCAGACCCTGGAATGGAGCGAGGAGCAACTCGCGGCCGAACGCCGCCGCGTCCTGGGCCGCCCCGCGCCCACCCGCGAGCGGCTGGACGCGGTGATCGACCTCTATCTCCCCGACGGCCGCCGCGATCCGCGCTGGACCCTGTGGTCGGAGGTCTGGAACCGGACCACGGCAGCCGAGGAGGTGCTGCGCCGCCAGCTCGAACTGGAACTGGTCTGGCACCGGGACCTGGTCGCCCTGCTCGCCGAGGGCATCTCCCGCGGCGACTTCCGGCCGGTGGACCCGGAGCGGACGACCGTGCGGCTGCGAGCGCTGCTGGACGGTTTCGGGGTGCCGCTGGTCATCGGGCTGCCCGGAATGGACCGTGCACAGGCGCTCGGGCACGTCAAGGAGTTCCTGGACGAGGCCCTCGCGCCCGCATAGTGAGACCGTGTCCCACCCGTCGGCGGCGTGTGGCAGACTGCGAGCGTGCCCTCGTTCGCCATGATTATTGGCAGCAGGCGCGCCGGTCCTCAGTGACCGCTCACCGCAGACCTCGGCGGAAGCGATCACCGTGTCCCAGACCCGCGCGCAGACCTCTCGCACCCGCGAGAGGTTTTTTCGTTTCCCGGCCCACCCGTGCCGGGCGCGGACCAGCGCGAGGGAAAATGGGGGCAAGTGGAACCCGGTCCTCCGGAACCACTCACCCGACAGGAGTTGGATCAGACCATGACGGCCGTACTGGACGACAGCTTCCACGTCTTCGACACCACGCTGCGCGACGGCGCGCAGCGCGAGGGCATCAACCTCACCGTCGCCGACAAGCTGACGATCGCCCGGCACCTGGACGACTTCGGGGTGGGATTCATCGAGGGCGGCTGGCCCGGCGCCAACCCGCGCGACACCGAGTTCTTCGCCCGGGCCGCCACCGAGCTCGACCTGCACCACGCGCAACTGGTCGCCTTCGGCGCGACCCGCAGGCCCGGAGGCAACGCCGCCGAGGATCCGCAGGTCAAGGCGTTGCTGGAGTCCGGGGCCCCGGTCATCACCCTGGTCGCGAAGTCCCACGACCGCCACGTCGAGCTGGCGCTGCGCACCACGCTCGAGGAGAACCTGGAGATGGTCCGCGACACCGTCTCCTACCTGCGCTCCCAGGGGCGCCGGGTCTTCGTCGACTGCGAGCACTTCTTCGACGGCTACAGGGCCAACCC
Source organism: Streptomyces sp. NPDC002574 (assembly GCF_042889545.1). Lineage (NCBI taxonomy): Bacteria > Bacillati > Actinomycetota > Actinomycetes > Kitasatosporales > Streptomycetaceae > Streptomyces > Streptomyces sp. NPDC002574. The sequence goes on from NZ_JBIARB010000003.1 coordinate 464,529, forward strand.
GGTCTACGCCAAGCAGGTCGTCCGCGCCGCGCACGGCGCCGGCGCCGACGTCGTCGTCCTGTGCGACACCAACGGCGGGATGCTCCCCGCGCAGGTGACCGCCGTGGTCCGCACCGTCCTCGCCGACACCGGCGCCCGGCTGGGCATCCACGCCCAGGACGACACGGGGTGCGCGGTCGCCAACAGCCTCGCCGCGGTCGACGCGGGCGCCACGCACGTGCAGTGCACCGCCAACGGCTACGGCGAACGCGTCGGCAACGCCAACCTCTTCCCCGTCGTCGCGGCGTTGGAGCTCAAGTACGGCCGCACCGTGCTGCCCGAGGGCGCGCTCGCCGACATGACCCGGATCTCGCACGCGATCGCCGAGGTCGTCAACCTCACGCCCTCCACGCACCAGCCGTACGTGGGCGTCTCCGCGTTCGCCCACAAGGCGGGGCTGCACGCCTCCGCCATCAAGGTCGACCCCGACCTCTACCAGCACATCGACCCCGAACTGGTCGGCAACACGATGCGCATGCTGGTGTCCGACATGGCGGGCCGGGCCTCCGTCGAGCTCAAGGGCAAGGAGCTCGGCGTCGACCTCGGAGGCGACCGCGAACTGATCGGCCGGGTCGTCGAACGGGTCAAGGAACGCGAACTCGCGGGCTACACCTACGAAGCGGCCGACGCCTCCTTCGAACTCCTGCTGCGCGAGGAGATCGTGGGCCGGCCCATCCGCTACTTCCGCGTCGAGTCCTGGCGCGCGATCGTGGAGGACCGGCCCGACGGCATCCACGCCAACGAGGCGACCGTCAAGGTCTGGGCCGACGGCCAGCGCATCGTCGGCACCGCGGAGGGCAACGGCCCGGTCAACGCCCTGGACCGGGCGCTGCGCGTCGCGCTGGAGCGCACGTACCCGCAGCTGGCCAAGCTGGAGCTGGTCGACTACAAGGTCCGCATCCTGGAGGGCAAGCACGGCACCGAGTCCACGACCCGGGTGCTCATCTCCACTTCCGACGGCACGTCCGAGTGGTCCACGGTCGGCGTCGGCGAGAACGTCATCGCGGCCTCCTGGCAGGCGCTGGACGACGCCTACGCGTACGGGCTGCTGCGCGCCGGGGTCGAACCGCGGCAGGACTGAGCGCGGGGCGGGAGGACCGTCGAACACCGAAAAGGGAATGCGGACGCGGGCCCCGGCCCGCGTCCGCTTTTTCCCTGCATTCCCATGGGCCGTCAGAAAGGCCCGCGGCATGCCGTGTCGCGCATTGATTGCCGCAGGCATCCACCCTTGCGTCAAGGGACGTTGGGGCGGTTGACGAATCAATCAGGTGCGTTAGCCCAAAGGTGGACAATTCGCCCATGGGTGGATACGGTCGGAATACGGACGCCGCCGTTGCGGACAGTGCAAGCCGTAGTCGTGCGGCGGCGGAAGCCGGAATCCGCCGGCTGGACGGTGCCCAGCGCATCGCACAAGCAGTTTCCCCTCCCTGGCCCACCACGGCACGTCCCGTGCGCCTGGCCGGGTCGAGGCACCGTCTGCGCGTTCCCGGTCTCGAAGGAAGAAGATAAGCAATGCGCGCGAAGCGAACCATCGCACTTCTGGCGAGCCCCCTTGCCGCAGCCGCAGCCCTGGCGTTCTCGCCGGCCGTGATGTCGCAGGCCTCGGCCGCCCCCACGCACGTATCGGCGACGGCACACGCGAATTCCAAGGTCGTCCCCGCGCTGACCGCCACTCAGCGCGGCTTCCAGCAGGGGAGCAGGGACGGACTCGCGGACGCCCAGAGGGGTGCCCCCGGCTCCTGCAACGCGTTCGGGTTCTCGTTCAACCCGCGCGAACCCGGCCAGGACTACCAGACCGGCTACCGCAACGGCTACAACAACGGGTGGACGCAGATCTGCGACCTTCCCTAGCGGGCGACCGGCCGGCTGGCCGGCCCACGAAGGTCCCGCCGCCCGGTGCGCGGGGCCTTCCGTGTAAGCCCCGCCGTGGCCAACTCCCGCGCATACGCGCGTAGAACGCGGGAACACTCCTCCTGCTCCACCTGCACAGCCGCCCCACAGGATGCACGGTCATCAGCAGGAGGGTTCCCCCATGAAGTTCCGCTCCGTCCTGAGCGCGCTCGTCCTCGCGCTCGGCGTCCTCTTCGCGCCCGGCGTCGGGCTCACCGCCTCGCACGACGCCTACGCCGTCACGAAGTTGACGCACGCCCAGGCCACGGCCATGTTCCGCTCCGCGGGGATCACATGGTCGTCGTCCGGCGGCTGCTCCAACCGCAACAACGCCACCTGCACGTCGTTCGACCAGCTGAACCAGGCCAGCGCGCAGGGCGCCGTGACGCTCAAGCACGCGAGCGGCTGCGCCCTGAACATCACCGGCGGCACCGAGACCGGGCACGCGAGCGGCACCTACTCGCACTGGAACGGCTACAAGCTCGACTACGGCAAGAACACCTGCATCACCAACTACATCCACGGCTCGTTCGGTTACATCGGCCTGCGCGGTGACGGCGCACCCCAGTACCAGTCGGGCTCGGGCAACATCTACGCCGACGAGGGCAACCACTGGGACGTCCTCTACTACAACTGCGGAGGCTGCTGACCTCCCCGGGAGCGCGGTCCACGGACCGGGCCGGGGTTCACTCCCAGATCTGGACCTCGACCCGGTCGCCGACCGCCACGACGCCCGGCCGCAGCACGGCCGCCTTCATCGCGAAGCTCACCTTGTTCCCGTACTCCGGTTCCCGCCGGTAGTCCGCCAGCGTGCGCACCGGCTCCGGCCCGGCCGTACGCCCGGTGGCCTGGTCGACCATCGGGACCGAGCAGCGCACCGCGCGGACGGCGTAGCCCAGCACCGTGGTGCCGGCGGTCATGCGGCGGACCCGGTCCTCGGTGTGCGGTTCGGACCAGCCCGCGACCACGATGTTGGCGCGGAAGCGGTCGACGGGCACCGGCTGCGCGCCGCGCTCCCGGATGCGCCGGTTGAGGTCGTCCAGCGAGGCCAGCGAGGCGACCGAAAGAGCGTGTGCGTCGGCGAAGTTGACCTTGCCGGGGTGCTCGCCCCAGCCGTCCCGGTCGAAGCCCGGCCGCACCCGCACCAGCCGTGAGGGCTGCCCCAGCGCGTCGGAGAGCCAGCGGGCGGCCTCCTCGCCCTGGTCGACGGCCGCGCCGAGCGGCCGGTCGAACATGCTCACCTCGCGCAGCGCACCCTCCTGCGCGACCTCGACCCGTACCTCCCCGGCGCCGGGCGCCGACAGCGCCAGGTGCTTGCCGCCGTCGGTCACCTCGGCCCGCACCACGGCCATCCGCGGCAGCTTGCGCTGGCTGCGGAAGGTGCCGTCGGTCGCGTCCACCACCATGAACACCCGGTCGTGGGCCAGGCCCGTCGCGGTCACCTCGGCGCGGCTCACGGGCACGCCCGCGCAGCCCTTGACGGGGTAGTGGGTGAGGCTGTGCACGGTCGCGGTGGCCATCGGTCGCGTTCCCTCCCGGATCGGCGGAGAGTCCCATTCGACCACGTCCCCGGCTCCGGCGGGCGGTCCGTGTCATCACCCGGACGGGCGCACGAGGGGTACGGCGCTCCCGGCGACGCGGTGCGGCCGGATCTGACCCACGGTCCGCCGGCGGCGGACGCTCGGTGACCAACGGCACACGTACCGACCAGTAACGCCGAACCCCCGCGGATCATAAAGTGAACGCCGTACGCTCCCCACCCTCGAACCCTGGGAGACCGCATGCGTTCCGCGAAGGACTTCTTCCGACCGCTGGCCGTGGGGGCCCCGGCCCCCGTACGGGAGGTACCGTTCCGGCCGTCGCGGATGATCCACTTCTTCGATCCGAGCAACGAGAAGATGGCGGCCAAGGTCCCCGCCATCGCGCCCACGGTGGACGTCCTGCTGGGCAACCTGGAGGACGCCGTCGCGGCCGACCGCAAGGAGGCCGCGCGCGCGGGCCTGGTCGCCATCGGGAAGTCCACCGACTTCGGTGACACCCAGCTGTGGACCCGGGTCAACAGCCTCGACTCGCCGTGGGCCCTGGACGACCTCATCACGCTCGTCACCGAGATCGGCGACCGGCTCGACGTCGTCATGGTGCCCAAGGTCGAGGGCGCCGAGGACATCCACTACGTCGACCGGCTGCTCGCCCAGCTGGAGGCCCGGGCCGGTGTGCGGCGCCCGATCCTCGTGCACGCGATCCTGGAGACCGCGACCGGCGTCGCCAATGTCGAGGAGATCGCCGGGGCCAGCCCCCGGATGCAGGGCATCTCCCTCGGGCCGGCCGACCTGGCGGCGAGCCGCCGCATGAAGACCACCCGCGTCGGCGGGGGACACCCGGGGTACCTCGTGCGGGAGGACCCCAAGGACCCCGATGTCGAGCTGCCGCGGCTGACCTACCAGCAGGACCTGTGGCACTACACGATCGCGCGCATGGTCGACGCCTGCGCCGCGCACGGCATCCTGCCGTACTACGGCCCCTTCGGCGACATCAAGGACACCACGGCCTGCGAGGACCAGTTCCGCAACGCCTTCCTGCTCGGCTGCGTCGGCGCCTGGAGCCTGCACCCGGTGCAGATCGACATCGCCCGTCGGGTCTTCTCCCCGGCCCCCGCCGACGTGGCCTGGGCCCGCAGGGTCATCGAGGCCATGGGCGACGGCACCGGCGCGGTGATGCTGGACGGCAAGATGCAGGACGACGCGACGGTGAAGCAGTGCAAGGTCGTCGTCGACCTGGCCGAGGCGCTGGCCGCGCGCGACCCCGGACTGGCCGAGGCGTACGAGGCCGCCTGGAAGGAGCAGAACCGATGACCGACGCGACCCTGCGGCCGCGCCGCTCCGTGCTGTACATGCCCGGCGCCAACGAGCGCGCCCTGGAGAAGGCCAAGAGCCTGCCCACCGACGCGCTCATCCTCGACCTGGAGGACTCCGTCGCGCCCGACGCCAAGGCCGACGCCCGCAAGCGGGTCGCCGCGGCGGCCGCCTCCGGCGAGTACGGCCGACGGGAGCTGACCATCCGGGTGAACGCGCCGGGCACCCCCTGGCACGAGGACGACCTGCGCGCCGTCGCCGAGGCGGGACCCGACGCCGTGGTCGTCCCCAAGGTCGACTCCGCTGCCACCGTGCACGCCGTCGAGCGGGCCCTGGAGGCCGCGGGCGCCCCCGACCGCACCGCGATCTGGGCGATGGTCGAGACCCCGCGCGCCATGCTGGACGCCCGCGCCGTCGCCGCCGCCTCCGAACGGCTCACGGTGCTGGTGATGGGCACCAACGACCTGGCGAAAGAACTGCACGCCGAGCACGTCCCCGGCCGGGCCCCGCTGCTGACCGGGCTGTCGCTGGCCCTGCTCGGCGCCCGCGAGGCGGGCAAGGCGATCCTGGACGGCGTCCACAACGACGTGCAGGACCTGGTGGGCTTCGAGGCGGAGTGCGTCCAGGGCCGGCAGTTCGGCTTCGACGGCAAGACGCTGATCCACCCGAAGCAGGTGGAGATCTGCAACAGGGTCTTCGCCCCCTCCGCGGAGGAAACCGACAAGGCGCGGCGCATCATCGAGGCGTTCGAGGCCGCCACGGCCGAGGGCCGCGGGGTCGTCACGGTCGACGGCCGGATGATCGAGAACCTCCATGTGGATGACGCCCGGCGTGTCCTCGCGCTGGCCGCGGCGGTGACCGGACACTAGCCATTCCCTGAAGTCCGGGTGGACGACCGCTACAAAGAAAGCGCCCCGCACGTGCCGTGCGGGGCCTTTCTTGTGTTGGTTCTGTCCAGATGCTCCATGAAGCGGGTCCGGACACTGTACGAAGTCGACGCCGTTTCCGAGGGCCCTGCGCTCGTATGGTCGATGTCATGAGCGTTTTGGACGAGGTGCCGACCCAGCCCGCCGAGGCCGCGGAGGGCGACGAAGCCGCCCAGCCGGCGAACGACGCCCGCGGGCGCGTCGCGGAACTGCACGCCATCCGCGAGCAGGTCCGGCTCGGCCCCAGCGAGAAGGCCACCCAGGCCCAGAAGGCCAAGGGCAAGCTGACCGCCCGCGAGCGGATCGACCTGCTGCTCGACGAGGGGTCCTTCAGCGAGGTCGAGCCGCTGCGCCGGCACCGCGCCTCCGGCTTCGGCCTGGAGGCGAAGAAGCCGTACACCGACGGCGTCATCACCGGCTGGGGCACCGTCCACGGCCGCACCGTCTTCGTGTACGCGCACGACTTCCGGATCTTCGGCGGCGCGCTGGGCGAGGCCCACGCCTCCAAGATCCACAAGATCATGGACATGGCCATCGCGGCCGGCGCCCCGCTGGTCTCGCTGAACGACGGCGCCGGGGCCCGTATCCAGGAGGGCGTCTCCGCGCTCGCCGGTTACGGCGGCATCTTCCAGCGCAACACCCGCGCCTCCGGTGTCATCCCGCAGATCTCGGTGATGCTCGGCCCGTGTGCCGGCGGCGCCGCGTACTCCCCGGCGCTCACCGACTTCGTCTTCATGGTCCGCGAGACCTCGCAGATGTTCATCACCGGCCCCGACGTCGTCCAGGCCGTCACCGGCGAGAAGATCACGCAGAACGGGCTCGGCGGCGCCGACGTCCACTCCGAGATCTCCGGTGTCTCGCACTTCGCGTACGACGACGAGCAGACCTGCCTGGAGGAGGTCCGCTACCTGCTGTCGCTGCTGCCGCAGAACAACCGGGAGAACCCGCCGTCGGTCCCCACCAGCGACCCGGCCGACCGCCGCGGCGACGTCCTGCTGGACATCGTCCCGGCCGACGGCAACCGCTCGTACGACATGCACCAGGTGATCGAGGAGATCGTCGACGAGGGCGAGTACCTGGAGGTCCACGAGCGCTGGGCCACCAACATCATCGTCGCCCTGGCCCGTCTCGACGGCCAGGTGGTCGGCATCATCGCCAACCAGCCCGCCTCCCTGGCGGGTGTGCTCGACATCGAGGCCAGCGAGAAGTCGGCCCGGTTCGTGCAGATGTGCGACGCCTTCAACATCCCGCTCATCACTCTTCTGGACGTCCCCGGCTTCCTCCCGGGCGTCGACCAGGAGCACGGTGGCATCATCCGGCACGGCGCGAAGCTGCTGTACGCGTACTGCAACGCCACCGTGCCGCGGATCTCGCTGATCCTGCGCAAGGCGTACGGAGGTGCCTACATCGTCATGGACAGCCAGTCGATCGGCGCCGACCTGACCTACGCGTGGCCCACCAACGAGATCGCCGTGATGGGCGCCGAGGGTGCCGCCAACGTCATCTTCCGGCGGCAGATCGCCGACGCCGACGACCCCGAGGCCATGCGCGCCCGCATGGTCAAGGAGTACAAGTCCGAGCTGATGCACCCGTACTACGCGGCCGAGCGCGGCCTCGTTGACGACGTGATCGACCCCGCCGAGACCCGCGAGGTCCTCATCCGCTCGCTCGCCATGCTGCGCACCAAGCACGCCGACCTGCCGTCGCGCAAGCACGGCAACCCGCCCCAGTAAGGGAGACCGACCCCGTGAGCACTCCTGCCGACAGCTCCGCCGCGGCCCTCGTTCGCGTCGAGCGCGGCCACGCCAGCGACGAGGAACTGGCCGCCCTGACGGCCGTCCTCCTCGCCCGCGCCGCGGCCCAGGGCCAGGACACGACCGCCTACGTCAAGCCCCGCTCCACGGCCGGCTGGCGCCGCCTGGAGCGGCAGTCCGGCTTCAGCGCGCCGCACAGCTGGCGCAGCTGACCCTCCGGTCCCGTACGACGACGGTGGCGCCGCCCCCCCCGGGGGTGCGGCGCCCCCGTCCGGGGTTAGGGGGCGCCGTCACCGGGGCGCCGGGCGCGTGTGCAACGCGGCG
>NZ_JBIARB010000003.1:472323-669727 GCF_042889545.1 Streptomyces sp. NPDC002574
GTTCCCGCCCCCCCCCCCGGGGCCCCGGCTCCCCCGCGGGCCCCCCCCCCCGGGGGGGGCCCCCCCCCCCGGGGGGGGGCGCCGCCACCGTCGTCGTTACGGGGGAGCCGTCACGGGGCCGCCGGACGCGTGTCCAACGCGGCGACGCCTGCCGCGCCGCCCACGAACAGGGTGGCCCCGGGGGTGAGCGCGAGCGCCGCGGCGCGGAACGGGGGAGTGAGAACGCGCCGGGTCGCCGCGAACAGGTCCCACAGGTGCACCTCGCCGTCGGACCAGGCGGCGGCCACGACGGGCCCGGAGGGCGTGTCGGCGGCCGCGAGGGCCGTCACGACGGCCTCCCGCCGGTCGACGGGCTCCGGCATCGGGTCGCTGCCCGTCTCCCACAGGCGCAGTGTGCCGTCCGCCCCACCGCTCAGGCACAGGGCCAGGCCGGACCCGCCGGCGTGGACGAGGGCGGCCGCCGTGAGGGGCGCGGGGTGCAGCCTGCGGGTGACCGGGCCGCGGTCATGGGCCGCGGCGTCCCACACGTGCACACGGCCGTCGGCGTCCCCCACGGCGACGCGGCGGCCGTGGGCGGTGACCGCGGTGGGAGGCGTACCGGTGGTGTTGTGGAGGTCGGCCACGCGGGACAGGGCGTTGGACATGGGGCCCGCGGGGTGCAGGGTCTCGTCCGCGTCGAGGAGCAGCAGGCCGCCGCCCTCGGCCACGGCGATGCCCGCGGGCCGCAGGGCCGCGTCGAGCGGGACACGGGAGCGCACGGCGCCGGCCGCGGGGTCCAGCACGGACAGCCGGCCCACCGGGTCGGCCACCAGCAGTCCGTCCGCGCCCAGGCCCAGCGCGGCGGCCGGCTCGGTGACGGCCCACAGGGCGGTCCAGGCGTGCCGGCGGGCCAGCGGTTCGAGATACGCGGCCAGCTTCGGGTCCTCGGAAAGCGCGGCCGTGTGGAGGACGGCGGCGCGCTCGGGCCCGGTGAGGCCGAGCGCCGTCAGCGCGGGGGCCGCCCGCCGCCACACCGCCCGCAGTCCGCGGGGGGCGGGCGTCCGGGGGTCGGCCAGCGCGGCGGTGATCGCTGGGGCGGGTCCGTGGACGAGGAACCCGGGGTCACCGGTGAGGCGTGCGGCCGTTCCGCCCGCCAGCGCGTGCTCCAGCACGCCGGCCCTGACCTCGTCGGGAGCCTGTTCCCAGTCGGGCGTGCCCGCCGGACCGAGCGGGACGGCCGCCAGCATGCGTATCGACTCCGCGGCGGCGTCGACGGGTTGGGGCGCGTCCCCGGAGCCCGTGAGCGCGACCTCGCGGCACGGCTGCGACCAGGCCGGCGCACCGCTGTCGGCCACCTCCGCCAGCAGCCGCACATGGGGGAGTGAGACCAGCGGGTCCAGCAGGCCGCGGACGATCTCCTGCGGCGCCGTGCCGGCCGCCCGGTGCAGATCGGCGACGGCCAGCAGGACCGGCCGGGTGTCGCGGTCCATCCTGCGCAGGATGTCCGGGGCGCCGAGCGCGCCGTAGCCCAGCTGCCGGCCCAGTTCCCAGCAGAAGACCTCCGCCGTGAGCCCCGCCGCGGGGACGAGCGCGTGGACGCGTCGCGCGGGATCCGGGGCGGTCCCGGTGAAGTACCACGCCAGCAGCCGGCTCTTGCCGGTCCCGCGGGCACCGGTGACCAGGCAGAGCCCCGGGGCGGTGGAGTCGCCCGCCCAGTCGGTCAGTTCCCGCCGGGCCTGAGCGGGACCCGCGTCCGATGGCGGCCGGCCCGCGCCCTCCGGCACGGTCATGCCTCCGCGCTCTCGCGCAGGCGGCGCAGACCCTCCGCGCGTGACGCGGCGGTCTCGCCGTAGGGGAAGGTGTGGCTGAGCCCCGAGTCCGGGAAGACCCGGCCCAGCCACATCGAGCAGTAGTGGCCGGGCATGAAGCACGCCTCCAGGTCCGTGTGGATCCGGGTCACCTGCTCCGGCTGGACCCCCGCCGCCTGCAGCGACGACCACAGGCGCTCCTCCGGGTGCAGGCAGATGCCGCTCGCCTGAGTGAAGATCTTCTTCTCCCCGGTCGCGTCCACCACCTCCATCGCGGCGAACCACTGCGCGCTCGCGGTGTCCCGGATGTCGTCCAGCACCAGCGGCCACCAGCTCTCGCGGTCCGCGAACGCCTCGGCGTCCGCCGCGCGCAGCCGCTCCTCCAGCCGCCGGAAGACCGCCGAGGCCTCGGCCGGTTCGTCCGTCGCGGCCACCGCGCCCAGCGCGAGGTCGAGTTCGAGGAGGCCCTCCGCGAAGGTCTCCGGCGAGGAGGAGACGAACCGTGACGGTTCGTCGAACCCGAGCAGCACCGCGCGGACGACGCCCTCGGCGTCGGCGCAGATCTCGAACCCCCGGTCGTCCCCGAGGCGCGTCCATCCCTCGGACTCCGGTTGCCGCAGGCGGCGTTCCACGGAGGCGGCGTACTCGCCGAGGGTGACCGGATCCGCGGGATCGGTACGGAAGTAGGGCCCCACCTGGAGCGGCAGGAGGAGCGCGTCGGCCCGGCGCAGCCCGGCCTCGCCGAACCGTCCGTGGAGCCGTTCGGCGAGCGTCACCACATCCCCCCGGAGACCTCGTCGTGGACGGTCTCCCAGACGCCGTCACCGTCGGCGTAGGGAACCGGGTCGACCTGCGACAGCGCTTCCCTGATCTCCTCCGCCACGGCGATCAGGTCGTCGATCTCCGGGAACTCGTCCGGGGGGTCGTAGTCCGGCCGGCGGCGTTCCAGGAGGTACATGCCGTAGGCCATGCCGGAGACGTCGGTGTGGACCTTCTCGATCCGGCGGGTGTCGAGGTTGATCGCGTGGACCGAGCCGGTCGTCCCGTCGAGCACCACGTCGCTGGAGAACGCCCGGCCCAGGTGCGGCCAGCGGTGCATGCCGGGGGTGAACCCCTCGAAGTCCTCCAGTCGACCGACGTCCCGGTGCGCGGACAGCGGGGTCAGTCCCTCCGCCAGGTCCTCGCGGAGTTCGAAGAGCACACCTTCCGCCCGGGGCAGGCCCACGTCGGCCAGGAAGCGGGCCGTGTCCTCGTGGACGAGCAGGTCTCCTTGCAGGTCGAGGGGGACGCGCACGATCCGCTCCGGAGCGAAGACCTCGGCGAGGAGGGCGGGGGTCACGGGGGCGATCACGGTGATTCCTGTTCGACGGATCCGGGAGGTCGGTGGTGCGGTCGGTGCTGCGGGCTCATGCTAGCGGCCGGCCTTCTGGAGCAGGCTCAGGTAACGCCTCATCTCCTTGTTGCCCTCCGACTGGGAGGCGCGCAGCGCCGCGTTGCGGGCTTCGTTGTCCTTCGCCTTGTCGCCGGTCGTCTCCCATGTCGCGTTCTCCCCGTACTCGAAGCTGTGCGACATGTCGGTGTCCGGGTAGTACTTGTGCAGCCATTCACCGCAGTACCGGTTCAGCGTCCGGCAGGGGGCGCGCTCGCTGTAGCCGTCCACCACTTGGTGCTGCACACCGCTGTTGATGAGGGGGACGCCGAGCACGCGCTCGGAGTGCGGGCCCCCGCTCCGGCCGACCAGGATGAAGTCGTTGTTGCCGTCGCTGTAGCGGAACGCCGCGTAGTTCTTGCCCTTGTAGTCGTTCTGGATGTGCCGGGCCAGCTGGGTCGCCCGGGACAGTTCGTCGTCCCCGGAGACGACCGCGGTGGAGTGCTTGCGCGGTCCCTCCTGGTCGGGGACGGCACGGTCGAGCGGTGCGTCGGTGTTCCTGTCCGTGGGAAGGCTGTCGACGTGGATCTTCTTCCCGTCGGGGGATATCTGGTGGATCTTCCCGGCGTCGTCCACCAGGAACACCGGTGTCTTGTCCCCCATGTTCCGCAGCTGCTCCATGGAGTGGGCCTTGTGCAGGCCCTCGAGCTGGGACGCGGTGCGGTCGTCGTTGTCCTTGTGGTTCCTGTGCATCCGGCGGACGCCGTCCCGCATGTCGCCGGTGATGTGCTTGGTGGCCTTGTCCAGGCCGTCCTGCACACCGTTGACCAGGGTCTCGATGAACTCCTCCGCCGCGTGGGTGAGTTCGCCGCCCTTGCCCTTCACCCGCCCGTGCCGCTCGCGGGCGCGGCGGACGCGCTCGCCGCCGCGGGACCTCATGTCCTGGCCGTGGCTGTCGACCTGGGTGTCGAAGTCGCCGTAGGCGCTCTCGTCGTGCCGGATCTGGCCGCCGCCCCCGCCGGGGCCGCCACCGGAGTTCCCGCCCCCGCCACCGCCGCCCCCGGCGCTGGCCAGTACGAAGCTGCCGTCCTTGCCGCCGGTGACCTGGTGCTTGGAGTCCTGCACGCCCTGCTCGAAGCCGTCCTTGCCCGCGTCGGCGGCACGGCCGAGGTCCACGCCGTGCTGGATGCCGAGCGCGTTGGCGCCGAGCTGGATGGCGAGGTCGCCGGCCATGTTGCCGAGGGCGGCGTACACCGGTCCGGTCGCCAGCCCGATGACCTGGTCGAGCGCCTGCTGGGCGGCCTCCTTGAAGAGGCGTTTGACGATGAGCCGGGTGGCCTGGGTGGCTCCCGCGGCACCGAGTTCGGACAGGCCCAGGGTGAAGGGCGCCGCGGCCTGGGCGGCGATGACCTCGGCCGCCAGGATGCCGAGCTGGACCACGGCCGCGATCTTGGCGCCCTCGATGACGATGGCGACCCCGTCGAGCGCGGTGCCGCCGAGCCGTCCGGCGTCCGCCAGGTTGCCCAGGTGGGAACCGACCTTGTTCCAGTGGGCGTTGAAGGCCTCGACGGCGGGACCCTCGGTCGCCCCGAGCAGACCCGCCACCGCATCGTGCAGGCCGTTGCCGCCGTGGTCCACGTCGTCGGCGAACTCCCGCAGGGCCGAGGCCATTTCACGGTAGTCGTCCTCGTCGACGTTCGGCCACATGATGCCGATCAGGTCGAGGAGCCACGCCAGTTCGTCCGGCAGCACGACACCCATGGGCCACCCCCGTCGGCTCGGGCGCGCAGAAGCGCTTCGTCCGTCCCACTTCTATCAAACGCCGTGGGGGGTTGGGCAGTTGCATGACAGGTGCGGCGAAAACGCGAAGGCCCCGCACTCGCCGTGCGGGGCCTTTCGCGTCGTGCGGATCCGCTGTTACCGCAGCCGCGCCATCAGTGCGTGCTCCACCAGCGTGATGAGCGCGCTCTTCGCCTCGCCGCGGTGCCGGGCGTCGGTGGTGATGATGGGTGCCTCGGGGCCGATCTGCAGCGCCTCCCGGACTTCCTCCGGGTTGTACGGCTGGTGTCCGTCGAACCCGTTGAGGGCGATGACGAAGGGCAGCCCGCTGTTCTCGAAGTAGTCCACGGCCGGGAAGCAGTCGGCCAGCCGGCGGGTGTCCACCAGGACGACCGCGCCGATGGCGCCGCGCACCAGGTCGTCCCACATGAACCAGAAGCGGTCCTGACCCGGGGTGCCGAACAGGTAGAGGATCAGGTCCTCGTCCAGCGTGATACGGCCGAAGTCCATCGCCACGGTGGTCGTGGTCTTGTCCGGCGCGTGGGTCAGGTCGTCGATGCCCGCCGAGGCGGAGGTCATCACGGCTTCGGTACGCAGCGGGTTGATCTCCGATACGGCACCGACGAACGTGGTCTTGCCCACGCCGAAGCCGCCCGCCACCACGATCTTCGCCGAGGTGGTTGAGCGAGCTGGACCGCTAGAGCTTGCGAAGTCCACTGAGCACCCTTTCGAGCAGTGTCACGTCTGGCTGTCCGCCCGAGGCATCGTCGCCACCGGGCTGGTGAATGGCGACGAGACCGGCCTCCGCCAGGTCGGCGACGAGGATTCGGGCGACGCCGAGGGGGATGGAGAGAAGCGCGGAGATCTCCGCGACCGACTTGATCTCCCGGCAGAGGATGCAGATCCGCTGGTGCTCCGGCAACTGCCCCCGCAGCTGTGACGGGTCCGCGGTCGTGCTGACCAGCGCCTCGAGGGCGAGCTGGTAGCGCGGCCGGGTCCGACCACCCGTCATCGCGTACGGCCGGACCAGTCCGGACGGGGACCTGCGTCCGGCCGGGGCCGAGCGCGGCGACGGTGCCTGCGGGGGTTCGTACGGCTGGATCCTCGGCTGCCGATGCGACGGCCTGCCGCCCGGTTCCTGGTTCCCACCGCCGTAGGCGGGGGGTGGCTCCGGGCTGGGCGCCGAGGGGAAATCGAACCGCTTGAGGGGCGGCTGCTGTTGGTGATTGCCGTACTGATCTCCGCCTGGGGGCGTTGCCACGGTTCCTCCTCCAGCTGGGTAGCGCGTCCGAGAACCCTACGGGTCCCCAGACGCGCTCGCATGCCTGTCCGTTAGTTGAGCAGGCTGCCCTGCAGTTCCGCGCGCAGATCGGGGGTGAGCACATTGCCCGCCCGGTCCACCAGCAGGGCCATCTCGTAGCCGACCAGGCCGATGTCGCACTCGGGGTGCGCCAGCACGGCCAGCGACGAGCCGTCCGAGACGGACATGATGAAGAGGAAGCCGCGCTCCATCTCCACGACGGTCTGGTTCACGCTGCCGCCCTCGAAGATCCGCGAGGCCCCCGCGGTCAGCGAGGTCAGACCGGAGGCCACCGCGGCCAGCTGGTCCGCGCGGTCCCGCGGGAATCCCTCGGACATCGCCAGCAGCAGGCCGTCGGCAGAGACCACAACCGTATGGGAGACCCCTGGGGTCTGGTCCACGAAACTGGTGATCAACCAGTTCAGGTTCTGTGCCGCCTGGCTCATCGGACTCAACTAACGCTCCTGGTGCTTGGGGCCGAAGCCCTGGCCGTTCGTGTCAGTTCCCGCAGTACGCCCCTGCTGGACGCCGCGCCGCAGATTGCTCAGTCGGCCGCGGACGTCCTCGGGTGCTCGGGAGACCATGGGGCCGCCCTGCGGAGTCTGCTGTGCGGTGCCCGGGACCAGGTTGGCCTTGGGGACCCGCCGGGGCAGGCCGGAGGGGGTGACCCCGCCGGCCTTGGGCTTGCGGGCCTGTTCGGCCCGCTGCCAGTTGTCGTCGTTCGTGGAACGCCAGTCGGGGGACTCCGCCGACGTGTCCGGCGTCCCGGCCGGGGCCGCGGGCGCCGGCTGCGTGAGGAAGCCGCTCGCCGGCTGGGGCTCCGACCGGTCCGGGGCCGACGGTCCGGACTGCTGCCGCCCGCGGTCGCGACGCGGCAGGCCCGCGTCCGTCACGGACGTGTGCAGCGGGCCTGAGGACGGTCCCGGTCCGTCGAAGCCTACGCGGTCCGGGGCCTCGAAGGGGGCGGCAGCGGCGGAATCGGCCGCCGACGCCTCCGGGTAGACCGTGGCCTGCGGTATCTCCTGCTGCGGCGCGCTCCACCCGTCCTGGGCGTAGCCGTTCTGCTGCTGCCAGCCGTCCTGGGCGTAGCCGCCCTGGGTGCCGTCGTACTCGGGCACCGCGGACGGGAAGCCGCCGTCGGTGTACGTGGGCTCCTGGAAGGCCGTCGGCTGTGTGTCGTAGCCGTGCTGCTCCTGGAAGCCCTGCTGCTCCTGGAGGTTCTGCTCCGGGAACGCCTGGGTGTCGTAGCCGTTCGCCGGGAAGGCCTCCTGCTGGAGGGCGTTCGCGGCGGCCGGGTTCTCGAAGCCGTCGAAGGAGTCCTGCTGCTCGCCGACCTCGTCGCGGAACATCGGCCGCTCGCCGCGGTCGTTGGCCGCGGCCTCCAGCTGCGCACGGCGCTCGCCGCGCATCAGGGAGCGGCCCACCGGGTCCAGCGCACGGGCGTCGTCCGGGACCTCTGCGCGGTCGTAGCGGGAGTCGTCGAAGCCGAGCTCGGCGGCGGTCGGCCCGTACGCGGCGAAGGACTCGGTCTCGGTCTCCGGCATCATCCGGGACACCGTGAAGTCGTCCTCCAGCGGGACCTCCTCGCCACCGCCACCGTGGGTGATGGGCTCGGGGAGCATGACCAGCGACGTGGTGCCCGCCTGCTCGCCCGAGGGACGCAGCTGCACGCGGATGCCGTGCCGGTCGGCGAGGCGGCCGACCACGAACAGGCCCATGCGCTTGGAGATCGACGCGTCGACCGTGGGCGGGTCGGCCAGCTTGTGGTTGATGTCCGCGAAGTCCTCGGCCGTGAGGCCGATGCCCTTGTCGTGGATCTCGACCATGACCCGGCCGTCGGGCAGCCGGGTCGCGGTGACCCGGACCCTGGTCTGCGGCGAGGAGAACGTGGTGGCGTTCTCCAGCAGCTCGGCCAGCAGGTGCACGAGGTCGGTCACGGCGGTGCCGTGGATGTCCGTCTCCGGGATGCCGACCAGCTCGATGCGCTCGTACGCCTCCACCTCGGAGGCCGCGGCGCGCAGCACGTCGACCAGCGGCACCGGCTGGTTCCAGCGGCGGCCCGGCTCCTCGCCGGCGAGGACCAGGAGGTTCTCGCCGTTGCGGCGCATACGGGTCGCGAGGTGGTCCAGCTTGAAGAGGCTCTCCAGCTGGTCCGGGTCCGCCTCGTTGTTCTCCAGGTCCGTGATCAGTGTCAGCTGGCGCTGGATGAGGCCCTGGTTGCGGCGGGAGAGGTTGGTGAAGATCGCGTTGACGTTGCCTCGGAGCAGTGCCTGCTCGGCGGCGAGCCGTACGGCCTCGCGGTGGATCTGGTCGAAGGCGCGGGCGACCTCGCCGATCTCGTCGTTGGACTTGATCGGGATGGGCTCGACCCGGGTGTCGATCTTGCCCGGGTCGGTCCGCGACAGCTGGTCGACCAGCGCCGGCAGCCGCTGCTCGGCGACCTCGAAGGCCGAGGTGCGCAGGCGGCGCATGCTGTTGCTCATGGAGCGGGCCATCATCGCGGCCACGATGAAGGCGATGATCAGCGCGACCAGCACGATGGCCGAGTTGACGATGGCCTCGATGCGGGCGCTGTCGGCGATGTCGCTGGAGTCCTGGAACGCCTGGTCCGACAGGTGCTTCTCGACGTTCTGGTAGGCCTCGAAGCCGAGCGTCGTGGCGCCGAACCAGCTCTGCGGCGTGATGCCCTGCGACTTCAGGCTCGTGGGGTCCTGACCCGAGGCGATCAGCTTGATCATCGTCAGCAGGTCCGGCGGGACGACGAAGGGCTGGCCGGCCTGCTTCGCCGCCTGCGCGGCGGCGGTGACCTGCTCCTTGCCCTTCTGCAGCGCCGCGGCCTGCTCGTCCTGGAGCCGCTGGTAGTCGGCCGCGGTGCCGCCGCCCTTGTACTCCTCCTCGGCGACCTGCTGGAGGTACGCGTACGAGGCGAAGGAGGTGAGCTGCGTCTTCAGCTCCTCGGGGGCCAGCTTGGAGCGGTCCTCGACCAGCAGGTGGGTGCCGATGGAACGGGTCAGCGACTCGGCGGCCTTGGCGAGCTCGATGGCGTACAGCGTGCGCCCGTAGGAGGCGACGCTGCTGGTGCCGAAGCCGAGTTCGTTCGCCAGCTCCATCAGCGGGTGCTGGACCTCGACGTACTTCTCCTCGGTCTGCACGCCGGGCAGCTGCCGGGTGAAGGCGGTCTCGCGCAGCTTCGCCAGGACCTTCTCGCCCTCGCGGATGTTCGCCACACGGCGTTCGAGGCGTTCGTCCGCGGGCAGTTCGCGCACCGTGGCGTCGAAGGCCGCGGCGGCCTGGTCGGTGGCGCCGCGCGCCGCCACCACGGTCTTGTTCTCCTTGTCGCCCTGGAGCAGGGGAACCACGCTGACGTCACGCTCGTTCAGCACGGCGTTGGCGTAGTCCACCGCGGCCCGGACGGCCCGCGCGGTCCGCACCGCGTCGTCGGCGTCCTGCCAGGTCTGTACGGCCGTCTGCACCCGGAAGCCGCCGAAGACGAGGGCGACCAGTACCGGGATGAGGAGGATGACGTTCAGACGGGTGGCCACCCGCCAGTTGCGCATGGCGAAGCGGCTGCCCGACTCGGCGACCGGTTCGGCGACCTCGGGGGCGGCCGCGGCCTGCGCCGTGCCGTATCGCGCGGGCGGGGTGAAATTGCCACGCGGGTGGTCCGCGGGACCCGGCTCTGCGCGCCTCGTGTTCCTCACTCGACCAACAACCTCTCGGCGACGACGCCGGCGGCGTCGTTCCTACTCTCGGGTTTCGATGAATTCCAGCACGTCATGGGGGTGCTCCACAAACCTCCGGAGGCGATGCCGAACCCATGGTCACGCGCTTGTTAAAAGGGGCATAAGCGTAAAGCGGCGGCAATTCGACAGGGCGATGTATGCGCAGTGAAGCCGGTCGGGCGCAGGCGGTGTTCGAGATGTTCCGATTCGCGGTCGAAACGTTATGAACAGAAGGACCGGCCATGTCAAAAGACACGGCCGGTCCGTACCCGAAGTGGCAAGCTGGAGTGCTTACTTGAGACGAGCGAGCAATGCGTGTTCGACGAGCGTGATGAGCGCGCTCTTCGCCTCCGCGCGGTGCCGCGCGTCGGTGGTGATGATGGGTGCCTCGGGGCCGATCTGCAGGGCCTCGCGCACCTCGTCGGGCGTGTACGGCTGGTGCCCGTCGAACCCGTTGAGGGCGATGACGAACGGCAGGCCGCTGTTCTCGAAGTAGTCCACGGCCGGGAAGCAGTCCGCGAGCCGGCGGGTGTCCACGAGCACGACCGCGCCGATGGCGCCGCGCACCAGGTCGTCCCACATGAACCAGAAGCGGTCCTGACCCGGCGTACCGAACAGGTACAGGATCAGGTCGTCGTCGAGCGTGATACGGCCGAAGTCCATCGCCACGGTCGTGGTGGTCTTGTCGGCCACGTGGGTCAGGTCGTCGACGCCCGCGGACGCGGAGGTCATCACGGCCTCCGTGCGGAGCGGGTTGATCTCCGAGACCGCTCCGACGAACGTGGTCTTGCCCACGCCGAAGCCACCGGCCACCACGATCTTCGCCGAGGTGGTGGCACGGGCCGCGGGCGGCGCACCGTACGCCGCCTGCTGCCCCGGCCTAGAGCTTGCGAAGTCCACTGAGCACCCTTTCGAGCAGTGTCACATCAGGCTGTCCGCCGGCCTCGCCGCTGCTCGGCTGGTGGATGGCGACCATCCCGGCCTCAGCCAGGTCGGCCACCAGGATCCGGGCCACCCCCAGCGGAATCGCCAGCAGTGCGGAGATCTCGGCGACCGACTTGATCTCCAGGCACAGGTGGCAGATGCGCTGGTGTTCGGGGAGCATCCCCTGGTAGGCACCCGGCTCGGCAGTGGTGCTCACCAGCGCCTCGATGGCGAGCTGGTAACGCGGCCGGGTGCGACCACCGGTCATGGCGTACGGCCGCACCAGCGGCTGGTCGCCTTCGCCCCCGTACGGCGCATGGTGGGGCGCGCCGTACGGGCCGGGCGAGGCAGGCGGCGGTGTCATGAAGGTCCTCCGGATAAGAGCGGACGCGGTTCTCTTGTCATAGGGCGGTGTTGGCCGGGCTCGCGTGAGCTCAGCCCATCAGACTGCCTTGGAGTTCTGCGCGCAGGTCGGGCGTGAGGACGGCGCCGGCTCGGTCGACGAGCAGGGCCATCTCGTAGCCGACGAGGCCGATGTCGCACTCGGGGTGCGCCAGAACGCACAGCGAGGATCCGTCCGAGATCGTCATCAGGAGGAGGAAGCCGCGCTCCATCTCCACCACCGTCTGATTGACGTTGCCGCCCTCGAAGATGCGGGACGCACCCGCGGTCAGCGAGGTCAGACCGGAGGCCACGGCCGCCAGCTGATCGGCGCGGTCACGGGGGAAACCCTCGGACATCGCCAGCAGCAGGCCGTCGGCGGAGACCACCACCGTGTGGGACACCCCGGGGGTGTTGTCCACGAAGTTGGTGATCAACCAGTTCAGATTCTGTGCCGCCTGGCTCATCTGGCTCAACTAACGCTCCTGCTGGTGAGTGGTGCCAAAGCCGCGACCGTCGGTCGTGCCCGTACCGGCCTGGCGGCCTTGTTGAATACCGCGCCGGAGGTTGGTCAGGCGTCCGCGCACGTCGTCAGGGGCCCGGGAAACCTGCGGACCACCTTGGGGGGCTTGCTGGGTCGTGCCGGAGCCGGGCACGAGGTTCGCGCGCGGCACCCGGCGGGGCAGGCCGGAGGGGGTGACCCCGCCGGCGGAGGGCTCGCGGACCTGGCCGGCCCGCTGCCACACCTCGTCGTTGGGCGAGCTGCGCCAGGCGGCGGGCTCACGACGGGGCGGCGGCGGGGCCTGCTGGGTCTGCGGCTGCTCGGCGCGGACCCGCTGCGGCTGCGGCGGTTGCTGCGGCTGCTGGGGGTGCTGCTGCGGGGCGGGCTGGTGCGGGCGCTGCGGCGGACGGCTCGGGGCGCCGCCGGAGAGCGGACCGCTGCCGTTCTGCTGCGGGGCCACCGGGCCGCGCTCGACGTGCACCTGCTGCATGCGCTCGGCACGGCCGGTGCGGAACCAGTCCGACTCGAGGGAGTCGAAGATCGGGCTGGTCTCGTCCGGGCGGACCGGGGCCGGCGGCAGGGCCATCGGCTCGGACGCGGCCGGCAGCGGATGCCGCTGCTCGCCGGGTCGCTGCTGCTGACCGGCGGCCGGGCCGCGGTGGCGCTGGGCCTGCGGGGCCGGAGGCATGGGTGCCTGCGCCATCGGCGCCTGGGGCATCTGGGCCTGCGGTCCCGTCGGACGCTGGAAGACGTCACTGCGGGTGTAGGTGCCGGTCTGCTGCTGGGGCGGCTGCTCCTGCTGGTACTGCGGCTGCTGTTGCGGCAGCTGCTGTTCCTGCTGGTACTGCTGCTGCGGTTGCTGCTGCTCCTGCTGGTACTGCTGCTGCGGTTGCTGCTGCTGCCGGCCGAAGGCGGAACCCATGGTGCCGCGCTGCGGCGACGTGTGCGGGATCGTGTTGAAGTCCGGGCGCTCGAACTGCGCCGTGGTCTCCAGGTCCTCGTGCCCGCGGGGCATGTCCGCCGCCGGGCCGCCGGGAGCCGCGCCGACCGGCTGCGGTGCGGCCGGCTGCTGCGGGTACTGCGGGGCCTGCGGTTGCTGCTGCGGGCTGGCGTGGCGCTGCGGACGGTTCTGACCGCCCTGGCCCTGCTGCTCGTTCGCCCAGCTCGGGCCGGAACGCTGCGGGGCCGCGGGGGCACCGGGACGACCGCCCTGCGGAGCCTGACCCGGGCCCGCCGGGCCCGAGTTGAGGGCCGGACGCGGAGCGGAACCGGGAACCTGGCCGCGCTGCGGCGCGCGGCCGACACCGGCGGCCGCCGCACCGGCGCCCACCGCGCCGCCCGGACCGCCCGCACCGGGAACGCCGGGCTGCTGACCGCGGTTGCCGGCGGCACCGGGCTGCGGCTTGGCGCCGCCCTGGGTGACGTCGACCGGGAGCATGACGAGCGCCGTGGTGCCGCCCGAGTCGGACGGACGCAGCTGGATGCGGATGCCGTGTCGCAGGGACAGGCGGCCGACCACGAACAGACCCATGCGGCGGGAGACGGAGACGTCCACCGTCGGCGGGTTGGCGAGCCGCTCGTTGATGTCGGCCAGGTCCTCCGGGGAGAGGCCGATGCCGGTGTCGTGGATCTCGATCAGCACACGGCCGTCGGGCAGCGCGTGACCGGTGACCCGGACCTTGGTCTGCGGGGAGGAGAACGAGGTCGCGTTCTCCAGCAGCTCTGCGAGCAGGTGGACGAGGTCGTTGACGACGCGGCCGGTGACTTCCACCGCCGGCACCGAGGTGAGCTCGATGCGCTCGTACTGCTCCACCTCGGAGGCCGCGGCGCGCAGAACGTCGACCAGCGGGACCGGACGGGTCCAGCGGCGGCCGGGCTCCTCGCCCGCGAGGACGAGGAGGTTTTCGCCGTTCCGGCGCATACGGGTCGCGAGGTGGTCGAGCTTGAAGAGGCTGGACAGCTGGTCCGGGTCGGCCTCGCGGGACTCCAGTTCGGAGATCAGGCTCAGCTGACGCTGGATCAGGCCCTGGCTGCGGCGCGAGAGGTTGGTGAACATCGCGTTGACGTTCCCTCGCAGCAGCGCCTGCTCGGCGGCGAGACGGACCGCCTCGCGGTGGACCTCGTCGAACGCGCGGGCCACCTGGCCGATTTCGTCGCGGGTGTGGATGCCGATCGACTCGACCGAGGTGTCCACGTCCTGCGGGTCGGACTCCGAGAGCTGCTTGACCAGCTCGGGCAGCCGCTTCTGGGCGACTTCCTGCGCGGTGTCCTGAAGGCGGCGCAGCGAGCGGACCATGGAGCGGGCGACGACGAAGGCGCCGACGACCGAGATGCCGAGCACGAGGAGGATCAGCGCACCGCTGATGATCGCCTCTTGCTGGGCCTGGTTGCGCAGCGTCAGGGCCTGCTGCTGCATCTCCTCGAGCAGGTGCTGCTCGATGGCCTTCATGGTGTCGAGCTTGGTCTTCGCGGCGTCGTCCCAGTCGAGGTAGGAGCCGTCGAAGTTTGCGATGCCTTCTTCTGAGGCCGCGATACGGGCGGCCTGCTGGTCGTGCTGGGTGATCGCGGCGTTGCCGTGCTCGAGACCGCCGAGCAGGTCCTCGGACTTCTGCCGGCCGTAGATCTGCCGGAACTGCTCCAGCGCGGTGCGCTCCGAACGAAGAGCACCACCCATGAACCGGAAGTCGTTGGAGCTGAGCTTCTTGTCGTCGGCGAGCGCGGCACTGACCACGGCGCGCTGGATGGACTCGTACTCCTTGGCGGCGGAGAACGCGGCCAGCGCGCGGGTACTGGCGATCATCTCGGTGTTACCGGTCGCCTCGGCCATCTCCTGGGAGAGGTCGATCAGCGACTGGATGAGTCCGTCGTACTCACTGACCGTCGAGGAGACGAAACCGCTTTGGTCGTAAGCGCGCTCGCGGATCGCCTGCAGGGTGCCGAGCTGGCGGTGGATCGCCTGCAGCGAGGCGTTGACACCCGTGAGGTCGGGGTCGATGCCCTCCTCCGCCTGGCTGAACGCCTGGCGGGCCAGCTTGGTGTTCTGCTGGGCGGCGACGATGTCGTCGTCGTTCTCGTCCCGGGGGGTGCTGGACAGCGGACCGGCGGAGACGTCCCGCTCGTTCTGGAGCGCGGCGGCGAGCTTGGTCGCCTGCTCCGTGAGGTCGGTCAGGGACGTCATCGCGTCCAGCTGCTTCACGTTCTCCAGCGAGCTCTGGATGCGCAGGGCACCCAGGGTGGTCGCGGCGACCACCGGTAGCGCGAGCAGCGACACCAGACGAGTGCTGATGCGCCAGTTGCGCATGGCTATTCGGGAGCCGTGTTTGGGGCCTGAGCGCACACCGCTCTCCGGCGTGGCGCCGCTCTCCGCGCCCGCGGTTCCGACGTCTGCGGTGTCCTCCCGGCGGATGGGGCCGGTGTCGGCCCCACCACGCTGTTCCGGGTCGCCCGCAGCGCCGCCATCCCTCTTGAAACGTCCCTGCACTAGCGTCGCAACCTCTGGACCAGGCGTCCCCCGCGCGGGCGGCAGGACGGTGTCGAGTTTGTGGAGTCCCGCCCTCCCCGGCAGGTACCCGTTAGCCGCCGCCGCTCGGCGATCGCACGCTCCCCCTTGCGCGCCGGCATCTGTTGATACGGCGGTCCGGGGAATTCCAGCACAGTGCCGGACCTCCAACAAGGCCCGTCGGGTATCGAGTGGAATACGTGACTCAGCGCACCGGGCGCGTCACGCGGTGTCCGGCCGCATTCGGGCGGGGGTGGTCAATTCGGGCGCCTCCGGGGGCTCATGGGCCTCTGCCTGCACGAGCCCACCGCCGGCCGGCGGGTGCAAATGGCGTGGATCATCCGTGATGTCGGGTTCGCGGGCATCGACGGACCGTCCGATTCGCCCTTCTTGTGGACTACTTGGTGAGCAAAATCACAGGGGACTGCCCGTGTCGGTCACCCGGAAAGGGGAATGCCCGCCAGATAGATTGACGTTTGACACGACGGTGTACTACGTCAAGCTGCGCCCCCGGGCGCCCGGACTCCACGAGGTTCTGACCGCCCCATGAAGACGACCATGATCATGCGACCCATAGCCAATCCGCGTCGCACCACCCTCGCGCACCTCACGGACGCCGAGGACACGCGGACCACCGAGGTCGCACCGGCCGTCGAGGGCGAGGCCCCCGTCGTCATCCTGCCGCGGCAGACCGCCAACCCGCGCCGCACCGTCCTGAAGAACCTGGAGAACCAGCCCGCCGACTGAGCCCCCGGCTCGCCGGACGGAGCGCGCAGCACCCCCGGGATAACCTGGAGCGTCAGTCTCCGGCCAGTGAGGTGAGCTGCTTCCCGTGCGCATCGCCAGGTTCTCCATCGACGGCAATGTCGCCTTCGGCGTCGTCGAGGGCGACGAGTCCGTCCCGGACGGACTCGTCCTCGACATCATCAAGGGCATCCCGTTCGCCGAGTACGAGCGCTCCGGCACCAAGGTGCCGCTGAGCAAGGTGCGGCTGCTGCCGCCCGTGCTGCCCAGCAAGGTCGTCGGCATCGGCCGCAACTACGCCGAGCACGCCGCGGAACTGGGCAACGAGGTCCCGGAGGTGCCGGTCGCCTTCTTCAAGCCGTCCACCTCGGTGATCGGCCCCGGCGACCCGATCGCCTACCCCTCCTTCTCCCAGGAGGTGCACTACGAGGCCGAGCTCGCCGTGGTGATCGGCCGGCTGTGCCGCGAGGTCCCGCGCGAACGGGTCCAGGACGTGATCCTCGGCTACACCTGCGCCAACGACGTCACCGCCCGCGACGCCCAGAAGGCCGAGAAGCAGTGGGCCCGCGCCAAGGGCTTCGACTCCTCGTGCCCCATCGGCCCCTGGATCGAGACCGGTCTCGACCTCGCGGCCGCCGGTGACCTCGCGGTGACCGCGACCGTCAACGGCGAACTGCGCCAGGCCGGGCGCACCAGTCAGATGATCCGCTCCATCGAGGACCTGATCGTCCACATCTCCGAGGCGATGACCCTGCTCCCCGGCGACGTCGTCCTGACCGGCACTCCGGCCGGTGTCGGACCGCTCCATGTCGGCGACGAGGTCGCCGTCACCATCGAAGGCATCGGCACTCTCACCAACAAGGTGATCAAGCGTGACTAGCGCAGCACCCGTACGCGTCCGTTTCTGCCCGTCGCCGACCGGCAACCCCCACGTGGGCCTGGTCCGCACCGCCCTGTTCAACTGGGCGTTCGCCCGGCACCACCAGGGCACCCTCGTCTTCCGCATCGAGGACACCGACGCCGCCCGCGACTCCGAGGAGTCGTACCAGCAGCTGCTGGAGGCCATGCGCTGGCTCGGCTTCGACTGGGACGAGGGCCCCGAGGTCGGCGGCCCGCACGCGCCGTACCGCCAGTCGCAGCGCATGGACATCTACCGGGACGTCGCCGCCAGGCTCCTGGAGTCCGGTCACGCCTACAAGTGCTACTGCACCACCGAGGAGCTCGACGAGCGCCGCGACGCCGCCCGCGCCGCCGGCCGCCCGTCCGGCTACGACGGCCACTGCCGCGACCTGTCCGCCGAGCGGATCGAGGCGTACGAGCGCGAGGGCCGTGAGCCCATCGTCCGCTTCCGCATGCCCGACGAGGCGATCACCTTCACCGACCTGGTGCGCGGCGAGCTCACCTTCACCCCGGAGAACGTGCCCGACTACGGCATCGTCCGGGCCAACGGCGCCCCGCTCTACACCCTGGTCAACCCGGTCGACGACGCGCTGATGGAGATCACCCACGTGCTGCGCGGCGAGGACCTGCTGTCCTCCACCCCGCGACAGATCGCGCTCTACAAGGCGCTGGCCGAACTCGGCGTCGGCAACGGCACGACCCCGCAGTTCGGTCACCTGCCGTACGTCATGGGCGAGGGCAACAAGAAGCTCTCCAAGCGCGACCCGCAGTCCTCCCTCAACCTCTACCGGGAGCGCGGCTTCCTCCCCGAGGGCCTGCTGAACTACCTGTCGCTGCTCGGCTGGTCGCTCTCCGCCGACCGCGACGTCTTCTCGGTCGAGGAGATGGTGGCCGCCTTCGACATCGACGCCGTCAACGCCAACCCGGCGCGCTTCGACCTGAAGAAGGCCGAGTCGATCAACGCCGACCACATCCGCCTGCTGGACGTGAAGACGTTCGCCGAGGCGTGCGGCCCGTGGCTCAAGGCCCCGCACGCCCCCTGGGCGCCCGAGGCGTTCGACCAGGCGGCCTTCGAGGCGGTCGCGCCGCACGCCCAGACGCGTCTGACCGTGCTCTCCGAGATCACCGAGAACGTCGACTTCCTCTTCCTCGACGCACCGGTGACGGACGAGGCGTCCTGGGCCAAGGCGATGAAGGACCCCGCGGCCGCCGCCGCGCTCCTCACCACCGCCCGGGAGAACCTCGCCGCCGCCGACTGGAACGCCGAGGCCCTCAAGGCCGCCGTCCTCGCCGCCGGTGAGACGCACGGCCTCAAGCTCGGCAAGGCCCAGGCGCCGGTCCGGGTCGCGGTCACCGGCCGCACCGTCGGCCTGCCGCTCTTCGAGTCCCTCGAAGTGCTCGGCCGCGACCGCACCCTGGCCCGCGTCGACGCCGCGCTGGCGAAGCTCGCCGGCTGACACAAGGCACGCGCGACCGCCCCGGGTTCCCCGCGGACCCGGGGCGGCGCGCTTCCCGGAGCACCGATGCGACGCAGGTCCAAGCCCCCGCCCTCCCCGCTGCCCCAGCGCCACGGGGTCGACGCGGTGCGCCTGCGCCTGCCGGAGGCCGGGCCGTGGACGTCGGTGCGCGACCACCTGGTGGAGCGGCTGACGGCCGTACCGGCCGCGGACGTCGAGGCGATGCTGGCTGCCGGGGAGATCCACGCCGCCGACGGGCCGCTGCCCCCCGACGCGCCCTACCGGCCGGGCACCTTCCTCTGGTTCCACCGGGACTTCGCGCCCGAGGTACCCGTCCCGTTCGCCGTCGAGGTGCTGTACCGGGACGACGCGCTGCTGGTCGTGGACAAGCCGCACTTCCTCGCCACCACCCCGCGCGGCAGCCACGTCACCGAGACCGCCCTCACCCGCCTGCGCCACGACCTCGGCCTGCCCGCGCTCAGCCCGGCCCACCGCCTCGACCGGCTGACCGCCGGAGTGGTGATGTTCGTGATCCGCCCCGAACTGCGCGGCGCCTACCAGACCGTGTTCCGCGACCGCCGGGTGCGCAAGGAGTACGAGGCCCTGGCCGGGTACGACCCCGCGCTGGAGCTGCCGCGCACAGTGGAGAGCCGGATGGAGAAGGAGCGCGGGGTCATCGCCGCGCGGGAGGTCCCCGGCCCGCCCAACGCCCGAAGCCGGGTGGAACTCCTGTCCCGCCACGGCTCGCTGGCCCGCTACCGGCTGCACCCGGAGACCGGCCGCACCCATCAGTTGCGCGTCCACATGAACAGCCTCGGCCTGCCCATCCTCGGCGACCCCGTCTACCCCGACGTCCTGCCCGAGGCCGCCCCCGGCGACTTCGGCCGCCCGCTCCAGCTGCTCGCCCGCCTGCTGGAGTTCGACGACCCGGTGACCGGCGAGCACCGCCGCTTCGTCAGCCGCCGGACGCTGCGCCTCCCCCCGGAACCCGTCTAGACCCGCGCGGATAGAGTCCGGGCATGCCGATCCGCGCCGTGCTGTGGGACATCGACGACACGATCTTCGACTTCTCGGCGGCCGAGCACGCCGGCGTGCTCGTCCATCTGAGGAACGAGGGACTGCTCTCCGCCTTCGACGACGAGGACCGGGCCGCCGCCCGTTGGCGCGAGGTGATGGAGCTGCACTACGAACGCTTCCTCGCGGGTGAGATCACACTGGCGGAGCAGCGCAGGGAGCGGGTCCGCGCCTTCGTCGGCCCGGACGTCACGGACGAGGCGGCCGACGCGTGGTTCGCGGCCTACTACGTCCACTACGAGGCCGCCTGGACCGCCTTCCCCGACGTCGTCCCCGCCCTCGACGCGCTCACGCCCGGCTACCGGCACGGGCTGCTCTCCAACTCCGCCACCGCCCACCAGGAACGCAAGCTCGCCCGGCTGGGCCTGCGGGACCGCTTCGAGTTCCTGCTGTGCTCGCAGGAACTCGGGTACGCCAAGCCGGCGCCGCAGGCCTTCTGGGCCGCATGCCAGGCCCTGGGTCTGCCACCCTCCGAGGTGGCCTACGTGGGGGACAAGGCGGACACCGACGCGCGCGGGGCGAACGCCGCAGGTCTTCACGGTGTGTGGCTGGACCGAACGGGTACTGTCACCGCCTCCGACCTGCGGCGGATCACCGGGCTGGACCAGCTGCCGGCCCTCCTGGCGGCGGATACCCGTTTTGGAGCCCCGTCTTCGATCAGGTAATGTTCTTCCTGCGCCGCCGGGCGGGCCGAAAAGCCGGTCCGGAGCGCACGCCGGACAACACCCCCCTGCGGGGGGTTGTTTTTTGGTGGGGTATGGTGTAATTGGCAGCACGACTGATTCTGGTTCAGTTAGTCTAGGTTCGAGTCCTGGTACCCCAGCGCATTACTTCTGCAGCGCCCCCGTTGTGTAGCGGCCTAGCACGCTGCCCTCTCAAGGCAGTAGCGCCGGTTCGAATCCGGTCGGGGGTACTGATCTCTCTCGCAGGGATCGCTAGGGCCCCCGTTGTGTAGCGGCCTAGCACGCCGCCCTCTCAAGGCGGTAGCGCCGGTTCGAATCCGGTCGGGGGTACTTGACACACCATGGGGTATGGTGTAATTGGCAGCACGAGTGATTCTGGTTCATTTAGTCTAGGTTCGAGTCCTGGTACCCCAGCGTAGTTCTCTGACTTGCCCCCGTTGTGTAGCGGCCTAGCACGCCGCCCTCTCAAGGCGGTAGCGCCGGTTCGAATCCGGTCGGGGGTACATCGGGAAGAGGCCCCCCGCTTCGGCGGGGGGCCTCTTTCGTCTCTCCTTGCCGTTCCTCCCCGTCGTCCCGCAGCCGGGGCGCTTCGCGCCCTGTCGCGTCACTCAACTCCGAAGCGCCGCAAGGACTCCTCGGCCTCGGCGAGCCGGCGCAGGCTCAGCAGCACGGGCTCGTAGAGCACGGTCAGCGTCACGGCGGCGGCGGCCTGTTCGAGCGGGGTGTCGTAGAGCTCGACCAGATCCAGGTCGTGGACGGCCTGTTGGGCGGCGAGACGGGCGTAGGGCTCCAAGTGGCCTGCCCCGCTGGGGTATCCGAGGCGGGTGAGGGTGGCGACCGCGGCGACGAGCGTCCGGTAGGCGGGGGATGGGCCGTGTTCCTCGCTTCCGTACGTCCAGCCGAGCCCGGACATCAGCAGGTCCACTTCGCGACGGGCGGTGGCGGTCGCCGGGTCGTCCTCGTCGGGCTCCGGGCCGTGCGGCAGCGCGAACGTGGCGGCGCCCAGCCGCATGTGCTGGTTGAGCGACTCGTCCTCCACCGCGGCGAGAACCTCGCGGGCGGTGGCCACGGGCACCTTGCCGACCTGGATCAGGGCCCGCACGAAGCAGAGCCGGCGCAGATGCTCCTCGCCGTACTCGGCCTGGGTGGCCGTGACCCGACGGCCGGGTGGCAGCAGGTTCTCGCGCAGGTAGTACTTGATCGTTGCCGTCGGCACACCGCTGCGCTCGCTCAGCTCCGCCAGTCGCATTCCTCTTGCGCCCTCCACTGGATAGTGGCACTATCTAAGCATGGATAGCGGCACTATCCAATGCTGTCCATGTCGAGCAGGGGCCCGGCCGGCACGTGCCGGGGTCCGTCACGGGTGATGGGGGAGCGTCATGTCCGTACAACTGATTCCGGGCCGCAACACCGCAGCCGCCGAGGGCGAGATCGTCGTCTTCCACATCGGGATGCGGATCAACCGTCTGCGGGCGCTGCGCGACTGGCTGCCGGCCTTCATGGCGATGCCGCGCATGCTGCGCGAACTCTCGCAGGACAAGAGCAGCGGATTCCTCGGCTACCGCCTGTTGCTGGGCTCACCACGGCTGTTCTGCGTCGTGCAGTACTGGTCGACCAAGGAGCAGCTCATCGCCTATGCCTCGCAGCAGGACAAGCAGCACCGGCCCGCGTGGGCGGAGTTCAACCGCCGCGCGCGGGCCGGCAAGGGGCGCGTGGGCATATGGCACGAGACGTACGCCGTGCCGGCGGGTTCCTACGAGTCGGTGTACGTCGACATGCCCGCCTTCGGGCTCGGCGCCGCGACCGGCGTCGTCCCGGTGGGCCGCCGTGGCGAGTCGGCGGCCGAGCGGCTGCGGGCCGCCCAGGGATGACGGCCGGTCCGGGCGCCGCGACCGCCGCGCTTCAGCTGGTGCGGCGCAGCGCCTCGGACAGCCGGCCCGCGGCGTCCACGACGGCCTGTGCGTGCATGCGGCCGGGGTGCCGGGTCAGCCGCTCGATGGGGCCGGAGACGGAGACGGCCGCCACGACGCGGTTCGACGGACCGCGTACCGGCGCGGAGACGGAGGCCACACCCGGTTCCCGCTCGCCGATCGACTGCGCCCAGCCCCTGCGCCGGACGCCGGACAGCGCGGTGGCGGTGAATCGGGCTCCCTGCAGCCCGCGGTGCAGCCGCTCCGGCTCTTCCCAGGCCATCAGGATCTGGGCGGCGGAGCCCGCCTTCATCGGCAGCGTCGAGCCGACGGGCACGGTGTCCCGCAGTCCGGACAGCCGCTCGGCGGCGGCGACGCAGATGCGCATGTCGCCCTGGCGCCGGTAGAGCTGCGCGCTCTCGCCGGTCACGTCCCGCAGGTGCGTGAGCACCGGGCCGGCGGTGGCCAGCAGGCGGTCCTCGCCCGCAGCGGCGGCGAGTTCGGAGAGGCGGGGGCCCAGGATGAAGCGTCCCTGCATGTCGCGGGCGACCATGCGGTGGTGCTCCAGTGCGACGGCGAGACGGTGTGCGGTGGGGCGGGCGAGACCCGTGGCGCCCACGAGTCCGGCCAGGGTGGCCGGGCCGGACTCCAGTGCGCTGAGCACCAGAGCCGCCTTGTCGAGAACGCCGACGCCACTACTGTTGTCCATGCAACGATACTCCCGTCTCACTCTGTGAAACGCAAGTTCAATTTTCCCGTGAACGCGGCACGCTGGATGGACAGGGCCGGAGCCCCCCATCCCTCACCCGGGGACGGAGGCGCACGGCAACGACGAACAGGCCGGCAGCGCGGCCGGTCGGAGGGAATGCGATGGCCAGGACACTCGCGGAAAAGGTCTGGGAGGATCACGTCGTGCGGCGCGCCGAAGGCGAGCCCGACCTCCTCTTCATCGACCTGCATCTGCTCCACGAGGTCACCAGCCCGCAGGCATTCGACGGGCTGCGGATGAACGGCCGCCCGGTGCGGCGGCTGGACCTCACCATCGCCACCGAGGACCACAACACCCCGACCCTCGACATCGACAAGCCGATCGCCGACCCGGTCTCGCGCACGCAGCTGGAGACGCTGCGCAAGAACTGCGCGGAGTTCGGGGTGCGGCTGCATCCGCTGGGCGACGTCGAGCAGGGCGTGGTGCACGTGGTCGGCCCGCAGCTGGGCCTGACGCAGCCGGGCATGACCGTGGTCTGCGGCGACAGCCACACCTCCACCCACGGCGCTTTCGGCGCGCTGGCGTTCGGCATCGGCACCAGCCAGGTCGAGCACGTGCTGGCCACCCAGACGCTGCCGCTGGCCCCGTTCAGGACCATGGCGATCACCGTCGACGGCGAACTGCCCGAGGGCGTCACGGCCAAGGACCTGATCCTGGCGATCATCACCAAGATCGGTACGGGCGGCGGCCAGGGCTACGTCATCGAGTACCGCGGCTCGGCCATCGAGAAGCTCTCGATGGAAGCCCGGATGACCATCTGCAACATGTCGATCGAGGCGGGTGCCCGGGCCGGCATGATCGCCCCGGACCGGACCACCTTCGACTACCTGCAGGGCCGCGCGCACGCGCCGCAGGGCGAGGACTGGGACGCCGCGGTCGCCTACTGGGAGACGCTGCGGACCGACGAGGACGCCGTCTTCGACCACGAGGTCGTCATCGACGCCGCCTCACTGTCCCCGTTCGTCACCTGGGGCACCAACCCCGGCCAGGGCGCCCCGCTGAGCGCCTCCGTGCCGGACCCGGCGTCCTTCACCGACCCCAGCGACCGCCTGGCGGCCGAGAAGGCGCTGGAGTACATGGGCCTGGAGGCCGGTACGCCGCTGCGCCAGGTCGAGGTCGACACCGTCTTCGTCGGCTCCTGCACCAACGGCCGCATCGAGGACCTGCGCTCGGCGGCGTCGGTCGTCAAGGGCCGCAAGGTGGCCGACGGTGTGCGGATGCTGGTCGTCCCCGGCTCGGTCCGGGTCGCGCTGCAGGCCGTCGAGGAGGGCCTGGACACGGTCTTCAAGGAGGCCGGCGCCGAATGGCGGCACGCGGGTTGCTCGATGTGCCTGGGTATGAATCCCGACCAACTCGCGCCCGGTGAGCGCTCCGCGTCCACCTCCAACCGCAACTTCGAGGGACGGCAGGGCAAGGGCGGCCGCACCCACCTGGTGTCCCCCCAGGTCGCCGCGGCCACCGCGGTCAACGGCCACCTCTCGTCCCCCGCCGACCTGCCCGGCGTCGCCGTCCTGGAGGCCTGAGAACCATGGAAGCTTTCACCACGCACACCGGCCGGGCGGTCCCGCTGCGCCGCAGCAACACCGACACCGACCAGATCATCCCGGCCCACTGGCTGAAGAAGGTCACCCGCAACGGCTTCGAGGACGGCCTGTTCGAGGCCTGGCGCAAGGACCCCGAGTTCGTCCTCAACCGGCCCGAGCGCCGGGGCGCCAGCGTCCTGGTCGCCGGTTCCGACTTCGGCACCGGCTCCTCCCGTGAGCACGCCGTGTGGGCGCTGCAGAACTACGGCTTCAAGGCCGTGATCTCCTCCCGCTTCGCCGACATCTTCCGCGGCAACTCGCTGAAGAACGGCCTGCTCACCGTGATCCTGCCGCAGGAGACCGTCGAGCGGCTGTGGGAGCTCACCGAGGCCGACCCGACCGCCGAGATCACCGTGGACCTCGAGGCCCGCGAGGTCCGTGCCGAGGGAATCACCGCGCCTTTCGAGTTGGACGACAACGCCCGCTGGCGGCTGCTGAACGGCCTGGACGACATCAGCCTCACCCTCCAGAACGAGGCCGACATCGCCGCCTACGAGGCCGGGCGCCCGTCCTTCAAGCCGCGAACCCTGCAGGTCTGAGCCCTTTCCGCCCTTCCCGCAGCGCCCCCCGCCCGCACCGGGCGGGGGGCGCTGCGGCGTGTTCGGCTCCACACCTCGTGACAACTCACCGCAGATGACACAATCGGCACATGGAACACGATGGCCAACTCGAGCTGTACGCGTTCCTCGCTGCCAGGTTGAAGCAGGCCCACACCCGTGTGGCGGGTCTGCAAGTGCCGGAGGAAGTCCGGGTGCAGTTGGCCCGGAAACTCCTCGTCATCACCGCCGCCTCGAAGCACGATCTCGCAGGTGCGGCAAGGCGTCTGGAGGATCTGATGAAGGACCTCGACGAAGGCCGATTCCCCGATCGAGAGCCTTCCTGAGCCCGGAGTTCGTTGCGGCACAAGGGTGATTCGCCCGTTTCGTATTTGATTTGCGGTATATATCCGCCTAGCGTGCGAAAAAGGCCCGAACTCATCGCCGGGCAAGTTTCCGAAGGGGAAGACGTGAACAAGGCGCAGCTCGTTGAAGCGATTGCCGACAAGCTCGGCGGCCGTCAGCAGGCCGCTGAGGCGGTCGACGCGGTCCTGGACGCCATCGTCCGCGCGACCGTCAACGGCGACCGGGTATCGGTGACCGGCTTCGGTTCGTTCGAGAGGGTGGAGCGTCCCGCCCGCTACGCCCGCAACCCGCAGACCGGGGAGCGGGTCCGGGTCAAGAAGACCTCCGTGCCGCGCTTCCGCGCCGGCCAGGGCTTCAAGGACCTGGTGAGCGGGACGAAGAAGCTCCCCAAGGCCGGCGAGGTCTCCGTCAAGAAGGCGCCCAAGGGCAGCCTGACCGGCGGCGTCACCGCCAAGGCCACCACGAAGAAGGCCGCCGCCAAGAAGACCACGGCCAAGAAGGCGGCCACCACCAAGGCGGTCGCCAAGAAGACCACGGCGGCCAAGACCACCGCGAAGAAGACCACGGCCGCCAAGACGACGGCCAAGAAGACGGCGGCCAAGAAGACCACCGCCAAGAAGGCCACCGCCAAGAAGACGGCGCCGGCGAAGAAGGCCCCCGCCAAGTCGGCGGCCCGCAAGACGGCCACCAAGCGCACCGCGAAGCGGTAGCCGTCACCGACCCGACACAGCGACGGGCCGGGCACCCCCTCGGGGGCGCCCGGCCCGCTGCGTTGTTCCGGTGTCTGCCCGTCGCCCGGTGCCTCAGGCCCCGGGGTCGGCGAAGGTCTGCAGCGTCACGAAGACCACCCGGCGCGCCTCGCCGCTGCCTTCCGTGCGGATGCGCACCCGCTGACCGGGCCGCAGCAGCCGCAACCCCCCGGCGTCGAACGCCGCCGCGTCGAAGGGCAGCGGCGTCCCGTCGTCCAGCAGCACGCTGCCGGCGCGGGTCTCGGGGTCGTAGGTGTACGCGGTCGCCTGCATGGGACGCAGCCTATCCGGCGGCCCGCCGGCAGCCGGCCCGCGCCGGTTCAGCCCAGTGCGGCCACGGGTTGGGCCCGCAGAAGTTCACGGGTGCGCGGCCCGACGCCCAGGACCAGGGCCGCCCTCAGGTCCTCGCCCGTATCCACGTCCTGGCGCACGGAGTCCACCCCCGGCAGCGTGATCTCGCGCGCGCCGGACGCCCGGTGACGGGCCCGGGAGGCGCCGCCGAAGGCCGGATCGAGCGGCGTCCCGGCCGTGGCCGCGAGCAGCGTGGTGCCGATTCCGGCCGCGTCGGCCAGAAATGCCCGTCCAGGGCGCCGAGCGGCCGCGTCGAGCACCAACGCCAGCTCCGGGGGCCGCAAGGCCGGGAGATCGGCGTTGAGGGCCGCCACGGCGGCTTCCGGGCGCAGCCGGCGGACCTGTTCCGCGCCGTACGCCAGCGCGGCGTTGAGTCCCGCCGCGGGGGAGTCCGCCACCACCCGGGCCCCGAGCGCCGTCAGCGCGGTCCCGGCGAGGGGATCGTCCGTGACGACCGTCACGTCCAGGACCGCGGGGCAGGCCAGCACCGCCGCCACGGTGTCCTGGGCGAATGCCAGTGCCAGCCCGGGCCGCACGGGCCCGGCGGCCGTCGCGAGCCGGCTCTTGGCCTCGGCCAGGGGCTTCAGCGGAACGACGAGTGACCATTTCGACGAGTTCACTGCTACCGACACCGAACTATTGTGCTCGGGGTTTCCCGAGGCCACCGCCACCGCTGCTCCACCCTGGCGTTACGGTGGCTTACAGGCGACACTTGTGCGGCTGCACCGGCCGTACGACGGTGCGCCGTCCCACAGCACGGCCGCGATCCGGTGATCCCGGGTCGGCGGCGGAACGAGGAGGAGTTCTGGTGTCCCGCCGCAGAATCGGCTTCTGGTACCGGCTCGCAGCAGTCATCGCGAAACCGCCGCTCGTCGTCCTCTTCAAGCGGGACTGGCAGGGAATGGAGCACATTCCGGCCGTCGGCGGATTCATCACGGCGGTCAACCACAACTCGTACCTCGACCCGCTGTCGTACGCGCATTTCCAGTACAACAGCGGGCGCGTCCCGCGCTTCCTGGCCAAGGCGCCGCTGTTCAAGCCCCGGTTCCTCGGGGCGATGCTGCGCGGCACCGGCCAGATCCCCGTGTACCGGGAGAGCACCGACGCCGCCAACGCCTTCCGGTCCGCCGTGGATGCCATCAACTCCGGCGAGTGCGTCGCCTTCTACCCCGAGGGCACGCTGACCCGCGACCCCGAGATGTGGCCGATGGTCGGCAAGACCGGCGTCGCCCGCGTCGCGCTGATGACCAAGGCCCCCGTCATCCCGGTCGCGCAGTGGGGCGCCAACGAGGCCGTCCCCCCGTACGCCAAGGAGAACAAGGTCCGCCTGTTCCCGCGCAAGACGCTCAAGGTGCTGGCCGGTCCGCCGGTGGACCTGTCCGCGTACTACGGGCAGGAGCTGACCGCCGACGTGCTCAAGGAGGCCACGGACGTCATCATGGCCTCGATCAGCGACCTGCTCGGAGAACTGCGCGGCGCGACCCCGCCGTCCGAGCGCTTCGACCCGCGCAAGCAGAGGGGAACCAGCAAGTGACGACGCGCTGCGCGGTCTACGGCACCGGGTCCTGGGGCACCGCCTTCGCGATGGTGCTCGCCGACGCCGGTGCCCGGGTGACCATGTGGGGGCGCAGCCCCGAGGTGGTCAAGGCCGTCAACAGCACGCACGCCAACCCGGGCTACCTGCCCGGGGTCGAGCTGCCCGCGTCGATCACGGCGACCACCGATCCCGCGGAGGCCTCCCAGGACGCCGAGTTCGTCGTCCTCGCCGTACCGTCGCAGACGCTGCGCGGCAACCTGGCGGCGTGGCAGTCGCTGCTGCCGTCCGACTCGGTGCTGGTCAGCCTGATGAAAGGCGTCGAACTCGGCACCGCCAAGCGGATGAGCGAGGTCATCGCCGAGGTCGCCGAGGCCGGCCCGGAACGCGTCGCCGTGCTGTCCGGCCCCAACCTGGCCAAGGAGATCGCCGCCCGGCAGCCCGCCGCCTCGGTCGTCGCCTGCCGCGACGAGGCGGTCGCCAAGCGGCTGCAGGCCGCCAGCCACACCACGTACTTCCGCCCGTACACCAACACCGACGTGGTCGGCTGCGAACTGGGCGGCGCCGTGAAGAACGTCATCGGCCTCGCGGTCGGCATCGCCGACGGAATGGGGCTGGGTGACAACACCAAGGGTTCGCTGATCACCCGCGGTCTGGCCGAGACCACCCGGCTCGGCATCGCGCTCGGCGCCGACCCGCTGACCTTCTCGGGCCTGGCGGGCCTCGGCGACCTGGTCGCCACCTGCTCCTCCCCGCTGTCGCGCAACCACACCTTCGGCTTCAACCTCGGCAGGGGCATGACGCTGGAGGAGACCATCGCGGTCACCCGGCAGACCGCCGAGGGCGTCAAGTCCTGCGAGTCGGTGCTCGACCTGGCACGCCGGCACGGTGTCGACATGCCCATCACCGAGACCGTGGTCGACATCGTCCACAACGGCAAGCAGCCGGTCGTCGCGGTCAAGGAGCTGATGTCGCGTTCCGCCAAGTCGGAACGCTGACGTCCGGAACGGTAAGGTCAACGCGACATGAGCATTCAGCCTTCTTCACGCAAGCCGCGCGTCGCGGTCGTCTTCGGTGGACGCAGCTCCGAGCACGCCATCTCGGTCCTCACCGCGGGCGCCGTGCTGAGCGCCGTCGACCGCGACAAGTACGACGTGCTGCCGATCGGCATCACCAGCGACGGACGTTGGGCGCTGACCGCCGACGACCCGTCCCGGATGGCGATCTCCGACCGCACGCTGCCGAGCGTCGCGCAGCTCGCCGAGTCCGAGGAGGGCTCGGTGGTCCTGCCGGTCGACCCGGCCAGCCGCGAGGTCGTCTACAGCGAACCCGGCTCGGTGCCCAAGGCGCTCGGCGACGTCGACGTCGTCTTCCCCGTGCTGCACGGCCCGTACGGCGAGGACGGCACCCTCCAGGGGCTGCTGGAACTGTCGGGTGTGCCCTACGTCGGCTCGGGTGTGCTGGCCTCGGCCGTCGGCATGGACAAGGAGTACATGAAGCGCGTCTTCACCTCCTTCGGCCTGCCGGTCGGTCCGTACGTCGTGATCCGGCCGCGCGAGTGGGAGAACGACCCCGCGGCCGCCCGCCGCAAGGTCGTGGAGTTCGCCGCCGACCACGGGTGGCCGGTCTTCGTGAAGCCGGCCCGCGCCGGCTCCTCCATGGGCATCAGCAAGGTCGACGACCTCGCGGGCCTGGACGAGGCGATCGAGGAGGCCCGCCGCCACGACCCCAAGGTGCTCGTGGAGTCGCTGCTGCGGGGCCGCGAGATCGAATGCGGAGTCCTGGAGTTCGAGGACGGCCCGCGCGCCTCGGTCCCGGCCGAGATCCCGCCGGTCACCGCGCACGACTTCTACGACTTCGAGGCGAAGTACATCGACTCCGCCGAGGGTCTGGTGCCCGCGCCGCTCACCGCCGAGCAGACCGCCGAGGTCCAGCGGCTCGCCGTGGCCGCGTTCGAGGCGGCGTCGTGCGAGGGCCTGGTCCGCGCGGACTTCTTCCTGCTGGACAGCGGCGAGTTCGTGATCAACGAGATCAACACCATGCCGGGCTTCACGCCGATCTCCATGTACCCGCGCATGTGGCGGGAGAGCGGGGTCGACTACCCGGAGCTCGTGGACCGGCTCATCCAGGCCGCCCTGCGCCGTCCCACCGGACTGCGCTGAATTCCCCGGGCCTCAGAGCTCGGAGGGGATGGCCTTCTCGACGGCGTTCCCGAGGTCGGCCAGCGGGTTGACCTCGGGTGCGTACTTCGCCGGCACGCTCACCTCGACGAACGCCGCGCGCCCGGTGGTCGTGAAGCGGTACCCGTCGCCGGTCTGCTCCATGAGCCAGCTGACGCCGTTGACGTCCACGGCGTCCGCGGTCGGGTTGTACGTCGCGCTGCCCGGCGTGAGTGTCGCGGGCCGGGGCACACCGCAGCGCAGTACCACCGTAGGATCCCCCCAACCGGCGGTGAGGGCGGAGACGGGCGACAAGGACCGCGCGGACAGCCCGTCCACCCGGTCCGGCAACGCGGCGTGGAGGCGGCCGCACAGCGTGGCTGCCTCGGCGGAGGGTGACGGGACGGCGATCCCGCTCGCCGGCCCCCCGTCGGCCGACACGTAGACCGCCGCCGCGGAAAAGCACGCGACGGCGGACACGGAGACAAGCGCGACTCGACGGCGAATCATCACCCGCCGAGCCTACAGGGGGTCAGAGGTGGACGACCGGACAGGTCAGTGTGCGGGTGATGCCTTCCACCTGCTGCACTCTCGCCACCACGAGACGACCGAGGTCGTCGACCGTCTCCGCCTGGGCGCGCACGATCACGTCGTACGGCCCGGTGACGTCCTCGGCCTGGATGACCCCGGAAATCTTGGAGATCACCTCCGCTACTGCCGAGGCCTTCCCGACCTCGGTCTGGATCAGAATGTACGCCTGTACCACGGAACCTCCAGGGCGGCTACGAGGATCATGTGGGAGGGAACGTCACGGTACCGCGTCGCCGCACGCCGCGGGGAGACCCGCGCGGTACCGGACGCCCGAAAGCCGCCACGGAAGCGATGACGGAACAGAAACAGGACCGGCCAGGTGAAGGGGACAGTGGGATGAAGGGCACCGTGGGCGAGCTGGGGGAGTTCGGGCTCATCAGGGAGTTGACCTCGCGGCTCACCTCCAGCCCCGCCGTACGGCTCGGGCCGGGTGACGACGCCGCGGTCGTCACCGCGCCGGACCGGCGCGTCGTGGCCACCACCGACGCGCTCGTGGAGGGGCGGCACTTCCGCCGCGACTGGTCCACCGCCTACGACGTCGGCCGCAAGGCCGCCGCGCAGAACCTCGCGGACATCGCCGCGATGGGCGCGGTGCCGACCGCCGTGCTGCTCGCCCTCGTCGTCCCGGCGGACCTGGCGGTCACCTGGCCGTTGGAGCTGATGGACGGCATCCGGGACGAGTGCCAGGTGGCGGGCGCCGCCGTGGTCGGCGGCGACGTCGTGCGCGGCGACACGATCATGGTCTCCATCACCGCGCTGGGCGACCTGCGCAACCGCGAACCGGTCACCCGGTCCGGCGCCCGGCCCGGCGACATCGTGGCCGTCACGGGCTGGCTCGGCTGGTCCGCGGCCGGACTCGCCGTGCTCGCCCGCGGCTTCCGCTCCCCGCGCGCCTTCGTCGAGGCGCACCGCAGGCCCGAACCGCCGTACCACGCGGGGCCGGCCGCCTCCGAGCTCGGCGCGACCGCGATGACCGACGTCAGCGACGGACTGGTCGCCGACCTCGGGCACATCGCCGCGGCCAGCGGCGTCACCATCGACCTGGCGTCCGCCGACGTCGACGTCCCGGCGCAGATGGCCGACATCGGACAGGCCGTCGGCATCGACCCGCTGCACTGGGTGCTCACCGGCGGCGAGGACCACGCCCTCGTCGCGGCCTTCCCTCCGGACGTCAAGCTGCCCGCCCGCTGGCGGGTGATCGGACGCGTGGTGAAGGCCACCACCTCCCCGCAGGTCACCGTGGACGGCGCGCCGTGGGAGTCGGCGGGCGGCTGGGACCACTTCGGCGACGAGTGAGGGCGGCGACTAGATTCGCCGTATGACGATCCCACCACGTGTGCTCACCGTCGCCGGCTCCGACTCCGGCGGTGGCGCGGGCATCCAGGCCGACCTCAAGACGATGCTGGCCCTCGGGACGCACGGCATGAGCGTGATCACGGCCGTCACGGCACAGAACTCGCTCGGTGTGCAGGGTGCCTGGGAACTGCCGGTGGACGCGGTACGCGCCCAGTTCCGCAGTGTCGTCGACGACATCGGCGTGCAGGCCGTCAAGACCGGCATGCTCTCCTCGCCCGCCCTGGTCGCGGCCGTCGCCGAACTGCTGGCCCCGCTCGGCGTTCCCGTGGTCGTGGACCCGGTCGGCGTCTCCAAGCACGGCGATCCGCTGCTGGCCGCGGACGCCGTCGACGTCGTCCGC
The DNA here is from genome assembly GCF_042889545.1 of Streptomyces sp. NPDC002574. Lineage (NCBI taxonomy): Bacteria > Bacillati > Actinomycetota > Actinomycetes > Kitasatosporales > Streptomycetaceae > Streptomyces > Streptomyces sp. NPDC002574. The sequence goes on from NZ_JBIARB010000003.1 coordinate 504,689, forward strand.
ACCCGGCTGCTGCCCCTGGCCACCGTCGCCACCCCGAACCTGGACGAGGTGCGGCAACTCACCGGCGTCGTGGTGGACGGCGAGGCCGCGCTGCGCGAGGCCGCCGCCGCGATCCTCGCCCTGGGCCCGCGCTGGGCGCTGATCAAGGGCGGTCATCTGGACGGCGACGCCGTGGACCTGCTGACCGACGGCACCCAGCAGCACTGGCTGCGCGCCCCCCGCCATGACAACCGTCACACCCACGGCACCGGATGCACCCTGGCCGCCGCCGTCGCGTCCTACCTCGCCCGGGGTCTCGAGGTCCCGGACGCGGTCGGCGCCGCCAAGGAGTACGTCACCGGCGCCATCGCCGCGGGCTTCCCCCTGGGCGCGGGCATCGGGCCGGTCGACCACGCCTGGCGGCAGCGCGGCTGAACGCGGACACAGCAGAAAGCCGGTCCACCCTGAGGTGGACCGGCTTCGAGTAGCCGCAAGGCTGCGCTACGACGTCGAATGCGTCAGCGCGCGACCTTGCCGGCCTTGATGCACGAGGTGCAGACGTTGAGGCGCTTCGGCGTCCGCCCGACCACAGCACGCACCGTCTGGATGTTGGGGTTCCAACGACGGCGGGTACGGCGGTGCGAGTGCGAAATGTTGTTGCCGAAGCCCGGCCCCTTGCCGCAGACGTCGCAGTTGGCAGCCACGGGTCACTCCAAAGACTTCAGATGCACTAACGGATAGATCCCACCGGTGTCGGACGTCCGTTCAAAAATCTGAAGGAAAACCGGTGGTACCGAGGGACGGCCCGGGACAGCCCCGGGCAACCGGAGCAGCATACTACGTCCGCTCCTGTCCCTCGAAACTACCATGGTCAGCGGGACGGCCCGGTCCCCCGCCGGGTCCCGCACCTCAGTACGCTGCGTGCGGAACCCTGCCTCTTCCCCAGGTCCCTGGCCGCCCCCCGCAGGAGGAACACGTGCCGCCGACGCTCGACGCCCCCGCGGTGCGCGCATGGTGCCGGCTCGCCCTCCAGGCACTCGGCCGGGCGCGCGAGGAGATCGACGCGATCAACGTCTACCCCGTCGCCGACGGGGACACCGGCACCAACATGTACCTCACCGTCGAATCCGCCGCCCAGGCCGTCGACGCGGTCTTCGACGGGCACGCCGCCTCCGGCACCGAGCCCGACCTCTCCTCGTGCCTGCACTCCATGGCGCACGGCGCCCTCATCGGGGCCCGCGGCAACTCCGGCACGATCCTCGCCCAACTGCTGCGCGGCATGACCGAAGTGCTGGCCTCCGGCTCCGGGGACCTGCGGCCCGCGCTGCGCCGCGCCGCGGAATCCGCGTACCAGGCGGTCGCCCATCCCGTCGAGGGCACCATGCTCACCGTGGCGACCGCCGCGGCCGAGGCGGCCGCCGCCACGGCGGACGCGGCCGCCGACGCCTGGGCGGTGGCCCGCGCCGCGTACGAGGGCGCGCGCCGCGCGCTCGCCGCGACCCCGGCGCAGTTGGACGTCCTCGGCAACGCCGGCGTGGTCGACGCCGGCGGCCGGGGGCTGGTGGCCGTCCTGGGCGCCCTCGCCGACGCGGTCTCCGGACAGGCCCCCATGGGCCCGCTCGTCGACGCCCTCCCCAAGGGCCCCGCCCTTCCCTTCGGCTGCGCCCCCGGCGGCGACACGGGCGACCCGCACGTCGTGCCGGGCGGACCCGGCTTCGAGGTGGTCTACCTCCTGGACGCGCCCGACACGGCCGTCGGCGGCCTGCGCCGCAGGCTCGACGGGCTCGGCGACTCCCTGGTGGTCGTCGGTGGCGACGGTCTGTGGAACGTCCATGTCCACGTCGACGACGTCGGCGCCGCCATCGAGGCCGGGATCGAGGCCGGACGGCCCCACCGCATCAAGGTCACCCACTTCGGCGACCAGGCCCGCGCCCACGACGGCGGCCGCCGGGGGAAGCGCGGCGAACCCGCCCTGCGCGCCGTCGTCGCCGTCGTCCGCGGCGACGGCCTCGCCGCGCTGTGCGCCGAGGCAGGCGCCGTGGTCATCGCCGTCCGGCCCGGGGAGCCGCCCGCCAGCGGCGAGATCGCGGAGGCCATCCGCCGCGCGTACGCCCGCGAGGTCGTGCTCCTGCCCAACGACGTCGAACTGCGGCACGCGGCCGGGGCCGCGGCCGAACAGGCCCGCACCGAGGGGGTCCGGGTCGCCCTCATCCCCACGCGCTCCGCGGTCCAGGGCATCGCCGCCCTCGCCGTCCACGAGCCCTCGCGGCGGTTCGACGAGGACGTCGTCGCGATGACCTCCGCGGCCGGGGCCACGCGCTACGCCGAACTCGCCGTCGCGGAGACGCAGTCCTGGACCATGGCGGGCGTCTGCCAGGCCGGGGACGTCCTCGGCCTCATCGACGGCGACGTCGCCATCATCGGCGGCAACCTCCTGGAGACCGGGATCACGGTGCTCGACCGGATGCTGGCGGCGGGTGGGGAGATGGTCACCCTCGTGCTGGGCGCCGGCGCGCCGGCGGATCTGGCGGGGCGGCTTGAGGCGCATGTGCGGGACAGTCACCTGGCGGTGGACACGGTTGTGTACGCGGGGGGGCAGGAGCGGTGCCCGCTCCTCATCGGCGTCGAGTAGTTTCCCCGCCGGCCCTCCCTCCCCCAGCCTCCGGCCGGGGGTGCCCCCACCTCCCCCGCCCCCTCCGTTTCGTCATGCGCCTGATCCCCGGAGGGGGGTAAGTGCGGCACCGTGCACGGGCCACCCGTCGGCGCAGCGCCGTCCAGAGGCCCAGCCGTCATCGCCGACAACACCCCACCGGCCGTCAGTCGCCCGTACCGACCCGGGAGGGGGTGTGGCGGGGAAGAAGCCCAATCCAGGACAGCCGGCGCAGCCCACGCGCGGGGGATGACGGCGCGATGTCCGCGCCTTACGCAAAGATGGACGCGATGTCTGCTGCCCTTGACGAACCGCTCGCAAAATCCGTCGGCGGCCGCACCGCAAAGGTGTTCGCCGACCACCTCGACCTGCACACGGTCGGAGACCTGCTGCACCACTACCCGCGCCGCTACGCCGAGCGCGGTGAGCTGACGCGCCTGTCGGACCTTCCGCTCGACGAGCACGTGACGGTCGTCGCGCGCGTGGCGAAGGCGACGAAGAAGACCTACGGCCCCGGCAAGGCCCGCCTGGAGGTGGTCGTCACCGACGGGAGCGGCTCGTTGACGCTGGTGTTCTTCGGCCGGGGGGTGTTCAAGCCGGAGCAGGACCTGATCCCGGGCCGGCGTGGCATGTTCGCCGGCAAGGTGTCGGTCTTCAACCGCGCGCTGCAGTTGGCGCACCCGGAGTACCAGTTGCTGGACGCCGAGGAGGGCAAGGAGGCCGTGGACGCGTTCGCGGGCCGGCTGATGCCGATCTATCCGGCGTGCAAGCAGGTCAACTCGTGGACGATCGCGAAGACCGTGGACACGGTCCTGACCTCGCTGGGGGCGACGCGGTGGGCCGGGGCGGGGGAGCCGCTGCCGGAGGCGCTGCGCGGGTCGCGCGGGCTGGTGGCGTTGCCGGAGGCGCTGGAGAAGATCCACCGGCCGCGGACGAAGGCCGACATCGCTGTCGCCAAGGACCGCCTGAAGTGGGACGAGGCGTTCGTGCTGCAGGTGGCCCTCGCGCGGCGCCGGGCCGCGGAGTCGGCTTTGCCGGCCGTGCCGCGCGTGCCGGCGGAGGACGGGCTGCTGAAGGCGTTCGACGCGCGGCTGCCGTTCACGCTCACCGAGGGCCAGGAGTCCGTGTCGGCCGAGATCTTCGCGGATCTGGCGACGGACCACCCGATGCACCGGCTGCTGCAGGGCGAGGTCGGCTCGGGCAAGACGATGGTGGCGTTGCGCGCGATGCTCGGGGTGGTGGACGCGGGCGGTCAGGCCGCGATGCTGGCGCCGACGGAGGTACTGGCCCAGCAGCACCACCGGTCGATCACGGAGATGATGGGCGATCTCGCCGAGGCCGGTCTGCTGGGCGGTTCCGAGCTGGGCACGAAGGTGGTGCTGCTGACCGGTTCCATGGGGGCGGCCGCGCGCCGCCAGGCGCTGCTGGACCTGGTGACGGGCGAGGCCGGCGTCGTCGTGGGCACGCACGCCCTGATCGAGGACAAGGTGCAGTTCTACGACCTGGGCCTGGTCGTGGTGGACGAGCAGCACCGTTTCGGGGTCGAGCAGCGCGACGCGCTGCGGGGCAAGGCCGAGCAGCCGCCGCATCTGCTGGTGATGACGGCCACGCCGATCCCGCGCACGGTGGCGATGACGGTCTTCGGCGACCTGGAGACCTCCGTGCTGGACCAGTTGCCGGCCGGACGTTCGCCGATCGCGACGCATGTGGTGCCTGCCAAGGACAAACCGCACTTCCTGTCGCGCGCCTGGGAGCGGGTGCGCGAGGAGGTGGAGAACGGTCACCAGGGGTACGTGGTGTGCCCGCGTATCGGCGACGAGGAGCCCGATCCCAAGAAGAAGTCCGCGGAGGACGAGGCGGAGCGGCGGCCGCCGCTGGCGGTGCTGGAGATCGCCGAGCAGTTGGTGAAGGGCCCGCTGGCGGGCCTGCGGGTGGAGGTGCTGCACGGCAGGATGCATCCCGACGCCAAGGACGACGTGATGCGCCGCTTCGCCGCGGGGGAGGTGGACGTGCTCGTCGCGACCACCGTCATCGAGGTCGGCGTCAACGTACCCAACGCCACTGCCATGGTGATCATGGACGCGGACCGCTTCGGCGTCTCGCAGCTGCACCAGTTGCGCGGCCGGGTCGGCCGCGGTTCGGCGCCGGGGCTGTGCCTGCTGGTGAGCGAGATGCCGGAGGCGAGTCCGGCCCGGGCCCGGCTGGACGCCGTGGCCGGGACGCTGGACGGGTTCGAGCTGTCCCGGATCGACCTGGAGCAGCGCCGGGAGGGCGATGTGCTCGGGCAGGCCCAGTCCGGGACGCGGTCCTCGCTGCGGATGCTCACCGTCATCGACGACGAGGACGTGATCGAGGCCGCCCGCGAGGAGGCCGTCGCGCTGGTCGCCGAGGACCCCGAACTGACCGGGCAACCGGATCTGCGCAGCGCGTTGGAGAGCCTCGTCGACGCGGACCGGGAGCAGTACCTCGACAAGGGCTGACGGGCCGTCAGTGTCGGACCCCCCTGGGAGAATGGACACAGTCCGCGCCGATCCGCTCGGGAATCGGCGCAGTTGGACCTTTGGGGGCTGATTTCATGTCGTTCCGTCACCTCAACGAACTGCCGCTCGGTGAGAAGGTCTTCCGGATCGAGCTCTCCAGCGACGACGACAGCACCGTGACCCTCTCCCTGGCCGGCTGGTCCGAGGACGATCCGGACACCCTCCTCGCCTCCGGCACGCTCGCCCTGCCGCTGGCCGACGTCCCGTCCCTGCGCATCGCCCTCAACCGCGCGCTGCGCGCGCTCGCCCTCGTGGCCGACGTGGCCGAGCCCATCCCGGACCGCGACGTGCTGCGGGAGCTGTTCCCGGGGCACGGCGCGCCCTGGGTGCCGCAGCACGAGGAGGAACTGCTCCGCCGGTTCCACGACGGCGATTCCGTCGCCCGGATAGCCGCCCGCTTCGGCCGCACTCCCGACTCCCTGCGGACGAAGCTGCGTGAACTCGGCCACGACCCGCGCCGCCCCGAGTACTGCCCGCCCGACGGCTGCCTGTCCTGGTCGCGCTACGCCTCGCCGGCACTGGTGGGTTCGCCCGCGCCGGACGCAGGGGGCGAGCAGGGCCGGGTCTGACCTACGTATCGTGGGGGAGCGGTGCCCCAGGGTGCCGCTCCGCCCGCCCACGAGACGAATGAGCCGCTGATGACCCGCGTGATCGCCGGAGCCGCCGGTGGCCGCCGCCTGGCCGTACCGCCGGGCAACGGCACCCGCCCCACCTCGGACCGGGCCAAGGAGGGGCTGTTCTCCACCTGGGAGTCGTTGCGCGGCACCCTGACGGGCGCGCGGGTGATCGACCTCTACGGCGGGTCGGGCGCGGTCGGCCTGGAGGCGCTGTCCCGCGGGGCCGAGCACGTCCTGCTGGTCGAGGCCGACCCGCGGGCCGCCGGCGTCATCCGGGACAATGTGCGGACCCTCGGCCTGCCCGGCGCCGAGGTACGGGCCGGCAAGGCGGAGAAGGTGATCGCCGGACCGGCCCCCCAGGAACCGTACGACGTGGTCTTCCTGGACCCGCCGTACGCCGTCACCGACGACGAGCTGCGAGAGATTCTGCTCACACTCCGTACGCAGGGGTGGCTCGACGCCGATGCGGTCGCCACCGTGGAACGAAGCACCCGAGGCGGGGAATTCCGCTGGCCCGAGGGCTTCGAAGGGCTGAGGGCCCGCCGCTACGGCGAAGGGACGCTTTGGTACGGTCGCGCCGCCGACGTCACTGACGCGTCATGAATTCACCGCAGAACCCTCAGAGCGAGGAGTCACCGTTGCGCCGCGCCGTCTGTCCGGGGTCCTTCGACCCCGTCACCAATGGACACCTCGACATCATCGCCCGTGCCTCACGTCTCTATGACGAGGTCTACGTGGCCGTGATGATCAACAAGTCCAAGCACGGCCTGTTCTCGATCGAGGAGCGCATCGCCCTCATCGAGGAGGTCGCCGCCGACTACGGGAACGTCCGGGTCGAGGCCTTCCACGGCCTCCTCGTCGACTTCTGCAAGCAGCGTGACATCCCCGCCATCGTCAAGGGGCTGCGCGCGGTCAGCGACTTCGACTACGAGCTGCAGATGGCCCAGATGAACAACGGGCTGTCCGGTGTGGAGACGCTCTTCGTCCCCACCAACCCCACCTACAGCTTCCTGTCCTCCAGCCTCGTCAAGGAGGTGGCGCAATGGGGCGGTGACGTCGCCCACTTGCTGCCCCCCGTCGTGCTGGAGGCCCTCAAGAAGAAGCTCGCGCAGCAGTAGAGTCTGTGACGTGGACGTCCAGATGAAGCTCGATGAGATCGTGGCCGCCGTCGAGGCCGCCCGGTCCATGCCGATGTCGGCCTCCTGCGTGGTCAACCGTGCCGAGCTGCTCGCCATGCTCGAAGACGTGCGGGCCGCGCTGCCGGACTCGCTCTCCCAGGCCCAGCAGCTGCTGGGCGGCCGGGAGCAGATGGTCGAGGAGGCCCGCGCCGAGGCCGGCCGGATCCTCCAGGCCGCGCACGCCGAACGCGGTTCGCTGATCTCCGACACCGAGATCGCCCGGCGGTCCCAGCAGGAGGCCGAGCGCATCGTCACCGAGGCGCAGCGCGAGGCCGCCGAGATCCGGGCCGAGGCGGACGACTACGTGGACAGCAAGCTGGCCAACTTCGAGGTCGTCCTCACCAAGACCATCGGCTCGGTCGACCGCGGCCGCGAGAAGCTGCTCGGCCACGGCCACGGCCCCGAACTGGACGAGAACGGCTACCCGTACGAGGACGACGCGCCGGAGCGCAGCGCCGACCCCGAGACGCTGCGCCGCCGCGCCGACGACTACGTGGACGCCAAGCTGGGCGCCTTCGAGGCGGTGCTGAGCAAGACGCTGGAGGCGGTAGGCCGCGGCCGTCTGAAGCTCACCGGACACCGCCCGATAGACGAACTGGGCGCCCACCTGGCGTCCCACGACGTCGGCGACTCCGAGGGCCACGACCCCGGCCAGTCGGACGCCGAGTACCTGGCGGGCCTGGCCGCCCCCGCGGTCCCCGGTGAGTACCAGTACGACGCGAACACCGGCCAGCAGCAGCCCGCCTACGGCTACCAGCAGCCGGACCCGTACCAGCAGCAACAGCAGCCGGACCCGTACCAGCAGCAGGCCCAGTACGCCGACCCCTACGCGGCCCAGCCGCAGCAGCAGGCGTACTACGACCCGAACTACGGCTGGCAGCAGCCGCAGCAGCCCCAGGGCGGCTACGAGCAGCAGCAGTACATGCCGCAGCAGCACCAGCAGCCCCAGGCGGCGCTGGACGAGACCAGCTTCTTCGACACCAGCATGATCGACCTGAACCGCCTGCGGGAGCTGGAGCAGGAGCGCGGTTTGGGCTGAGCCCGAGGGACCGGTATCCTGATCCCTCGGCCGTGTGATCCCCGGCGCTTTGGCGTGCCCGCCAGTCCTCCGGACGAACGGGCACCGAACCGATGAAAGCAGGAGCTCTGAACACCCGCCTCGACCACCGCAACCCGCTCGTGTTCGACACGCATGAGCTGGGCCGTCGTCCTGGTGCGATGAAGAAGGTCTCCCGCACGGTTCCGGCGCCGAAGGATCTCGGCATCGAGGTCATCGGCGTCCGCGAGGGCGCGGAGATCACGCTGGACCTCCGCCTGGAGTCGGTGATGGAGGGGGTGCTCGTCACGGGTACCGCCCACGCACCGCTCTCGGGGGAGTGCGTAAGGTGTCTGGAGCCGGTCGAGCGCGAGCTCGACACGGAGTTCCAGGAGCTGTACTCCTACCCCGACGCCGACACCCGGACCGGTGGGCACCATGGTGCCGCCGACGCCGGTGACGACGCGGAGGAGGAGGACACTCACCTCCTCGAGGGCGACCTGTTCGACCTCGAACCCGTGCTGCGGGACGCGGTGGTTCTCGAACTGCCGCTGCAGCCGGTGTGCCAGGACGACTGTCCCGGTCTGTGCTCCGAGTGCGGGGCACGGCTGGCGGACGACCCGGACCACCGTCACGAGGCCACCGACATCCGTTGGGCGGCCCTGCAGGACATTCAGCTGAGCGGTGCCGACGAGGGCGCCGACGAGAACCAGGAGAAGTAGCCGTGGCTGTTCCGAAGCGGAAGATGTCGCGCAGCAACACGCGCCACCGCCGTTCGCAGTGGAAGGCTGCGCCCGTGAGCCTGGTGGCGTGCGAGCGTTGCCACGAGCCGAAGCAGCAGCACATCGCGTGCCCGAGCTGCGGCACCTACAACCGTCGTCAGGTCCTCGAGGTCTGATCGGCGGGTGAGGGGCCTCATGTCGGACGGAACAACGTCGACAGACGCCGGTAAGGCAGCCTCGTCCCCCGCGGTTCTGGAAGGGCGGCTCGGGTACACACTCGAACCCGCCCTTCTGGTACGTGCGCTGACCCACCGCTCGTACGCGTACGAGAACGGCGGTCTGCCCACCAACGAGCGGCTGGAGTTCCTCGGGGACTCCGTGCTCGGCCTGGTGGTCACCGACACCCTCTACCGCGGCCACCCGGATCTCCCGGAGGGCACGCTCGCGAAACTGCGGGCCGCGGTGGTCAACTCGCGCGCGCTGGCCGATGTGGGCCGCGGTCTGGACCTGGGCAGCTTCGTCCGCCTGGGCCGGGGCGAGGAGGGCACGGGCGGCAGGGACAAGGCATCGATTCTGGCGGACACGCTGGAGGCGGTGATCGGGGCGGTCTACCTGGACCAGGGCCTGGACGCCGCGTCCGAGCTGGTCCACCGGCTCTTCGATCCATTGATCGAGAAGTCCTCCAACCTCGGGGCGGGCCTGGACTGGAAGACCAGCCTCCAGGAACTGACCGCGGGCGAGGGCCTCGGCGTCCCCGAGTACGTGGTCACCGAGACCGGACCCGACCACGAGAAGACCTTCACGGCTGCCGCCCGCGTCGGTGGTGTCGAGTACGGCACCGGCACCGGCCGCAGCAAGAAGGAAGCCGAGCAGCAGGCCGCCGAGGCCGCGTGGCGTGCGATCCGCGCCAAGCGGGACGGCGACACGGCTGCTGTGAACTGAACACCGTCGGGCCCGCCCGGCCGGCCCCAGGCCGTCCGGGCGGGCCCTTCCGGTTTTCCGCCGAACCCCGAGAGGAGTGCCCGCCGTGCCCGAGCTGCCCGAGGTCGAGGTGGTGCGGCGCGGTATGGAGCGCTGGGTCAGCGGCCGCACCGTCGCCGCCGCGGAGGTCCTGCACCCGCGCGCCGTCCGCCGGCACCTCGCCGGGCCCGAGGACTTCGCGGCCCGGCTGAAGGGGGTGACCTTCGGCCCGGCGCGCCGCCGCGGCAAGTACCTCTGGCTGCCGCTGGAGGACTCCTCGCTCACGCTCCTCGGCCACCTCGGCATGAGCGGGCAGCTGCTCGTCCAGCCCGAGGACGCGCCCGCCGAGACGCACCTGCGCATCCGCATGGGCTTCGACGACACCCTCGGCACCGAACTGCGCTTCGTCGACCAGCGCACCTTCGGCGGCCTGTCCCTGCACGAAGTGGTCCCCGGCGACCCCGACGGGCTGCCCGTGCCCCTGTCGCACATCGCCCGCGACCCGCTCGACTCCGCCTTCGACGACACCGCCTTCCACACCGCGCTGCGCCGTCGCCGCACGACGATCAAGCGCGCGCTGCTGGACCAGTCCCTGATCAGCGGCGTCGGCAACATCTACGCCGACGAGGCGCTGTGGCGCACGAAACTGCACTACGAGCGCCCCACCGCCACTCTCACCCGCCCGCTGACCGACGAGCTGCTCACCCACATCCGCGAGGTGATGAGCGACGCCCTCGCGGCGGGCGGCACGAGCTTCGACAGCCTGTACGTCAACGTCAACGGCGAGTCCGGCTACTTCGACCGCTCCCTGGACGCGTACGGCCGCGAGGACGAGCCCTGCCGCCGCTGCGGCACGCCGATCCGCCGCCGCCCGTGGATGAACCGCTCGAGCTACTTCTGTCCACGCTGTCAACGCCCGCCGCGCCCCACGCCCGCCGGCGTGTCGTAGCCGCGCTGCGCCGCGAGCACCTGTCGGTGCGGCGTCCGCGGCAGTCCCACTGGGGTCGCCGACCAAGGACGCCGGAACGCGTGCATCCGTCCGGAAGCTTGTGCGGAGCGAGGTGTACGGAGGAGAGCGGAGCGGCGCCGCCGGGCTGGAGTCCCGGTTCGCGGAGCCCTCCGACTCCTGCGCTCAGCCTGTCTGCGCTTTTGATCCGAACCCAAGGCAGGAGTGACCGTGAGGACGCTGGTCCAGGAGGCCGTCGCGGAGAGACTGCGTCGTGCGGGCGACGAGACGGTCCGTCTGTACGTGGCAGCCTGCGCCGAGCGGATGGCGCCGCTGTTCGTCGGGTTGCGAGCCGGAACAGGAGGCCGTGAAGTCGATCTGGACTTCTGCGTGGAGTCCGTGCACGCCCTCTGGTGCGCCGACCGCCCGCTCGCCGATGCCTCCGATCGGGTCGGCGTGCTGGAGCAGTTCCCCGAGCTTCAGCCGCGCGAGGAGGGGATCTCGGATATCGCCGAGACGTACACCTTCTTCGCCGCTCTCGTCCTGCGTCACGCCCTCCTGGCAAACCGCTCCGGGAGCGCGGAGGACGGGGTGTCCTGTGGCCATGCGGCGCTCACCGCGACGGGGATGCTGGATCAGAATGTGGGAGGCGGTGCCTTCCGTGCCGAGGAGGAGCGCCTTCAGCTGCTGTCGGTGTCCGGCGATGTCGCGGGGCTGTGGGAGGCGAGTGTCAGGGCGGGGCGGGAACGGTTGCGCGCCGTGCTGAGTCGTACCGCACGACCCCCGCAGCGGTTCGCGCGGTGAGCGCGTGGCTGACCAAACCCGCCCCTGAGGCCCGCCCGCGATACGCGGACGGGACCGTCGGCGATCGCGTATGCGGCCTCAAGCCTGCGATGACGACCGCCCGGCCGTATGACCCGCGGCCTTCTCAGTAGCCGAAGTCCTGGGTCCACCAGGGGCCACCGTCGCCGAAGACCGCGCCGACGCCGAGAGTCTTGAAGTCGCAGTTGAGGATGTTGGCGCGGTGGCCGTCGCTGTTCATCCAGGCGGTCATGACCTCCTCCGCGGTGGCCTGGCCGCGGGCGATGTTCTCGCCGCCGAGGTCCTTCACGCCGGCCTGCGCGGCGCGGTCCCAGGGGTCGTCGCCGTCGGGGTCGGTGTGGTCGAAGAAGGCGCGGGCGGCCATGTCGGCGCTGAAGTCCGAGGCGAGCGCGTCGAGCTGCTCGTCGTCGGTGACCGGCTGGCAGCCCGCGGTGGCGCGCTGCTGGTTGACCAGGGCGAGGACGGCGGCCTCGGCGGCGCTCTCGGAGCCGTTCTCCACGGCGGGGGCGGTGGCCACCGGAGGCGTGGTCGGCACGACCGTCGCGGGGGCGGAGGTCTGCGGCGCCGTGGGGGCGGTGGTGGGGGCCGTGCGGCTGGGCGTGGGGGTCGGCGTGGGCGACGCGCTGGTCGCGGGGGCGGAGGGCGGCGTCGATCTGGGCGGGGTCGCGCGCGCGTCGCCGCGGCTGGCCGGCTGGGAGGGGCGGTCCGCGGGGACGGTGCCCAGATCCTGCGGGCTGCTGGAGTTCGGTATCCCGGCGGCCTGGATCTGGCCCGGTCCGTTGTCGTGGTACGAGATGCTGCCCGAGCCGTCGGGCGACGGCAGCAGGCCGCTGGAGACGCCGATCGCGCCCACGGCGAGCGCCGCGGACGAGGCCAGGAGGCCGGTGCGCACGGGGTTGCTCTTGCGTCGCCGGGCGTTGCTGCGGTGGCCGCGGGGACGCGGCGCCTCTGCGACTGGCGCCGGCTCAAAGGCATTACGGCTGTGGCGGCCCATCCGGTGCAGTCCTTCACATCGACGACGGTGTTCACCCGTTCGGGTGAGTCCTGTTGCGCCGTGACTGTACCGAAACACAGGCGGGGCAGGTGTGAACCCTGCGCAACTGGCGGGTTAGCGTGCTTCCGTGAACGAGACTGTCCGCCTCACCGCATGGGTCCGCGGCCGTGTTCACCAGGTGGGTTTCCGCTGGTGGACACGGGCCAGCGCGCTGGAGATCGGAAACCTGGCCGGCTATGTGAGCAATCTCTCGGACGGCAGGGTCCAGGTCGTGGCCGAGGGTGACCGTATTCTGTGCGACCGACTGCTGCACTCGCTGCGCACGGGCGACACGCCCGGACGCGTCGACGGCGTCACCGAGATCTGGGGAGTGCCGCGTGGCGGCTACGAGGGTTTCGCGATCCGCTGAGACCCCCCGGGTCGACGCCCCGCTCATCGCGGCGCGTCCTCGCAGGTAGGACGGACAGCGAAGATCAATGGCAATCGCACTTGGCAAGAGCGTCAAGGAGGTTGCCATTTCCCGCACTGCGTGGAAGGCTGCCGACATCGAGGATTCGGTGATCTTCCCGGAGCATTGTCCGGCCCTTTCCTCCACCCCACGCGGGACGCCCCCGGTGCCGGTACGCACCGTGAATTCCCAGGCGTTCCCGACGGCCGGGCTGTGATCGTGTTGACCGTCAAACTATTTGGTGAGACGCTGGAAGCCCCGCGCACCGCGGCTGTATGCATGGCGAAGGGCAGTCTCGGCGCACACGGCGCGGGTGTCTCCTAACCCCTCACCCACGACCCACACCGCACAACGGTCGGTCACTCAGCGTGGAGGACCATCCATCATGGCAAAGGCGCTTCTCGGTTACGTCGGCGGACCCGACCCGCGACTTCTCTCCGAGATGCGAAGGCTGCAGCAGCGCGTCCAGGACCTGGAAACCGAACTCGTACGGATTCAGGCCGAGAACGACACGCTTGCCGCCGCTTCGCGCGAGCTCGTCGACGTACCTCACCCGGAGCCTGTTCTCGCTTGATCCGACCTTTCGGCCGATCAGTGGAAACGACCCCGTTTGGGAATGTGCAAGGGACGCCCCGGCGTCCCTTCGTCGTTTTGCCTCCCCCTCACCCTCCCATGATCTCCGCCCTCACGTTCCATGTGCCCCCGGCATTCCTCGGTGAAACCGGGACCGGCAGGTAGAGTCCCACGGCGTGCATCTCAAGAGCCTGACCCTGCGCGGGTTCAAGTCATTCGCCTCGGCGACGACCCTGCGGTTCGAACCCGGAATCACCTGTGTCGTCGGTCCGAACGGTTCCGGCAAGTCCAATGTCGTGGACGCGCTGTCCTGGGTCATGGGCGAGCAGGGCGCGAAATCACTGCGCGGCGGCAAGATGGAGGACGTCATCTTCGCCGGCACGACCGGTCGCCCGCCGCTCGGCCGTGCCGAGGTGTCGCTGACCATCGACAACAGCGACGGCGCCCTGCCGATCGACTACGCCGAGGTCACCATCACGCGGATCATGTTCCGCAACGGTGGCAGCGAATACCAGCTCAACGGCGACACGTGCCGGCTGCTCGACATCCAGGAACTCCTCTCGGACTCCGGTATCGGCCGCGAAATGCACGTCATCGTCGGCCAGGGGCAGCTGGATTCCGTGCTGCACGCCGATCCGATGGGCCGGCGCGCCTTCATCGAGGAGGCCGCCGGAGTTCTGAAGCACCGTAAGCGCAAGGAAAAGGCGCTGCGCAAGCTGGACGCGATGCAGGCCAACCTCGCCCGTGTGCAGGACCTCACCGGGGAACTGCGACGCCAGCTGAAGCCGCTCGGGCGGCAGGCCCAGGTGGCGCGGCGGGCGGCGGTGATCCAGGCCGACCTGCGCGACGCGCGGCTGCGGCTGCTCGCCGACGACCTGGTGACCCTGCGGGAGGCGCTGCGCACCGAGGTCGCCGACGAGGCCGCGCTCAAGGAGCGCCGCGACACCGTCGAGGCGGAACTGGCCGCCGCGAGCCGGCGTGAGACCCGGCTGGAGGAGCAGGTGCGGGCACTGGCCCCGCGCCTGGCCGACGCCCAGGCCACCTGGTACGGGCTGTCGCAGCTGGCCGAGCGGGTCCGCGGCACCATCGGCCTGGCCGAGCAGCGGGTGCGGCACGCCACCGCGCAGCAGCCCGAGGAGCGCCGCGGCCGCGACCCGGAGGACATGGAGCGCGAGGCCGCCCGCATCCGCGAGCAGGAGGCCGAACTCACCGAGGCCCTGGACGCCGCGCAGCGCGCCCTGGACGACACGGTCCACCACCGGGCCGAACTCGAACGCCGTCTCGCCGATGAGGACAAGGCCCTCAAGGCCGCCGCCCGGGCGATCGCCGACCGCCGCGAGGGGCTGGCCCGGCTGCAGGGCCAGGTCAACGCCGCCCGCTCCAAGGCCGGCTCGGCCGAGGCCGAGATCGGCCGCCTCGCCGCCGCCCGCGACGAGGCCCGTGAGCGCGCGGAGTCGGCGCAGGAGGAGTACGAGGAACTCCGCGCCCGGGTCGAGGGCCTGGACGCCGACGACACCGAGCTGGACGAGCGCCTGGACGCCGCGAAGGCGGAGCAGGCCGCCGCCGACGAGGCGCACTCCGCCGCCCGTGAGGCCGCGACCGCGGCGGAACGCCGGCGGGCGGCCCTGGCGGCCCGTCATGACGCCCTGGCCATGGGGCTGCGCCGCAAGGACGGCACCGGCGCGCTGCTCGCCGCCGGCGACCGGCTGGCCGGTCTGCTCGGTCCCGCCGCCGAACTGCTCACCGTCGCCCCGGGGCACGAGGTCGCGGTCGCCGCCGCGCTGGGTGCCGCCGCCGACGCCGTCGCCGTCACCGGCCCCTCGGCCGCCGCGGAGGCGCTGCGCCTGCTGCGCAAGGACGACGCCGGACGGGCGGCGCTGCTGGTGGCGGGCGGCACCGGGTCCGCGGAGGGCGCCGCCCTTCCGCCGGGGAGCCGTTCGGCCGCCTCGCTGGTCGCCGGGCCCGACTCGCTGCTGCCCTCGGTGCGCCGGCTGCTGCGGGACTACGTCGTGGTGGACACCCTCGCCGATGCCGAGACCCTGGTGTCCGGCCACCCCGCGGTGACGGCCGTCACCGCCGAAGGCGACGTCCTTGGCGCGCACTTCGCCCACGGCGGTTCGGCCGGCGCGCCCAGTCTGCTGGAGGTCCAGGCCGCCGTGGACGAGGCGGCGGCGGAGCTGGAGTCGCTCGCCGTGCACTGCACGGAGCTCGCGGATGCGCAGGGCCTGGCGAAGGAGCGCAGGACCGCGGCCGCCCGCCAGGTCGACGAGCTCACGCAAAGACGCCGCGCGGCCGAGAAGGAGAAGTCCGCCGTCGCCCAGCAGTTGGGCCGGCTGGGCGGACAGGCCCGGGCCGCGGCCGGGGAGGCGGAGCGTTCGGCCGCCGCGGTGGGGCGTGCCGAGGAGTCGATGGCGGCCGCCGTAGAGGAGTTCGAGGAGCTGTCGTTCCGTCTCAGCGAGGCGGAGGCCGCGCCCGCCGAGGAGGAGCCCGACACCTCCGTGCGCGACCGGCTCGCCGCCGACGGCGCCAACGCCCGTCAGACGGAGATGGAGGCGCGGCTCCAGGTGCGTACGCACGAGGAGCGCGTCAAGGGTCTCGCCGGCCGCGCCGACGGCCTCGACCGGGCCGCACGCGCCGAGCGGGAGGCGCGGGCACGCGCGGAGCGGCGCAAGGCGCGTCTGGCGTACGAGGCGCAGGTCGCGTCCGCGGTGCTGAAGGGCGCGCACGGCCTGCTCGCGTACGTGCAGGTGTCCCTGGCCCGTGCCGAGGCGGAGCGCGCGGCGGCCGAACGGGCGAAGGCGGAGCGCGAGGCGGAGCTGGACACCGAGCGCCGCCAGGGGCGGGAGCTGAAGTCCGAACTGGACCGGCTGACCGACTCCGTGCACAAGGGCGAGGTGCTGGGCGCGGAGAAGCGGATGCGCATCGAGCAGATGGAGGTCAAGGCGCTGGAGGAGCACGGCGTCGAGCCGGCCGGTCTGATCGCGGAGTACGGCCCGGACCAGCTCGTGCCGCCGTCGCCGCCCGCCGAGGGCGAGGAGCTGCCGGAGGACCCGGAGCACCCGCGCAACCGGCCCCGCCCCTACCACCGCGGCGAGCAGGAGAAGCGCCTGAAGGCGGCGGAGCGCGCGTACCAGCAGCTGGGCAAGGTCAACCCGTTGGCGCTGGAGGAGTTCGCGGCGCTGGAGGAGCGGCACAAGTTCCTGTCCGAGCAGTTGGAGGACCTCCGCAAGACCCGCGCCGACCTGCTGCAGGTCGTCAAGGAGGTCGACGAGCGCGTCGAGCAGGTCTTCACCTCCGCGTACCACGACACGGCGCGCGAGTTCGAGGGCGTCTTCTCGCGGCTCTTCCCGGGAGGCGAGGGCCGGCTGATCCTCACCGACCCGGAGAACATGCTGACCACAGGTGTGGACGTGGAGGCGCGACCGCCGGGCAAGAAGGTCAAGCGCCTGTCGCTGCTGTCCGGCGGCGAGCGCTCGCTGACCGCCGTGGCACTCCTGGTGTCGATCTTCAAGGCGCGGCCCAGCCCGTTCTACGTGATGGACGAGGTCGAGGCGGCGCTGGACGACACCAACCTGCAGCGGCTGATCCGCATCATGCGCGAGCTCCAGGAGAGCTCACAGCTGATCGTGATCACCCACCAGAAGCGCACCATGGAAGTGGCGGACGCGTTGTACGGCGTCTCCATGCAGGGCGACGGCGTCTCGAAGGTGATCAGCCAGCGCTTGAAGGCATGACGGCCACTTGGGTTCAACCTGTGAACAATCGAAGGGGCCTGGAGGCGGATCACCTTCCTTTGTGAGGTCAAAGTACGCGTTTTGACTTTGAAGCTTGAATGATTAGGGTCGGCGATGTTCTCTTAGTGTTCGAGTGATGGTGACTTGGGGGGTCCCGGCACTCGTAGCTCATGCCCCCACCTGTGGGCTCCACGCAGAGTCCGGGAGATTCACCAGTGACCACCACCACACACAAGGCCGGCACGGCCGGCCACGCCGAGCTCGGCCACGTCATCTTCATCACCGCGGCCGCCGCCATGGGCGGCTTCCTCTTCGGCTACGACAGCTCCGTCATCAACGGCGCCGTCGAGGGCATCCGCGGGAAGTACGACATCGGCTCCGCCGCACTCGCCCAGGTCGTCGCCATCGCGCTGATCGGCTGCGCCATCGGCGCCGCCACCGCCGGCCGGATCGCCGACCGCATCGGCCGCATCCGGGTGATGCGGATCGCCGCGGCGCTCTTCACCGTCAGCGCCATCGGCTCCGCGCTGCCCTTCGCCCTGTGGGACC
Organism: Streptomyces sp. NPDC002574; assembly: GCF_042889545.1. NCBI lineage: Bacteria > Bacillati > Actinomycetota > Actinomycetes > Kitasatosporales > Streptomycetaceae > Streptomyces > Streptomyces sp. NPDC002574. The sequence continues at coordinate 522,437 of NZ_JBIARB010000003.1, forward strand.
TGGCTGTCTGGCGGATCATCGGCGGCTTCGCCATCGGCATGGCGTCGGTCATCGGCCCCGCCTACATCGCGGAGGTCGCCCCCGCCGCCTACCGCGGGCGGCTCGGCTCGTTCCAGCAGGCCGCGATCGTGATCGGCATCGCGGTGTCCCAGCTCGTCAACTGGGGCATCCTCCAGGCCGCCGGCGGCGACCAGCGCGGCCATGTACTGGGCGTCGAGGCCTGGCAGCTCATGCTCGGCGTGATGGTCGTGCCCGCCGTGCTGTACGGCGTGCTGTCCTTCGCGATCCCCGAGTCGCCCCGCTTCCTGATCTCCGCGGGCCGTCTCACGGACGCCAAGGAGGTGCTGCGCGACGTCGAGGGCGAGGGTGTCGACGCCGACGCCCGCGTCGCCGAGATCCGCTCCCACCTGAGCAGCGAGCACCGGTCCACGTTCAAGGACCTGTTGGGCGGGCGCTTCGGCTTCGCCCCGATCGTGTGGATCGGCATCGGGCTGTCGGTGTTCCAGCAGCTCGTCGGCATCAACGTGATCTTCTACTACTCCGCCACCCTGTGGCAGTCCGTCGGCATCGACCCGAGCAGCTCGTTCCTGTACTCGTTCACCACGTCGATCATCAACATCATCGGCACCGTGATCGCGATGGTCTTCGTCGACCGGATCGGCCGCAGGCCGCTGGCGCTCATCGGCTCCGCGGGCATGGCGATCTCCCTGGGCCTGGTCGCCTGGGCCTTCTCCCACAAGACCGGCAGCGGCGGCCACATCACCCTGCCGGGTGCCGAGGGCGCCGTGGCGCTGGTCGGCGCGCATGCCTTCGTGCTGTTCTTCGCCCTGTCGTGGGGTGTCGTGGTGTGGGTCTTCCTGGGCGAGATGTTCCCGAACCGCATCCGGGCCGCGGCCCTCGGCGTCGCCGCGTCGGCGCAGTGGATCGCCAACTGGGTGATCACCGCCAGCTTCCCGAGCCTGTCCGACTGGAACCTGTCGCTGACGTACGTGATCTACACGGCCTTCGCGCTCCTGTCGATCCCCTTCGTGCTCAAGTTCGTGCCCGAGACGAAGGGCAAGACCCTGGAGGAGATGGGCTAGGCCCGCCGCCCCCGCGTCGCAGGGTGCGCCGCCCCCGGTCCGGATCAGGACCGGGAGCGGCGCCGTTCGTTCACTGACAGGCCGTCAGTTGAGCGGACTTGGGAACCCGTGCCCGGGTGGCTCCCTGGGGAGGGCGCCGCGTGACCGATACTGGACGGGTTATGGAAACCGTCATTCTTGCCGTAGTCATCGCCCTGGTCGTGATCCTCGCGGCCGGCGGGCTGGTGGTGGGCAGCCGCCGCAGGAAGCAGCTGCCCCCCGCACCGCCCACCGAGACCCCGACGATCACCGCGCCTCCAGCCGAACCCCATGTCGGCGACGAGGCGGAGGAACCGCGGGACGAACCCCGCCGGACCATCGAAGAGGTCGAGCTCCCCGACTCGGACGAGGCCGCGGGCCCGGGTGTCCTCGTCGAGGAACCCCCCGCCGCCGTCGCGATCGAGCTCCCCGAGCCGACCGCGGGCCGCCTGGTGCGTCTGCGCTCCCGGCTCTCCCGCTCGCAGAACGCGCTCGGCAAGGGGCTGCTCACCCTGCTCTCCCGCGAGCACCTGGACGAGGACACGTGGGAGGAGATCGAGGACACCCTGCTCACCGCGGACGTCGGTGTCGCACCCACCCAGGAGCTGGTCGAGCGGCTGCGCACCCGTGTGCGGGTGATCGGCACCCGGACCCCCACGGAGCTGCGCACCCTGCTGCGCGAGGAGTTGCTGAACCTCGTCGGCACGGACTTCGACCGCACCCTGCACACCGAGGCCAAGCCCAATGCGGACGGGGCGGACCAGCCGGCCGTGCTGATGGTCGTCGGCGTCAACGGCACCGGCAAGACCACCACCACCGGCAAGCTCGCCCGTGTGCTGGTCGCCGACGGCCGCAGCGTCGTCCTCGGCGCCGCCGACACCTTCCGTGCCGCCGCCGCCGACCAGTTGCAGACCTGGGGCGAGCGGGTCGGCGCCCGCACGGTGCGCGGGCCCGAGGGGGGCGACCCCGCTTCGGTCGCCTTCGACGCGGTCAAGGAGGGCATCGCCGAGAGCGCGGACGTCGTCCTCATCGACACCGCCGGCCGCCTGCACACCAAGACCGGCCTCATGGACGAGCTCGGCAAGGTCAAGCGCGTCGTGGAGAAGCACGGCCCGGTGGACGAGGTGCTGCTCGTGCTCGACGCCACCACCGGCCAGAACGGCCTGGTGCAGGCCCGCGTCTTCGCCGAGGTCGTCGACATCACCGGCATCGTGCTGACCAAGCTCGACGGCACCGCCAAGGGCGGCATCGTCGTGGCGGTCCAGCGCGAGCTGGGCGTGCCCGTCAAACTCATCGGCCTGGGCGAGGGCGCGGACGACCTCGCCCCCTTCGAGCCCGAGGCGTTCGTGGACGCGCTGATCGGTTCCTAGTCCCGTACGGACGCACACAGGTGCATGAGTAAGGGGCGCACTCCCAGGGAGTGCGCCCCTTACTCATGCGGTGGCGCGGCCCGTGCGGGCGGCCCGCTCAGGCGTAGGCGCGGTCGCGGTGGCAGACGTACGCCAGGGTGCCGAGCAGCAGCCGCGCCTCGGGGGGCTGCTGGGCGGCGTCCAGGGCCGGCGGCCGCAGCCACCGGACGGGGCCGAGGCCGCCGAGGTCGGAGGGCGGCGCGGTGATGTCGTCACCGAGCCCGAGGCAGCGCAGATCGAGGTCCGCGTCGTCCCAGCCCATGCGGTAGAGCAGGTGCGGCAGCTCCGCGGCGGCGCCCGGTGCGACGAAGAACTGCGCCCGGCCGTCCGGGGTGGCGACGACCGGCCCGAGACGCAGTCCCATGCGCTCCAGGCGCACCAGCGCGCGTACGCCGGATCGTTCCGCCACTTCGATCACGTCGAAGGTGCGTCCCACGGGCAGCATGAGTGCCGCGCCCGGCACACGCTCCCACGCGGCCACGGCCTCCTCCAGCGTCGCGCCGGCCGGCACCTCGCCCGCGAAGTCCAGCCGGTGCGCCCCCGGGGCCTTGCAGCCGGGGTCCCCGCAGGAGCACTGCCCGCCCCCGCGTGTGGCGCGCGCACCCGGCGCCACCGCCCAACCGCACAACCCCGTGTACTCCGCCACGGTGGTGCACGCCGAGGCGTGCGTGCGGCGGCGCGCGCCGGAGCGGATGTGTCGCATCTCCCGCATGCTGCCGATCGTGAAGCCCATGACACCCCCAACGGGTCGCAGTTGCCGATGGTTACGCCCGTGCCTGATCGGCATGTGTCAAGTGAAGCGCGCCGGGTGGGTATGTAGTTCATTCGAAGGGGTGGCGAATGGTGGCGTTTCCGCAAGGGGGTCGCCGGATGGGTGATCGTAGGATTACTTTCGGTTGGGAAGCCCCGGGGAGCATGCGGGCCGGCGGGTATGCCGGAGGCAAGGCTCGTAGCACACTGAGCACTTGGGGGCCGAGCCAGGCAACGGGTCCACACCTCCGCGGTGTTGGGCGACGGAATGGGGGCATGACGGTGGGCGGCACACAGGACAAGCAGCCCAACGCGCAGTTGACCTCATGGTTCGTGCGCAGCGGCTGGTCCAAGGGCGAACTCGCGCGTCAGGTGAACCGCAGGGCGCGGCAGATGGGCGCGCTGCACGTCAGCACGGACACCTCCCGGGTGCGCCGCTGGCTCGACGGCGAGCAGCCGCGTGAGCCCATTCCGCGCATCCTGTCGGAGCTGTTCTCCGAGCGCTTCGGCTGCGTCGTCCCGGTGGAGGACCTGGGGCTGCGCCCCGCCCACCAGCCGCCCGCCGCCACCGGGGTGGACCTGCCGTGGGCCGGCCCGCAGACCATCCAGCTGATCAACGAGTTCTCGCGCAGCGACCTCATGCTGGGCCGCCGCGGATTCCTCGGCACCTCCCTGATGCTCTCCGCCGGCCCGTCCCTCGTGGAACCGATGCAGCGCTGGCTGGTGCCCGTCCCCGCGCACGGCGGCGACGGGCAGATGCCACCGCCCCGTGAGTCCGGCGACCGCCGGCCGAAGCTCTCCGACCCCGAGCTGGAGCTGCTGGAGGCCACCACGGTGATGTTCCGGCAGTGGGACAACCAGTGCGGTGGCGGCCTGCGCCGCAAGGCCGTCGTCGGCCAGCTGCACGAGGTCACCGACCTGCTGCAGGAGCCGCACCCGCAGGTCGTCGCCCGCCGGCTCTACCGGGTCACCGCGGAGCTCGCCGCGCTCGCCGGCTGGATGTCCTACGACGTGGGTCTGCACCCCACCGCCCAGAAGTACCTGGTCCTCGCGCTGCACGCCGCCAAGGAGGCCGACGACCAGCCGCTGGGCGCGTTCATCCTGTCCAGCATGAGCCGTCAGATGATCCACCTGGACCGGCCCGAGGACGCACTGGAACTCATCCATCTGGCGCAGTACGGCAGCCGCGGCACCGCGAGCGCCACCACCCAGGCGATGCTGCACGCGGTGGAGGCCCGCGCGTACGCCACCATGGGTCAGGTCAACAAGTGCCACCGGGCCGTGCGCATGGCCGAGGACGCCTTCTCGGACTCCACCGCCTCCGAGGACCCCGACTGGATCAGCTTCTTCAACGAGGCCGAGCTCAACGCGGAGAATGCCCACTCCTACCGCGACCTGGCCTATGTGGCCGGCCGCAGCCCCGCGTACGCCTCACTGGCGCGTCCGGTGATGCAGAAGGCCGTCAATCTGTTCGCCGAAGACAGCGTCCATCAGCGCGCCTACGCCCTCAACCTGATCGGCATGGCCACGGTGCACCTGCTGGAGAAGGAACCCGAGCAGGCGGCACGCCTCACCGTGCAGGCCATCGACGTCGCCCGGCACGTGCGCTCCGAACGGGTCAACACCCGCATCCGGAAGACCGCCGACTCCGCCCTGCGCCAGTACGGCGACGTGGCCGAGGTCGCCCAGCTCACCGACCGTCTCGCCAGCGCCCTCCCCGAGGCCGCTGAAACGGCCTGATCCAGCCACCACCCCAGTACTCCGGCCGCGGCCGGCCATCCCGACAGCCCGACTCGGCTCCCCCATGCCAGGTCAACCGGGTGGCCGTCCGCGGCCGGTCCCGTATACAGCGTGTCGGCCCCGCTCATGGTCACGGAGCAGTCACGGCGGCTTACGCTGGGGCTGCGGTTCACCGTGACGTAACACAGCCGACTTCTTCGTCACGGCCTCGAAACACCGGGTGGCGCCCACGGAAACCCGCCTGGGACAACCTCATGGCGAAAACCGGCCCACAGAGCCCACTTCCCGCACGGGCCGTCCGGATGACGAGGAGACGCCGATGGCAGCAGGCATCTTGACGCTTGCCGCAGACACGCCCAAGTTGGACAGCGGTAGCACGGCGTTCATGCTGCTGAGCGCCGCACTCGTACTCGTGATGACCCCTGGCCTCGCCTTCTTCTACGGCGGCATGGTGCGGGTCAAGAGCGTCCTGAACATGCTGATGATGAGCTTCATCGCCATCGGCATCGTCACGGTGCTCTGGACGCTCTACGGCTTCACCCTCGCCTTCGACTCCGGCAACGCCTTCATCGGTGGCCTCGACTGGGCCGGCATGCGGAACATCGGGATCTCCCAGCTGTGGGACGGCTACTCCATCCCGGTCTACGTCTTCGCCGTCTTCCAGCTGATGTTCGCGGTGATCACCCCCGCCCTGATCAGCGGTGCGCTCGCGGACCGGGTGAAGTTCGTCGCCTGGGCGCTGTTCGTCGCGCTGTGGGTCACGGTCGTGTACTTCCCGGTCGCCCACATGGTCTGGGCGTCCGACGGCTTCCTGTTCACCCGCGGCGTGATCGACTTCGCCGGTGGTACGGCGGTGCACATCAACGCCGGTGCGGCGGCGCTCGGCGTGATCCTCGTCATCCGCAAGCGCGTGGGCTTCAAGAAGGACCCGTTCCGGCCGCACAACCTGCCGCTGGTCATGCTCGGCGCCGGTCTGCTGTGGTTCGGCTGGTTCGGCTTCAACGCCGGCTCCTGGCTCGCCTCGGACGGCGTCGCCGCCGTGGCCTTCACCAACACGCAGGTCGCCACCGCCGCCGCCATGCTGGGCTGGCTCGCCTACGAGCGGATCAAGCACGGCTCCTTCACCACCCTGGGCGCGGCCTCCGGCGCGGTCTCCGGCCTGGTCGCCATCACCCCGGCCTGCGGCTCGGTCAGCCCGCTCGGCGCCATCGCGGTCGGTGTCATCGCGGGTGTGGCCTGCGCAGCCGCGGTCGGCCTGAAGTACCGGTTCGGTTTCGACGACTCCCTCGACGTGGTCGGCGTCCACATGGTCGGCGGCATCGTCGGCTCCCTGCTCATCGGCTTCCTGGCCACCGGCGGCGTCGGCCAGACCGCCAAGGGCGTCTTCTACGGCGGCGGCTTCGACCAGCTGTGGAAGCAGTTCCTCGGCGTCGGCGTGGTCCTGTTCTACTCCCTGATCGCGTCGGCGATCCTTGCCAAGCTCATCGACCTGGTGATCGGATTCACGGTGAGCGAGGACACCGAGGTCGCGGGCATCGACCAGGCCGAGCACGCGGAGACCGGCTACGACTTCGCCGGTGTGGCCGGCGCCGCGCGCGCCCTGGTCTCCTCCCTGGACAACAGCAGTGGCAAGGGCACCGAGGCTGCCCCGTCGAAGAAGGTGGACGCGTGAAGCTCATCACCGCGGTCGTCAAGCCGCACCGGCTGGACGAGATCAAGGAGGCGCTGCAGGCCTTCGGCGTCCAGGGCCTGACGGTCACCGAGGCCAGCGGCTACGGCCGTCAGCGGGGCCACACCGAGGTCTACCGGGGCGCCGAGTACACCGTCGACCTCGTCCCGAAGATCCGCATCGAGGTGCTGGTCGAGGACAGCGACGCCGACCAGTTGATCGACGTCATCGTCAAGGCGGCCCGCACCGGCAAGATCGGTGACGGCAAGGTCTGGAGCCTGCCGGTGGACACGGCGGTCCGGGTCCGCACCGGCGAGCGCGGGCCGGACGCACTCTGAGACAGCGCGGGGCGCGGCCGGACTCCGGCCGCGCCCCGTTCGCACGGCGACGGGAGACAGTGTGACGGAGAGCGTCGAGGCCAGGGCCGGCGACAACACCCCGGAGGGCTATGCCGCCGCCCGGCTGGCGCTGCTGAACGACGACGGTCCCTCCGGACCGTCGCGCCGCAGGGCGCTGGCCGACATCACCGACCGCTGGCTGGCGGCGCTCGCCCACGGGGCGGCCGCCCGGGCCGGCGCCGGCACCTGGGCCCTGGTCGCCGTCGGCGGCTACGGCCGGGCCGAACTCTCCCCGCGCAGCGACCTCGACCTGCTGCTCCTTCACGACGGCACCGGCAAGGCCGCCACCGTCGCCTCCCTCGCGGACGGCGTCTGGTACCCCGTGTGGGACCTGGGCGTCGCCCTCGACCACTCCGTCCGCACCCCGGCGGAGGCCCGCAGGACCGCGGCCGAGGACCTGAAAGTCCAGCTCGGCCTGCTCGACGCCCGCCACATCGCGGGCGATGCCGCCCTCACCGCGTCCCTGCGCACCGCCGTCCTGGCCGACTGGCGCAACCAGGCCCCGAAGAGGCTCCCCGCGCTCCACGAGCTCTGCCTGGAGCGCGCCGAACGCCAGGGCGAGCTGTCCTACCTCCTCGAACCCGATCTCAAGGAGGCCCGCGGCGGCCTGCGCGACGCCACGGCACTGCGCGCCGTGGCCGCCTCTTGGCTGGCCGACGCGCCCCGCGAGGGCCTGGAGGACGCCCGTACCCGCCTGCTCGACGCCCGCGACGCCCTGCACCTCGTCACCGGCCGCGCCACCGACCGCCTCGCCCTCCAGGAGCAGGACCAGGTCGCCGCCGCCCTCGGCCTGCTGGACGCCGACACCCTGCTCCGCCAGGTGTACGAGTCGGCCCGCACCGTCTCCTACGCCTTCGACGTCACCTGGCGCGAGGTCGGCCGGGTGCTGCGCTCACGGCAGTCGCGGCCCCGCCGGCGCGGTCTGCTCGGCCTCGGCCGCCCCGAGCAGAGCGCGGCGGCGGCCGAGCGCACCCCGCTCGCCGAGGGGGTCGTGGAGCACGAGGGCGAGGCCGTCCTCGCGCGTACGGTCCGGCCGGAACGCGATCCGGCGCTGCCGCTGCGCGCCGCCGCGGCCGCCGCGCAGAACGGCCTGCCGCTGTCCCTGCACGCGGTCCGCCGGCTCGGCGTCGCCCAGGCGACCCGCCCGCTGCCGGTGCCGTGGCCGGCCGAGGCCCGCGAGCAGCTGGTGACGCTGCTGGGGGCGGGGGAGTCCACCGTCCCGGTGTGGGAGGCGCTGGAGGCCGAGGGCATGATCACCCGGCTGATCCCGGACTGGGACCGGGTGCGCTGCCGCCCGCAGCGCAACGCCGTGCACGTGTGGACCGTCGACCGGCACCTGATCGAGTGCGCCGTGCGCGCCTCCCGGCTGACCCGCCGGGTCGGCCGCCCCGACCTGCTGCTCATCGCGGCCCTGCTGCACGACATCGGCAAGGGCTGGCCCGGCGACCACTCCGAGGCGGGCGAGGTCATCGCGCGCGACGTCGCGGCCCGCTTCGGCTTCGGCCGCGCCGACGTCGCGACGCTGGCCCTGCTGGTCCGCCACCACCTGCTGCTGATCGAGACCGCGACCCGTCGCGACCTGGACGATCCGGTCACGGTCGAGGGCGTCGCCGAGACCGTGCGCGACACCGAGACCCTGGAGCTGCTGCACGCGCTCACCGAGGCGGACGCGCTGGCCACCGGTCCCGCCGCGTGGAGCGCCTGGCGGGCCTCCCTGGTCGCCGATCTGGTCAAGCGGGTCGCCGCCGTCCTGGCGACCGGCGAGGTGCCCGAGCCCGCGGCGCCCGAGACCACCGCCGAGGAGGAGCGCCTGGCGGTCGAGGCCGCCCGTACCCGCGGGCCGGTGATCGCGCTGCACGCGCACGCCGAGCCGGACCCGGACGACGCCCCGCGTGCCGCGGCGGACGACGAGCCCGAGCCGGTCGGCGTCGAGCTGCTGCTCGCCGTGCCGGACCGCCCAGGTCTGCTGGCCGCCGCCGCCGGTGTCCTCGCCCTGCACCGGCTCACCGTCCGGGCCGCCGACCTGCGCACCGTCGACCCCATCGATGACGGCCCGGTCACCCTGCTGCGCTGGCGGGTGGCCGCCGAGTACGGCTCCCTGCCCGAGGCGGCCCGGCTGCGCAACGACTTCGCCCGCGCCTTCGCGGGCTCACTGGACATCGGGACCCGGCTCGCCGAGCGCGAGTCGGCGTATCCCCGGCGGCGCGGCGTCACCCCGCCCCCGCCGCGGGTCACCGTCGCGCCCGGCACCTCCAAGGCGGCGACCGTCATCGAGGTCCGCGCGCACGACGCCCCGGGCCTGCTGCACCGGATCGGCCGCGCCCTGGAGACGGCGGGCGTCAATGTGCGCTCCGCCCGGATCAGCACGCTCGGCGCCAACGCGGTGGACGCGTTCTACGTCACCGACGGCAACGGCGATCCGCTTCCCGACGTACGCGCGGCCGAGATCGCCGACCAGGTGGAGCGGGCTCTGCGCTGACGCCATGGAGACCTTTCACGGGCCGGGCGGATACCCTGGAGGGCGACCTACCTCCCGCCCCCGACCTGAGGATCCGCGACCGACGTGTTCGACACCCTTTCCGACCGCCTCGCAGCGACATTCAAGAACCTCCGGGGCAAGGGCCGCCTCTCCGAGGCCGACATCGACGCCACGGCGCGCGAGATCCGCATCGCGCTGCTGGAGGCGGACGTCGCCCTGCCGGTGGTCCGAGCGTTCATCAAGCAGGTCAAGGAGAGGGCCGCGGGCGCCGAGGTCTCACAGGCGCTGAACCCGGCCCAGCAGGTCATCAAGATCGTCAACGAGGAGCTGGTCGGCATCCTCGGTGGCGAGACCCGCCGCCTGCGATTCTCCAAGCAGCCGCCGACCGTGATCATGCTCGCGGGTCTGCAGGGTGCCGGTAAGACCACGCTGGCCGGAAAGCTCGGCCTCTGGCTGAAGACCCAGGGCCACGCCCCGCTGCTCGTCGCGGCCGACCTCCAGCGCCCCAACGCCGTCAACCAGCTCCAGGTCGTCGGTGAGCGGGCCGGCGTCGCCGTCTTCGCCCCGGAGCCCGGCAACGGCGTGGGTGACCCGGTGCAGGTGGCCAAGGACTCCATCGAGCACGCCCGGGGCAAGCAGTACGACGTCGTGGTCGTCGACACCGCCGGCCGCCTCGGCATCGACGCCGAGATGATGCAGCAGGCCGCGGACATCCGCGACGCCGTGCAGCCCGACGAGATCCTCTTCGTCGTCGACGCCATGATCGGCCAGGACGCGGTCAACACCGCCGAGGCATTCCGCGACGGCGTCGGCTTCGACGGTGTGGTGCTGTCCAAGCTCGACGGCGACGCGCGCGGTGGTGCCGCGCTGTCGATCGCGCACGTCACCGGCCGCCAGATCATGTTCGCCTCCAACGGCGAGAAGCTGGACGAGTTCGACGCCTTCCACCCCGACCGGATGGCCTCGCGCATCCTCGGCATGGGCGACGTCCTCAGCCTGATCGAGAAGGCCGAGCAGACCTTCAGCCAGGCCGAGGCCCAGAAGATGGCCGAGAAGCTGGCCAAGGGCCCCAAGGAGTTCACCCTCGACGACTTCCTCCAGCAGATGGAGCAGGTCCGCAAGATGGGGTCGATCTCCAAGCTGCTCGGCATGCTCCCGGGCATGGCCCAGATCAAGGACCAGATCAACAACCTCGACGAGCGCGACGTGGACCGCACCGCCGCGATCATCAAGTCGATGACTCCGGGCGAGCGCCAGGACCCGATGATCATCAACGGTTCCCGCAGGGCCCGCATCGCCCGCGGTTCCGGTGTCGACGTCAGCGCGGTGAAGGGCCTGGTCGAGCGGTTCTTCGAGGCCCGCAAGATGATGTCCCGGATGGCCCAGGGCGGCATCCCCGGGATGCCGGGCATGCCGGGCCTGGGCGGCGGCCGCCAGAAGAAGCAGCAGAAGAAGGCCAAGGGCAAGCGCCAGAGCGGCAACCCGCTGAAGCGCGCCGAGGAGGAGAAGGCCGCGGCCGCCCGCCGGGAGCAGCAGGCCGGCAATGCCTTCGGGGCCCCGCAGGACGAGGGCAACCAGTTCGAACTGCCCGACGAGTTCAAGAAGTTCATGGGCTGAGCCCGTCACCCGTGTCGTGCCCGGAGGCGCCCCCCGCGACGGGGGCGCCTCCGTCGTACGGGCATGATGGACGTATGCGCGTTCACATCCGCCCACCGGAATTCGCCGACGCTCCCGCGTACCGCGAGGCCGTCCTCCGCTCGGCCGAGCACGTGGGCCAGTGGAATCCCGTCGAGCCGGACGGGCTGCCGGAACTGCTGCGCCGCCAGGGGCCGGTCCTGCGGACCTTCCTGATCATCGACGAGGAGACCGGCGAGATCGCCGGGAAGTGCAACGTGGCCAACATTTCCATGGGCCGCTTCCGCAACGCCTCGCTCGGTTACGACAGCTACATGCCCTTCGTCGGCACCGGCCGGATGACCGAGGGCCTGCGCCTGGTGGTGGACCGCTGCTTCACCGCGGAGCCGCGCGGGCTGGGCCTGCACCGGCTGGAGATCAACGTCCAGCCGGAGAACGAGCGCTCGGTCGCCATGGCCAAGCGGCTCGGTTTCCGCCACGAGGGCTTCTCGCCCCGGATGCTCTACCTGAACGACGCCTGGCGGGACCACGAGCGCTTCGCGCTCACCGCCGAGGAGTGGCCCGGAGCCTGAGGGGCGCACTCGGGCGGCTGTCCGTATGGTGCCAATATGGCCAATTCGGTACCGCCCCGGAAGAACCCGGGCGACCCGTGGCGGGCGGAGGGAGCTCCGTCGTCGCCGCCCACCCGGCGACGGCGCAGACTGGGCGGCTGGGGCGGGATGATCCTGGCCGCGGTCGCCGTGTTCCTGATCACCGACCTGGTGCTGTCGCTGGTCGCCGGATCACGCCCGACCACGATCTCGTACTCCGAGTTCGGCCGGCAGCTCGCCGCGAACAACATCTCGAAGATCTACTCCAAGGGCGACGCCATCGAGGGGCAGCTCAGGGAGGCCGCCCCCGCGCCCAAGAGCTCGGGGGAGAAGACGTACACCCAGTTCAAGACCCAGCGACCGGTCTTCGCCAAGGACGACCTGTGGGGCGCGCTGACGAAGAACAAGGTCACCGTCACCGCGCAGCCCGTCGTCCAACAGCGCGGCATCCTCTACAACATCGCGCTCTCGCTGGCGCCGGTGCTGCTGCTGGTCCTGCTGTGGCTCTTCGTCGCACGCCGCATGAGCCGGCTGACCGGCGGGGGAGGCCTCGGCGGGCTCGGCGGCTTCGGCCGCAAGACGCCCGTGCCGATCCGGCCCGACGAGGGCCGGCGCACCACCTTCGAGGACGTCGCCGGCATCGACGAGGTCGAGGCCGAGCTGAACGAGGTCGTGGACTTCCTCAAGCGGCCCGACGCCTATCGGGCGCTCGGCGCGCGCATGCCGCGCGGCGTGCTGCTCGCGGGACCGCCCGGCACCGGCAAGACGCTCCTGGCGCGGGCCGTCGCCGGTGAGGCCGACGTGCCGTTCTTCTCCGCCTCGGCCTCTGAGTTCATCGAGATGATCGTCGGCGTGGGCGCCGGCCGGGTGCGCGAGCTGTTCGCCGAGGCCCGCAAGGTCGCCCCCGCGATCATCTTCATCGACGAGATCGACACCATCGGCCGCGCCCGCGGCGCCGCCGGCGGACTCGGCGGCCACGACGAGCGCGAGCAGACCCTGAACCAGATCCTCACCGAGATGGACGGCTTCTCCGGCTCCGAGGGAGTCGTCGTCATCGCCGCCACCAACCGTCCCGACGTGCTCGACCCCGCCCTCACGCGGCCGGGCCGCTTCGACCGCACCGTGCACGTCAGCCCGCCCGACCGGACCGGCCGCGAGGCGATCCTCCGCATCCACCTGCGCGACGTCCCGCTCCAGGCCGACATCGACCTCACCCGGATCGCCCGCGCGACCCCCGGCATGACGGGCGCGGAACTCGCCAACCTCGCCAACGAGGCCGCGCTGCTCGCCGTCAAACGCGGCAAGAAGACCGTCGGGCAGAGCGAGCTGTCCGACGCCCTGGAGAAGGTGCAGCTCGGCGCGGCGCGGCCGCTCGTCCTGTCTCCCGAGGAACGGCGCCGCACGGCGTACCACGAGTCCGGCCACGCGCTGCTCGGCATGCTGCAGCCCGGCGCCGACCCGGTACGCAAGATCACCATCGTGCCGCGCGGCCGCGCCCTGGGCGTCACGCTCTCCACCCCCGACTCCGACCGCTACGCCTACAGCGAGGAGTACCTGCGCGGCCGCATCATCGGCGCCCTCGGCGGCATGGCCGCCGAGCACGTCGTCTTCGGGGTGATCACCACCGGCGCCGAGAACGACCTGGAGCAGGTCACCAACCTCGTGCGCGGCATGGTCGGCCGATGGGGGATGAGCGACCGGGTCGGGCCGCTGTCGGCGATCCCGGCCGACGCCCAGCAGCCGTACGGGCTGTCCGCCGCCCCGTCCACCCTCGACGTGGTCGACGCGGAGATGCGCCGCATCGTCGACGAGTGCTACGGCACCGCCTGCCGCCTCCTCGACCAGCACCGCGAGCAGCTGGACTCGCTGGCCGAGCGGCTCCTGGAGGCGGAGACGCTGGAGGAGAGCGAGGCGTACGCGGCCGCCGGCATCCCCCGGCTGGAGAAGCCGTCCGGGAACCTCGAGTAGGGCCCGGTCCGCCGGTCCTGGGCTCAGACCCGCGCGACCAGGTAGCGGAAGACGTTCTCCATCCGCACCGTGCCGTCCGCGCGCCGGTACGGGTGCAGTGCCTCCCGCAGTTCCTTGCGGACCTGGTCCACGTCCGTGGCCGCCGCCGCCGCGTCGAAGAGCCCGGTGGAGACCAGGCCGCGGACCGCGCTGTCCATGTCGGGGTAGCCGAACGGGCAGGACACCCGGCCGGAGCCGTCCGGGCGCAGACCCGCGCCGCGGGCCATGTCCTCGAGGTCGTCCCGGCCGCTGAGACGGGTCTCCACCGCGGCGCCGCGCGGCTCGGCGAGGCGTGCGGCGACCCGCAGCACCCGTCCCGTCGCGCACCGCTCGGGCGGTCCCCAGCCGGCCAGGACGACGGGGCTGCCGCGCTCGGCGAGGCCGGCCGCCGCACGCAGCGCCGGTACCAGGCCCGACGGCAGCGCCGCCGGGTCGAACGCGGTGATCATCGTGAACGGCTGCGCACCGGGCGCGGCGGCCGCCTCAGGTCCGCCGGGCACGAGCCGGGTGCGGCCGCGGGAGGGTGCGGGGATGCCCCACTGCGGGGCGGGGAGGAGTCGTTGCCGGGCGAGTGCCAGCCGGTGGTCGTCGGGGTCGCAGCCGGTGACGGTGGCCCCGCGGGCGGCGGCCATGAGCAGCGCGAGCCCCGAACCGCAGCCGACGCCCAGCAGGCGCGTGGCGGTGCCGACGCCCAGGCGCTCGTGCACGGCTTCGTAGAGCGGGACGAGCATCCGCTCCTGGATCTCGGCCCAGTCCCGCGCCCTGCCGTCGGCCCGGTGGATGCGTGGGTGTGCGAGCGTAGGTGTCATAGATCGCCCCTTCAGCCGCGTCGCGGTCTCGCTGAAAGCTTTCCTCGTACGCTCCCCCGTTACGCCGCGCATGTTCACGGTTACGCGGCGCATGCCCCCTAGGTCAGCCAACTCCCCTTCCGGGCCGTAGTCCAGAGGTTTGAAGGCGGGGATTGAGCCGAACCGGCGGCCGGGGCGCGCCCCGTCGATTCACGTCCGGCGGCGGCGGACCCGTACCATCTGCCGCATGGCAAAGGCTCCCGTACTCACGCCCCAGGCGGACGACTTCCCGCGCTGGTACCAGGACCTGATCAACAAGGCCGAGCTGGCCGACAACGGCCCGGTGCGCGGCTCGATGGTCATCCGGCCGTACGGGTACTCGCTCTGGGAGCGGATGCAGCAGGATCTTGACGGGCGCATTAAGGAGGCGGGGGCTCAGAACGCCTACTTCCCGCTCTTCATCCCGCAGTCGTACTTCGCCAAGGAGGCGGAGCACGTCGAGGGTTTCGCCCCGGAGCTGGCGGTGGTCACTCACGGCGGAGGCAAGGAGCTGGAGGAGTCGGTGGTGGTCCGACCCACCTCCGAGATGATCATCAACGACTACTTCTCCAAGTGGGTGCAGAGCTACCGCGACCTGCCGCTGCTGATCAACCAGTGGGCGAACGTCGTCCGTTGGGAGATGCGCCCCCGGCTGTTCCTGCGTACGACTGAGTTCCTCTGGCAGGAGGGCCACACGGCGCACGCGACCTATGAGGAGGCGCGCGACTACGCCGGCATGATCCACCGCGAGGTGTACGGCGACTTCATGACCAATGTGCTGGGCATCGACGTGGTGCTGGGCCGCAAGACCGCCAAGGAGCGATTCGCGGGCGCCATCAACACCCTCACCCTCGAAGGCATGATGGGCGACGGCAAGGCGTTGCAGATGGGCACCAGCCATGAGCTGGGCCAGACCTTCGCCAAGGCGTTCAACACCTCCTATCTGTCCAGCGAGGGCAAGCAGGAACTGGTCTGGCAGACCTCCTGGGGCGCGACCACCCGCATGGTCGGCGGCCTGATCATGTCCCACGGCGACGACAACGGACTGCGCGTGCCGCCGCGGCTGGCGCCCGTGCAGGCCGTCGTGCTGGCGATCAAGGGCGACGACGAGGTCGTGGCCAAGGTCCGCGAGATCGGCGACCGGCTCAAGGCCGCGGGCATCCGCGTGCAGGTGGACGTGCGCACCGACACCCCCTTCGGCCGCCGCGCCGTGGACTGGGAGCTCAAGGGCGTGCCCGTCCGCGTCGAGGTCGGCCCGCGCGACCTGGAGAACGGCACCGCGATGCTGGCCCGCCGCATTCCCGGCGGCAAGGAGCCGGTGGCCATCGACGAGCTGACCGCGCTGATCCCCAAGGCGCTCGAGGAGGACCAGGCCACGCTGCTGCGCCAGTCCCGCGAGCGCCGCGAGGCGCGCACCGTGGACGTCGCGACGATCGGCGAGGCCGCCGAGGCCGCGGCCACCGGCTGGGCCCGCATCCCGTGGGCGGACCTGGGCCCGGAGGGCGAGGCCAAGCTCGCCGAGCAGAGCGTGTCGGTGCGCTGCCTGCTCACCGAGGACGGGGCGGTGCCGGAAACGGACGACGCGCCGGGTACCGTGGCGGTCGTCGCGCGGGCATACTGACCGTCAGATGACTGAAAAGCGACGTACGTAATCGGCAGTACGTCCTTGCTTGAGGCGGGTGCGTGGCTTCTCCGCTGTTCTCCGCACCCGCCCTCAGGCGTACTCATCATCCTGAACTGACTAGTACGTGCAAAATATTTGGGATGGCCCGGTATCGGAACACCGGGCGCCCCCGGCTCGTTGTCACGACGTGAGCACGACACCACCAGTCCTCGCCGCCGAGCTGGCAGTCGCATGGGCCGACATTCAACGGCACCACCCCGAGCTGCCCGATCTGGCCGCCCCCGAGTCCCTGATCGGAGAGTCCTCGTCCGCGTGCGGCACAGAGCTCTCCTTCGAGCGCCTGCTGCACGAGGCCGTCCACGGAGTCGCCGCCGCGCGCGGCGTCCGGGACACCTCGCGGGCGGGCCGCTACCACAACCGTCGGTTCCTGGCCATCGCCGATGAGCTCGGCCTGGACCACTCGGAAGAGCCGCACCCCAGCAGCGGCTTCTCCCTGGTCCAGATGCGCCCCGACACCAAGAAGCGCTACCGGGCCACGATCGACCGGCTGCAGCGCGCCCTCAGAGCGCACACCGCGGCGACCACCGCCGACACCGCGCGCAGCTTCCGCGGGCCCGCCGCCCGGCACGGGTCCTCGGGTGGCGGCGTTCGGGTGAAGGCGGTCTGCGACTGCGGGCGCAATGTCCGGGTCGTGCCGTCCGTGCTCGCACAGGCGCCGATCGTCTGCGGGGCGTGCGGGACACCCTTCCGGATCCCGGAGGCCGCGGCGGTCGCCTGAGGCGGCCGCCCGCGGCGGCGGGTGCGCGGAGCACCGCCGGGGACGTTCCCGGCGTGCGGCGGCGTGCCTGCCGTATGGCACAATGGTCAGCTGAGCACTCGGCAGCCGTGCAGGACCCCTCTCTCCTTCGGCTGACGCGTCCGTCGGGCATCCGGCTCCACAACCCCACGTGGCGGTCAGGTGTGCCCAACCCACGTCAACACCAGGAGAACCCACTCCCGTGGCAGTCAAGATCAAGCTGAAGCGTCTGGGCAAGATCCGTTCGCCTCACTACCGCATCGTCGTCGCCGACTCCCGGACCCGCCGTGACGGCCGGGCCATCGAGGAGATCGGCCTGTACCACCCGGTCCAGAACCCGTCGCGCATCGAGGTCGACGCGGAGCGCGTGGCGTACTGGCTGGGTGTCGGCGCGCAGCCGACCGAGCCCGTGCTCGCGATCCTCAAGAAGACCGGCGACTGGCAGAAGTACAAGGGCGAGCCGGCTCCGGCCCCGCTCCTGGTCGCCGAGCCCAAGGCCGACCACCGTGCCCTCTTCGAGGCCGCGGCCAAGGACGCCGGGGACGAGCCCAAGGGTGAGGCCATCACCCAGAAGGCCAAGAAGTCCGACAAGAAGGACGAGGCCGCCGACGCGGCCGAGTCGACCGAGGCCTGATCGTGCTCGAGGAGGCCCTCGAACACCTGGTCAAGGGCATCGTCGACAATCCCGACGACGTGCAGGTCGCCGAGCGCACCCTGCGTCGCGGGAAGGTCCTGGAGGTCCGGGTGCATCCCGATGACCTCGGCAAGGTGATCGGCCGCAACGGCCGTACCGCCCGTGCCCTGCGCACCGTCGTGGGCGCGATCGGCGGACGTGGTGTCCGCGTCGACCTCGTCGACGTCGACCAGGTTCGCTGAGTAACGAAGCACCGGCTCGGGCCGGGGGAGGCGTCACCGCCGCCCCCGGCCCGAGCCGTATCCGACACGCAACGCACAGGAGCGCGAACAAGTGCAGCTGGTAGTGGGACGCATCGGCCGCGCCCATGGCATCAAGGGCGAGGTCTCGGTGGAGGTGCGCACCGACGAGCCGGAGTTGCGGCTCGCGCCCGGCGCCGTGCTGGCCACGGACCCGGCCTCGGCCGGACCGCTCACGATCGAGACCGGCCGTGTGCACAGCGGCCGGTTGATGCTGCGCTTCGCGGGCGTCAAGGACCGTACGGGCGCCGAGGCGCTGCGCAACATCCTGCTGATCGCCGAGGTCGACCCGGAAGAGCGTC
This sequence comes from Streptomyces sp. NPDC002574, assembly GCF_042889545.1. Classification (NCBI taxonomy): domain Bacteria; kingdom Bacillati; phylum Actinomycetota; class Actinomycetes; order Kitasatosporales; family Streptomycetaceae; genus Streptomyces; species Streptomyces sp. NPDC002574. Next base: position 540,696 of record NZ_JBIARB010000003.1, read on the forward strand.
CGGAGGACCCCGAGGAGTTCTACGACCACCAGCTGATCGACCTCGACGTGGTCACCGTCGACGGGACCGAGGTCGGCCGCATCACCGAGATCTCCCACCTGCCTTACCACGACTTGCTCGTCGTGGAGCGGCCGGACGGCAGCGAGGTCATGGTGCCCTTCGTCGGCGAGATCGTCCCCGAGATCGACCTGGATCAGCAGCGGGCCGTCATCGACCCGCCCCCGGGCCTGCTCGACGAGGCCGAGGCCGAGACCGCCGGCAGCCGCGAAGAAGGCGACGGCGAGGGCGGGGCGGAGCCGGCGTAATGCGCATCGACGTCGTCACGATCTTCCCGGAGTACCTGGAACCGCTGAACGTCTCCCTGGTCGGCAAGGCCAGGACGCGCGGTCAGTTGGACGTACGCGTCCACGACCTGCGCGAGCACACCCACGACCGGCACAACACGGTCGACGACACCCCCTACGGCGGCGGCCCGGGCATGGTCATGAAGCCCGAGCCCTGGGGCGAGGCGCTGGACGCCGTCCTGGCGTCGGGCGAGGGCGCGCCCGTGATCGTGGTACCGACCCCCAGCGGCCGCCCCTTCAGCCAGGAACTCGCGGTCGAGCTGTCCGAGAAGCCCTGGCTGGTCTTCACCCCCGCCCGTTACGAGGGCATCGACCGGCGCGTCATCGACGAGTACGGCGACCGGCTCGACGTGCGCGAGGTGTCCATCGGCGACTACGTACTGGCCGGCGGCGAGGCCCCGGTGCTGGTCATGGTCGAGGCGATCGCCCGGCTGCTGCCGGGCGTGCTGGGCAACGCGGAGTCCCATCGCGACGACTCCTTCGCCCCCGGCGCCATGGCCGACCTGCTGGAAGGCCCCGTCTACACCAAGCCGCCGGTCTGGCGGGACCGCGGTGTGCCGGACCTGCTGCTCAGCGGTCACCACGGCAAGGTCGCCCGCTGGCGCCGCGACGAGGCCTTCCGGCGCACCGCCGCGCACCGCCCCGATCTGATCGAGCGCTGCGACCCCGCCGCGCTGGACAAGCACGACCGCGCGATCCTCGCGGCCCTCGGCTGGGCGCCGCGCGAGGACGGCCGATTTTGGCGAGCCCCCGAAGCCGTGGAAGAATAGGCGGCTGCCGCTCCGCGTCCGCCGCGCGCCCCTGCCACAGGGGGACACGACGCCCGTCCGACGCGGTGGCACTCGATCACCATCACTATGTCCGCCGATGACCTGTGGCATGGGCGAAGAAAGCAGACAGACATGTCCCACCTGCTCGACACCGTCGACGTCGCGTCGCTGCGCAGCGACATCCCGGCCTTCCGTCCGGGCGACACCGTCAACGTCCACGTCCGCGTGATCGAGGGCAACCGCTCCCGTATCCAGCAGTTCAAGGGCGTTGTCATCCGCCGCCAGGGTTCCGGCGTCCGTGAGACCTTCACGGTCCGCAAGGTCTCCTTCAGCGTCGGCGTCGAGCGTACCTTCCCGGTGCACAGCCCGATCTTCGAGAAGATCGAGCTCGTGACCCGCGGTGACGTCCGTCGCGCGAAGCTGTACTACCTCCGTGAGCTGCGCGGCAAGGCCGCGAAGATCAAGGAGAAGCGCGACAGGTGAGTCCGTCCGGGCATATGCGGGGCCGTATAGGCTCTGCGCTCGATGGACACTGAGGTACCTCTTCCGGAGCGCGACCGCACAGATCCGGCCCCAAGGCAGGATGAGCGGTCGCGCTTCGGCGTACGTACACAGCGGTATGCGCTTCTCGTCGTGGCGTTCGCCGCCTTGATCGCCGCGGTCAACACTTTCGTGGCACAGCCCTTCGAGATTCCCAGCGGGTCGATGGAGAACACCCTGCGATCCGGGGACCGGGTGCTGGTCGACAAACTGGCGTACCGTTTCGGCGGCGCCCCGGCCCGGGGAGACGTCGTGGTGTTCGACGGCGAGGGATCCTTCGTGCAGGAGTCCGGCAGGACCGACTACATCAAGCGGGTGATCGGTGTCGGCGGGGACCGGGTGACCTGCTGCGACCGGCAGGGCCGGATCACCGTCAACGGCCGCCCTCTGGACGAGACCTATCTTTATCCCGGCGACACACCGTCACGGGTAGCGTTCGACATCGAGGTTCCTGAGGGGAGGCTGTGGGTGATGGGCGACCACCGTGCCGACAGCCGGGATTCCCGCGACCACCTCGGTGACCCCGGAGGGGGCACGGTCCCGGTGGACAAGGTGATCGGCAGGGCCGAGGCCACCTTCTGGCCGCTGGGCCGGCGCCGGTCGCTGGACGGCGCCCGTGGGTAGCCGGGGGCGGCCGGGCGAGGACCGGCCCGTCCGCGCGGCGTACCTGGGCGACGAGGCGGAGACCGCGGGCCCGCGCAGGAGCGGCGGCCGTGCCGAGCGCCGCAGGCTGGCCCGGAAGGTCAAGCGCAAACGCCGGCGCTCCGCAGCCAGGGAGATACCGCTGCTGATCGGCGTCGCCCTGCTGATCGCACTGGTCCTGAAGACCTTCCTGCTCCAGGCGTTCGTCATCCCGTCCGGCTCCATGGAGCAGACGATCCGCATCGGCGACCGCGTGGTCGTCGACAAGTTCACCCCCTGGTTCGGCGCCAAGCCGCACCGCGGTGACGTTGTCGTTTTCAAGGACCCCGGCAACTGGCTGGAGGGCGAGCAGGCCTCCAGCGGCCAGGACCCCGTGGGGGTCAAGCAGGTCAAGGAGTTCTTCACCTTCATCGGCCTGCTGCCGTCCGCGGACGAGCAGGACCTGATCAAGCGGGTCGTCGCGGTCGGCGGCGACACGGTGAAGTGCTGCGACAAGGACGGCCGGGTCACCGTCAATGGCACCCCGCTCGACGAGCCGTACATCTATCCGGGCAATCCGCCCTCTGACATTAAATTCACGGTCAAGGTTCCACCGGGCCGGCTGTTCGTCATGGGCGACCACCGCTCCAACTCCGCGGACTCCCGGTTCCACCTGAAGGACCCCGGTGACGGCACCGTGCCCGAGAGCCTGGTCGTCGGGCGTGCCTTCGCCGTGGCCTGGCCCCTCGGCCACTGGTCCGGGCTGAAGGAGCCGACCACTTTCTCCACCGTCGCCGCACCGGCTCTCTCTGGCGCGTCTGCCGCCACTGTGAGCAATAGGGTGGCAACATCCAACAATCGGCAAGGAATGATTGCGCTCCCGCCTCCTGCGGAACTCCCGCTCGTTATGGGAGTCGTGGGCCTGCGCCGCATCTGGCGACGCGGGCGGCAGCGTGGAGTGAGGAGTGGACGTGGGGGACCTGGTGGTCGGCGCAAGGTCCGGACGCGAAGAGCCGGAGGACCGGGGGTCCTCGGCCGGCGCGACCGGCGAGGACGGGGTGAAGCCCGGCGACGGCGTGCGCGCGGACTCCGGTTCGGGCATCTCCTCCGACGAGGCGGATGACGCGACCGACGGCGGTGGCAGCACGCCGCAGAAGCAGCGCTCGTTCTGGAAGGAACTGCCGCTGCTCATCGTGATCGCCCTGGTGCTCGCGCTGCTGATCAAGACGTTTCTGGTGCAGGCCTTCTCCATCCCGTCCGCGTCGATGGAGAACACACTGCAGGAGGGCGACCGGGTCCTCGTCGACAAACTGACGCCCTGGTTCGGCTCGGAGCCCGAGCGCGGCGAGGTCGTGGTCTTCCACGACCCGGGCGGCTGGCTCGGCGAGACCGCGCCGGTCGACACCAACCCGGTCACCTCGGCGATCCAGAAGGTCCTCAGCTTCGTCGGGCTCATGCCGTCCGCCGAGGAGAAGGACCTGATCAAGCGGGTCATCGCGGTCGGCGGTGACACCGTGGAGTGCCAGGGCACCGGCCCGGTCAAGGTGAACGGCAAGGCGCTGAACGAGCCGTACATCTACCCGGGGAACACCCCTTGCGGCGACCGTCCCTTCGGTCCGATCAGGGTCCCCAAGGACCGGATCTGGGTGATGGGCGACCACCGTCAGGACTCCCTGGACTCGCGGTACCACCAGGATCTGCCGGGCAACGGCACCGTCTCCAACGACGAGGTCGTCGGCCGCGCGTTCGTCGTGGCCTGGCCGATCGGGCGCTGGTCGACCCTGCCGATCCCCAGCACCTTCGACCAGCCGGGCATCAGCGCGGCCGCCGCCGCGGGGCTGCCCGCCGCGGCGGGTGTCGCGGGCGCGGTGCCGCTGGTGCTGCTCCGGCGGCGCCGACTGGTCAACCAGGCGAAGTGACGGGGCTGCCCCGGATCCGTACCGCCGGGTAGGGTGCCGTCGCATGAGCACAGGCACACGCACGGGCACGCGTACGACGACGGGCGGCACGCGCGGGACGGGCGGTAAGGGCGGCGGACGGGCCGGAGGAATACTCTCCGGCCTGGCCGTCGCCCTCGGTTCCGTCCTCTTCCTCGGCGGCTTCGTCTGGGGTGCGATCCTCTACCAGCCCTACACCGTTCCGACCGGGTCGATGACCCCGACCGTGGACGCCGGCGACCGGATCCTCGCCCAGCGCATCGACGGTTCCGAGGTCCGCCGCGGCGACATCGTGGTCTTCAACGACCCGCTGTGGGGGGACGTCCCCATGGTCAAGCGGGTCGTGGCGGTCGGCGGCGACAAGGTCGCCTGCTGCGACAAGCAGGGGCGGCTGACCGTCAACGGCAAGCCGATCGACGAGCCGTACCTGCTCGACCCCAAGGCACCGGCCTCGCCGACCGGCTTCTCGGCCACCGTGCCGAAGGACAATCTCTTCATGATGGGCGACAACCGCGCCACGTCGGAGGACTCCCGCGTCCGGCTCACCGACTCCGACGACGGCTCCGTGCCGCGCAGCGCGGTGAACGCCCGCGCCGACGCCATCGCCTGGCCCAGCGGCCGCATGGGCATGCTGCAGCGGCCCGCGGCCTTCGCCGGCCTGTCGGGGGACGGACCGTCGGCCCCCGGACCGCTGAAGGCGGTCGTGGCGGCCGTGGTGGGCGGTGCCGTGCTCATCTTCTGCGGGGCCGCGTACGGGCCGCTCGCCCGGGTGGCCGGCCGCCGGCGGACGGCGCGCTGACCATGGCGCGGCGGCGCGCGGCGCGGGTGATCCTGCTCGATCCCTTGGACCGGATCCTGCTGCTGCACGGCTACGAGCCGGACGACCCGTCGGTGACCTGGTGGTTCACCCCGGGAGGCGGGGTCGAGGAGGGCGAGAGCCTGGAGGACGCGGCACGGCGCGAGCTCGCCGAGGAGACCGGCCTCACGGGCGTGAAGCTCGGGCCGGTGCTCTGGGAGCGTTCGTGCGCGTTCGACTTCGACGGGCGGCGCTGGGAGCAGGACGAGTGGTATTTCCTGGCCCGGACCGACGACACCCGATTCCATACGGCCGGATTGACGGAATTGGAGCGGCGCAGCGTCACGGGCCTGCGATGGTGGACCTGTGAAGAACTTCTCGGCACGCGTGAGACGGTGTACCCGACCAGACTCGCCGGACTGCTGGGCGCGCTGCTGGACGAAGGACCCCCTCTGTCCCCGATCCACCTGGGGACAGAGCGTGACTGACGCACAATGGGGGGACGTACGGCTGAAGGGGAACATGCCATGAGTGCCGAGGACCTCGAGAAGTACGAGACCGAGATGGAGCTCAAGCTCTACCGGGAGTACCGGGATGTCGTCGGCCTGTTCAAGTACGTGATCGAGACCGAGCGTCGCTTCTACCTCACCAACGACTACGAGATGCAGGTGCACTCGGTGCAGGGTGAGGTCTTCTTCGAAGTGTCGATGGCCGATGCGTGGGTCTGGGACATGTACCGTCCGGCGCGTTTCGTGAAGCAGGTGCGGGTGCTCACGTTCAAGGACGTGAACATCGAGGAGCTCAACAAGGCCGACCTCGACCTTCCCTCGGACGACTCCGGCTTCAACGGCTGAGCCGCGCGGGCCCGGCGCGGTCAGCCCCCGCGGGGAGTTATCCACAGGGCTTCGGCAAGATCATCTTTCGGGCACCACCTCCGTCACAGTGAGTGACGGAGGTGGTGTGACATGAACGCCCGAGGGGCATTCGGACGGTACGGCGAGGAACTGGCGGCACGCTCCCTGGCGGCGGCCGGGATGACCGTGCTGGAGCGCAACTGGCGCTGCCGGCACCGTGAGCGTCACGGCGAGATCGACATCGTGGCTGCCGACGGCGACGCCGTGGTCGTGTGCGAGGTCAAATCGCGGGCGGAGGGCGGCCCCGAGCATCCCATGGCCGCGGTCACCGCACGCAAGGCCGAACGGCTGCGGCGGCTCGCCGAGTGCTGGCTGGCCGACCACGGCGGCCCACCGCCGCAGGGCGGGGTCCGCATCGACGTGGTCGGCGTGACCCTGCCCGAGCGGGGCGCCGCCCGGGTCGAGCACGTACGGGGGGCCGCCTGATGGGATTCGCCCGTACGTGTTCGGTGGCGCTGCTCGGCGTGGAGGGCGTCGTCGTCGAGGTCCAGGCCGACCTGGAACCCGGCGTCGCGGCGTTCACGCTGGTGGGACTGCCCGACAAGAGCCTGAGCGAGAGCCGCGACCGGGTCCGCGCCGCGCTCGTCAACAGCGGCGAGACCTGGCCGCAGAAGAAGCTCACCGTCGGCCTGAGCCCCGCGTCCGTCCCCAAGGGCGGCAGCGGCTTCGACCTGGCCGTCGCGTGCGCCGTGCTCGCCGCCAATGAACGGGTCGCCCCGAAGGACATCGCCGATCTGATGATGATCGGCGAGCTGGGCCTCGACGGCCGCGTCCGGCCCGTGCGCGGGGTGCTCCCGGCCGTCCTGGCCGCCGCGGAAGCCGGGTACCGGCACGTGGTGGTCCCCGAGCGGACGGTGGCGGAGGCCTCGCTCGTGCCGGGCGTCTCCGTGCTCGGGGTGCGCAGCCTGCGGCAGCTGATCGCACTGCTCAACGACGAACTGGCACCCGAGGAGCCCGAGGACCCGGGTGAGGGGCGCCCCGACCCGATGCTGGCCGGCCTCGCGCTGCCCGGAGCGGGACACGGCACGGGCCTGTCCGACACCGGGACGCCCGACCTCGCCGACGTCGCCGGGCAGGGCACGGCCCGCACGGCCCTGGAGGTTGCGGCGGCGGGCGGCCACCACCTGTATCTCAAGGGACCGCCGGGCGCCGGCAAGACCATGCTCGCGGAACGGCTGCCCGGCCTTTTGCCGCCCCTGACGCGGCAGGAGTCGGTCGAGGTCTCGGCCGTCCACTCGGTCGCCGGCATCCTGCCTCCGGGAAAGCCCCTGGTCGACGAGCCGCCCTACTGCGCCCCGCACCACTCGGCAACGATGCAGTCCCTCGTCGGCGGCGGCAACGCCCTGCCGCGCCCCGGTGCCGTCTCGCTGTCCCACAAAGGCGTGCTCTTTCTTGACGAGGCACCCGAGTTCAGCGGTCAGGCGCTCGACGCGCTGCGTCAGCCGCTGGAGTCCGGCCACGTCGTCATCGCCCGTGCCGCCAGCGTCGTACGCCTTCCGGCGCGCTTCTTGCTGGTCCTGGCCGCGAATCCCTGCCCTTGCGGGCGGTACGGCTCGCCCGGCGGCATGTGCGACTGCACGCCCAGCATGGTCCGCCGGTACCAGGGGCGGTTGTCCGGGCCGCTGCTGGACCGGGTCGACCTGCGCGTGGACGTCGAGGCGGTCAGCCGCTGCGAGCTGATGGGCAACACCGGCGGAGCCGAGAGCACGCAGACGGTGGCGGCAAGGGTGCGCGAGGCACGGGAACGGGCCGCGGCGCGGTACGCGGGCACCCCCTGGCGGATCAACAGCGAGGTCCCCGGTCACGAACTGCGGACCCGCTGGGCTGTCGCCCCGGGCGCGCTGCGCGCCGCCGAGCGGGACATGGAACGCGGGCTGCTCACCGCCCGCGGCCTCGACCGTGTGCTGCGGGTCGCCTGGACCGTCGCCGACCTGGCCGGCCGGGACCGGCCCGACGGCGTCGACATGGAACGCGCCCTGGAACTGCGCACCGGGGTCCGCCGCAGCCTCGTGGCAGCGGCGGCCACGGCGACTGCGACGGGAGGCCGTTGATGGCCGCCACGCTCTTCGACACCGACGACACGCTCGGCGAACCCCTCCCTGGGGACGAACCGCCCCCGACCGACGAGGAACGCCTCGCCCGGGCCGCACTCACACGCGTCGCGGACCCCGGCGGCGAGATCGCCGGGCGGTGGCTGCGCGAGTTCGGCCCCGTGGAGACGCTCAGGGCCCTCACGGCGGGCGACGCGCTGCCCGGGGCGAGCGAGCGGCGGCGGGCGGGCTACGCCCTGCGGGCGGCCCGTGTCGACCCGGTGCGGGACCTGGCCGCGGTGCGGGCGATGGGCGGGCGCTTCGTGTGCCCGGGGGACACGGACTGGCCGAGTCAACTGGACGACCTCGGGGACGAGCGGCCGTTCGGGCTGTGGACGCGGGGGCGGCCCTCGCTGCGGATGTGGGCACTGCGCTCGGTCGCCGTCGTCGGTGCCCGCGCGTGCACGTCCTACGGCTCCCACATGGCGTCCACCCTCGGTGCGGACCTCGCCGAGGCGGGCTGGGTCGTGGTATCCGGCGCGGCGTACGGGATCGACGGTGCGGCGCACCGGGGGGCGCTGTCCGCCGGTGGCGCGACCGTGGGGGTCGTCGCGAGCGGGGTGGACGTGCCCTATCCGCCAGGTCATGCCGAGTTGATCGGACGCATCGCCGAACAAGGGCTGCTCGTCAGTGAATTGCCGCCCGCATCGCATCCGACACGGTCGCGGTTCGTGCTCCGCAATCGCGTGATCGCCGCGCTGACGCGAGGCACGGTCGTGGTCGAGGCCCAGTACCGCAGCGGCTCGCTGATCACCGCCCGCCGCTCCCGTGAGCTGGGACGTTTCGTCATGGGCGTGCCCGGACCCTGCACGTCGGCGCTGTCGCAGGGGGTGCACGAACTGCTGCGCGCGGACGGCGTGCTGGTGACCGGCGCGGCCGATGTGGCCGATCTCGTCGGCCGGATCGGGCAGGACCTCGCGCCCGAGCGCCGTGGGCCCCTGCTGCCGCACGACCTGCTGCCGGCGGAGACCGCGCGGGTCCTGGAGGCGCTGCCGGGCGGCCGGGCCGGCGCCGAGTGCACCGCGATCGCGGCGGCCGCCGCGAGCACCCCCGACGAGACGCTCGGCCGGCTCCTTGAGCTGCACGTTCTCGGCTTTGTGGAACGTGACGGCGCGCGCTGGAAGTTGGCGGAAAACCATCTGAAGGAGGGGTTCGCGCCGACACGCTCTGCCGGTGAACACACCATCAGGTGACACGACGGTTCTTGACCTGGGACCTCCGGGATGGCGAGGTTATGGGGACGCCGCATCGTCGCGTTCTGCGACCTCGCCGTCACGCTACGCTCAAGGAGGTCCGAGTCCCGTCCGCCCCGCAGGTCACAGCAGAACGGCTCAAATCCACGCATGCACCCGCACACCCCCGGGTCAGACCGCGCGACGGCGGCGACCACCGTCACCGGTTCCCCCCGGCCTCCCGGCCCCACCACGCTCGACGCGCTGTGGCGGACCTACAAGTCCACGGGGGACACACGCCTGCGTGAGCAGTTGATCCTGCACTACTCGCCCCTGGTGAAGTACGTGGCCGGGCGCGTCAGCGTGGGTCTGCCGGCGAACGTCGAGCAGGCGGACTTCGTCTCCTCCGGGGTCTTCGGGCTCATCGACGCCATCGAGAAGTTCGATCCCGAGCGCGCGATCAAGTTCGAGACCTACGCGATCACCCGCATCCGCGGCGCCATGATCGACGAACTGCGCGCCCTGGACTGGATCCCCCGCTCGGTGCGCCAGAAGGCCCGCGCCGTCGAGCGCGCCTACGCCACGCTGGAGGCGTCGCTGCGGCGTACCCCCAGCGAGCCCGAGGTCGCCGCGGAGATGGGCATCGCGGTGGAGGAACTGCACGCGGTGTTCAGCCAGCTCTCGCTCGCCAATGTGGTCGCCCTGGAGGACCTGCTGCACGGCGGTGTCGAGGGCGGCGACCGGCTGAGCCTCGTCGACACGCTGGAGGACACCGGCGCCGACAACCCCGTCGAGGTCGCCGAGGACCGTGAGCTGCGCCGGCTGCTGGCCCGGGCGATCAACACCCTGCCCGATCGCGAGAAGACCGTGGTCACCCTCTACTACTACGAGGGGCTCACACTCGCCGAGATCGGACAGGTGCTCGGGGTGACCGAGAGCAGGGTCAGCCAGATCCACACCAAGTCCGTGCTCCAATTGCGCGCGAAACTGGCCGACGTCGGCCGATGACGCGCGTTGCCGACGGGAGGGCCCGGCCGCCGCGCGGCTTCCGTACAGTGGTGGCGTGCCCAAGATTCGAGCGGCCTCGGTGGCCGAGCACAGGTCGATGCAGCGCGACGCCCTGCTGGACGCCGCGCGAACCCTGCTCTCCGAGGGCGGTACGGAAGCGCTGACCTTCCCCGCCCTGGCCGAGCGCACCGGCCTGGCCAGGTCCTCGGTGTACGAGTACTTCCGCTCGCGCGCGGCCGTCGTCGAGGAGCTGTGCCGGGTCGACTTCCCCCTGTGGGCGGCCGAGGTCGAGGCGGCGATGGCGGCGGCCGACAGACCCGAGGGCAAGATCGAGGCGTATGTGCGCAGTCAGCTCGCCCTCGTCGGGGACCGCAGGCACCGAGCCGTGGTCGCCATCTCCGCCGGTGAGCTCGACGCGGGGGCCCGCGAGAGGATCCGCGCCGCCCACGGCGGCCTGATCGCCATGGTCGTCGACGCCCTGGGCGCCCTCGGCCACCATGAACCCCGGCTCATCGCCATGCTGCTGCAGGGTGTCGTGGACGCCGCCGTGCGCCGCATCGAACTCGGCGCCGCCGAGGAGCCGGACGCCATCGCCGACGCCGCCGTCACCACGGCGCTGCGCGGGGTCCTCGGCTGAGTGCGGGCGCCGCCGTGCCCTCCGGCATCGCCCCTCCTCCCGTCCCCTCGGGGAGCGGCACACCGAAGACCGGCAGCAGCCGGGACGGCCCGCCGCGCAGTATCCGGTCCGACAGCAGCGACAGCGGATCGAGATAGAACTCCCCACGCAGCAGCCCCCAGTGCAGACAGCCGCCCGGGCAGTGCCACGGCCCGTCCGCCAGCACGCCGACCACCTGGCCGGCGCGGACCTCCTCGCCCACCGCGACCGTCGCCCGCACCGGCTGGTAGGTGATCCGCAGGCCCTCCGCGAGCCGGATCACCACCACCCCGCGCCCGGCGACCGACCCGGCGTACGCCACCTGCCCGGGCGCTGCCGCGCGCACCGGTGCGCCGGGGCCCGCCCGCAGATCCACCCCCCGGTGCCCGGCCGCCCACCGCACGAGCGGGGGGTCGAAGCCCCGCTCCACCACCGGTCGGCGCGCCCCGCCCGCCCCCGCCACCGGCCACGCACGGTCGGCCGGACCGCCACCCTGGTCACCCTGGCGCACGGCCGCGTTCACCGGCCCCGTGAGCCCGCCGAGCCACGTCGCCACCGCGAGGTACACCGTCACCACGAACACCGTCGATCTCGTCATGCCCCAACGGTGACGGACCCCGCCGCGAAGAGATGATCATGGTCGCGACCTGTGGACAACGCCCCCCGCCCGCACCGCGCAGGCACGATGTCGCCCACGGCTCCGGCGGTCCCGTACACTTTCCATGGCGATCCGGGTCACCGGGTCGACTTCGCACGCCCCGCCACCGTCCTCCCTGTGAGCGGTGGACGCGCTCCTCGGTCCCTTGTGGCATGGCGCGTTCGGGGCGTCAGGCGCGGCCGCCGTCCGGTGGCCGCTCAGAACCGAGTACATCTAGGAGTACGGCCATGGCCGTCGTCACGATGCGGGAGCTGCTGGAGAGCGGCGTCCACTTCGGGCACCAGACCCGCCGCTGGAACCCGAAGATGAAGCGTTTCATCTTCACCGAGCGCAACGGCATCTACATCATCGACCTGCTCCAGTCGCTGTCGTACATCGACCGCGCCTACGAGTTCGTCAAGGAGACCGTCGCGCACGGCGGCTCCATCATGTTCGTGGGTACCAAGAAGCAGGCGCAGGAGGCCATCGCCGAGCAGGCGTCCCGCGTCGGCATGCCCTACGTCAACCAGCGCTGGCTGGGCGGCATGCTCACCAACTTCTCCACGGTCTACAAGCGCCTGCAGCGCCTGAAGGAGCTCGAGGAGATCGACTTCGCGGACGTGGCCGCCTCCGGCCTCACCAAGAAGGAGCTCCTGGTTCTCTCCCGTGAGAAGGAGAAGCTGGAGAAGACGCTCGGTGGTATCCGCGAGATGCAGAAGGTGCCCAGCGCCGTCTGGATCGTGGACACCAAGAAGGAGCACATTGCCGTCGGTGAGGCGCGCAAGCTCCGTATCCCGGTCGTCGCGATCCTCGACACCAACTGCGACCCCGACGAGGTCGACTACAAGATCCCGGGCAACGACGACGCGATCCGCTCCGTCACCCTGCTCACCCGCGTGATCGCCGACGCCGTCGCCGAGGGCCTCATCGCCCGCTCCGGCGCCGGTGCCGCCACCGGTGACAAGGCCGAGGGCGAGCCGCTCGCCGCCTGGGAGCGCGAGCTCCTCGAGGGCGACAAGGCCAAGGCCGACGAGTCCGCCGCCGAGCCGGCCGCCGCTGAGGCCGAGGCCGCTCCGGCCGAGACCGCCGCCGAGGCGCCGGCTGCGGAGGCCGCCCCGGCCGCCGAGGCCGAGGCTGCTGCCGAGACCGTCGAGGCGCCGGCTGCCGACGCCGACGCCGAGCAGGCCTGAGGCCTCGCCCGCCTTCCGATGCGTGTGAGGACGGCGGGGGCTCCGGCCCCCGCCGTCCGTCCGTAGAACCGCCGGACTCACCGGATTCACCGACTTCCGAGAAGAGACTGACAGACATGGCGAACTTCACCGCCGCCGACGTCAAGAAGCTCCGCGAGCTCACCGCCGCGGGCATGATGGACTGCAAGAAGGCGCTCGAGGAGGCCGAGGGCGACCTGGACAAGGCCGTCGAGATCCTCCGGGTCAAGGGCCAGAAGGGCGTCACCAAGCGCGAGGGCCGCTCCGCCTCCAACGGCGCCGTGGTGTCCCTGATCGCCGGTGACAACAGCGAGGGTGTCCTCGTCGAGCTCAAGTGCGAGACCGACTTCGTCGCCAAGGGCGACAAGTTCGTGGCCGCCGCCGACGCCATCGCCGCGCACGTCGCCGCCAGCAAGCCGGCCGACCTGGAGACCCTGCTCTCCTCCGAGATCAAGGACGGCCAGTCCGTCCAGGCCTTCGTCGACGAGGCGAACGCCACCCTCGGTGAGAAGATCGTCCTGGACCGCTTCGCGCAGTTCACCGACGGCTTCGTCGCCTCCTACCTGCACCGCACCAGCCCGGACCTGCCCCCGCAGGTCGGCGTCCTGGTCGAGCTGGACAAGGAGAACGCCGAGGTCGCCAAGGACGTCGCGCAGCACATCGCCGCCTTCGCCCCGACCTTCCTGTCCCGCGCGGACGTGCCGGCCGAGACGGTCGAGAACGAGCGTCGTGTCGCCGAGGCCACCGCCCGCGAGGAGGGCAAGCCCGAGGCCGCCCTGTCGAAGATCGTCGAGGGTCGCGTCAACGGCTACTTCAAGGAGAACGTCGTCCTCGAGCAGGCCTTCGCCAAGGACAACAAGAAGACCGTTCAGAAGGTCCTCGACGAGGCCGGTGTCACGCTGAAGCGCTTCGCCCGCTTCCGCGTCGGCGTCTGAGCGTCCGAACCGCGCAAGCGATTGACCGACGACCCCGCTAGGGTCGTACGCAGCCTGCCGTTCACCGGCGGCCGGCCGCAGTTGTGACGAGGAGGCCATTGCTACAGGGAACGATCACGAACCCTCGGCAATGGCCTTCTTCGTACGTGCACGAGGAGATCTCCATGGATCAGGGCGCCGACAAGGCCCACAACACCAACGGCGACGGCTCCAACGCCCAGCGCCGGTACCTGCTCAAGCTCTCCGGCGAGGCTTTCGCCGGCGGCGGGGGACTGGGTGTCGACCCCGACGTCGTGCACAAGATGGCCCGCGAGATCGCGGCCGTCGTCCGCGAGGGCTACGAGATCGCCGTCGTCATCGGCGGCGGCAACTTCTTCCGCGGCGCCGAACTCCAGCAGCGCGGAATGGACCGGGCACGCTCCGACTACATGGGCATGCTCGGCACCGTCATGAACTGCCTTGCCCTCCAGGACTTCCTGGAGAAGGAGGGCATCCAGTCGCGCGTGCAGACCGCGATCACCATGGGGCAGGTCGCCGAGCCCTACATCCCGCTGAGGGCCGTGCGCCACCTGGAGAAGGGCCGCGTCGTCATCTTCGGCGCCGGTATGGGCATGCCCTACTTCTCCACCGACACCACCGCCGCGCAGCGCGCCCTGGAGATCGACGCCCAGGCGCTGCTGATGGGCAAGAACGGCGTCGACGGGGTCTACGACTCCGACCCCCGCAAGAACCCCGACGCCGTCATGTTCGACGCGCTGGAGTACGCCGACGTCATCGCCCGCGACCTGCGCGTCGCGGACCTGACGGCGATCACGCTCTGCCAGGACAACAAGCTTCCGATCCTCGTCTTCGAGCTGCTCGCGGAGGGCAACATCGCGCGGGCCGTGAAGGGTGAGAAGATCGGCACGCTCGTCAACGACACGGGCGCCCGCTGACGGACGACGCCGGCCGCAACCCGGCCGGCGATCCGCCCGGAACGGGGATGGACAACAGGCTGCCGGTCGGACACCGTGCAGGGAAGACGCGCGCAGGGGCCCCGACTCGATGGCTCCGCCTTCTGAAGACCAGGAGCACATGGTGATTGAAGAGACCCTCCTCGAGGCCGAGGAGAAGATGGAGAAGGCCGTCGTGGTCGCCAAGGAGGACTTCGCCGCGATCCGTACCGGCCGTGCCCACCCGGCGATGTTCAACAAGATCGTGGCGGACTACTACGGTGCCGCGACCCCGATCAACCAGCTGGCCTCCTTCGCGGTGCCCGAGGCGCGGATGGCCGTGATCACCCCCTTCGACAACTCGGCGCTGCGCAACATCGAGCAGGCCATCCGGGACTCCGACCTCGGTGTCAACCCGACCAACGACGGCCGGATCATCCGGGTGGTCTTCCCGCAGCTGACCGAGGAACGCCGCAAGGAGTACATCAAGGTCGCCCGCGGCAAGGCGGAGGACGCGCGGATCTCCGTGCGCAGCGTGCGCCGCAAGGCCAAGGAGACCCTCGACAAGCTCGTCAAGGACGGCGAGACGGGCGAGGACGAGGTGCGCCGGGCGGAGAAGGAGCTCGACGACACCACGCACAAGTACGTGGCGCAGATCGACGAGCTGCTCAAGCACAAGGAATCCGAGCTGCTCGAGGTCTGAGCCCCGACGTCTGACTCCGGCCCCCGCGCCGGAACCGGCCGCACCGGGCCCGCGGGCCCGGGCGCCGCACCTCGGCCGCCCCGTGCGCCGACCCTGCTCCTCCGCCCACCCACCCCACCTCCGACCGACCCGGACCGGACGAAAACGCGAGGCGAATCTCCGTGAACGACTCTTCCTGGGGGGCTTCGCCACGCGCCGGCTCCTGGGGAGGCGAGGACGAAGGGGCCACTCGTATGAGCGGTCCCTTGTTCCGCGACGACGCCCCCGAACCGGCGGATCACTCCGCGCGGCCCGACCGCTCCGCGCCGCAGCCGGCGGCTCCGGGCGGCCCCGCGAAGAAGAGCGCCGGGCGGAACCTGCGCGCCGCGATAGGGGTCGGCGTCGGCCTCGGCGTCGTCATCCTCGCCTCGCTCTTCATCGTCAAGGCCGTGTTCGTCGCCGTCGTCGCGGCGGCGGTCGTGGTGGGGCTGTGGGAGCTGACCTCCCGGCTCGCCGAGCGCAAGGGGATCAAGGCTCCGTTGATCCCGCTCGCCGTGGGCGGCGCCGCGATGGTCGTCGCCGGCTACACGCGCGGCGGGGAGGGCGCGTGGGTGGCGATGGCCCTCACCTCGCTCGCCGTCCTGGTCTGGCGGATGACCGAGCCCCCGGAGAACTACCTCCGCGATGTCACGGCCGGCGTCTTCGCCGCCTTCTACGTGCCGTTCCTGGCCACCTTCGTGGTGATGATGCTCGCCGCGCACGACGGTCCGTGGCGGGTCTTCGTCTTCCTGCTGCTGACGGTCATCAGCGACACCGGTGCGTACGCGGTGGGATGGCGCTTCGGCACGCACAAGCTGGCGCCGCGCATCAGCCCCGGCAAGACCCGGGAGGGCCTGGTCGGGGCCGTCACCTTCGCGATGGCCGCGGGCGCGCTGTCCATGGAGTACCTGATCGACGACGGCCACTGGTGGCAGGGCCTGCTGCTGGGCCTCGCGGTCGCGGCCAGCGCCACTCTCGGCGACCTCGGCGAGTCGATGATCAAGCGCGATCTCGGCATCAAGGACATGGGCAAGCTGCTGCCGGGCCACGGCGGCATCATGGACCGCCTGGACTCCCTCCTGCCGACCGCTCCGGTGGTCTGGCTGCTCCTGGTGGCGTTCGTCGGCTCCGGCTGACGGGGTCGCGCCGCGCGGATGCGATCAACGGCGTCCTGGGGTGGACTTGATCAATCCCCTGGACGTCGATCCGTTGGAGCGAGCATGGCCGCCAAGCCCCTGGTACCGCCCTTCACACGGGAGAGCGCCATCGAGAAGGTCCGCATGGCCGAGGACTCCTGGAACTCCCGCGACCCCGCGAAGGTGTCGCTCGGCTACTCACCGGACAGCCGCTGGCGCAACCGCGCGGAGTTCGTCGACGGGCGGGACGAGATCGTCGACTTCCTGACCCGGAAGTGGAACCGCGAGCTCGACTACCGCCTGATCAAGGAGTTGTGGGCCTTCGACGGCAATCGCATCGCCGTCCGCTTCGCCTACGAGTGCCACGACGACTCCGGCAACTGGTACCGCTCCTACGGCAACGAGAACTGGGAGTTCGACGACCAGGGCCTCAATCGCGTCCGCCACGCCTGCATCAACGACCTGCGCATCGAGGAGTCGGACCGGGCCTATCACTGGCCGCTCGGACGCCGCCCCGACGATCACCCGAGCCTGTCCGACCTGGGGTTCTGAGCCGCGCGGGACCCGGCGCCGCGGGGGAGCCCGGTCACCGCGGACCCGTGCTGGCCCGGCGGTCCCCGTGCGGCTAGTCTCGAACGCGTGTACGAGCTTCCATCGGATCTGGAACGTCTGCGGGTGATCCGTCTGTACCTCCAGCTGCAGATCGACGCCGTGGACGCCCGGATCCGGAAGGCGGAGGCCGGTATCCGTCCCCAACGGCGCCCCGCGGCCGCCCGGGCCTGGCGCCTGCAGAGCGTTGCCGACCCCCAGGGCGGCCCCGGCCGCGGCGTCGTCCACCGCGACGACTGCCGCGTTCCCGGCGGGGGCCGGCTCAGCGCCAAGGAGTTGGAGATCGCCCTCGGCATGCCGGACGTCACGGCGTGCGCGATCTGCCGGCCGGACCGCCACGCCGCCAGGTTCTGACGGGGTGTTACGCGGCCTGTACCTCCCGGGCGCGGCGCTCCGACGCGACGGCGGCGGCGCCGGCGCACACGACCGCGCCCAGGGCGAAGCCCGCGGCCGCCGGGTTGACGTAGCCCGGCACGGACGCGGCCGCGTAACTGCCGCCGTCCTTCGTCTCGCAGACGAAGCCGAGCGGCACGTACTCCACGCGGTAGCCCACGACGTGCAGCGCCCGCTCCCACGGGCCCGGTGACCTGCAGGGGCGCAGCGGTGCCGAATCGGCACCGCCGTCCTCCGCCTCGATGACGGCTCCCGCGACGTTCAGCAGGCCCCAGGTGTACATCGCGACTGCGCAGGCGCCCAGCAGCGTGGCGCCGCACCTGAGTCGCACCTCGCGTCCGGCGCCGCGCACCCCGGACCGGCCGAGGGTGCCGAGGCCGTAGCCGGCCAGGGCGAGGACGGAGACGAGGCCGGCCGGGACGAGCAGCAGGAAGACCATCGGGCGAGTCCATCAGCGCGGGATCAGGACGGCTGTGACGGAGCCCACAGTTCCGGCAACAGGACTGTCACGGTGCGCGCGGTCCTGAACGGGCGCACCGCGGGACGGTGTTGGGGCGTCCCGGGACGCGGGGGTCGCGGGCCGTTCCGTCAGGCGCGACGGGTCGCCGCTCTGCGCAGTCCGTACACGGCCGCGCCGGCGGCGATCACCGCGGCGCCCGTCAGGACCGAGGCCAAGGGGAGCGCGAAGGCCAGCACGAGGCAGCCGGCCGTGCCGGCGACCGGGACGACGCGGGCGGGACGGCCCTCGGCGGGGGTGAGGGTCCAGGCGGAGGCGTTGGCGATGGCGTAGTAGGCCAGCACGCCGAAGGAGGAGAAGCCGATCGCGCCGCGCACGTCCGTCGTGGCGGCCAGGACGGCGACGACGACGCCGACGGCGAGTTCGGCGCGGTGCGGGACCTGGAAGCGGGGGTGGACGGCGGCGAGGGCGTGCGGCAGGTGCCGGTCGCGGGCCATCGCCAAAGTGGTGCGCGAGACGCCCAGGATCAGGGCGAGCAGCGAGCCGAGCGCGGCCACCGCCGCGCCGGCCCGCACGACGGGCGCCAGCGCGGGCACCCCGGCCGCCCGTACGGCCTCGACCAGGGGAGCGGCGGTGCGGGCGAGGCCCGCGGGGCCCAGGACGAGCAGGACGCACACGGAGACGGCCGCGTAGACGACCAGGGTGATGCCGAGCGCCAGCGGGATCGCGCGGGGGATGGTCCTCGCGGGGTCGCGGACCTCCTCGCCGAGGGTGGCGATGCGCGCGTACCCGGCGAAGGCGAAGAACAGCAGCCCGGCCGCCTGGAGGACGCCGCCGAAGGTGGCGTCGGCGCCGACGTCGAGACGGGCCGCCTCGGTGGTGCCGGAGGTCAGGCAGGCGGTGACCACCGCGGCGAGCACCGCCAGGACCACCGCGACGATCGCCCTGGTCAGCACCGCGGACTTCTGCACCCCGGCGTAGTTCACCGCGGTGAGCGCGACCACCGCGGCGACCGCGACCGCGGGGGCCTGGCCCGGCCAGACGTACGAGCCCACGGTCAGGGCCATCGCGGCGCAGGAGGCGGTCTTGCCGACGACGAAGCCCCAGCCGGCCAGATAGCCCCAGAACTCCCCGAGCCTCTCCCGCCCGTACACATAGGTGCCACCCGACTGCGGATAGCGGGCCGCCAGCCTGGCCGAGGAGGTGGCGTTGCAGTACGCCACCGCCGCCGCGAGGGCGAGGCCGAGCAGCAGCCCGGACCCGGCCACGGAGGCGGCCGGGGCGAGAGCCGCGAAGATCCCGGCGCCGATCATCGACCCGAGCCCGATCAGCACGGCATCGGCCACCCCCAGGCGCCGCTTCAGCTCTCCGGTGCCGGTGGTGGCCGACGTGCTCATCACTCACTCCTCAGTCCGCCGCTGCAGGAGCCGGCCCGTGTCGCAGTACCGGCGCACGATATCCGCACCAGGTGGACGGCCCGCGACCACGGGCGCGCGGCGGTGTGACGGTCTCAGGCGCCGACCGGGTGATCACGCTGCGGCACGTCAAGCTCCTCGGTCACCTCTTGGACTCCTACGGGCGGTCCGTCGGTGTCGTTCCGCCTGACGTCCGGTCCGATCTCGACGCCGAGGAGCCCCAGGAACCGGGGCCCGCGTGAGCGCGGGGCGGCCTCCCGATCTTATTTGACCTGGAGGTCCAATTACGTGTTAGGGTCGCCCGCATGACCAGGCCCAAGCAGTTCGACCCGGACGTCGCCGTGGAACAGGCCATGGAGGTGTTCTGGCGGAAGGGCTATGCGTCCACCACGCCCCAGGACCTGGTGGACGCCCTCGGGATCGGAAAAGGCAGCCTCTACAACGCCTTCGGCAGCAAGCGCGCGCTGTTCGAGCGGGCGCTGCGGCGCTACCGCGAACGGCAGGCGAGCGTGCTGCTGCGGGCGCTCGAGGAACCCGGACCGGCGAAGGTGCGCCTGCGCAGGGCTCTCGAGGCCGTGGTGCGGACGGATCTGGCCGACCCGGACCGCCGCGGCTGCATGGCGGTGAACACGGCGGCCGAGGTGGTGCGGACCGACGAGGTGGCGACCGATCTCGTCCTCCGTGCCTTCGCGCACATCGAGAGCGCCTTCCGCGCCGTGGTCGTTGAAGGTCAGCGCGCGGGCGAGATCTCGCCCGAACGCGACCCCGACGGCCTGGCCGCCATGCTGCAGAACACCGTGGCGGGGCTGCGGCTCGCGGTGCGCGTCGCCGAGGGGCCGGAGCGGCCCGCCCGCATCATCGACGCGGTGATCGACTCCCTCTGACCGCCTGCCTCCACTGCCCCGCAACCGCCGCTGCCGGGCCCCCGGCTTCCGGCGGCGGCCCTTCTGGCTCCGGCGAACCCCTTTGTGTGCCCCTGCCCGGGGTCCCGTCCGCCTTAGTTTTGTACCTTGAGTTCAAGAATGGTGATTCCATGCAACCCTTCCTCAACGCCCGTGCCGCCTTCTGGACCGCGGGCGCCGTCGTCGCCCTCGCGCTCTGGACCAGCGCGTGCCCCACCATGACCTATCCGCTCTACCAGGCCGACTGGCACATCTCCACGACCACGGTGACCTGGATCTTCGCCGCGTACCCGATCGCGCTGATCCCCGTGCTGATCCTCTTCGGCGACCTGTCCGACCACATCGGACGGAGGTCCGCCATGCTGCTGGGACTGCTGGCCGAACTCGCCGGGGTGCTCCTCTTCGCGTTCGCCGACGGCGTCCCCTGGCTGCTGGCCGGACGGGCGTTCATGGGCCTCGGCGTCGGCCTGTCGCTGAGCCCGGCGAGCGTGGCCATGGTGGAGTTCAGCGCCCCGGGCAAGGAAGCGCGTGCCGGATCGGTCGGCACGGCCGTCTCCGCGTCCGGTATCGCGCTGGCGATGCTGGTCGGCGGGGCACTGACCCAGTACGCCCCCTTCCCGCTGCACTTGAACTTCTTCGTCCTCGCCGCCGTGATCGCCGTCGTCGTCTGCTTCGTCGCCGGCATACCGCAGCACTCCGCGAACGGGTCCAGCATCCGGTGGCGCGTGCGCGCGATCGCGATCCCCCGCGGCAACCGGGGAGTCTTCGCCGCCGGCGCTGTCGCGTTCGCGTCGTCCTTCCTCCTCGGTGCCATCGTGCTGCCGCTCGGCGCGAAGATCGCCCACCAGTTGGCGGGTTCGACCAACGCCCTGGTCACCGGCGCGCTGCTGTCGGTGTTCGCGGCGTTCATCGCGGTCAGCGCCCTGCTGGCCCGGCGTCTGGGGCCGTGGACCCTGGTGACGGTCGGCGCGGTGGTCTCGGTCGCCGCTGTGTGGCTCTTCGTCGTCACCAGCGCCACCCACTCGATGGCGGTCTTCTTCCTCGCGTCCGCGTGCGCGGGCGCGGCTTACGCCTTCGACTTCGCCGGCGGGCTGACCGTCCTCAACACCTACGCCGCGCCGCGCGACCGCGCGAGCATGGTGTCCGGCGGCTACCTCGTCGGCTACCTCGCCCAAGGTGTCGGCGCGCCCGTGCTGGGCTGGGTCGTCACCGCGCACGGACTGCCGGCGGGCCTGCTCACCGGCGCCGCGAGCTTCAGCGCCTTCTTCGCCGCGGCGCTCCTCTTGGGCCTGGTCATGCTGTCGCGCACGCGGCGTCCCGGATCCCGTAAGACCGGTGGTGCCGTGGCCCGTTCGGCCCCGGCCGCGCAGCGCGCGGCGGACGGCGTCCCCGAAATCCTCGACCGTACGTGAGCATGCCGTGCCCCGGCGCCATGACGACGTCGGCGACCGTTGACCGATCTCCGTGACGGCGTCGAGGATGCACGGGTGATGACCATCGCGGGCCAGACAGAGCCCGGTCCGGGCCCGTTCCTGCTCATCTGGAGCTCGTCATTGGCGGCATCATCGGCTCGCCGCTCTCCTTTTTCATGATCGTGGGCGGTTAGGACTCGTCACGCGATCGCTCCCCCTCGCTCCTGAGGGGGCGCTTTTCCCGGAGTCGGAGTCCGGCTGTCCGCTGGAGTTCCGCCAATCGCCTGTCCTGGCGGCGGCCTGCGGCCAGGTCGCTGAGCGCGTACGCCGTGCACGTGACCCCTTCGACCGTATGGAACCGCGCGCCCCAACTCCCGTGCGTGAGCGCGCTGACACGGGTCCACGGAAGACGCTGCGTTCCCCAGGGGTTGACCATGGTGATCATGTCAGCGGTGAGTTCCCACCGCACTCGGAGCAGGTTCCACCACGAGAACAGCCCGGCGCCGACGGCGATCGCCGTGATCAGGGCCGCGGATGACACGTGCTCGGCATCCCGGTGGATGGCAACGGAGAGCCGGCGAACCACTGCCGCCACCGCGGGGATGACGGTCAGTGCGTAGCCCAGGACGAGACCCTGTGCATCGACGTACCAGACGCCGACTTTGCCGTCCTGCTCAGGCATCGCTCTCCCCTCCCGCCGGCTGATGCCGTGGCGTGCGTTCCGCGCATACTGCGGAGCGCAGAACCAGCTACTCGTGTCCCGACCCCTTCGCCGGCTGCCGATTTTTCGACGTGGAGCCGCCTGTTCCGCGAGTCCGCGTCGCGGGCGAGGTGCGACGGGGCCAGTGGTCGAAGTCTGCCGAGTGATCGCCACCGGGGCCGTCCCGGAGCCGTGCGGGATCGCGCGGCGATGACGGAGGACGCCTGAGAGTGACGGGAGCCTCACCCGGCCGAACGGGGAGGCCCCAAACGATCTGCGACACTGGATGGACCATGCCTGTACCCGGAGAACTCACCTTCGTCGCGCCGCGCGCCGCCAAGAAGCCGCCGCGGCACCTTGCCGACCTCACGCCCGACGAGCGGCGGGAGGTGGTCGCGGAGCTGGGGGAGAAGCCGTTCCGGGCCAAGCAGCTGTCGCAGCACTATTTCGCGCGGTACACGGACGACCCGGCCGCGTGGACGGACATTCCGGCGGCGGCGCGCGGGAAGCTGGCGGAGGGGCTGCTGCCGGACCTGATGTCGGTCGTGCGGCACAGCAGCACGGACAACGACACGACGCGCAAGACGCTGTGGCGGCTGTTCGACGGGACGCTGGTCGAGTCGGTGCTGATGCGCTACCCGGACCGCGTGACGATGTGCATCAGCTCCCAGGCGGGCTGCGGCATGAACTGCCCGTTCTGCGCGACCGGGCAGGCCGGGCTGGACCGGAACCTGTCCACCGGCGAGATCGTGCACCAGATCGTGGCGGGCATGCGGGCGCTGCGCGACGGGGAGATCCCGGGCGGGCCGGCGCGGCTGTCGAACATCGTCTTCATGGGCATGGGCGAGCCGCTGGCGAACTACAAGCGGGTGGTGGGCGCCATCCGCCGGCTGACCGACCCCGAGCCGGACGGCCTGGGGCTGTCGCAGCGGGGCATCACCGTCTCCACGGTCGGCCTGGTGCCGGCGATGCTGCGGTTCGCGGACGAGGGCTTCAAGTGCCGTCTCGCGGTGTCGCTGCACGCGCCCGACGACGAGCTCCGCGACACCCTGGTGCCGGTGAACACGCGCTGGAAGGTGCGTGAGGTGCTGGACGCCGCGTGGCACTACGCGGACGTGTCCGGGCGCCGGGTCTCGATCGAGTACGCGCTGATCCGGGACATCAACGACCAGGCCTGGCGCGCCGATCTGCTGGGCCGGCTGCTCAAGGGCAAGCGCGTGCACGTCAACCTGATCCCGCTCAACCCGACGCCGGGTTCGAAGTGGACGGCGTCGCGGCCCGAGGACGAGCGGGCGTTCGTCGCGGCGCTGGAGGCGCACGGCGTGCCGGTGACCGTGCGGGACACCCGGGGCCAGGAGATCGACGGGGCCTGCGGGCAGTTGGCGGCTTCCGAGCGCTGAGAGGCGCTTGCTAGGGTGACGGTCGATTGCGGCGGTTTGCCGTGAACGGCCGTGAACGGTCGACAAAAGAACATCCGACAGGGGAGCGCACACAGCGCTGAGAGTGCGGCACGGCCGCAGACCCTCGAACCTGATCCGGGTCATACCGGCGTAGGGAGTCACTTGATGAGCACCATCCGGCGTGCCGCCGGCACCGCCCTCGTTGTCGCGCTCGGCGCCGCGTCCCTCGCGGCCTGTGGCGGAGGCGAGGATTCCGCCGCCGGTGGCGGTTCCAAGACCGTCACTCTGGTCAGCCACGATTCCTTCGCCGCCTCGAAGGCCGTGCTGAAGGCCTTCACCCAGCAGACCGGATACACGGTGAAGGTCCTGCGCGGCGGCGACGCGGGCGCGGCCGTCAACCAGGCCGTCCTCTCCAAGGGCAATCCGCAGGGCGACGTCTTCTTCGGCGTGGACAACACCCTGCTCTCCCGCGCCCTGGACAACGGCCTGTTCACGCCGTACGAGGCGAAGGACCTGGACAAGGTCCCCGCCGCCCTCCAACTCGACGCCGCCGAGCACCGCGTCACGCCCATCGACTTCGGCGACGTGTGCGTCAACTACGACCGCGCCTGGTTCGCCGCGCACAAGGTGCCCGTCCCGCAGACCTTCGACGACCTGGTCAAGCCGGCGTACAAGGACCTGCTGGTCACGGAGAACGCCGCGACCTCCTCCCCGGGCCTGGCCTTCCTGCTGGCGACCACCGCGAAGTACGGGGACGAGGGCTGGCAGGACTACTGGACCAAGCTGAAGGCCAACGGCGTCCAGGTCGTCGACGGCTGGGAGCAGGCCTACTACGACGACTTCTCCGGCGCCGGCGGCGGCAAGGGCGACAAGCCGCTGGTCGTGTCGTACGCGTCCAGCCCGCCCGCCGAGGTGCTCGCACTCAAGGAGCAGCCCGAGGAGGGCCCGACGGGCGTGGCCACGGCCACCTGCTTCCGGCAGATCGAGTTCGCCGGGCTGCTGGACGGCGCGAAGAACACCGAGGGCGGAAAGGCGCTGGTCGACTTCCTGCTGAGCCGCACCTTCCAGGAGGACATGCCGCTCACCATGTTCGTCAACCCCGCCCGGGACGACGCGAAGCTGCCCGAGGTCTTCACCAAGTACGCGCCGGTGATCAGCGATTCCGCGACCGTCGAGCCGAAGAGGATCGCCGCGAACCGTGAGCAGTGGGTCAAGACGTGGTCCTCGCTCGTGCTGAAGTAACCGGAGCGCCCCGGAAGAAGGCGGCGGCCCTGCGGCCGCACGCCGTGCGACTCGGCCTGATGGCCCTGCCGGCCGCCTTCTTCGCGGTGTTCTTCGGTTATCCGGTCGCCGCCATCGTCACCCGCGGGCTCCACGAGGGCGGCCGGTGGCGGCTGGGGCGGTTCGCGGACGTGCTGGGCGACCCCGACATCCTGCACGTGCTGTGGTTCACCTGCTGGCAGGCGGCCGCCTCGACCGTGCTCACCCTGGCGATCGCCCTGCCGGGCGCCTATGCGTTCGCGCGCTTCGACTTCCCCGGGCGGCACCTGCTGCGGGCGGTGCTGACCGTGCCCTTCGTGCTGCCGACGGTGGTCGTCGGCTCGGCGTTCCTCGCGCTGCTGGGCCGGGGCGGACTGCTGGACGAGCTGTGGGGGGTGCGCCTGGACACCACGGTGTGGGCGATCCTGCTGGCGCACGTCTTCTTCAACTAC
This sequence comes from Streptomyces sp. NPDC002574, assembly GCF_042889545.1. Taxonomy (NCBI): domain Bacteria; kingdom Bacillati; phylum Actinomycetota; class Actinomycetes; order Kitasatosporales; family Streptomycetaceae; genus Streptomyces; species Streptomyces sp. NPDC002574. Next base: position 566,112 of record NZ_JBIARB010000003.1, read on the forward strand.
GCCGTGGTGGTACGGACCGTGGGCGGCCTGTGGTCGCAGCTCGACCCACGGCAGGAGGAGGCCGCGCGGGTACTGGGCGCCGGGCGGTTCTCGGCGTGGCGGCGCGTGACGCTGCCGGCGCTCGCGCCGGCCGTGGCGGCGGCCGCGGTCATGGTGTTCCTCTTCACCTTCACCTCCTTCGGTGTCGTGCAGATCCTCGGCGGGCCCACCTACTCCACCCTGGAGGTGGAGATCTACCGGGAGACCGCCCAACTGCTGGACCTGCCGACGGCCGCCGTGCTGACGATCGTCCAGTTCGCCGCCGTCGCCGGCATCCTGGCCGTGCACGCCCGGACCGTTCGCCGCCGCGAGAGCGCGCTGCGGCTGGTCGACCCGGCCGGAACGGCAAGGCGGCCGCGCGGCACGGGCGAGTGGGCGCTGCTGGCCGGGACGCTCGGGCCGGCCGCGCTGCTGATCCTGGTGCCGCTCGGCGTGCTGGTGGAGCGGTCGCTGGACGGCCCCGACGGCTACGGCCTGGACTTCTACCGCGCGCTCGGCTCGGCGGGCGCGGGTGGCGGCACCTTCGGGGTCGCGCCGGTGAGCGCGGTGTGGAACTCACTGGAGTACGCCGCCGCGGCCACCGCGATCGCCCTGGTCGTCGGCGGTCTGGCGGCGGCCGCGCTCACCCGGCGCGCCGGTCGGCTCGTCCGCGGCTTCGACGCGCTGCTGATGCTGCCGCTGGGCACCTCGGCCGTCACCATCGGCTTCGGCTTCCTGATCACCCTCGACGAACCCCCGCTGGACCTGCGGTCCTCGTGGATCCTCGTACCGCTCGCCCAGGCGCTGGTCGGCGTGCCCTTCGTGGTGCGCACCGTTCTGCCGGTGCTGCGTGCCGTGGACGAGCGGCTGCGCGAGGCGGCCGCGGTGCTCGGCGCGTCGCCGCTGCGCGCGTGGCGCGAGGTGGACCTGCCACTCGTGCGGCGGTCCCTGCTGGTGGCGGCGGGCTTCGCCTTCGCCGTCTCGCTGGGCGAGTTCGGGGCGACGGTCTTCATCGCGCGGCCCGACAACCCCACGCTGCCGGTCGCGGTGGCCCGGCTGCTGGGCCGGGCGGGCGAGCTCAACCACGGGCAGGCGATGGCGCTGAGCACCGTGCTCATGCTGGTGTGCGCGGGCGCGCTGCTGGCGCTGGAACGTATCCGCATGCACGGCGTCCACAGCGACGACGGTTCGGGGGAGTTCTGATGGCCCTGCTGCGACTGGACGGCGCGACCGTGCGCTTCGGCGGACGGGCCGCCCTGGACGCCGTGGACCTGGACGTGGCCGAGCACGAGACCGTGTGCGTGCTCGGGCCCAGCGGCGGTGGCAAGTCCACGATGCTGCGGGCCGTGGCCGGTCTGCAGCCGCTGGATGCCGGGCGCGTCCTGCTCGGCGGACGGGACCAGACGGGCGTGCCGGTGCACCGGCGCGGGGTGGGCCTGATGTTCCAGGACCACCAGCTCTTCCCGCAGCACGACGTCGCGGGCAACGTCGGTTTCGGCCTGCGCGTGCGCGGCACGGAACGAGGTGAACGCGAGCGCGCGGTGGGGGAGTTGCTGGAGCTGGTCGGACTCCCCGGCGCGCAGCGGCGTGCCGTGGCGTCCCTGTCCGGCGGTGAGCAGCAGCGGGTCGCGCTGGCCCGCGCGCTCGCGCCCGAGCCGCGACTGCTCATGCTGGACGAGCCGCTCGGGCAGCTCGACCGCGGGCTGCGCGAACGTCTCGTGGTCGAACTGCGGGAACTCTTCCGCCGGCTGGGCACGACCGTGCTCGCCGTCACCCACGACCAGGGCGAGGCCTTCGCGCTCGCCGACCGCGTCGTCGTCATGCGCGACGGGCGCGTCGAACAGGCCGGCACGCCGCTGGAGGTGTGGCGCCGGCCCGCGTCGGAGTTCGTGGCCCGCTTCCTCGGGTTCGGCAACGTGCCGGCCGTGACCGTCATCGGCGACGCCGCCGACACCCCCTGGGGCAAGATCCCCGTACCGCCCGGGTCGCCGCAGGGGCCCGGCCGGCTCCTGGTGCGTCCCGCCGGGGTGCGGCTCGTGCCCGCGGAACAGGGACTGCCCTGCACGGTGGTCGCCCGCACCTTCCGCGGCGACCAGGTCACCCTCCTGCTGGAGCCCGCCGGTGGGCCGCGCCTGGAGGCCGCGTGCGCCCTGCGCGACGCGCCCGCCGAAGGGGAGACGGTCGGCGTCGCCTTCGGCGCCGACGAGATCGTCGTGCTCGGGGACTCCTGAGGCCGGTGCACCGGACGAGCGAGTGCGGGTGGACCGGCGCCGGGTGGCGCCGGGCGACACGCCGGCTCGGGTCCGCGCCCCGGCAGTAGGGGCGGGTCGTGTCCGCCGCCTGGTGCGCGATCGCGTCCCGGCCGGCCCCCGCACCGCGGGGGCCGGGACGCAGGTCTACCGGTCCGCTTCCGCCGACAGGCGTGCCAGCGCCCTGGGGGCGTCCTCGATGGAGTCGACCAGCGCGATGCGCGGCGCCATACTGCGGCCCGCGGCGAGCGACTGGAGGAGCGGCCAGGCCGGGAGGCGGGTCGTCCAGTGCTCCTCGTCGACCAGCACCATGGGGCGCGGGGCGCCGTTCGACTCGTAGTAGTTGGGCGTGGTGTTGTCGAAGATCTCCTGCACGGTGCCGGCCGCGCCCGGGAGGAACACCACGCCCGCGGTGCAGCGGGCCAGCAGGCCGTCCTCGCGGGTGGCGTTGGCGAAGTACTTGGCGATGTGCGCGGCGAAGGCGTTCGGCGGCTCGTGACCGTAGAACCAGGTCGGAACGCCGACCGACGCGCCGCCGCCGGGGTAGCGGTCGCGCACGGCGAAGACCGCGCGGGCCCACTCGGTGATGGAGGGCCGGAAGGACGGGACCTGCGCGAGCGTGTCCAGCGCGTCCTTGAGCATCGCGTCGTCGAAGGGAGCGGCGTAGGCCCCGAGGTTGGCCGCCTCCATGGCGCCGGGTCCGCCGCCGGTCGCCACCGTCAGGCCCTCGCGGGCCAGCGCACGGCCGAGGCGGGCCGCGCCCGCGTAGGCGTCGGTGCCCCGGGCCATGGCGTGGCCGCCCATCACGCCGACGACACGGGCTCCGGCGAGGAGTTCGTCGAAGGCGTCGGAGACGGCGTCGTCGTGGATGCTGCGGAGCATCGAACCGAGGATGTCGCCCGTGTCGCGGGTGCGCAGGAACCACTGGTACGCGTGCGCGTCGGGCGTCGCGTCGTACCCGTCGGGGCCGGTCAGGCCCTCGTACAGGGCGTCCGGGGTGTAGAGCGAGCCCCGGTACGGGTCGAAGGGCAGTTCCGGGACGGGCGGGAAGACCAGGGCGCCCGTGGAACGGACGTGCGCGGCGGCCTCCGGCTCCATCGGGCAGCCGAGGAACACGGCCTCGGCGGTGTCCGCGGAGAGCAGGGCGAAGGTACGGGTCGTCAGATCGACCGACTGCACGCGGTGTCCGCGCAGGGAGCCCGACGCGGCGACGCGGTCGAACTCGTCCAGGGTCTCGATCTCGATGTCGCGGGGCGGCTGTTGCACGCCCGCCACGATAGCGAGCGCCCGCGCACGGGTCCGCCGGGGGTCGGGGGACCGGGGGATGAGGGGCGCCCGGTTCGAGGAGGGGAATCGGGCGCCCCGGTTCATCGTGGGGTCCGGACGGTGCCGGGCCCGGGGCCCACTACGGCAGCGGGAGGGTGCCGAGGTGGGAGACCAGCCAGGTGACCGGGGCCACCAGGACGAGCGCGGTGGTCGTGCGCAGGGTGGCGGCGGACCGCAGCAGGGAGGCGGGCGCGCCGAGGCGGGTGAGGGCCGACGTCGAGGGGCGCCGGGCCCGCTTGGCGTCGACCGTCGCGGTGAGCGCGGTGGCGGCGGCCGCGACGGCGACGAGCGTGGCGCCGAGGACGGTCAGCGGGCCGAGCGGCTCGGCGCCCGCGTCGAGCCGGGCTGTCGTGGCCAGGCCGGCGGCGCACACCGCGCAGAGCACTCCAAGGGGCCGTCCGACGCGCGGGGCCTCCTCCTGGAGGGCGCGCCCGGCGAGCAGGCGCAGCGCGGTCGGCCGGCAGGAGGCCAGGAGGCGGCCGCACTCGTGGAGCAGACCCGGCATGGCGAGGACCAGGCCGATGGCGATGAGGATCCAGCCGCCCGCGACGGCCGGGGCGACCCCGCCGAGGCCGCCGGGCAGTGGGAAGAGGGTGCCGCTCGCGGCCCGGCGCGCGTCGTGGGCGGCGGTGATCTCGACGGCGAGGCCGATCGTGGTGAGCGCCGCTCCCCAGGGCAGCCCGGTGGGCGGCGTGCGGACGACCGCCTCGTCGGTGGCCGCCGTGCGCGCTGCCCGCAGGCAGTACGCGGTCGCCACGGCGGAGACCACCGGCACCAGGGCGAGCAGCGTGAGCGCGCCCACCACCGGCAGCGGGCGGTCCGCGCCGAGCGGTCCGGCGGCGGCGCCGCTCAGCGGCGAGCCGGGCAGGTCGCCGCGCAGGTGGAGGAAGGTCAGCAGCGCGAGCAGGACTCCGAGCCCGGTGCTGAGCGCGGTGCTCGCCGCGCCCAGGAGGGGCAGTCCATGCCGTCCGAGCCCGGCCGCGGACAGGCCGGCGTGCAGGCGCCCGCTCGGCTCCGTCCGCGCCACGAACACCGACAGGTGGACGGTGGCGGCGAACGGCACGGCGCACCACGCGAGCCGGAGCAGCCCGCGGGCGGTGTCCCCGGTGTGGGTGAGGGCGTGGCCCAAGGTGGCGAGCAGCAGGAAGCCGGTGCCCGCGGCCGCCGCCACGACCAGCAGCCGGCGTGCGAGGACGGCCGGCCGCGAGCCGAGCGCTACACGGAGGCTGAGCACGAGTCGGCGCCCTCCCGGTCCTGCTGCGGCATGCCCGCGACGGGGCGTCCGTCGATGAGGGTGATGACCCGGTCGGCGAGCGAGACGACCTCGGGCTCGTTGGACGCCAGGACGACCGTGATGCCGTGCGAGCGCGCGGCGCTGGTCAGCATGCGCAGCACCTGGGAGCGGTCGGCGCGGTGCAGCGGGGCGGTCGGCTCGTCCGCGAACACCACGGCCGGCCGGTTGACCAGGGCCCGGGCGATCGCCACGCGCTGGCGTTCGGCCTGGAGCAGCTGGCCGGGGCGCTTGCGGGCGGCGCCGCCGATGTCGAGGCGGTCCAGCCAGTCCTGGGCGGCGGCGCGGGCGGTGCGGTAGGGGATGCCGGCCAGCAGCAGCGGCAGCGCGGCGTTCTCACGGACCGTCAGTTCGGGCAGCAGCTGCGGAGTGCTCTCGACCCAGCCGAACCGCTCGCGGCGCAGCCGTTCACGCGCGGCGCTGCCGAGGGTGTGCACGGGTGCGCTGTTGAACCACACCTCGCCCTGCTCCGGCAGCAGTTCGCCGGACAGGCAGCGCAGCAGGGTCGTCTTCCCGGCGCCGTGCGGGCCGAGGATGCCGAGGATCTCGCCTTCCCGCACGCCCAGGGACACACCGAGCAGGGCGGGTGAGCGGTCGTGCGTGTGGCGCAGGCCGCGGGCCCACAGCACGTCGTTGTCGGGTGGGTTCACGTTGGCCTCTAACGAACGCGGGGAGTCCGGGTCACTGGGGCACGCTACGCGCCCGGGGCCCCCGGGCCGCGGTGGCCGTGGGGCATCCCGCGCGCGGCCACCCGTGCGGCCTAGCTGTTGTGACCTGGTGGGCTTCCCGCGAGTGGGCCGAAGGAGAACCCGGCCGGTGTCCGCGCACCGGCCGGGAGCGCCCAGGAGGCGAACCGAGTCCCCGACACCAGGTCAGAGCTTGGTCCAGGCCTCCGTCAGCACCGTGCGCAGGACGCCCTCGATCTCGTCGAAGGTCGACTGGTCGGCGATCAGCGGCGGGGCGAGCTGGACGACCGGGTCGCCGCGGTCGTCGGCGCGGCAGTAGAGGCCGTTCTCGAAGAGCGCCTTGCTGAGGAAGCCGTACAGGACGCGCTCGGTCTCCTCGTCGGTGAAGGTCTCCTTGGTGGCCTTGTCCTTGACGAGCTCGATGCCGTAGAAGAAGCCGTTGCCGCGGACGTCGCCGACGATCGGCAGGTCGTGCAGCTTCTCCAGGGTGGCGCGGAACGCGCCCTCGTTGTCGAGGACGTGCTGGTTGAGCTGCTCGCGCTCGAAGATGTCGAAGTTGGCCAGGGCGACCGCGGACGACACCGGGTGGCCGCCGAAGGTGTACCCGTGCAGGAAGGTGTTGTCGCCCTTGTAGAAGGGCTCGGCGATGCGGTCGGAGATGATGCACGCGCCGATGGGGGAGTAGCCGGAGGTCATGCCCTTGGCGCAGGTGATCATGTCCGGGACGTAGCCGAACTTGTCGCAGGCGAACATGGTGCCGAGCCGGCCGAAGGCGCAGATGACCTCGTCGGAGACGAGCAGCACGTCGTACTGGTCGCAGATCTCGCGGACCCGCTGGAAGTAGCCGGGCGGCGGCGGGAAGCAGCCGCCGGCGTTCTGCACGGGCTCCAGGAAGACGGCCGCGACGGTGTCGGGGCCCTCGAAGAGGATCTGCTGCTCGATCTGGTCGGCCGCCCAGCGGCCGAAGGCCTCGGGGTCGTCGCCGAAGATCGGGGCGCGGTAGATGTTGGTGTTGGGCACCTTGAAGGCGCCGGGGACCAGCGGCTCGAAGGGGGCCTTCAGGCCCGGCAGGCCGGTGATGGACAGGGCGCCCTGCGGGGTGCCGTGGTAGGCGACGGCGCGGGAGATGACCTTGTACTTGGTCGGCTTGCCCTTGAGTTTGAAGTACTGCTTGGCCAGCTTCCAGGCGGTCTCGACCGCCTCACCGCCGCCGGTGGTGAAGAAGACCTTGTTCAGGTCGCCGGGGGCGTAGTTCGCCAGCCGCTCGGCGAGTTCCACGGCCTTGGGGTGGGCGTAGCTCCAGACCGGGAAGAAGGCCAGCTCCTGGGCCTGCTTGTAGGCGGTCTCGGCGAGTTCGACCCGGCCGTGACCGGCGTTGACCACGAACAGGCCCGCGAGCCCGTCGAGGTACCGCTTGCCCTTGTCGTCGTAGATGTACGTGCCCTCGCCGCGCACGATGGTCGGCACAGGGGCGTTCTCGTACGACGACATGCGGGTGAAGTGCATCCACAGGTGGTCGTACGCGGTCTTGGAAAGGTCCGCGCTCATGGCTATCTGGTTCCCCAGGTGTAGGTCTGCTTCCGGAGCTTGAGGTAGACGAAGCTCTCGGTGGACCGCACGCCGGGCAGCGTGCGGATCCGCTTGTTGATCATCTCCAGGAGGTGGTCGTCGTCCTCGCAGACGATCTCGATCAGCAGATCGAAGGAGCCGGCGGTGACGACGACGTACTCGACCTCCGTCATCCCGGCGAGCGCGTCGGCGACGGGTTCGATGTCGCCGTCGACGTTGATGCCGACCATCGCCTGCCGCCGGAATCCCACGGTGAGCGGGTCGGTGACGGCGACGATCTGCATGACGCCCTGGTCGAGCAGCTTCTGGACGCGCTGCCGCACGGCCGCCTCGGACAGGCCCACGGCCTTGCCGATGGCGGCGTACGGACGCCTGCCGTCCTCCTGGAGCTGTTCGATGATCGCCTTGGAGACGGAGTCGATCACAAAGGCGCCGTTGGCGCCCCTGGGATCCGGAGTACGAGTGGCCACGGACCACACTGTGCATGAGAGGTCAGCAGTCGCGCAACCCCTGATCAATGAAATCCGCAGTTTCGGAGCTCTAAACACACGGAATCCATTGTCGCGGAGTTTCGGCTATGTCGAATACGGCAGTGATGTGGGTACTCTGGGGGCGTCTCACACATCGGACAGGACAGGGAGAGGTGCAGTGAGCGAGCTCCGTATCTTGCGCAACTACATCAACGGAGAATTCCGCGACGCCGCAGACGGGCGCACCACGGACGTGGTCAACCCGGTCACCGGCGAGGCCTACGCGACCGCCCCGCTGTCCGGTGCCGCCGACGTCGACGCCGCCATGGCGGCGGCCGAGGCCGCCTTCCCGGTCTGGCGCGACAAGACGCCCTCCGAGCGCCAGAAGGCGCTGCTGAAGATCGCCGACGCCTTCGAGGCACGCGCGGACGAGCTGGTGGCCGTCGAGAGCGAGAACACCGGCAAGCCGATCGGGCTGACCGCGAGCGAGGAAATCCCGCCGATGGTCGACCAGATCCGCTTCTTCGCGGGCGCCGCCCGCATGCTGGAGGGCCGCTCCGCCGGCGAGTACATGGACGGGATGACCTCCATCGTCCGCCGCGAGCCGGTCGGCGTCTGCGCGCAGGTGGCGCCGTGGAACTACCCGATGATGATGGCCGTGTGGAAGTTCGCCCCGGCGATCGCCGCGGGCAACACCGTCGTCCTGAAGCCCTCGGACACCACTCCCGCCTCCACTGTGCTGATCGCCGGGATCATCGGTGGCGTCCTCGCCGAACTGGACCTGCCCAAGGGCATCTTCAACGTCGTCTGCGGCGACCGCGACACCGGCCGGATGATGGTCGAGCACGCCACCCCCGCCATGGCCTCGATCACCGGCTCCGTACGGGCCGGCATGCAGGTCGCGGCCAGCGCCGCCAAGGACGTCAAGCGGGTCCACCTGGAGCTGGGCGGCAAGGCCCCGGTCGTGGTCTTCCAGGACACCGACATCGCCAAGGCCGTCGAGGACATCTCCGTCGCCGGGTACTTCAACGCCGGCCAGGACTGCACCGCCGCCACCCGCGTGCTGGTGCACGAGTCCATCCACGACGAGTTCGTCGCCCAGCTCGCCAAGGCCGCCGCCGACACCAAGACCGGCGCCCCGGACGACGAGGACGTGCTCTACGGCCCGCTCAACAACGCCAACCAGCTCGCCCTGGTCACCGGCTTCATCGAGCGACTGCCCGCGCACGCGAAGGTCGAGACCGGCGGTCACCGGGTCGGCGACAAGGGCTACTTCTACGCCCCGACCGTGGTGTCCGGCCTCAAGCAGGACGACGAGATCATCCAGAACGAGGTCTTCGGCCCCGTCATCACCGTCCAGTCCTTCACCGACGAGGACCAGGCCGTCACGTGGGCCAACGGCGTCGACTACGCGCTGGCGTCCTCGGTGTGGACCAAGGACCACGCGCGCGCGATGCGGATGTCCAAGCGCCTGGACTTCGGCTGCGTGTGGATCAACACCCACATCCCGCTGGTCGCCGAGATGCCGCACGGCGGCTTCAAGAAGTCGGGCTACGGCAAGGACCTCTCCGGCTACGGCTTCGAGGACTACACCCGCGTCAAGCACGTCATGACCTCGCTCGACGGCTGACCCCGCCGCCCCCGCGGGCACCCGCGCCGGCCCCGGACACCCCCTGTGTCCGGGGCCGTGGCATGTCCGCGTACGCTCCGGATCATGGAGGAACGAAGAGCGCTCGAACAGCGCATTCGCCTATGGCTGGTCGTCTTCGTGGTGTGCCTGGTGCTCAGCGGCGTGACGGCGTTCCCGCTGGTCCACGAGGTGCGGTGGGTGGACGGATGGGGTCTGCCCGGCTTCGTCGGCGACTGGATCTCCCAGGTGCGGGAGGGGGCGGACGCCACCGACGCCCAGTACCCGTTCCTGTTCTACGGGACGGACTGGCTCGCCTTCGCCCACCTGGTGATCGCCGTCGCCTTCTACGGTGTCTGGCGCGACGCGGTGCGCAACATCTGGATCGTGGAGTGGGCCATGATCGCGTGCGCCGGGATCATCCCGCTCGCCGCGATCTGCATCCCGATCCGGGGCCTGCCGCTGTGGTGGATGCCGGTCGACATGGCGTTCGGCGTCTTCGGCGTCGTCCCGCTGCTGATCCTGCGCCGCATGATCAAGCGGCTGGAGGCGATGCCCGCGGCGGCCACCGCCCCGGCCGAGCCGGTGTCAGGCGCCGGCGCCCCGGCCTGAGGCCGGGGCGGGCGGGCCGGCGGTCACCGCCGAGCGGGCGGGTCCTGCCGGTCGCCGAGCGCGTCGAGCAGCACGTCGATGCGGTTGGAGGTGATGGCGTCCACGCCCAGCCGCTCCAGCCGGCGCATCGTGCGGCGCAGGTCCGCCGTCCACGCGCCCACCAATAGGCCCTCGCCGCGCGCCCACGCCACCAGCGGGCTGCGCACCAGGCCGAAGCGGAGATTGATCCACCGCGGCCGCAACTCCGTGAGCAGCAGCGGGGGTACCGGCGCCGCCGTCTTCCAGGTCAGCGCGATCTCCGCGGCCGGGTCGCGGTCGCGGACCGCGAGCATCACCGCGGCATCGCCGCAGTAGTACGTCCGGTCCTCCGCGCCCGCGTCGCGCACCGCGGCCACTACCGCGGGCGCCGACTCCGGCACGGTCATGTCGACCAGCGCCCGGCAGCCCTCGACGGCGCCCAGCGCCTCGTACAGCGTGGGGACCCCCGGCGGCAGGTCGGCCGCCGGCAGCTCGGCGAGGGCGGCGTCCACGCCCCACAGCCGCGCGAGGGTGGGATCGTGCAGCAGCACCGGCACGCCGTCGCGGGTCACCCGCACGTCCATCTCCACCGCGTCCGCCCCCGCGCGCAGCGCGCTGCGCAGCGAGGGCAGGGTGTTCTCGCGGTGGCGGTACGGGTCGCCGCGATGGGCGACGGCTACCGCTGCCATCCGGCCAGGTGCGCGTCGATCTCGGCGGACAGCCGGGCCTTGCCGTCGGTGTCGAGGAAGGACGCCTCGACGGCGTTCCTGGCGAGCGCGGCCACGCCCGCCTCGTCCAGCTCCAGCAGACGGGCGGCGACCGCGTACTCGGAGTTGAGGTCGGTGCCGAACATCGGCGGGTCGTCGCTGTTGACCGTGACCAGCACACCCGCGGCGACCATCTGCTTGATCGGGTGCTCGTCGAGCGTGGCCACCGCGCGGGTGGCGATGTTGGAGGTCGGGCAGACCTCCAGCGGGATGCGATGCTCGGCCAGGTGCTCCAGCAGCCGCGGGTCCTGCGTGGCGCTGGTGCCGTGGCCGATGCGCTCGGCGCCCAGCTCGTTCAGCGCGTCCCAGATCGTCTGCGGGCCTGTGGTCTCGCCCGCGTGCGGCACGCTGTGCAGGCCGGCCGCGCGGGCACGGTCGAAGTACGGCTTGAACTGCGGGCGCGGCACGCCGATCTCCGGGCCGCCGAGGCCGAAGCTCACCAGGCCCTCCGGGCGCAGTTCGGTGGCGATGCGCGCGGTCTCCTCCGCTGAGGCCAGGCCGGCCTCGCCGGGGATGTCGAAGCACCAGCGCAGCACGATGCCGAGCTCCTTCTCGGCCGCCGTGCGCGCGTCCTCGATGGCCTCCACGAACGCCCGGTCCGGGATGCCGCGCCGCACCGAGCTGTACGGGGTCACGGTCAGCTCGGCGTAGCGGATGTTCTGCCGCACCATGTCCCGGGCGACCTCGTACGTCAGCAGACGCACGTCCTCCGCGTCGCGGATCAGGTCGACGACGGACAGGTAGACCTCGATGAAGTGGGCGAAGTCCCGGAAGCTGAAGTACTCGGCAAGCGCGGCGGGGTCGGAGGGCACCTTCGAATCCGGGTGCCGCGCGGCCAGCTCGGCCACGATGCGGGGCGAGGCGGAACCCACGTGGTGGACGTGGAGTTCGGCCTTCGGCATCCCCGCGATGAACGCGTCGAGGGCGGGCACGGTGTCGGACATGCGGTGATCCTCCTGAGGGCTCGGCGGCAACGGCCATGGTAGACGCGAAAATGTTGCGATCCGCCGTCTTCGCAGGCCATAGCATTGCCCGACGTAGCCAGGAGGAAGCCAGCGATGTCCGACGACCGCGAGACCCCGGGGCCCCACGACGCCTCCCCCGCCCGACCCCCCGTCCCGCCGCCGGACGACACCCCCGACGACCGCACCCGCGCCTTCCGCCGCCCCGCGGTGGACGCGGCCGAGGACGCGGCGGCGGAGGAGGACGTCGCACCCGAGGCCGCTGCCGCGCCGGACCGGGACGACACGGAGGAGTCCCTCAGCCCGGCCGTCGAGCCCGCCGAGCCCGTTGAGGACGTGCCGCCCACGGCCGCCGCCGACACCGCCGTCGACCCGGTCGAGGACGTGCCCACACGGCAGTTCGGCGCGGTGCTGCCGCAGGCGCCGGAACCGGCGGGACCTGCGGACCACCGCGCCGTTGAGGTACCGGCGGATGCCGCTGCGCCGGCGAGTACTGGCGTCGAACCGGATGACGGCGTCCAGACGCAGGAGTTCGGCGCGACGCCGCAGGCGCCGGCGGGACCTGCGGACCAGGGCGCCGCGGTGGCGCGCGATCCGTGGGCGCCGCCGGTGCCCGGGGCCGGATACGCCGCCGCACCGCAGCAGGGGAACCCGTGGGCGCCGCCGCAGCCGGCTCCGTGGGCGTATCCCGCGGCCGCCGTGCCCGCGCAGGCGCAGGCGCACTCCGCGGCGCCGGGGGACCCGTGGGTCCCGCCGCCCATACCGCAGGCGCCCGGCGTGGAGATGACGAAGCGGCCGGTGCCCGCCGACGCGCCGGCACCGCAGCCGCAGACCCAGCCACCGACGCAGCCCCACCCGTACGGAGCGTGGGGCACGGTTCCCCCGCAGGGGCAGCATCCGGGATACCCCGGCTATCCCGGTTACCCGGGCTATCCCAGCTATCCCGGATATCCCGAACACGCGGGCTACCCCGGTTACCCCGGGGGCCCGTACGGGGCCTGGGGGCAGCCCTCGCCGCGCAACGGGTTCGGGGTCACCGCGATGGTGCTCGGCATCATCGGCACCCTCCTCGGCATCGCGTGCTTCGGGGCGTTCCTCGGCCTTCCGCTCGGGCTGGCGGCGCTCGCCTTCGGCATCGTGGGCCTGCGCATCGCGCGCCGCGGCGAGGCGACCAACCGCGGCCAGGCGCTCACCGGCCTGATCCTCGGCATCGTGTCCGTGGTGGTCTCCGGCGCGATGATCGCGCTGGTGATCGGCGGGATCAACGGCGGCTGGTTCGACCCGACGGACGACGAGCTCATCGGCGCGGACGGCGGCGACTACGGCTCGCCGGTGGTCGCCGGCAGGTCCGTGACGTACGACGACGGTGTGGTGGTGACCGTCTCCGCCGCGCGGCGGGCCGACGACGTGCCCGCGGGGGCGGCCCCCGACGGCACCGCGGTGACGTTCATCGTGACCGTGGAGAACACGGGTGACGAGACCGCCGACATGTCCGACGCCGAGGCCAACGCCTATGCCGATGAGGAGGACGAGGACACCCTGGAGGACGTCTCGCAGGGCGCCCAGCTGTCCGGTGAGCTGGGCTCCGGTGCCACGATGACGTCCGACGTCACCGTGATCGTGCCGGACGACGACCCGGACGGCAGGTTCCAGGTCGAGATCGCCCCGGGCTACGACTACGACTACACCTACTGGGAGTTGCCGCTCCCATGATCTAGCGCCGCACCGCCTCCAGCGCGAGCAGTGCCACGTGCAGCGACAGGCAGGACTCCACCTGGTCCAGGTCGACGCCGAGGACGCGCTCGACGCGGTGCAGCCGGTCGTAGAAGGAGGGCCGTGACAGGTGTGCGGCGTCCGCCGCCGCGGACTTGTTGCGGCCGCTCTCCAGGTAGACGCCGAGGATGCGCACCAGGTCCGTGCCGTGTTCGGCGTCGTGCGCCAGCAGCGGGCCGAGTTCGCGCTCGACGTACGTCTGCAGGCGGGCGTCGTCGCGCAGCAGATGCAGCAGTCCGCGCAGCCGCACGTCCGGCAGCCGGTAGTACGCCCGCCCGCCGCCCGCCACCACCCTTGTGTCGGAGGGCTGCGCCCTGCCCCCCTCCTTTCGGCCCCCGTGCAGCGCGGCGTCCGCGACCTGGGCGGCCTCCAGAAGGGTCCGGCGGGCGTCGCGCAGCGAGCCGACGGAGGAGCCGGCGGCCATGACGAAGGTGGGGCCGCCGTCAGGGGCGGTCTCGGTGAGCCGGGTGAGCGCCGCGGCGAAGCCCTCCAGCGCGGTGTGCTCGTCGTCGGCGGGGCCGAGGGAGACCAGGACGCCGACCGCGCCGTCGTCGAGGGTGCCGGTGAGTGCGGTGAGTCCCCGGTCGCGCACGGCCTGGGCGGCGGTCTCGGTGAAGTCCCGCAGCCTGGCCTGTGCCTCCAGTGCCGCGGCGACGCCCGCGCCGCGCAGCCGCAGCATGACGCCCACGAGCCGGCGCCCTTCCAGGGGCACGCCGATCGCCCGGGCGCGCAGGGCGACGTCGGAGACGGTGAGGGCGTGCGTGAGGACTCCGGACAGCAGCGTGCGGTGGGTCTGCCGTTCCAGCGATTCCCGGTCGCGTTCCAGCAGGCGGTTCAGGGCGAGGGTGGCGGCGCCGCGTTCCAGGAGGACGGTGTGCGGATGCGGGCGTTCGTCCGCCGCGGCCGCGGAGTCCGGCACGGGCTCGCCGACGACGACCAGCCGCCCCCAGTCGCGGCCGCGGGCCCCGACCCCGGTGACCAGCCAGCCGGTGCGGGGGTCGTGGCCGGTGCGGCCCGCCGGGGCGACGCCGCGGCTGCGGCGTTCCCAGCCGTCGAGCAGCCCTTCCGGGTCGTGCCCGGCCGGGTCGAAGGCGAGCACCTGGTGGGAGAGGTTCTCCAGGACGACGGGCGCGCCCGCGATGCGCGCGACCTCGCGGACGATCTCGTCGGCCTCGGCGCCCTCCACGGACAGCTCGTTGAAGGTCTGGTGGATCGCCTCGGAGGCCCGCAACTCGCCGAGCTGGGCGTCCACGACGTGCGCGTGCACGGCCTCGGTGACGGCGACGAACCGCACCTCGTTGCGGAGCGCCACGAGCGTGAGCCCGCGCCGTTCGGCGGCCCGCACCAGGGGCCGCGGCAGGGTGTCGGCGTACCGCCGGCCGAGTTCGACGACCAGGCCCGCGGCGCCGACGTCGGCGAGGTCGTCGATGTAGCGGGCCAGCGGCTCCTTGTCCCCGGGGAGCATGACGCCCGTGGTCAGCACCAGTTCACCGCCGTGCAGCATGCCGGCGATGTCGGCGAGCTCGCTGACGTGCACCCAGCGCACCGGCCGGTTGAGCCCCTGCGCGCCCGCGACGACCTGCGGCGACCCTCGCCGGAGCGCGTCGAGCTGCAGGACCTCGGCGACGGTGGGGAACACGGTGCGACCTCCGGGGGAGGGACGGGCGGGTCGGACGGGCGGGCCCGGCCGCGGGCGGCACTGTCACCGTAGCCCGCAGGGTGTAAGGGCGGCCGGGGCACGGCATGCGATGTGTCGGTTGCCGGGCGCGGGCCGCTTTCGGCATTGTCCACCGTGGCGACCCGCTGATCGTCGCCGGTGAAGACAGATTTCGTCGCGTAACCAAAAGGCAACAACGGAATCACTTGTTGGGGCGAGCCTACTCTGTCAGGATCGTCCACCAATCCAGGCTTTGGCCACGCAGCCCGAGCGGATCCGAGGAGAAGACGATGGCCCTCAGTGCGCATGGCGCGTTCGATGTGCAGGAACGGTTCGCCGAGGGGGCCCAGTACATCGCCGGAGGACTTCGCCCCGGCACGTCGGGCCAGGACCACACCGTGACCGACCCCGCCACCGGCGAGGCGGTGCACCGGTACGCACTGGCCGGCACCGCCGACGTGGACGCGGCCGTCGCCGCCGCGAAGGCCGCCCTCCCCCGCTGGGCGGGCGCCACCCCCGGTGCCCGCTCCGACGCCATGCACCGCTTCGCGGCCGTGCTGGCCGAACGGGCGGCGGAGTTCGCCTGGGCCGAGTCCCTGCAGTGCGGCAAGCCGCTGCGGCTGACCACCGAGTTCGACGTCCCCGGCACGATCGACAACACCGCGTTCTTCGCCGGGGCGGCCCGCCACCTGGAGGGCAGGGCCGCGGGCGAGTACTCCGGCGACCACACGTCCTACGTGCGCCGCGAGCCGGTCGGTGTCGTCGGCTCCGTCGCGCCCTGGAACTACCCGCTGCAGATGGCCGCCTGGAAGATCCTGCCGGCCATCGCCGCGGGCAACACCATCGTGCTCAAGCCCGCCGAACTGACGCCGCTGACCTCGCTGATGTTCGCCCAGGCGGCCGGCGAGGCCGGCATCCCGGACGGCGTGGTCAACATCGTCACCGGCGCCGGCCGGCCCGCGGGGGAGCACCTGGTGGGCCACCCCGACGTGGCGATGACGTCCTTCACCGGCTCCACCGCCGTCGGCAAGCGCGTCGCGGAGATCGCGACCGCCACCGTCAAGCGCCTGCACCTCGAGCTCGGGGGCAAGGCGCCGTTCGTCGTCTTCGACGACGCCGACCCGGAGGCCGCCGTGCACGGCGCCGTCGCCGGCGCCCTGATCAACACCGGTCAGGACTGCACGGCGGCGACCCGCGCCTATGTGCAGCGCCCGTTGTACGACGCCTTTGTCACCGGGGTCGCCGACCTCTTCGCCGGCATCCGGGTGGGCGACCCCTTTGACGCCAAGACCGACCTCGGGCCGCTGATCTCGCACGCCCAGCGCGACCGCGTCGCCGGTTTCGTGGAGCGTGCCCGTTCCTACGCCACCGTCGTCACCGGCGGCGAGGCCCCCGCGGCGCCGGGCGCCTTCTACCGGCCGACGCTGATCACCGGCGCCGCCCAGGACAGCGAGATCGTCCAGTCCGAGATCTTCGGTCCGGTACTGGTCGTGCTGCCGTTCGACAGCGATGATGAGGGTCTGGATCTGGCCAACGACACGCCGTACGGCCTGGCGGCGTCGGCCTGGACCCGGGACGTCTTCCGGGCCGGCCGCGCCACCCGCGAGATCAAGGCGGGGTGCGTCTGGGTGAACGACCACATCCCGATCATCAGCGAGATGCCGCACGGCGGCGCCAAGGCCTCCGGCTACGGCAAGGACATGTCCGCGTACTCCTTCGACGAGTACACCCAGGTCAAGCACGTGATGTACGACAACACCGCGGTGGCCCGCAAGGAGTGGCACCGCACCGTCTTCGGCGACCGCTGACCCGGTCGCCCCCGGACCGCCCCCCACCGGCCCGTACGCCCGTCCGTCCCACGCAATACCGCCCCTGGAGGCAGCACCGCCATGGAGATGTTCGAGGGCCTGTCCGAGCCCGTACGCAACGCGTGGGAACGCAGCCTGACCAGCGGAAGGGCCTCGCTCAGCCGGCGCCGGGTGCTCGGCGCCGGTCTCGGCGTCGCGGGCGCCGGGGCGCTGAGCGCGTGCGGCATCCCGGCCGCAACCAACAACCAGGGCGGGGTCAAGAGCGACGACCTGTCCGACAAGGACAAGTCGCTGGTCTTCTCCAACTGGCAGCTCTACATCGACATGAGCGACGACGAGAAGCACATGCCGACCCTGGAGGCCTTCGAGAAGAAGACCGGGATCAAGGTCAAGTACACCGACGACATCACCGACAACGTCGAGTTCTTCGCCAAGATCAAGCCGCAGCTCGCGGCCGGCCAGTCCACCGGCCGCGACCTGGTCGTCCTCACCGACTGGATGGCCGCCCGGATGATCCGCCTGGGCTGGGCCCAGCCGCTGGACCCCACCTACCTGCCGCACGCCTACACCAACCTGGAGCAGCGCTTCCGCAACCCCGACTGGGACCCCGGGCGCGCCCACTCCTACCCCTGGCAGGGCATCGCCACGGTCATCGCGTACAACGAGAAGGCCACCAGGGGGAAGAAGGTCGCCAGCGTCTCCCAGCTGCTGGACGACCCCGCCCTCAAGGGCAAGGTCGCGATGCTGAGCGAGATGCGCGACACCATCGGCATGACGCTGCTGGACCTCGGCAAGAAGCCGGAGTCCTTCACCGCGGACGACTTCGACGCAGCCGTCGCCCGGGTCCAGAAGGCCGTGGACAGCAAGCAGATCCGCCAGTTCACCGGCAACGAGTACACCGACGGCCTGGCCTCGGGGAACATCGCCGCGTGCGTGGCCTGGGCCGGTGACCTGGTCCAGCTGCAGGCCGACAACCCCGAGATCAAGTTCGTGGTCCCGGACGCCGGTTACATCTACTCCACGGACAACATGCTGGTCCCGGCGGGCTCGAAGCACCGCAAGAACGCCGAGCTGCTCATGGACTGGTACTACCAGCCCGCGATCGCCGCCGAACTCGCGGCATGGGTCAACTACATCACCCCCTGCACAGGGGTGTACGAGGAGCTCCTCAAGATCGACAAGGACGTGGCCAACAACGCCCTGATCATCCCCAACGCGGAGATGAAGGCCAAGGCCCACCCCTTCCGGTCGCTCTCCGCCGACGAGGAGACCGCCTTCGAGGGCAAGTTCGCCAAGCTCATCGGCGCCTGACCGGCCACCGCAGTTAGGGATCTGACGACATGACCCAGCAGACCGCACCGCTCACCGACGGACCGGCCGGTGCCGGCAGCCCCGCCGGCGGGGCCGTCACACTGACCGGCCTCGGCAAGACCTACGGCGACTTCACCGCCGTCCACCCGCTCGACCTGACCATCCCCGAAGGCTCATTCTTCGCCCTCCTCGGCGCCTCCGGCTGCGGCAAGACCACCACCTTGCGCATGGTCGCCGGACTGGAGGACCCGACCTCGGGCACCGTCCGCATCGGCGACCAGGACGTCACCGGACTGCCGCCCTACAAGCGCCCGGTGAACACCGTCTTCCAGAACTACGCGCTCTTCCCGCACCTGGACATCTACGAGAACGTCGCCTTCGGCCTGCGCCGCCGCGGCATCAAGTCCGTCAAGGGCCAGGTCGAGGACATGCTCGACCTGGTCGAGCTCGGACACCTCGCCCGCCGCAAGCCGCACCAGCTCTCCGGCGGCCAGCAGCAGCGCGTCGCCGTCGCCCGCGCCCTGATCAACCACCCCAAGGTGCTGCTGCTCGACGAGCCGCTGGGCGCCCTGGACCTGAAGCTGCGCCGCCAGATGCAGCTGGAGCTCAAGCGCATCCAGACCGAGGTCGGCATCACCTTCGTGCACGTCACGCACGACCAGGAGGAGGCCATGACCATGGCCGACACCATCGCGGTGATGAACGCCGGCCGCATCGAGCAACTCGGCGCCCCCACCGACCTGTACGAGAACCCGCGCACCACCTTCGTCGCCAACTTCCTCGGCCAGTCCAACCTGATCGAGGCCCAGGTCTCCGGCACCAGTGGCGACGACCTGCTGCTGAGCGTCGGCGACCGTCGGCTGGTCATGCCCGCCGCGCGCTGCGCCGCCAAGAGCGCGCAGACCGGCGACAAGGTCCTCGCCGGGGTGCGGCCCGAGAAGATCACCATCGTGCACGCCGACGACGCCGGCGACATCCCCGACGGCCGCAACTCGATGACCGGCCGGATCGTGGACGCGAGCTTCATCGGGGTCTCCACCCAGTACGTCGTGAACAGCCCCTGGTGCCCCGAACTCGCCGTCTTCGCACAGAACGTGGAGCGCGACGGCCGCCTGGTGCCCGGCGCCGACGTCGTCCTGCACTGGAGCCCGGCCCACACCTTCGGCCTCGACGCCGCCCAGGACATCGAGGCCGGGGAGGTCAGCGCGTAATGGCCGCCCTCTCCCCGGCGCCCGCGGGCGCGCCCGCGCAGACACCGCCGGCACCGCCCGGCGCGGCGGCCGGACGCCGCAAGCTCGTCCCGTACTGGCTGCTGCTGCCCGGCATCCTGTGGCTGCTGGTCTTCTTCGTCGCCCCGATGGTCTACCAGGCCTCGACCTCCGTGCAGACCGGCTCCCTGGAGGCCGGCTACCGGGTCACCTGGCACTTCGCGACCTACTGGGACGCCTTCAAGGAATACGACGTCTTCTACCTGCGGTCGCTGATCTACGCGGCCATCGCCACCGTGCTGTGCCTGGCGATCGGCTACCCGCTCGCCTACACCATCGCCTTCAAGGCCGGCCGCTGGCGCAACGTGCTGCTGGTGATGGTCATCGCGCCCTTCTTCACCAGTTTCCTGATCCGCACCCTGGCGTGGAAGACGATCCTGGCCGACGACGGCATCGTGGTCTCGGCGCTGGACAAGCTGCACATCCTGAACGCCACCGCCGCGCTCGGCCTCACCGCCGACGACCGCGTGCTCGCCACGCCGCTGGCCGTGGTGTGCGGTCTGACGTACAACTTCCTGCCCTTCATGATCCTGCCGCTGTACACGTCGCTGGAGCGCATCGACCCGCGGCTGCACGAGGCGGCCGGCGACCTGTACGCCCGCCCCTTCACCACCTTCCGCAAGGTGACGTTCCCGATCTCGCTGCCCGGCGTCGTGGCCGGCACGCTGCTCACCTTCATCCCGGCCTCCGGCGACTACATCAACGCCGAACTGCTGGGCAGCCCGAGTGAGCAGATGATCGGCAACGTCATCCAGTCGAAGTTCCTGACGGTGCTCGACTACCCGACCGCCGCCGCGCTGTCGTTCATGCTCATGGCCGTGATCCTGGTGATCGTCTCGGTGTACATCCGCAAGGCGGGAACGGAGGAGCTGGTCTGATGCCCGTTCTCACCTGGGTGCGCCGCCACCTGGTCGTCTTCGCGGGCGTCGCCGCGCTGGCGTACATGACGCTCCCCAACGTCGTCGTCCTGATCTTCTCCTTCAACCAGCCCAAGGGCCGCTTCAACTACTCCTGGAACCACTTCTCGCTCGACGCCTGGCAGAACCCCTGCGGCGTCGGCGACATGTGCGACTCGGTCTCGCTGTCCCTGGAGATCGCCGTCCTCGCCACGATCGGCGCCACGGTGCTGGGCACCATGGTCGCCTTCGCGCTCGCCCGCCACCGCTTCCGCGGCCGCGGACCGGTCACCGGGCTGATCTGGCTGCCGATGGCGATGCCCGAGATCGTCATGGGCGCCTCGCTCGGCACCCTCTTCCTCAACATGCGCATCCAGTTCGGCTTCTGGACCATCCTCATCGCGCACATCATGTTCTGCCTCAGTTTCGTGGTGACGGCGGTCAAGGCGCGCGTGATGAGCATGGACCCCCGACTGGAGCAGGCCGCCCAGGACCTCTACGCCACACCGTGGTCCACGTTCTGGCGGATCACCTTCCCGATCGCCGCGCCCGGCATCGCGGCCGGCGCCCTGCTGAGCTTCGCCATCTCCATCGACGACTTCATCATCACGCAGTTCAACGCGGGGCCCACCACGGTCACCTTCCCGATGTTCGTCTGGGGTGCCGCCCAGAAGGGACTGCCCGTCCAGGTCAACGTCATCGGCACGCTGATGTTCGTGGTGGCCGTGCTCTGCGTCGTCGTCGGACAACTGCTCGGGCGGCGCAGGAAAGCCCGTACGTAGACCGGACGTGACACCGGACGGCCCCGACCCCGCATCACCAAAGGTGTGAGAACCCATGGATCCAGCCCGTTCGCTCGCCGACGCGCAGCCGACACCGTACTGGCTGGAGGATCCCGGCAGGCCGCGGGCCGGATCGGCGCTCGTCGGCGACGAGCACTGCGACCTGCTGGTGGTCGGCGGCGGTTACACGGGGCTGTGGACCGCGCTGCTGGCCAAGGAGCGCGACCCGAAGCGCGACGTCGTGCTCGTCGAGGGCAAGGAGGTGGGCTGGGCGGCGTCCGGCCGCAACGGCGGCTTCTGCGCGGCCAGCCTCACCCACGGCCTGGCCAACGGACTCGCCCGCTGGCCGGGCGAGTTCGCCGCGCTGGAGGAACTCGGCAACCGCAACCTCGACGGCATCGAGGAGGCGGTGGCCCGCTACTCCATCGACTGCGACTTCGAGCGCACCGGCGAGATCGACGTCGCCACCGAGCCCTACCAGTTCGACGCCCTGCGCGCCGCCGCCGAGGAGGCCGCCCGGCACGGCGTCGAACTGGAGGTGCTCGACCGCGACCAGGTGCGCGCCGAGGTCGACTCGCCCACCTTCGTCGGCGGCCTGTGGGACCGCACCGGTGTCGCCATGCTCCACCCGGCCAAGCTGGCCTGGGGCCTCAAGCGCGCCTGCCAGGAACTGGGCGTGCGGGTGTACGAGCACACCCGCGCCACCGGGCTCGCCCGCAACGGCTCCGGCATGGCCGTCCGCACTCCGTACGGACGGATCTTCGCCCGGCACGTCGCGCTCGGCACCAACGTCTTCCCCTCGCTGGTCAAACGCGTGCGCCACTACGTCGTCCCGGTCTACGACTACGCCCTGATGACCGAGCCGCTCAGCGCCGGGCAACTCGGCGCGATCGGCTGGAAGAAGCGCCAGGGACTCGGCGACAGCGCCAACCGGTTCCACTACTTCCGGCTGACGGCGGACCACCGCATCCTGTGGGGCGGCTACGACGCCATCTACCCCTACGGCGGGCGCCTGGACGCCGCGCGCGACGAGCGCCCGGAGACCTACCTCAAGCTCGCCCGGCACTTCTTCCACTGCTTCCCGCAGTTGGAGGGCGTCCGCTTCACGCACGCCTGGGGCGGCGCGATCGACACCTGCTCGCGCTTCTCCGCCTTCTTCGGCACCGCCCACGACGGACGGGTCTCCTACGCCGCCGGCTACACCGGTCTCGGCGTCGGCGCGACCCGTTTCGGCGCCGACGTGATGCTCGACCTGCTGGCCGGGGAGTCCACCGAACGCACCGCGCTGGAGATGGTGCGCAGCAAGCCGATGCCCTTCCCGCCCGAGCCGCTGGCCTGGGCCGGGATCGGGCTGACCAAGTGGTCGCTGGGCCGCGCCGACCGCAACGCGGGCCGGCGCAACCTGTGGCTGAAGACCATGGACCGGCTCGGACTCGGCTTCGACAGCTGAGGCCGAGGGGACGAATCAGCCCTTCCCGGGGCCCTTCCGGCGCCTGTGACGGCAATCACCGGCGAAAGATCGTGAAAACTCGCGTAATGATCGGCCCCCGCGCCCCTCTCACCGTGTGACAGATATGAACGCACACACACGGAACGGAGGAACCGGCATGGTGGGCACCGGCGCGCGCGGCGCGGTCGAATGGCTGGTTTCCGTGGCACCCGACCCCGAGACCACGCGGTGGGAATGGGAGCGCAACCCCCTCGGGGTCACGCTCCTGCCCGCCGGGCGGCTCTGGGACGTCCTCATCCTCACCGGGGAGCTCGGCTACCCCACCCTCGACGTGCTGAACCGGCTCGTCGACCGGCCGGGACCCGTGCTGGCCGACTTCGGCGACTCCCGCATGGGTTTCCTCGTGCCGCCCGGCACCGCCGCCCGCTGGATCGGCACCGGGGTGCGCACCGCGGGCAACGGCACGTGGATCGTCGTGCCCTATCCCGGCCGTGCCACCGGCGGCGTGCGCTGGCTCGTCCCGCCGGACGGCACCGGCCACCTCACCGATCCCGGCGTCCTCGAACTCGCCATGCACGAGGCGGCCGCCCAGCTCGCGGTGCGCCGTCCCCGCGACACGGAAGAGTGAACCAGCCGGCCGCGGGCCCCGGTGCGCGACACTGGTTCCATGATCCCGACGGAACGCGACCGGGCCACGGCCCGTTCCGCATACCCGACGGCGGCGGTCTGACGTGGGACTCGCGCCCGGCCACGCCGCGTTCGTCGAGACCGTGCTGCCCGTCTGCGAGCCGCACGGTCTGGTGTTCGCCGGCAGTCACGCGGTCCACGCCCACGGGCTGCGCGGCGCTCCCTCCCGCCACCTGGACCTGGTGACCTTCAGCTCCACCTCCGTCGGGCGGATCGCGGCGGCGCTGGAGGCCGCGTGCACCGCCGCCGGCTACGAGGTCGCCGACCTGCCCCGCACCCCGCTGTCCGCGCAGTTCACCGCGGCGCTCCCCGGCGCGCTCGCCTACACCGTCCACATCGCCAAGGAACCGCTGTCGCACCCACCGGTGCTGCTCGGCCTGGGCCTGTCCCGGCCGGTGCCGGTCGTCGCGCTGGAGGACTGCGCCGCGCTGAAGGTGGCCGCGCTCGTCGACCGCGCCCTGCCGGGCGACCTCGTCGACGTCCGGGCCATGGCCGCGTGGTTCGCCCCCGGCGAGCTGCTGTCCATGGCCGTGCGCCGCGACGAGGACTTCGAGCCCGGCGCGCTCGCCGACCGGCTGGACAAGCTGGTCGGGGCCGACGACCGCGCCTACGCCGCCCGCGGACTGGAGCCCGGGGAGGTCGCCGAGCTCAAGCGCTGGGCCTTCGCGTGGGCCCAGGACATCCGGCTCGACCTCATGGAGGGCATGGAGCACCCCGACGATCTGTACGACATGTAAAGACAAAGTCCTGGCCGCCGACACATTGGTGCTTGAGGGCCGCCTCCCGCACTGGTGACACTGGCGGGAGAGGACGTGTGGGACCGACAGGGAGAACAGCCGTGACCGACAAGCACATCACGCACTGGATCGCCGGGCAGGCGTGGGCCGGTACCGCGGAGCGCCACGGCGACGTGTACGACCCGGCGACCGGCGCCGTCACCGGGCGGGTCGACTTCGCGGCGAACGCCGAGGTCGACCAGGCCGTCGGCGCGGCCGCCGCCGCGTTCAAGGAGTGGCGCAACGCCTCGGTCGCCAAGCGCACCTCGGTGCTGTTCGCCTTCCGGGAGCTGCTGAACGCCCAGCGCGACGAGCTGGCCGCGATCATCGTCTCCGAGCACGGCAAGGTGCACTCCGACGCCCTCGGCGAGATCGCCCGCGGCATCGAGGTCGTCGAGTACGCCTGCGGCATCCCGCAGTTGATCAAGGGCGGTTTCACCGAGCAGGCCTCGACCGGCATCGACGTCTACTCGATCCGCCAGCCGCTCGGCCCGGTCGCGATCATCTCGCCGTTCAACTTCCCGGCCATGGTGCCGATGTGGTTCTTCCCGATCGCCATCGCCGCGGGCAACACGGTCGTCGTCAAGCCCTCCGAGAAGGACCCGTCCGCCGCCAACTTCCTCGCGGAGCTGTGGAAGCGCGCCGGGCTGCCCGACGGTGTCTTCAACGTCGTGCACGGTGACAAGGTCGCCGTCGACCGCCTCCTGGAGCACCCGGACATCAAGTCGGTCTCCTTCGTCGGTTCCACCCCCATCGCCCGCTACGTCTACGAGACCGGCACCCGCTACGGCAAGCGCGTCCAGGCACTCGGCGGCGCCAAGAACCACATGCTGGTGCTGCCCGACGCGGACCTCGACCTGGCCGCCGACGCCGCCGTCAACGCCGGCTTCGGCGCGGCCGGCGAGCGCTGCATGGCCGTCTCCGTCCTGGTGGCCGTCGACCCGATCGGCGACGAGCTGGTCGGGAAGATCAAGGAGCGGATGGCCACGCTCACCGTCGGCCCCGGCTGCAACGCCACGTCCGAGATGGGCCCCCTGGTCACCGGCGCCCACCGCGACAAGGTGACGTCCTACCTCGACGCGGGCCTCGCCGACGGCGCGACCCTCGCCGTGGACGGCCGCGCGCACGCGGTCAGCGGCGACGACACCGATAACGGCTTCTGGCTCGGCCCGACCCTCTTCGACGACGTGAAGCCCGGCATGTCCGTCTACAACGACGAGATCTTCGGCCCGGTCCTGTCCGTGGTGCGCGTGGGCTCGTACGACGAGGGCCTGGAGCTGATCAACTCCAACCCGTACGGCAACGGCACGGCCATCTTCACCAACGACGGCGGCGCCGCCCGCCGCTTCCAGCACGACGTCGAGGTCGGCATGGTCGGCATCAACGTGCCGATCCCGGTGCCGGTCGCCTACTACTCCTTCGGTGGCTGGAAGGCCTCGCTGTTCGGCGACACCCACGCCTACGGCCCGGACGGCGTCCACTTCTTCACCCGCGGCAAGGCGGTCACGCAGCGGTGGCTCGACCCGAGCCACGGCGGCATCAACCTCGGTTTCCCGACCAACAACTGACCGCGAGGGCGGCACCCGCCAGCAGGGCGCCGCACAGCAGCCAGCTCCCCACGACGTCCAGCGGCCAGTGGTAGCCGCACCGGACCAGGGAGATCCCCACCGCGACGTTCAGCAGCACGGCGGCCGCCCCCAGCAGCCGCCGTGCTGCCGTGCGCAGGGAGAGGTGCGCCAGCAGCAGCGCCGCGCCCCCGTACGCGACGGCGGCGGTCGCGCCGTGGCCGGAGGGATAGAGCCCCGGATAGCCGGGGGAGAGGGTGAGCGAGCCGGGGCCGGCGCGGCCGATCAGCGGCTTGAGCAGGCTCACCAGCCCGGGTACCGCGGCCATCGCCAGGCCGTACGCGAGCGCCGGCAGCCACCAGCGGGACACCCCGGTCCGCCGGAGCCGCCACATGGTATAGACCATTGCAGTCGTCAGCACCGGTACGGCGACGGGTGCGTTGCCCAGGTCGGCGAGGAACTGCGCAACGGGCGAAGCCGCCCCGGCGGGGCGTACGGAGGGACCCGCGATCGCGGAGCGCACCGGCCCGTCCAACGCCAGCAGGCGCCCGCGAACCGCCTCCTGCCAGGTCAGCAGTCCGAAGAGCGCCATGCACACGACGATCAGCAGAGAAGTTGGCCGCCCCGGAACAGGGGGGAGAGTTCCGGGGCGGCCAGAACGATCGCCGTACCGCCCGCCCCGGGGGGTTTGGGGCAAGCGGCCGACCGATCGGCGAGGATTGCCGGAGCCTGCGGCTTCGGCGGTGTGCGCGAGGGCACTGCTGTACCGGTGATGGGGAGTCACCGGCAAAGTGTCGCCCGCGGACCTCCGCAGACGGGGTGTTTCTTCCATCTGCGGAAACCGTACGTCACGGGCGAGACGTCAGACAGGGGTTGCACCCTCCCGCCATCAGGCCCGCACACCTTCTTCACCGTGTGTGCCGGGAGCGCTCCGGCACCCAGGAAACGCCTGGTCACAGGCGGGTGAACGCACTCTCGATGATGTCCAGGCCCTCGCTCAGGAGGTCCTCGCCGATCACCAGCGGAGGCAGGAAGCGCAGCACGTTGCCGTAGGTGCCACAGGTCAGGACCACCAGGCCCTCGGCGTGGCACGCCTTGGCCAGCGCGGCGGTCGCGGCGGCGTTCGGGTTCTTGGTCCCGGGCTCCACCAACTCCACCGCGATCATGGCGCCGCGGCCCCGGACCTCGCCGATGACCTCGAACTTCTCCTGCATGCCGCGCAGCCGTCCCAGCATGACCTCGCCGATGCGGCGGGCCTTGGCGTTGAGATCGAACTCCTTCATCGTCTCGATGGCGCCGAGCGCGGCCGCGCACGCCACCGGGTTGCCGCCGTAGGTGCCGCCGAGGCCGCCCGAGTGCGCGGCGTCCATGATCTCCGCGCGGCCCGTCACGGCGGCCAGCGGCAGACCGCCGGCGATGCCCTTGGCGGTGGTGATCAGGTCCGGGACGATGCCCTCGTCCTCGCAGGCGAACCACTCGCCGGTGCGGCAGAAGCCGGTCTGGATCTCGTCCGCGACGAAGACGATGCCGTTCTCGCGCGCGAACTCCACGATCTTCGGCAGGAAGCCCTTGGCGGGCTCGATGAAGCCGCCCTCGCCCTGGATCGGCTCGATCACGATCGCGGCGACGTTCTCCGCGCCGACCTGCTTGGTGATCATGTCGATCACCTGGGCGGCCGCCTCCTCCGCACAGTTCTCCGGGCCGGTCAGCCAGCGGAACGGGTAGGCCAGCGGAACCCGGTAGACCTCGGGCGCGAAGGGGCCGAACGAGTGCTTGTACGGCATGTTCTTCGCCGTCAGCGCCATCGTCAGGTTGGTGCGCCCGTGATAGCCGTGGTCGAAGACGACGACGGCCTGGCGCTTGGTGTACGCGCGGGCGATCTTCACCGCGTTCTCGACGGCCTCGGCACCGGAGTTGAACAGCGCGGTGCGCTTCTCGTGGTCGCCCGGGGTCAGCTCGTTGAGGGCCTCGGCGACCTCCACGTAGCCCTCGTACGGCGTCACCATGAAGCAGGTGTGGGTGAAGTCGGCGAGCTGCGCCGAGGCGCGGCGCACGACCGCCTCCGCGCTGTTGCCGACCGAGGTCACCGCGATGCCGGAACCGAAGTCGATCAGCGAGTTGCCGTCCACGTCCTCCAGCACGGCGCCGCCGGCCCGGGTGACGAAGACGGGCAGGGTCACACCGACGCCGTTCGCGACCGCAGCAGCCTTGCGCGCCAGCAGCTCCTGCGACTTGGGGCCGGGGATCGGGGTGACGAGGCGGCGCTCCTGGGCCAGATCGGTCATGTCGGGCGTACTCCTTCGAACCGGTGTCCTTTCCCGCAGGCTAAGCCCGTACGGCGGTACCCCGCACACTCCGCATGGGCGCACTGTACGAGGACTCTTCGACGTGACGGACATGAGCGTGCCAAGATCCTTCGGACCCGGGTGGCCGCTCGACTACATTGAGTGCGGACCTGCGAGGGGTGGCACACGCGATGGACATCGACGGTACGCACGGGAGGCCTGCGGCGCCTCCGCCCGGCGGTACGGGCCCGGGCACACCGCCTGTTCCGGGCGCCCGGCCGGTGCCGGGCGTCCCACCCGTACCCGCGGGACCGCCCCCGGTCCCCGGCGCGCGGCCCGGACCCGGCGACCCCGGCGGACGGGCCCCGGCCGCCGCCCAGGACACCGACGGCGACCCCGCGGCGGGCACCGGACGCAAGGGGCGCCCCGGCACGCCCCCGCCGCCCACCTCCGCCCCCGGTGCCCGCCCGGCCCCCGGCACCTGGCCCGCGCCCCCGGACGCCACCGCGCCTGCGGGCCCCGACGGCGCCGGCTTCGTCGCCTGGCTGCGCGCACCGCGCCCCACCGCCGAGCCCGGCGTGTGGCGCAACGGCCACCGTCCGCGGCCCGCGGACGACCCCGAGGCCGTGCCGGGCCGCCAGCTGGTCAGCGGCGCCGTCATCGCCTTCCTCGGCGGCTGGCTCCTGTGGTCCCTGCTGTGGAACGGCTACCTCGGCAGCTACTGGCTGTGGCCCCTGCTCGCCGTCACCCCCGACTCCTGGCGGCATGCCGGCGGCAACCAGACCGCCTACGCCTGGGCCTCGTACCTCTACTACGCGCTCATCGGCGGCGCCCTGCTGATCTTCTTCGCCCGGCTCGGCCGCTGGCCCGAGATGTGGCGCCGCTACATCACCGCCCCCCTCCAGCGGGCCCGCGAGGAGGACCCGGCCTCCTCCGCCCGGCCGCCCGCCGACCCGCGGCAGGACCCGGCGGAATTCCCCGCACTGCGCGACGGCGGCGCCGCCGACGCCGCCGACCGGCTCGCCGGTGACGCGCGCGACGGACGGATGAACGACGTCGACTTCGCCCGGCTCACCCGCGCGTGGCAGTCGGTGCGGTCCGAGCCCGGCCGGCTCCCCGCCTTCACCGACACCGTGCTCCGCTACGGCGCCGCCGCCTGCGCCCACCCCAGCGGCGCCCGCGACCTGCCGGTCCGCGCCGCCCGGCACGACCTGTTCGCCGGGCAGGTCCGCATCGGCACCGCCTCCGAGGACGAGCGCAACCCCCGCACCCACCGCGGCGCCGGGTTCGCCCTCGACACCTCCGTGCTCGGCACCTCCCTGCTCGCCGTGGGACCGCCCGGCTCCGGCAAGACCGTGCGCATCGTGCGGCCGGTCCTGGAGTTCATGTGCCTGCAGGCGCTCGCCGGGCGGGCGGCCGTCGTCGCCGTCGGCACGGACGGGGCACGGCTCGCCCCGGACGAGTCCTTCGACGTCGTCGTCAAGATCGGCCGCCCCGACTCCGCCTACGACCTCGACCTGTACGGCGGCGCCGGCGACCCCGACGAGGCCGCGGGCTTCCTCGCCGAAGCCCTGGTCGGCGACCTCGCCGCCGCCCTCCCCGGCGGTGACAGCCGGCGCGCCGCCACCGCGCTCGCCCAGCTGCTCGGCCCCTTCCACGCCGCCCACGGCCGCTTCCCCTCCGTCCCCGAACTGCGCGAACTCCTCGACGGCACCCCCGCGGCGCTGGCCGCGCTGCGCGCCGCGCTGCAGGACCGCGGCCCCGTCGCCCAGGCCCAACTGCGCGAACTCGACGCCCGCGAACGCCAGTCCGCCCGCCCCGGCGACGCGGGACCGCTGCTCGCCGACCGCATCGCACTCCTCGACCGCCCCGCGTTCGCCGGCTTCTTCGACACCACCGGCGGCAGCCACCCCTTCTCCCTGCGCGGCCTGGAACACCCCCTCCGGGTCCGCATCGACCTCCCCGAACGCGGCCACGCCGAGGTCTCCCGCATCCTCGCGCGGCTCGTCCTCGCCCAGTTCGCGGAGTGCGCCGTGGCCCGGCAGGACCGTTCCCTCTTCGCCTGCCTCGTCCTCGACGACGCCTCCCACACCGTCACCGCCGAGTCGGTGCGCGGCCTCCAGCGCATGCGGTCCGCCAACGCCGGGGCCGTCCTCACCCTCCGCACCCTCGACGACGTCCCCGAGCCCCTGCGCGCCGCCCTCCTCGGCGCGGTGGGCTGCCGCGCCGCGCTCTCCGGGGTCACCGCCTGGGACGGGGCCCGCTTCGCGGAGGTCTGGGGCAAGGAATGGGTCGACGTCCAGGACGTCACCAACCGCCAGATCATCGCGGACGAGCCCCTCACGCGGGTGCTGCACACCGTGCGGCGGCTCGTCACGGGCAAGGCGGTCACGGCGGAGTCCATCACCGTGCGCAAGGTCGAACGTGAGCGGTGGTCCGCGTCGGACCTGGCCCACGTCGTCCCTGCGGGGCACGCGGTACTGTCGCTGACAGCGGTCGACGGCGAGCACGCCTCCCCCGTGCTTGTCGACCTGCGGTCGTAGGGCCGCGCGTCCTGCCCGCCCGCGCCGGGCATCCCCCGCCCGCCCTCCCGGGTGCCCTGTGAAGTCAGGGACCCCGGCGCGCGTTTCGTGGGGGTGCCGGGTTCGGGGCCTCCGGGCTGGCCATTCTGGACAGCACATTTCGGTGCCTCGAGCACCCTGGATCGGTCACCCCGGGTCGTGCACCCAAATATGCTCCACAGTCCAGAACGCCCACCCTACGGCCCCGCCCCCTCCGTAGTTCCATGCGCCTGATCCCCGGAGGGTGGGTGGAGACGGCACCGTGCTCGGGCCATTCGTTGGCGCGGCGCTGTCCAGGTGCCCAGCCGTCACTGCCAACCACCCCCCTCCGGGGATCAGGCGCGACAACCTACGGAGGGGGCGGGGGTGCAGGGGTGGGTGTTCTGGACTGTGGAGCATATTTGGGTGCGGCACCCGGGGTAAGCGATGGACAGCACCGGAGGCACCTAAATGTGCTGTCCAGAATGGCCAGCCCCGGAGGCCCCGAACCCGGCCCAGGAACACACGCGCGTCGGGGTAACTGACTTCACAGGGCGCACGGGAGGGCGGGCGGGGAAAAAACCTGGCGGCGCCGCAGGTATACGGTGAGGCAGAATCGGAAGAGACCGTACTCCGCGATGGAGAAAAAGACCGTGCCGCCAACCCTCGCCTCGCTTCTGCGGAACCCCGCCCTGAAGCTGACCGCCCTCGCCGGAGGCGACCACGCGGACGCGGCGACCGTCCGCTGGGTGCACACCAGCGAGCTGGACGACCCCGCGCCGTACCTGGAGGGCGGGGAGCTGCTGCTGACCACCGGCCTGAAGCTGGACATGGGCTCGCCGGACGCGCTCGCGCAGTACGTGACCCGGCTGGCGCGGGCCGGCGTCGTGGGGCTCGGCTTCGGCGTGGGGCTGAGCCACGAGACCGTGCCGGAGGCGCTCGTGGAGGCGGCGGAGGCGCACGGGCTGCCGCTGCTGGAGGTGCCGCGCAAGACGCCGTTCATCGCCATCAGCAAGGCCGTGTCGGCGGCGATAGCCGCGGAGCAGTACCAGGCGGTGACGGCCGGCTTCGAGGCGCAGCGGGAGCTGACCCGGGCCGCGCTGGCGCCGGACGGGACGAGCGCGCTGCTGGCCCGGCTCGCGGCGCACCTGAACGGCTGGGCGGCGCTGTACGACGCGTCCGGCGCCGTGGTGGCCGCCGCCCCGGACTGGGCCGGCCGTCGCGCCGCACGGCTGGCCGGCGAGGTGGACCGGCTGCGCGGGAAGCCGGCACCGGCGAGCGCGGCCGTGGCGGGCCCGGCGGGCACGGAGGACCGGGTGCAGTTGCAGTCGCTCGGCACGGGCCGCCGCCCGCGCGGTTTCCTCGCGGTGGGGACGGAGGAGCGCCTGGACACCTCCGCCCGCTACATCGTGCACGCGGCCGTGGCCCTGCTGACGCTGTCCCTGGAGCAGTCCCGCACGTTGCAGGACACCGAGCAGCGGCTCGGCGGCGCGCTGCTGCGGATGCTGCTCGTGGGGGAGGCCGAGCACGCCCGTACGGTGGCGGGCCGGCTGTACGGCGGGCTGCTGGAGGCGCCCGTGCGTGTCCTGGTGGCCGAGCCCGCGGAGACCGCCGTCGAGGCCGTGGGCCTGCTGGCCGAGCGGGTGGAGGCGGCCTCGCTGCGCTCCGCCGAGCCGGTGCTGGCGGTGCGCGACGGCAACCGGCTGACGGTCCTGGCCTCGGCCGACGGCGCGGTGCTCGCCGCGGCCCTGGCGGCGCTGGACAGCGACGACGACCTCGTGGCGGGGCTGTCGGCCGCGGTCGGTTCCGCGGCCGTGCCCGCCGCCCACGAGCAGGCCGGGCGGGCGCTGGCGGTCGCGCGCCGCCGTGGCCGCAGCCTGGTCGAGCACGACGAGGTCGGCTCGGGTTCGGTGCTGCCGCTGCTGAGCGAGGACGCCGTACGGGCGTTCTCGGACGGGTTGCTGCGCCCGCTGCGGGAGCACGACGCCACCGCCCGCGGCGACCTCGTGGCCTCACTGCACGCGTGGCTGTCCCGGCACGGCCAGTGGGACGCCGCCGCGGCCGACCTCGGGGTGCACCGGCACACGCTGCGGTACCGGATGCGGCGCGTGGAGGAGATCCTGGGCCGCTCGCTGGACGACCCGGACGTGCGGATGGAGCTGTGGCTCGCACTGAAGGCCGCCGGCCGCTGACGGCGCGTGCCGAAACGGCGCATCGCGCCGGGTTTGCACTCCGCGGTGGACAAGCCCGTCCGGGCGCCGCCCGTCCTACCGTGTCCGCATGAGCACCTCCACCGCCTTCTGGCTCGCCGGCCGCCCGGTCACCGGCGAGGACAGCTTCGATGTCGTGAACCCGTACGACGGCAGCGTCGTCGCCTCGGTCGGCGTGCCGACCGAGGACCAGGTCGAGGAGGCGGTCGCGGCCGCCAAGGCGGTCGAGGCGGAGTTCGCCGGCACGCCCGCGCACGTGCGCGCCGCCGCGCTGGACCACGTGTCCAAGCGGCTGGCCGAGCGCACCGAGGAGATCGCGCGCCTGATCACCGCCGAGAACGGCAAGCCGCTCAAGTGGGCGCGCGGCGAGGTCGGCCGCGCCGTCTCGGTGTTCCGCTGGGCCGCGGAGGAGGCGCGCCGCTTCAACAGCGGTGAGGCGCAGCGTCTGGACACCGACGCGGGCGGTGTGGGCCGTCTCGCGCTGACCCGCCGGTTCCCGCGCGGCAGTGTGCTCGGCATCGCGCCCTTCAACTTCCCGCTCAACCTGGTGGCGCACAAGGTCGCCCCGGCGATCGCCGTGGGCACGCCGATCATCCTCAAGCCGGCGCCGTCCACGCCGCTCTCGGCCCTCGTGCTGGGCGAGATCCTCGCCGAGACCGACCTGCCGGCCGGTTCCTGGAGCGTGCTGACGGTTCCCAACGACCGGATGCCCGCGCTGGTCCAGGACGAGCGCCTGCCCGTCATCTCCTTCACCGGCTCCGACCGGGTCGGCTACCAGATCATGGACTCGGTGCCGCGCAAGCACACCACCTTGGAGCTCGGCGGCAACGCCGCCGCCGTCGTCCTAGCGGACTGGTCCTCCGAGGAGGACCTGGAGTGGGCGGCGAGCCGCATCGCGACGTTCGCCAACTACCAGGGCGGCCAGTCCTGCATCTCCGTGCAGCGGGTCGTCGCGGACGCGGCGGTGTACGACCGGCTGGTGGAGAAGGTCGTGGCCAAGGTCAGGGCCCAGGTCTCCGGGGACCCGTCGGACGAGGCGACCGACGTCGGCCCGCTGATCGACGAGAACGCCGCCCGGCGCGTCGAGTCCTGGGTCGAGGATGCCGTGGCCAAGGGTGCCAAGCTGCTGACCGGCGGGGGGCGCGACGGTGCCGCCTACGAGCCGACCGTGCTGGCCGACCTGCCCGCCGACGCGATCATCGCCACCGAGGAGGTCTTCGGCCCGGTGCTGTCGCTGCACAGGGTCGACGGCACCGACGAGGCGTTCGCCGTGGTCAACGACTCCAAGTTCGGCCTGCAGAGCGGCGTCTTCACGCACGACCTGCAGACCGCCTTCCGCGCCCACCGGGAGCTGGAGGTCGGCGGGGTCATCATCGGCGACGCGCCCTCCTACCGCGCCGACCAGATGCCCTACGGCGGCGTCAAGGACTCGGGCGTCGGGCGTGAGGGCGTCAAGTACGCGATGGACGACTACACCTATGAGCGCGTGCTCGTGCTGACCGGGCTCGCCCTCTAGACCATCCCTCCAGCGGCCGGGGCGCATGTGCGGTGCGCCCCGGCCGCGCCGTTCTCCCCGACTCTCCGTGAGGCGCTGGCCCTTGGAGTCCGGCCGGCGGGGCGGCCCGCGCGTTCACCCGGGTGGAGCCGGGCGCCGGGGCGAATCCCCTGGGGCCGGTGCGGCTGCCCCGGGGCGCCTCCGCTCCGCCGCCGCGCGGGAGGTGCCGGACGGTCTCGCGGACAGGTCCCCCCGGGGACCCTCACAGCTGCCCGGACCTCGAAGAACACTCCGCGGAGGCCCTGCTGACGCTGCGTCAGTCACGTTCGGTGTGCCGCCCCGCTCCTGCTCCCACGGTGCTCGCCGCCGACGCCCGGTGCGTCCGGCCGCCGTGCTGCCCGGGACGGCCGCCGGGCACCGCGGGTCCGGCCCGTCGTGCGCGAGGGCTGGTGACCATGCCGGAACCGGGGTACTAACGAACACGTAGCACCGGTCGGTAACGACGCGAGGTGATGCCCCCATGTCCGCAAGTTCAGCCCGCCCCACCGTCTCGGAACGCGAAGCACGCCAGGTCGCCGAGGCAGCCCGGGAACAGGAATGGCGCAAGCCCAGCTTCGCCAAGGAACTGTTCCTGGGACGCTTCCGGCTCGACCTGATCCACCCCCACCCCACACCGTCGACCGAACAGGTCCAGCGTGGCGAGGAGTTCCTGGCCAAGCTCCGCGACTTCGTCGAGACGAAGGTGGACGGCGCGCTGATCGAACGCGAGGCGCGCATCCCCGACGAGGTCATCACCGGGCTCAAGGAGCTCGGCGCCCTCGGCATGAAGATCGACCCCAAGTACGGCGGCCTCGGTCTCACGCAGGTCTACTACAACAAGGCGCTGGCCCTGGTCGGGTCCGCCAGTCCCGCCGTCGGCGTGCTGCTCTCCGCCCACCAGTCGATCGGCGTGCCCCAGCCGCTGAAGATGTTCGGCACCCCGGAGCAGAAGGAGCGGTTCCTGCCGCGCTGCGCCCGGACCGACATCTCCGCCTTCCTGCTCACCGAGCCCGACGTGGGCTCCGACCCGGCGCGCCTGGCCACCACGGCGGTTCCGGACGGGGACTCCTACGTTCTCGACGGCGTCAAGCTGTGGACCACCAACGGCGTCGTGGCCGATCTGCTGGTCGTCATGGCCCGGGTGCCGAGGAGCGAGGGCCACAAGGGCGGCATCACCGCCTTCGTGGTCGAGGCGGGCTCGGAGGGCATCACCGTCGAGAACCGCAACTCCTTCATGGGTCTGCGCGGTATCGAGAACGGCGTCACCCGCTTCCACCGGGTGCGGGTCCCCGCCGAGAACCGCATCGGCCCCGAGGGCTCCGGCCTGAAGATCGCCCTGACCACCCTCAACACCGGCCGCCTGTCGCTGCCCGCGTCCTGCGTCGCGGCCGGCAAATGGTGCCTGAAGACCGCCCGCGAGTGGTCGGTGGCCCGTGAGCAGTGGGGCAAGCCGATCGCCGAGCACGAGGCCGTCGGATCGAAGATCGCCTTCATCGCGGCGACGACGTTCGCCCTCGAGGCCGTCATGGAGCTCTCCAGCCAGATGGCCGACGAGAACCGCAACGACATCCGCATCGAGGGCGCGCTCGCCAAGCTCTTCGCGTCCGAGATGGGCTGGGTCATGGCCGACGAACTCGTCCAGATCCGCGGCGGTCGCGGCTTCGAGACCGCCGAATCGCTCGCCGCGCGCGGCGAACGCGCCGTGCCGGCCGAGCAGTTGCTGCGCGACCTGCGCATCAACCGGATCTTCGAGGGCTCGACGGAGATCATGCACCTGCTGATCGCCCGCGAGGCCGTCGACGCCCACCTGTCGGTGGCCGGCGACCTCATCGACCCCGACAAGGCCCTCGGCGACAAGGCCAAGGCGGGCATGAAGGCCGGCGGCTTCTACGCCCGCTGGCTGCCCAGGCTCGTCGCGGGCCCGGGCCAGCTGCCGGTGTCGTACGGCTCCTTCCACCCGTCGGGCCACCCCGACCTCGCCGTGCACCTGCGGTACGTGGAGCGCAGCGCGCGCAAGCTCGCCCGCTCGACCTTCTACGCGATGTCCCGCTGGCAGGGCCGGATGGAGACCAAACAGGGCTTCCTCGGCCGTGTGGTGGACATCGGTGCCGAGCTGTTCGCGATGAGCGCGGCCTGCGTCCGCGCCGAGATGCTGCGCACCCGCGGCGAGAACGGGCGCGAGGCCTACCAGCTCGCCGACGCCTTCTGCCGCCAGTCGCGGCTGCGGGTGGAGGAGCTGTTCGGGCGCCTGTGGGCCAACACCGACACCATCGACCGCAAGGTGGTCACCGGCGTGCTCGGCGGCGCCTACACCTGGCTCGAATCCGGCATCGTCGATCCCTCGGGCGACGGCCCGTGGATCGCCGCGACCGACCCCGGACCCTCCGGCAAGGAGAACGTCCACCGGCCGATCCGCTGAACGGCCGGCCGCAGCCGAGGGCACCGCTTCCCGGAGGCGGTGCCCTCGGCGTGCCGCGGACCCGACACAATAGGGGGATGACCGACTCTCTCGCCGACCCGCACCTGCGGCCGACCGGACCGGACACGGCCACCGCCGCCCACGACGGTCCCCGCGACATCGTGATCCTCGGCTCGACCGGATCGATCGGCACCCAGGCCATCGACGTCGTGCTGCGCAACCCCGACCGCTTCCGCGTGGTCGCGCTGTCCGCGGCCGGCGGCCGGGTCGGGCTGCTCGCCGACCAGGCGCTGCAGCTGGGCGTCGAGGCGGTCGCCGTCGCCGACGAGCAGGCCGAGGGCCCGCTCCGCGAGGCCCTCGCCGAGCGGTACGGGAGCGAGCCGCTGCCCGAGGTGCTCGTGGGCCCGGACGCGGCGACCGAGCTGGCCCGCCGGCCGTGCCACTCGGTGCTGAACGGCATCACCGGCTCGATCGGGCTGCGCCCGACGCTGGCCGCCCTGGAGGCGGGCCGCGTGCTGATCCTCGCCAACAAGGAGTCGCTGATCGTCGGCGGCCCCCTGGTGAAGGCGCTGGCCAAGCCCGGCCAGATCGTGCCCGTGGACTCCGAGCACTCCGCGCTCTTCCAGGCCCTGATGGGCGGCGCCCGCTCCGAGGTCCGCAAGCTCGTCGTCACGGCCTCCGGCGGCCCCTTCCGGGGGCGGACCAAGGAGGAGCTGGCCGGGGTCACCCCGCAGCAGGCGCTGGCCCACCCCACCTGGGACATGGGACCGGTGGTGACCATCAACTCCGCCACCCTGGTCAACAAGGGCCTGGAGGTCATCGAGGCCCACCTGCTCTTCGACATTCCCTTCGACCGCATTGAGGTCGTCGTCCACCCGCAGTCGTATGTCCACTCGATGGTGGAGTTCACGGACGGTTCGACACTGGCCCAGGCCAGCCCGCCGGACATGCGGATGCCGATCTCGCTGGGCCTCGGCTGGCCCGAGCGGGTGCCCGACGCCGCGCCGGGGTGCGACTGGACGAAGGCCGCGACCTGGACCTTCTTCCCGCTCGACGACGAGGCGTTCCCGGCGGTGGCGCTCGCGCGCCGCGTCGGTAGCCTCGGGGGTACCGCCCCCGCGGTGTTCAACGCGGCCAACGAGGAGTGCGTGGCCGCGTTCCTCGCGGGCACGCTGCCCTTCACCGGCATCGTGGACACTGTCGCGCGGGTGGTGGAGGAACACGGCACCCCCGCGGCGGGAACTTCTCTCACGGTCGAGGACGTCCTCGAAGCGGAGAGCTGGGCACGGGCCCGTGCCCGGGAACTGGCTGCGGAACAAGCGGAGCAGGCGACAACGGAGGCGGCACGCGTATGACGGCACTCATGTGGGTCCTGGGGCTCGCGGTGTTTTTCGTGGGTCTGCTGGTCTCCATCGCCTGGCACGAACTCGGCCACCTCTCCACCGCCAAGCTCTTCAAGATCCGCGTTCCCCAGTACATGGTCGGCTTCGGGCCGACCATCTGGTCGCGGCACAAGGGCGAGACCGAGTACGGCGTCAAGGCCGTCCCGCTCGGCGGCTACATCCGCATGATCGGCATGTTCCCGCCCGGTGACGACGGCCGGATCACCGCCCGGTCCACCTCGCCCTTCCGCGGGATGATCGAGGACGCCCGGTCGGCGGCGTACGAGGAACTGAAGCCGGGCGACGAGACCCGGATGTTCTACACGCGCAAGCCGTGGAAGCGCGTGATCGTGATGTTCGCCGGGCCCTTCATGAACCTGATCCTGGCCTTCGGGCTCTTCCTGATGCTGTTCATGGTCTTCGGCCTCCAGACCCAGACCACGACGGTCGGCTCGGTCTCCGACTGCGTCATCCCCGCGTCCGACACCAAGGCCCTGGACGCCAAGGACCCCTGTGCGCAGGGCAAGTACCCGGCGGCGCCCGCCAAGGCGGCCGGACTGCAGAAGCGCGACAAGATCGTGGCCCTGAACGGGGTCAAGGTCGACGACAGCCAGTGGTCGGTGCTGCAGCAGGAGATCCGCAAGACGATCGGCCCCGCCACCATCACCGTGGTGCGCGACGGGAAGACCGTCGACCTGCACGCGAACCTGATCGCCAACAAGGTCGTCAAGACCGACAGCCAGGGCCTCGTCGTCAAGGACCAGTACGTCCAGGCCGGGTTCCTCGGCTTCACGCCCGCCAACGGCGTGGTGCGGCTGGGCTTCGGCGAGTCGGTCGACCACATGGCCACGACGGCGGAGGACGGCGTCCGGTCGCTCGGAGCGCTTCCCGGCAAGATCCCCGCCCTGTGGAACTCGGTCTTCAACGGCGCCGAGCGCCAGCCCGACTCCCCGGTCGGCATGATCGGCGCGGCCCGCCTGGGCGGCGACGTCTTCTCGCTGCCCCTGCCGGCCACGCAGAAGATCGCCCTGATGGTGAACCTGCTCGCCGGGGTCAACCTGGCCCTCTTCCTGTTCAACATGCTGCCGCTGCTCCCGCTGGACGGCGGCCACATCGCGGGCGCCCTGTGGGAGTCGCTGCGGCGCAACCTCGCCCGTGTCTTCCGGCGCCCCGACCCGGGCCCGTTCGACGTGGCGAAGCTGATGCCGGTCGCCTACGTGATCGCCGGCGTCTTCATCTGCTTCACGGCCCTGGTCATGGCCGCGGATCTCATCAATCCGGTGCGTTTGACCTAGGCGCGATGTCCTCGGCGTGGGTGGGGTGACGTAGTCTCGTTCAACGGAGCCCGCCCATGCCGCCGGGACCTCGATCCGCGTACTTTGGGGATGCCACGCACATGACCGCGATTTCGCTCGGGATGCCGTCCGTTCCGATCAAGCTCGCCGACCGCCGCAAGAGCCGCCAGATCCAGGTCGGATCCGTGGCCGTCGGCGGCGACGCACCGGTCTCCGTCCAGTCCATGACCACCACCGTCACCGCGGACATCGGCGCCACGCTGCAGCAGATCGCCGAGCTCACCGCCTCCGGTTGCCAGATCGTGCGGGTCGCCTGCCCCTCGCAGGACGACGCCGACGCCCTCGCCACCATCGCCAGGAAGTCGCAGATCCCGGTGATCGCGGACATCCACTTCCAGCCGAAGTACGTGTTCGCGGCGATCGACGCGGGCTGTGCGGCGGTGCGGGTGAACCCGGGCAACATCCGGCAGTTCGACGACAAGGTGAAGGAGATCGCCAAGGCGGCCTCCGACGCCGGCACCCCGATCCGGATCGGCGTGAACGCCGGTTCCCTGGACAGGCGCCTGCTGGAGAAGTACGGCAAGGCCACGCCCGAGGCGCTGGTGGAGTCGGCGCTGTGGGAGTGCTCGCTGTTCGAGGAGCACGGCTTCCGTGACATCAAGATCTCGGTGAAGCACAACGACCCGGTCGTGATGGTCAACGCCTACCGGTTGCTGGCGCAGCAGTGCGACTATCCGCTGCACCTGGGGGTCACCGAGGCGGGCCCGGCGTTCCAGGGCACGATCAAGTCGGCGGTGGCGTTCGGCGCGCTGCTGAGCGAGGGCATCGGGGACACGATCCGGGTGTCGCTGTCGGCTCCTCCGGCGGAGGAGGTCAAGGTCGGTATCCAGATTCTGGAGTCGCTGAACCTGCGGCAGCGGCGGCTGGAGATCGTGTCGTGCCCGTCGTGCGGGCGGGCGCAGGTGGATGTGTACAAGCTGGCCGATGAGGTGACGGCGGGTCTGGAGGGCATGGAGGTCCCGCTGCGGGTCGCGGTGATGGGCTGTGTCGTCAACGGCCCGGGTGAGGCGCGTGAGGCGGACCTGGGGGTGGCCTCGGGCAACGGCAAGGGGCAGATCTTCGTGAAGGGCGAGGTCATCAAGACCGTGCCGGAGTCGAAGATCGTGGAGACCCTCATCGAGGAGGCCATGAAGCTCGCCGAGCAGATGGAGGCCGACGGCATCGCCTCCGGTGAGCCCTCCGTCTCCGTCAGCTGACCCTCCTCCCGCATGCGCACCGTCCCGCCCCTGCCGCCGCTCCCGTCCCGGGATGCGGGCGGCAAGGGCGGAACGCGCTGCGGCGGGGTAAAGTTCGGGGACTTCCCCGACCACCGAGGCCCGTACGGTGAGGCGCCCACGTGTTGACGACCACGACGACCAAGGTTCTGGAACCCGGAGAACTCGACGCCGTCCTCGCGGTACTCGACCGGGACCCGGTGGCCAACGCCTTCGTCGCCTCCCGGGTCGCCGTCGCCGGGCTCGACCCGTGGCGGCTCGGCGGCGAGTTGTGGGGCTGGTACTTCGGCGGCCGGCTGGAGGCCCTGTGCTACGCGGGCGCCAACCTCGTCCCCATCTGCGCCGGCCCCGAGGCCGTGCGCGCCTTCGCCGACCGGGCGCTGCGCTCGGGCCGCCGCTGCTCGTCGATCGTCGGCCCCGCCGATTCCACCGCCGCCCTGTGGTCGCTGCTCGAACGGAGCTGGGGACCGGCCCGTGAGATCCGGGCCCGCCAGCCGCTGATGGTCACCCGGGCCCTGCCCGCCGACGTCGAACCCGACCCCGGCGTGCGCCGGGTGCGGCGCGACGAGCTGGACCTGATCATGCCCGCGTGCGTGGCCATGTTCACCGAGGAGGTCGGCGTCTCCCCGCTCGCCGGCGACGGCGGCCTGATCTACCAGGCGCGGGTCGCCGAACTCGTCTCCACCGGGCGCTCGTTCGCCCGCATCGAGGACGGCCGGGTGGTCTTCAAGGCCGAGATCGGCGCCGTCACCCGGCACGCCTGCCAGATCCAGGGCGTCTGGGTCGACCCCGACTACCGCGGCCAGGGGCTCTCCGAGACCGGCATGGCGGCCGTGCTCAACTACGCGCTGCGTGACGTCGCGCCCGTGGCCAGCCTCTACGTCAACGACTTCAACGCGCCTGCCCGGGCCGCCTACCGGCGCGTCGGGTTCACCGAGGTCGGCGCTTTCATGAGCGTCCTGTTCTAGTAGTGTCGCCGCCCATGGATGACGTGGCGGTCGAGCCGATCGACCTGGCGGCGCGGGTGGACGAGGCACTGGCCGTCCAGGCGGTCGCCTTCGGGCTGGGCGCGGAAGAGGTCGCCATCCGCCACCAGATCGTGCTGCGCCACCTCGGCTTCCCCGGTGTCCGCGCGCTCGGCGCCCTCGCCCCGGACGGACGGCTGGCGGGCTTCGTCTACGGCATGCCCAACCACCGCACGCACTGGTGGTCCACCGTCGTCGAGCCCTACCTGCGCCGCACCGGCACCGACGACTGGCTCGACGACGCCTTCACCATCACCGAGCTGCACGTCCACCCCGACTTCCAGTGCCGCGGCATCGGGCGCGCGCTGATCACCGCCATCACCGACGCCGCCGCCCAGCCGCGCAGCATCCTGTCCGCCATCGACACCGAGAGCCGGGCCCGGCGCCTCTACCGCACCCTCGGC
Source organism: Streptomyces sp. NPDC002574 (assembly GCF_042889545.1). Classification (NCBI taxonomy): domain Bacteria; kingdom Bacillati; phylum Actinomycetota; class Actinomycetes; order Kitasatosporales; family Streptomycetaceae; genus Streptomyces; species Streptomyces sp. NPDC002574. Next base: position 608,048 of record NZ_JBIARB010000003.1, read on the forward strand.
TACACCGACCTCGCGCGGCCGGTGCACTTCCCCAGCGCCACCAAGCCGTACGCCGTCATGGGCGCCTGGCTGCCGCTCCTGCGGTAAACGCGTTTCCGGCCGTGCCCGGTGGGTCGATATCCTCGCCGCAACGGCACGAAACCCCCTGGAGAGCCCCATGGTCCTGCGCATGTCCCGGCTGCTGCTCAAGACGCTGCGCGACGACCCGGCCGACGCCGAGACCGCGAGCCACAAGCTCCTGGTCCGGGCCGGATACGTCCGCCGCTCCTCGGCGGGGGTGTGGACCTGGCTGCCGCTCGGCAAGCGGGTCCTGGAGAACGTCTCGCGTGTCGTCCGTGAGGAGATGGACGCCATCGGCGGCCAGGAGGTCCTCCTGCCCGCACTGCTCCCGCGCGACAACTACGAGGTGACGGGCCGCGCCGGCGAGTACGGCGACCTGCTCTTCCAGCTCCGCGACCGCAAGGGCGCCGACTACGTGCTCGGCCCCACGCACGAGGAGATCTTCACCCAGCTGGTCAAGGACCAGGCCGCGTCCTACAAGGACCTGCCGGTGATCCTCTACCAGATCCAGACCAAGTACCGCGACGAGGCCCGGCCCCGCTCCGGCGTCCTGCGCGGCCGCGAGTTCCAGATGAAGGACTCCTACTCCTTCGACACCACCGACGAGGGCCTGGCCGAGGCCTACCGCCTGCACCGCGAGGCGTACATCAAGATCTTCTCCCGCCTCGGCTTCGACTTCCGGATCGTCTCCGCCGTCTCCGGCGCCATGGGCGGCTCGGCCTCCGAGGAATTCCTCGCCCCCGCCGCGGCGGGCGAGGACACCTTCGTGGACTGCCCCGCGTGCGACTACGCGGCCAACACCGAGGCCGTCACCACCGTGGTGCCCCCGGTCGAGGGCGTGGACCACCCGGCCCTGGAGGAGGTGGACACCCCCGGCACCCCGACCATCGAGACGCTGGCGGCGCACCTGGGTGTCCCGGCCTCCGCGACGCTGAAGAACCTGCTGGTCAAGGTCGACGGCGAGATCGTCGCCGTCGGCGTCCCCGGCGACCGCGAGGTCGACCTCGGCAAGCTCGGCGAGCACCTCGCCCCGGCCGAGGTCGAACTCGTCACCGCCGAGGACTTCGCCGACCGCCCCGACCTGGTCCGCGGCTACGTCGGCCCGCAGGGCCTGACCGGCGTCCGCTACCTCGCCGACCCCCGCGTCGCCCCCGGCACCGCCTGGGTCACCGGCGCCAACAAGCCCGACACGCACGCCCGCAACGTCGTCGTGGGCCGCGACTTCGAGGTCGACGAGTACCTCGACGTGGTCACGGTCGAGCCCGGCGACCCCTGCCCGCGCTGCGGCGCCGGCCTCAAGCTGGACCGGGCCATCGAGATCGGCCACATCTTCCAGCTCGGCCGCAAGTACGCCAACGCCTTCGAGCTCGACGTCCTCGGCCAGAACGGCAAGCCCGTCCGGGTCACCATGGGCTCCTACGGCATCGGCGTCTCCCGCGCCGTCGCCGCGCTCGCCGAGCAGACCGCCGACGCGCAGGGCCTGTGCTGGCCGCGCGAGATCGCCCCGGCCGACGTCCACATCGTCGCGGCGGGCAAGGCCCTGCAGACCGAGCTGGCGCTCGAGGTCGCGGAGAGGCTGAACGCCGCGGGCGTGCGGGTCATCGTCGACGACCGTGCGGGGGTCTCGCCCGGCGTGAAGTTCACGGACGCGGAGCTGCTCGGGGTGCCGACGATTCTGGTGGTCGGGCGGGGGGCGGGCGAGGGTGTCGTCGAGCTCAAGGACCGGCGGTCCGGGGAGCGCGAGGAACTCTCCGTGCCGGACGCGATTGCGCGCCTCTCCGCGTAGCCGCGCCTTGCGGGGGCGCCCCTTCGTCGGGGGTTCCCCCGCCCGCCCTCCCGGGTGCCCTGTGAAGTCAGGGACCCCGGCGCGCGTTTCGTGGGGTGCCGGGTTCGGGGCCTCCGGGGCTGGGCATTCTGGACAGCACATTTAGGTGCCTCGGGCACTGTTCCTTGATCGCCCCGGGTCATGCACCCAAATATGCTCCACAGTCCAGAACACCCACCCCTACGACCCCGCCCCCTCCGTGGGTTGTCGCGCCTGATCCCCGGTGGGGGGTGGTTGGCGGTGACGGCTGGGCACCTGGTCGGCGCTGCGCCAATGGGTGGCCCGAGCGCGGTGCCGTCTCTACCCTCCTCCGGGGATCAGGCGCATGACGAGACGGAGGGGGCGGGGTCGTAGGGGTGGATGTTCTGGACGGTGCGGCATATTTGTGCGCACTGTCCGGGTCGGGATGGGATGAGCAGGTGCTGGAAAGGCGCGTAAATATGCCAGTCCAGGACGTGCAGCCCCGGAGGCCCCGAACCCGGCCCACCCCGCACGCGCGCCGGGGCACCTGACCTCGCCGGGCTGGGGGCAACCCCGGCCGGAGGTTGGGGGAGGGCGGGCGGCGGGAAAACGTCGTCAGAGGAGGCCCGCGAATTCCAGGAGGAGCTCGCCGGAGGGGCGGTCGGCGACGGAGAACGCCCAGACGCCCGCCTCGACCGCGCGGAAGAGGGCCCAGCCGCGGACCCGGTCCCGGTCCACCTCGAGCGCGTCGGAGAGTTTGGCGACCCGCCGCCGCGCGGCCGCCTGCGCGCCCGGGGCGGCCAGCAGCGTCTCCAGGCGGTCGCGGACGAGCCACCCGAGGTCGAACGCGGGGTCGCCGACGAGCGGCTTGGGGTCGATGGCGAGCCAGGGGACGCGGTCGGCGGAGAGCACGTTGCCGTGGTGGTAGTCGCCGTGCAGCAGCATCGCCTCGGGCTGGGACCCGCCCGTCAGGGCGTCCCGTATCGCGAGGGCCTCGTCGACGAGGGGGCGCGCCTCCACGTCGACGTACGGGTGGGCGGCCCGCTCCCGCAGCCGGGCCGCGAGCCCGGCGGTGTGGTCGGCCACGGACGTGAAGGGGTGGGCGTCACCCGGCGGTACCCACAGCCGCTGGAGCGTGGCGCAAGCTTCCAGCATCGCCTTGGCCTCGGGCAGCGAGCGCAGCGAGACGTCGCCGTGGAGGCGTTCCATGAGGAGGACGCCCTCGTCGGGGTCGGCGCGCAGCAGCCGTACCGCGCCGCGTCCGTCCCAGCGGGCGAGCGCGGCGTGCTCGTGCCGGGTCTCGTCGGTGACGAGGCCGAGTTTGAGCGTGGCGGGGGTGTCGTCGGCCCGGCGGACCAGGACGACCATGCTGATCTGGCCGCCGGGAGAGAGCACCCGTTCCGGTCGCAGGTCCCACCGCGCGAGATGGTCCGCGGCGCGCTCGGGGAGCGCGGCGAGCCAGGCGCGGCCCGGGTCGCCCTCCCAGGCGCTGACGGTGCGGATCAGCCGCTCGGGCGGTTGGAGGTGCTGCGGTGCCGGGGTCATGCGGGGGGTCGTCCCTCCTGCGGATCGGGTCTACCGGCCGCGCTCGGCCAGACCCGGGAAGGCTACGCTCCCGCCGCGCCAGCCCACGGCACGCACCGCGGCCTCGCGGAGCGCGTCGGCGGCCTCGCGGCGCAGGTCGGCGGTGGCGGCGCGGACGAGGTCGGCGTAGACGCCGGCGACCCGGTCCTCCAGTTCGGCGGCGAGGCGGACCGCCGCCGCCCGGTCCGGCACCGGGAAGGGCAGCGTGTAGGCCGCCGAGGCCGCGACGGGTTCGCCACCCAGGTCGGTGACGGTACGGCGCAGGGAGTCGCGGCGGGCGCGGTGGGCGTCGTAGCCGGCGGCGGCCCGCCCCGTGGGGTCGTCACCGATGCGGGCGCCGACCACGCCGTAGCCGTAGACGGCGGCGTGCTCGGCGGCGAGGGCAGCCTGGACGGCCGCGAGCGGCTGCTGCTGTGCCATGGGCGGGTCAGTTCTCCTTGAGCAGCAGGACGTGCCCGGCGCCGCACGCGGCCACCGAGGCGAGCAGGCGGGCGAGTTCGGGCGGGGCGTCGAGCAGCGCGCCGGCCCGTTCGCCGGCGAGGGTCCGTTCGGCGGTGGCGAGGGCGGCCAGTGCCGCACCCTCGCGCGGGGGCACGGAGACGGTGGGCGACGGGGTGGGCGAGGGCGACGAGACGGGCGCGCGGCGCGTCGGCGGCCCGAACGCCGCTACGTGCCGGGCCACTTCGGCCCGCAGCGGCCGCAGCCGCGTCGCGAGCCGCGGGTGGGCGGCGATCGTGGCGTCGTAGCGGGCGAGCAGCGCACTGCTGTCCCGGGCGGCCCGCTCGCGCAGGATCAGGACCGGGTCGGGGGAGGGCGAGGACGGCCCCGGCGCACCGGAACGATGCCCCTGCCGGTCGGAGCAGCCGCCGAGCAGCCCGGCCGCGGCCGGCAGGACGGGCAGGACGAGAGCGGTGCGGACCGCGCGCCGGCGCGGCATGTTCCTGAGTGGCACAAAGCCCCTTCCCGTGATCACCACCGGAGAGGGTACCGGCGCCGGGGGCGCACCTCGCGACGGCGCCCTCCACAGTGCCGAATCGTCGTTCCGGCACCCGAACCGATAGGCTTTGGGCCGACACACGACCTTCCACCACAACAGCACACGCGGCCGAGGAGTCACCCGGATGAGCACCACCCAGAGCGAGAGGCTGCGCGGGCTGCTTGAGCCCCTCGTCGCGAAGACGGGGCTGGATCTGGAAGAGATCAAGGTGACGGCGGCCGGGAACCGGCGCCAGCTCCAGGTGATCGTGGACTCCGACGAGGGCGCTCCGCTGGACACCCTCGCCGAGCTCAGCCGGGAGATCTCGCAGGCACTGGACGACGCCGACGCCATGGGCGGCACGCCGTACCTGCTGGAGGTCTCCTCCCCGGGCGTGGACCGCCCGCTCACCGAGCCGCGGCACTTCCGGCGCAACGAGGGCCGGCTGGTGAAGCTGACCAGGACCGACGGCGACGAGCTGGTCGCGCGGATCATGGCGGTGGACGAGGACGGTCTCGACCTCGAGGTCCCGGGTGTCAAGGGGCGCAAGCCCAAGCCCGCCCGCATCGCCTTCGGCGAGATCGCCAAGGCGCGGGTGGAGATCGAATTCAGTCGCAAGGACCCGGCCGATGCCGACACCGACGGCGACGAGAGCACTGAGGAGGCGTAGCCGTGGACATCGACATGAGTGCCCTGCGGGGTCTGGTCCGGGAGAAGGAGATCTCCTTCGAACTGCTGGTCGAGGCGATCGAGTCGGCGCTCCTCATCGCGTACCACCGCGAGCCCGGCAGCCGCCGCAACGCGCGGGTGGAGCTGGACCGCACCAACGGCCATGTGACCGTGTGGGCCAAGGAGGACGCGGCGGAGACCCCCGAGGGCGCCGAGCCCCGGGAGTTCGACGACACGCCGAGCGGCTTCGGCCGGATCGCGGCGACCACCGCCAAGCAGGTGATCCTCCAGCGGCTGCGCGACGCCGAGGAGGAGATCACCTTCGGCGAGTACGCGGGCCGCGAGGGCGACATCGTCACCGGTGTGGTCCAGCAGGGCAAGGACCCGAAGAACGTACTGGTCGACATCGGCAAGCTGGAGGCCATCCTGCCGGTGCAGGAGCAGGTCCCCGGCGAGGACTACAAGCACGGCACGCGTCTGCGCTCGTACGTCGTCCGGGTCGCCAAGGGTGTGCGCGGTCCGTCCGTGACGCTGTCGCGCACCCACCCGAGCCTGGTGAAGAAGCTTTTCGCGCTGGAGGTCCCGGAGATCGCGGACGGGTCCGTGGAGATCGCGGCCATCGCCCGCGAGGCCGGCCACCGCACGAAGATCGCGGTGCGCTCGACGCGTTCGGGGCTGAACGCCAAGGGCGCCTGCATCGGCCCGATGGGCGCGCGGGTGCGTGCCGTGATGGCCGAACTGAACGGCGAGAAGATCGACATCGTCGACTGGTCGGACGAACCGGGTGAGATGGTGGCGAACGCCTTGTCACCCGCTCGGGTGAGCAAGGTGGAGATCGTCGACATGGGCGCGCGCTCGGCCCGGGTGACCGTGCCGGACTACCAACTCTCGTTGGCGATCGGCAAGGAAGGGCAGAACGCCCGCCTGGCAGCACGGCTCACGGGCTGGCGGATCGACATCCGCCCGGACACCGAGCCGGCCGAGCAGTAGCACCCGTTGGCAATCGAGGATCAACCGTGCGCCGCATAACCCAGAGGGGTGAGGTCGGCGCGGGGAGGTAGACTAAAGATGTCTGGCCGGACGCACGGCCCAGCACGCCCGGAGCGCACATGCATCGGCTGCAGGGAGCGGGCGGCCAAGCACGATCTGCTGCGTGTGGTGGTGGTCGGGGGCTCCTGTGTCCCCGATCTTCGCGGTACGCTGCCCGGTCGGGGTGCCTATGTGCACCCCGACACCGTCTGTTTCGACCTGGCGGTCCGCCGCCGGGCGTTTCTGCGGGCCTTCCGGGCCCAGGGACCGCTGGACACCGCGGAACTCCGCGATCATGTCGAACAGGCGACACTGTGAGTGAGCAAGGAGAGCGCACGGGCAACCGTGCGATCAGGTACCCCGCGAGTTGGAAGTAGGTCGAGATTGCGATGAGCACTCGATGAGCACGCGATGAGTACGCCCATGAAGTAGCGACGGTCCGGCGGACGACCACCCCGGACCTCATGAAGGAGCGAAGTGGCTAAGGTCCGGGTATACGAACTCGCCAAGGAGTTCGGAGTTGAGAGCAAGGTCGTCATGGCCAAGCTCCAAGAACTTGGCGAATTCGTCCGTTCGGCGTCCTCGACGATCGAGGCGCCGGTTGTTCGCAAGTTGACTGACGCACTGCAGGGTCCCGGTGGCGGTTCCGCCTCGGGCAAGCCCTCCGCCGCCAGGCCCGCGGCGCCGCGCAAGGCAGCGCCCGCAAAGCCGGCCGCACCCACTCCGGGCGCGCCGGCCCGTCCCGCTGCCCCGGCCCCCAAGCCGGCGACGGGATCCGCCCCCACCACCCCGCGGCCCGCGGCCGGCTCCGCGCCGACCCCCGGTCCGCGCCCGACGCCGGCCCCCAAGCCGGCTCCGGCCAAGCCCGCGCCGGTCACCCCGGTGCCGCAGGCGGAGTTCTCCGCCCCGCCGGCTCCGCAGCAGACCCCGGCCCCCGAGCGTCCGGCTGCCGAGCGTCCGGCCCCGGCCGAGCGCGCCGAGCGCCCTGCCGCGCGTTCCGGTCAGCCCGGCCCGCGTCCCAGCAGCGCGCCGCGTCCCGGTCAGCGGGACGGTCAGCGTGACGGCGGCCGTGGCCAGGGCGGCCCCGGCGGTGCGCGTCCGGGCGGCCAGGCGCCGCGTCCGGGTGGTGCCGCACGTCCGGCCGGTCCCCGTCCGGGCAACAACCCCTTCACCTCCGGCTCGACCGGCATGCCGCGCCCGCAGGCGCCGCGTCCGGGCGGCGGAGCCCCCGGCCAGCCCGGCCCGCGCCCCGGTGGCGCCCCGGGTGCCGCCGGTCCGCGTCCGGGTGGCGCGCCGCGTCCCGGCGGCGGTGCCGCGTCCGGTCCTCGTCCGACCCCGGGCGGGATGCCCCGTCCGCAGGGCGGCGGTCCTCGTCCGAACCCCGGCATGATGCCGCAGCGTCCCGCCTCCACGGGTGGCGGCCCCGGCCGTCCCGGTGCCGGTGCGGGTGCCCGTCCGGGCCCGCGTCCCGGTGGTGGCGGCGGCGCCGGTCGTCCCGGTGGCGGCGGCGGCTTCGCCGGTCGTCCCGGTGGTGGCGGTGGCGCTGGTCGTCCCGGTGGCGGCGGCGGCTTCGGCGGCCCGCGCCCCGGTGGCGGTGCCCCCGGTGCCGGTGGTGGCGGCGGCTTCGCCGGCGGCGGTGGCCGTCCCGGCTTCGGCGGTCGTCCCGGTGGTCCGGGTGGCCGTGGTGGCACGCAGGGTGCCTTCGGCCGTGGCCCCGGTGGCCGTCCGGCCCGTGGCCGCAAGTCGAAGCGTGCGAAGCGCCAGGAGTACGAGGCCATGCAGGCCCCGTCCGTCGGCGGTGTGATGCTGCCTCGCGGCAACGGCGACACCGTGCGCCTGTCCCGTGGCGCGTCGCTGACCGACTTCGCCGAGAAGATCGGCGCCAACCCGGCGTCGCTCGTCCAGGTGATGCTGAACCTCGGTGAGATGGTCACCGCGACCCAGTCCGTCTCCGACGACACGCTGCAGATGCTTGCCGACGAGATGAACTACACCCTCCAGGTCGTCAGCCCGGAGGAGGAGGACCGCGAGCTGCTCGAGTCCTTCGACATCGAGTTCGGCGAGGACGAGGGCGGCGAGGAAGCGCTCGTCGCGCGTCCGCCGGTCGTGACCGTCATGGGTCACGTCGACCACGGAAAGACCCGCCTGCTCGACGCGATCCGCAAGACCAACGTGGTCGCGGGCGAGGCCGGCGGCATCACCCAGCACATCGGTGCCTACCAGGTGGCCACCGAGGTCAACGGCGAGCACCGGGCCATCACCTTCATCGACACCCCCGGTCACGAGGCGTTCACCGCCATGCGTGCCCGTGGTGCCAAGTCCACCGACATCGCGATCCTCGTGGTGGCGGCGAACGACGGCGTCATGCCGCAGACGATCGAGGCCCTGAACCACGCCAAGGCGGCCGAGGTGCCGATCGTGGTCGCGGTCAACAAGATCGACGTCGAGGGCGCGGACCCGACGAAGGTGCGCGGTCAGCTGACCGAGTTCGGCCTGGTGGCCGAGGAGTACGGCGGCGACACCATGTTCGTCGACATCTCCGCCAAGCAGGGCCTGAACATCGACAGCCTGCTGGAGGCCGTGGTCCTCACCGCGGACGCCGCGCTCGACCTGCGCGCCAACCCGGAGCAGGACGCCCAGGGCATCGCGATCGAGGCCCACCTCGACCGCGGCCGCGGCGCCGTGGCGACCGTCCTGGTCCAGCGCGGCACCCTGCGGGTCGGCGACACCATGGTGGTCGGCGACGCGTACGGCCGTGTCCGGGCCATGCTCGACGACACCGGCAACACCCTCGAAGAGGCGGGCCCCTCGACCCCGGTCCTGGTGCTCGGTCTCACGAACGTGCCGGGTGCCGGCGACAACTTCCTGGTGGTCGACGAGGACCGTACGGCCCGTCAGATCGCCGAGAAGCGCGCCGCCCGCGAGCGGAACGCGGCCTTCGCCAAGTCCCGCCGCCGGGTCAGCCTGGAGGACCTGGACAAGGTGCTCAAGGCCGGCGAGGTCCAGCAGCTCAACCTCATCATCAAGGGCGACGCGTCCGGTTCGGTCGAGGCCCTGGAGTCCTCGCTGCTCCAGCTCGACGTCGGCGAGGACGTGGACCTGCGCATCCTCCACCGGGGTGTCGGTGCGGTCACCGAGACCGACGTCACCCTGGCGGCGGGCTCCGACGCGATCATCATCGGCTTCAACGTGCGGGCCGAGGGCCGTGCCACGTCGCTGGCCGAGCGTGAGGGCGTCGACGTCCGCTACTACTCGGTGATCTACCAGGTCATCGAGGAGATCGAGGCGGCGCTCAAGGGTCTGCTCAAGCCGGAGTACGAGGAGGTGGAGCTCGGCACCGCCGAGATCCGCGAGGTCTTCCGCTCCTCCAAGCTCGGCAACATCGCCGGTGTGCTCATCCGCTCCGGCGAGGTCAAGCGCAACACCAAGGCGCGCCTCCTGCGCGACGGCAAGGTCGTCGCCGAGAACCTCAACATCGAGGGTCTGCGGCGCTTCAAGGACGACGTCACCGAGATTCGTGAGGGTTACGAGGGCGGTATCAACCTCGGCAACTACAACGACATCAAGATCGACGACGTCATCGCGACCTACGAGATGCGCGAGAAGCCGCGCGTCTGATCGCTGGTGCCGTGTCCGGGGCCGGTCGGTGGAAGAGAAATTCCGTCGATCGGCCCCGGCCGTTGCCTTTAGTGTGGTGCTTACTGTTCGCAGTGTTCGCACTGTTCGCTACGAGGCCCCACAGGTCGGCTTGACCTGACGCCCATGTTTGTAGGGACGCTGTCCTTCGACCTGCTTCTCGGCGACGTCCGGTCGCTCAAGGAGAAGCGCTCCGTCGTCCGGCCCATCGTGGCCGAGCTGCACCGCAAGTTCGCGGTCAGCGTGGCGGAGGTCGACCACCATGATCTTTACCGCAGGGCCGAAATCGGCGTGGCGGTCGTGTCCGGGGATCTCGGGCACATCAATGACGTACTCGGACGCTGCGAGCGATGGATGGTCGCGCGTCCCGAGGTGGACCTGCTGTCGGCGCGGCAGCAGATCCACGGGGACGACGACTGACACTCACGTACCGAAGAGTGAAGAGTAGAGAGAAGAGCAGGCATGACCGACACCGCGCGGGCGCGCAAGCTGGCGGACCGCATCCGGGTCGTGGTCGCCGAGACCCTCCAGCGGCGGATCAAGGACCCGCGGCTGGGCTACGTCACGATCACGGACACCCGGGTCACCGGTGACCTTCGGGAGGCGACCGTCTTCTACACGGTCTTCGGGGACGACGAGGAGCGTGCCGCCTCGGCGGCGGCGCTGGAGAGCGCCAAGGGCGTCCTCCGCTCGGAGGTCGGACGGCAGACGGGCGTGCGCTTCACGCCCTCCCTGACGTTCGTCGCCGACGCGATCCCGGAGAACGCGCGCACCATCGAGGACCTGCTCGCCAAGGCGCGCGCGGCCGACGAGGAGGTGCGCAAGAGCGCCACCGACGCCGCGTACGCCGGCGAGGCCGACCCCTACCGCAAGCCGGCCGAGGACGGTGAGGACGGGGACGAAGGCGAGGACGCGGGCGAAGGCGAGGACGCGGGCGAAGGTGCCGGCACCGACGCCGGCGCGGACGGCGCCGAGGGCGCCGGGGGCGAGAACCGATGAAGGACGGGCTTGTCATCGTCGACAAGCCGGGCGGTATGACCTCGCACGACGTCGTGGCCCGGCTGCGCAGGCTCGCCGGGACCCGGCGGGTCGGCCACGCCGGCACGCTCGACCCCATGGCGACCGGTGTCCTGGTCATCGGCGTGGAGAAGGCCACCCGGCTGCTCGGGCACCTCGCGCTCACCCGCAAGGAGTACGAGGCCACGATCCGGCTCGGCCAGACCACCGTCACGGACGACGCCGAGGGCGAGATCACGGCCGCGGTCCCCGCGGGCGCGGTCTCCCGCGAGGCCGTCGACGCGGGCATCGCCGCGCTGACGGGCGACATCATGCAGGTGCCGTCCAAGGTCAGCGCGATCAAGGTGAACGGCGTCCGCTCGTACGCGCGCGTGCGCGGCGGCGAGGACTTCGAGCTGGCCGCCCGGCCGGTGACGGTGTCCTCGTTCGTGGTGCGCGACGTGCGGCGCGAGGGCGACGACCTCGTGGACGTCGACGTCACGGTCGAGTGCTCCTCCGGCACGTACATCCGCGCTCTCGCGCGGGACCTGGGCGCGGGACTGGGCGTCGGCGGCCACCTCACCGCGTTGCGGCGCACCCGGGTCGGGCCCTACGGGGCAGGCCTCGCCCGCACGCTGGAGGAACTGGCCGAGTCCTTCGCGGTCCTCCCCATCGCGGAGGCTGCGGCGGCTGCGTTCCCCCGCTGGGACGTCGACGAGCGGGCGGCGCGGCTGCTCGGCAACGGCGTCCGGCTGGACGCGCCCGACACGGTGGGGGCGGAGCCGACGGGGGTCTTCGGGCCGGACGGGCGCTTTCTCGCGCTGGTCGAGGGGCGCGGGGGCCAGGCCCGCATCCTGGCGAACTTCGCATAGCCGCGCCTTGCGGGGGCGCCCCTCCGTCGGGGGTTCCCCCGCCCGCCCTCCCGGGTGCCCTGTGAAGTCAGGTGCCCCGGCGCGCGTTTCGTGGGGTGCCGGTGTCGGGGCCTCCGGGGCTGGGCATTCTGGACAGCACATTTAGGTGCCTCGAGCACCCTGGATTGATCACTCCGGGTCGTGCACCCAAATATGCTCCACAGTCCAGAACACCCACCCTCCCCCAGCCTCCGGCCGGGGGTGCCCCCAACACCCCCGCCCCCTCAGGTGAGCTCTCGCGCCTGATCCCCGGTGGGGGGTGGGTGGCGGTGACGGCTGGGCACGCGGACGGCGCTGCGCCAATGGGTGGCCCGAGTACGGTGCCGTCTCTACCCTCCTCCGGGGATCACGCGCTTGGAACTACGGAGGGGGCGGGGGAGGTGGGGGCACCCCCGGCCGAAGGTTGGGGGAGGGCGGGCGGGGAGGAACCCCGGACAGCTCAGCGCAGCGTGGGGGGGGGGGGCGCCCCCCCCCCCCCCCCCCCCCCCGGGGGGGGGGCGGCCCCCCCCCCCCCCCGCCCCGCCCCCCACGATTCCCCCCGCAGAGGTGCCTATCCAGGCCGCAAGATCAATTCACCCCAACGGGCAGGCGCTCGGAGTGAAGAGAGGGAGCGCTAGGGGGCGCGTTCACCTGGGGATCTGTTGGGACGATCACCGGACGTCTACGGTCGAAACGGGCACTGAGGCGGGGAGGTGCGCGTATGGCGGTGCAGTCCGCCGAGGTGGAACGTGCGTTGGTGCGCGTCTGTGACCTGGCCGGACGGCCGCGAGGGACGGGGTTCCTCGCGGAGGCGGCCGGTGGGTGCGGGACGCTGGTGACGAGTCATGAGGCCGTCGACGGGCTGGTGCGCCTCGTGCTGCACGCGTGGGGCGAACAGACGATCCTCGTGGAGGTGGACGCCATCACGCCGCTGCCCGGGCTCGGGCTGGCGCTCGTGGCGGTCGAGGGGCTGGAGGGCGTGCCGCCGCTGCCGGTGGCGGCGGCCGTGCGGCCGGGGAAGGTGCGGCTGCGGGGCCGGGAGTGGACGGACGCGGAGATCGTCGGCACGACGTCCGTCACGTACACGGCGACGGACCGCTTCCATCTGCTGGACGAGGTGCACGAGCTCGCCGTACGGGAGTGGGAGCCGGGTCCGGAGGTGTCGGGCACGCCCGTGCTGGACCCGGGGACGGGGGCCGTGCTGGGCGTGGTGGTGAGCGCGCTGCACGCCGGCCACCGGGCGGACGGGTTCGCGGTGCCGTTGCGGGGGCTGGGCGGGCTGCTGGAGCGGAACGCGGCGACGGTCCCGGTGTACGGGGCGCACCTGAACCTCGCGGGGGCGCTGCAACTGACCGCCACCTCCGTGGGCTCCGCGGGCGCGCCGCACGGGCTGTGGGGACGGGAGCCGGTCGTGCGCCCGGAGACGGAGGCGGTGCTGCGGGAGTTCGCGGAAGGCGGCCTCGGCGGGGGAGCACGGCCGCTGGTGCTGGGTCTGGTGGGGGATCCGGGCTGCGGCCGGACGACGGAGCTGGCGGCGCTGGCCGTGCGGCGCGCGACGGGGGCGGAACCGGCGCCGACGCTGTGGCTGCGCGGGGCCGAACTCCAGGCGGGCGACGGAGGGTTGAAGGACGCCGTGGAGCGTTCGTTGCGTGCCGCCGGCCGCATCGTGCACGCGGGGGCGGGGCCGGGGGACGCCGTGCCGGACACGTCACCGGACGCGGTGGCGCACTTGGCGGAGGACGCCGGGCGCGCACTGCTGGTGGTGCTGGACGGGCCCGAGGAGATGCCGCCGGTGCTGGCGCACAGCCTGCAGGACTGGGTTGCGGGTACGGCCAGTTGGCTGCGAGCGGCCGGGGTGCGGCTGGTCGTGGCATGCCGCCCGGAGTTCTGGGAGCAGGCGGGCGCGCTCTTCGCCCGCGGCGTGCTGCACGATCCGGGGCGGCGCGCCGGTACCCGGTCCCTGCCCGCGTGCGTGCGCCTCGGGGAGCTGCCGGAGCCGCAGGCCGGCCGGGCGCGTGAGCGGTACGGCGTCCCGGAGGGGGCCCTCGCGGAGGAGGACGCGGCGCATCCGCTGGCGCTGCGGCTGCTGTCGGAGGTGCGGGCGGCGCTTCCGGAGGGCCCGGCGGACGGTCCGGGGGGACGGCCGGACCGGGCGGAGGTCTTCGGGGCGTACCTGGACCTGGTCTGCCTGCGGATCGCGGTGCGGTTGGCCGCCGACGGCAAGGGCGACCCGCGCGGCACGGCGGTGCGGCGCCTCGCGGCGCGCGTGGCGGGCCGGGCCCACGAGGCGGCCCGGTGCTGCCTGGGACCGGGGCAGGGGGAGCTGGACCGCGAGTCGTTCGAGGAGCTGTTCCCGTGGCGTACGGGCTGGGCCTCGGCGGTGCTCACCGAGGGCCTCGTGGTCCCCGCGGGGGCCGGATACCGCTTCGCCCACGAGGAGTTCGCGGACTGGCTCCAGGGCGGGCATCTGGAGCTGGACCAGGCGCTGTACGCGCTGGTGCACCGCTGGTCGGCCGCGGCCCCGCAGGGCGGCACGGCGGAGGCCCCCGTACGTCTGCCGCCGCGGCCCCCGGCCGCCGCGCGACGGGGCGGTATGCCGCCGGTGCCGCCCGCGCCGCCGCTGGCGCCGCCGTCCGCACCGCGTTCGCTGCCGGTACCCCGGCACCGCATCGGGCCGGTCGTGCAGTCGCTGCTGCTGACCGCCCGCCGGTCCGGAGCAGCCGAACTCGTCCGCAGGCTGGAGGAGTTGGTGCTGACGCTCGACGGCTGGGCGGCCCCGCCCGCCGTACGCGGCGGCTCCGGGCGACCGTTGCTCGACGGGGTGCCGCGCCCGCGGGAGCGCAGCGGGGCGAGTCAGGCGCCCGGTCCGGAGGAATGGGAGCGGGCACGCCGGGCGGACGCCGTGTGGTGGGCCGCGCACCTGCTCGGCGAGGCGCTGCTGCGCGTGCCGGACGCGATGCCGTACCGGGGCGTGCTGCGACTGCTGGCCGAGCGGATCACGGCCCGGTCGATCGAGGCCGGGGGATTCCGGGAGGGCCCGGGGCTCGGCCGGTTCGGCCCGTGGTTCTGGCGCCGGCTGCGGTTGCCGCTCGACGAACGACTCGCGCTGCTACGGCAGTTGCTCCCCGCCGACGCGCCGCCGCAGGGCGGGGACGAGGAGCGCTTCCTGACCGCCGCGGGGGAGGAGCTGGCCGCGGCGCCCCGCGAGGCGCTGCCCGCCGTCCGCGCCTGGTTCGCCGACGAGCGGCCGCTGCAGTCGGCCCCCGGCGGACCGCGCCCGACCGTGGCCACCGCCGCGCAGGCCCTGCTGCACACCCACCGGCACCGCGCCGTGGACGATCTCACCGAGACCCTGGTCGCCGCCGCCCACCCGCGGGCCGACGAGCTGCTGGCCGCGCTCGCCGAGGACGAACCGGCCGCCGTCTGCCGGGCCGTCGACCGCTGGGCCCACGACGGCCGGCCGGAACGCCATGTGGCCGCCGCCGCGTACGGCTTGCGCACGGCCCCGTACGTCACCGTGCCCGCCGACCGCCGCCTGCTGCGCTACGCGGCGCTGGCGATCCTCGCCCGCCCCGCCGACTGCACGCTGCACGGTGCCGCACTCGCCGTCCTGGTACGTGATCCGGCCACCCGGTCCTTCCATCTGCCCGCCGCCCTGGAGCGCTTCGCCGCGGGTGACCCCCGGCTGCCCGCCGACGCGCTGGCCACCGCCCTGGACACCCATCCGGATCCGGTCCTCGCCGCCTTCCGCACCCGCCTGCGCGAGCCGGGCGGGGGCGGCGCCGAGGTGCTGCGCGCCCTGGCGGAGATCGGCGACCAGTCACTGGCCCGCCGCGCCGCCGTCCTCGTCCGCGACCACCTGGAGCACCGTCCCGAGGGCGCCGCGCACGTCGCTGAGTACCTCGACCGCCGCCTCGAGGACGGTCCCGGCGTACGGGCCGTGCTGCTCCCGCTGACCGTGGGGCTGCTGCGGGAGCACCCGCCCGAGGTACGGCGCGCCCTGGCGCCCGTGCTGGCCGCACCCGGCGGCCACAGCTCACGGCCGCTGCGCCAGGAACTCCTGGACGCCCTGCTGGAACGCGAACGCGACCACGGAGTCCTCGACGCCCTGCTCACGGCGGCCGCCGGGGGCTGTGCGCTGCGGCCCGCGCCGATGACCCGGGATCTGGTGCACCGCGTCGGCGTCCTGCTCTGCCGGTCCCCGGAGGGGGCGACGCTCTTCGACCGCCGGCTGGTGCAGCTGGCCGCCGCCCATCCGGGCTTCGCCCGGCAGGTGCGCGGCTGGCTCACCGCGGACGGCGGCGCCGGGGTGTGGGACACGCTCGTCGGCCCGAGCGCCCGGCGGGCCTTCGACCAGCCGGCGGCGGACACCCGGCCCGCCCGGGCGCCGGAGGCGACGGCCCTGGTCCTCTGATCAGGGCACGAGGCGGCGCCGGTGCGGGTCCGGCCCGCCGCGTCCGTGGGGGCGCCGCGCCGGTGGGGGTCCCGGCATGGCAGTCTTGGACCTGCAAACGGACAACCAACAGCGGTCGAGGAGCGGTCACAGTGCAGCGCTGGCGAGGCTTGGAGGACGTCCCGGGGGACTGGGGACGCAGCGTCGTCACCATCGGCTCCTACGACGGCGTGCACCGTGGGCACCAGCTGATCATCGGCCGCGCCGTGGAGCGCGCCCGGGAGCTCGGTGCGGCCTCCGTCGTCGTCACCTTCGACCCGCACCCCAGCGAGGTCGTGCGGCCCGGCAGCCACCCGCCGCTGCTGGCGGCCCACCACCGCCGCGCCGAGCTGATGGCGGAGCTCGGCGTCGACGCGCTGCTGATCCTCCCCTTCACCTCCGAGTTCTCCCGGCTCTCGCCCGGCGACTTCATCCGTACGGTGCTGGTCGAGGCGCTGCACGCGCGGACCGTCATCGAGGGCCCCAATTTCCGTTTCGGGCACAAGGCGGCCGGGGACGTGGAGTTCCTCTCGGCGATGGGCCTGAAGTACGACTACGAGGTCGACGTCGTCGACCTGTACCTGACCGGCGCGGCGGGCGACGGCCAGCCCTTCTCGTCCACGATGACCCGGCGCCTGATCGCCGAGGGCGACGTGGCCGGCGCCATGGAGATCCTCGGCCGCCCGCACCGTGTCGAGGGCGTCGTGGTCCGCGGCGCGCAGCGCGGCCGCGACCTGGGCTACCCCACCGCGAACGTGGAGACCGTGCCGCACACCGCGATCCCGGCGGACGGCGTGTACGCGGGCTGGCTGCACGTCGGTGACGAGGCCATGCCCGCCGCGATCTCCGTCGGCACCAACCCCACCTTCGACGGCACCGCGCGCACGGTCGAGGCGTACGCCATCGACCGCGTCGGCCTGGACCTGTACGGACTGCACGTGGCCGTGGACTTCCTCGCGTACCTGCGCGGGATGGAGAAGTTCGACACCATCGACGCGCTGCTGGAGCGCATGGCGGACGACGTCAAGCGCGCCCGGGAGATCGTGGACACGCACGGCTCCGAGTGAGCGGAGCGTGAAAGGCCGAGGGCCCGCCACCGCCGTCACGGCGGGGCGGGCCCTCGGCCTTTCGTCGTCCTACTGCTGGTGCGTCCAGCCCGGCGGGATCGGCCCCGGCGTGCCCTGCTGACCCGGCTGCTCGGGTTCCTCGGGCTGCTGGTGCGGCGCCTGCTGGGGCTGCTGGGCCTGCGGCGGCGGGGGCGGCTGCTGGGTCCAGCCCTGCGGCATGCCCCCCTGGCCGGGCGGGGGCGGCGGGGCCGGCTGCCCGTACGGCTGCTGGTGCGGCGGCGGGTAGCCGCCCTGCTGCTGCGGCGGCATCGGCGGGCCCGGGTAGGGCTGCCCGGCCTGCGGCGGCGGGTAGCCCCCCTGCTGCGGCATCGGCTGCTGGGCCGGGTAGAGGCCCTGCGCCTGCTGCGCGCGCATGAAGTCCTCGGCGACCAGGGCCGCCAGGTGGAAGTACGCGTCGCGGGTCTTGGGCCGCATCATGTCGAGGTCGACCTCGGCGCCGGCGGCCAGGTGCTCGTCGAAGGGCACCACGGCGACGCCGCGGCAGCGGGTCTCGAAGTGCGCCACGATGTCGTCCACCTTGATCATCTTGCCGGTCTCGCGGACCCCCGAGATGACGGTGAGACTGCGCTGCACCAGGTCGGCGTAGCCGTGCGCGGAGAGCCAGTCCAGCGTCGTGCTGGCACTGCTGGCGCCGTCCACGGACGGGGTGGAGACGATGATCAGCTGGTCCGCGAGGTCCAGCACGCCGCGCATGGCGCTGTAGAGCAGGCCGGTGCCCGAGTCGGTGAGGATGATCGGGTACTGCTGGCCGAGCAGGCCCACGGCGCGCCGGTAGTCCTGGTCGTTGAAGGTCGTGGACACGGCCGGGTCCACGTCGTTGGCGATGATCTCCAGACCGGAGGGCGCCTGCGAGGTGAAGCGGCGGATGTCCATGTAGCTGTTGAGGTGCGGCAGCGCCTGGACCAGGTCGCGGATGGTCGCGCCGGTCTCGCGGCGCACCCGGCGGCCCAGGGTGCCGGCGTCCGGGTTGGCGTCGATGGCGAGGATCTTGTCCTGCCGCTCGGAGGCGAGCGTGGCGCCGAGTGCCGTGGTCGTCGTCGTCTTGCCCACGCCGCCCTTGAGGCTGATCACCGCGATGCGGTAGCAGGACAGCACCGGGGTGCGGATGAGGTGCAGCTTGCGCTGGCGCTCCTGCTCCTCCTTCTTGGCGCCGATCTTGAAGCGGGACGGCTGGTTGTTGTTCTTGCGTGCCTTGGGCTGCTGGCGCAGCAGGCGGTCCGAGGACAGCTCCACGGCCGCGTTGTAACCGAGCGGGGCGCCGTGCATGACGCGCTGCTGGTCCTGGTCGTGGCCGGGACCGGGGCCTCCCCAGCCGGCCGCGATCCGCGGATCTACCGGGGGCTGCGGGTGCGGCGGCTGCGCCTCCGTCTCCGGCTGGGCCTGCGGCGGCTGGTGCGGCTGCGGTGCCGGAGGCTGCGGGTAGCCGTAACCCTGCTGCGGGGCGGGCGGGTTGGGGCCGGCCTGCGGCGGCATGGGCTGAGCCGGGCCGGGGGCCTGCGGGTACGGCATCTGCTGCGGATGCGGCTGCGGTGCCGGCGGCTGGGGATAGCCGTAGCCCTGCTGGGGCTGCGGCGGCTGGGGCGCGTTCGGGTCGCCCCACGGCGTCCCCTGGGCGGGCTGCGGATAGCCGTAACCGCCCTGCGCGGGCGGCGGATAGCCGTAGCCGTACGGGGGCTGGGGCTGTTGGGGCTGCTGAGCGTTGGGGCCGGGCCAGGGCGCGCCCTCGGCGGGCTGCGGATAGCCGTAACCCTGCTGGGGCTGCGGGGGTTGCGGCTGGGCCTGCGCGGGCTGGTACTCCGGCGGCAGGGGCGGTACGTGGGACTGCGGCGCCGGAGCCGGGGTCGGGGCCGACGGCTCGGCCGCGGGCGGTGCGGGCTCGGCGGCCGCCTGGGGTTCGCGGGCCTCCTGGCCCTGCTCGGGCGCCGGTTCCGCGTCCGGCTCGGGGTCCGCGGGCGCCTGCTCCCGCGCCGGCTGCGCCGGTACCGCCGCGGCGGCCTCGCGGACAGGGGGCGCGGGCGGCGCCTGCCGCGGGCCGTCGTTCCAGGACGGTTCGGTGGCCGGGGGAGTCGTCACGGGCGGGCCGACGGGCGGTCCCACCGGCGGCTGCGGAGTGCTGGACGCGGCGGGCGTGGAGCCGCCGCCCGCCTGCTGCGTGTACCAGGACGGCGGCGCGTAGTCGATCTGGAACTCGCCCGTGAGGTCCGCGTCGGACTGATCCCCGTCCGGGGCGGCCCCGCCCGCGCGGATGTCGTCCTGATCGCTGCTCACTGTGCCTCCTGGTCAACTGATGTACGCGCCCGGCCCGTCGGGAACGGACACGCTTCCCCCGTCACGGAGTTCCGCGGCAAGCTTTTCGCGGCTCGCCGGAAGAGCCTAATCACTCGCCCGGCACGGACGGCAAGTGCCGTTGACCTGACGGTCCGCACCATGACGCGATGACCGCTTTGTCCCGTCCGGTCGCCGCGCTCCCCCCGGCGAGTCGACGCCCCGGTACGCGCACCGGGCCCCCGTGCCCCATGCCCGCCACCGGGGCCGGGAAACGCTCGCGTCACCGGCCGTTGACGAGCGGCGGCGGCGGACCGCCGCCCGGCCAGGGGACCGTGCGGCCGCGGCTAGTCGACGCGGCGGGCCGGGCCCAGCAGACCCGATTCCGCGTCCGTCGGCTGCGTCATGACGAACTGCCGGTGCTTGCGCGTGCACCACATCGTCACGTTGTCGCCGAGGGTCGGCAGCGCCGCGACGTCGGCGTCCGCCAGTCCCATCACCTGGCCGATCACCTCGGCCTCCTGCGGGGACACCCGCTGCAGCCCGACCACGTCCGCGCTGCTGAGCAGACGCGGCGCGGTCGGGCCGAGGTAGGGGAGCAGCGTCATGACGGACTGCCAGGACTGCGCGGCGACCCGGCTGCGCGGCGGGCGGGCGCCGCAGTCGCGCACGATGACCACCGGGCTCTGCACGGACGGGCCCTGCGGCGCGATCCGGCCGACCTCGTGCACCGTCACGCACTGCTGGCCGCCGCCCGCCGCCTGTGCCATGGGCGCCCAGGACTGCGGGCGGGCGGTCTCCACCGCCACTCGTGCCCCGGTCGCGGCGGCGCGCAGCGACAGCACCTGCGCCAGCCACATGCTGCCGATGAGCAGGACGTCCAGCCGGGCCGGCCGGCTCAGGGCCAGCACCGCGGGCTGGTTGCCGGCGTCGACGCCGATGACGACACCGTCGTCACCGATCGGAAGGGACAAGCCGGACAACTGCTCGGCGGACATCGTGTGCCGGTCGCGGCGCGGGCCGAGGAGCCCGAAGGCCGCGCGCAGGGTGCGCCGCGCGGCGCCCTCGCCCGCCGCGCCGCCGCGGTCGGCGCCGAGCGGCAGATGCGAGGGGCGCGGTTCGACGCCACCGGGGAACCCGGAGCCGGCGCCGGGGCGCTGTCCGCCGAAGGCGGGAACGGTCGGGGCCGACATCAGCGGGTACCTCCCAGGGGCAGAGTGGCGAGGATGCCGGGCACCTGCTCACGGTCCAGCCGCGCCAGGCCCACCTTGGACGCGGTCGCCCGGCGCTCCAACTGGGCGCGGGCCTCGACGAGTTCGTTCTCGCTGCGGCCGGTCAGCCGCACGTAGCCGGACAGCAGCGACGCCCGGCTCCCGCCCGGGGTGACGACCAGCGAGAAGGTGCTCGCCAGCGCGGGAGAGGAGGTCAGCAGCCCGACCAGGTCGGGCAGTCCGGTCGCCTGTGCGCCCAGCTGGGGCCAGCGGCTCACCCAGTACGTGGTGTGCCAGCGGTCGTCGCAGCGCCAGGCGCGCGGGCTCTCCGAGGTGCGGCGCGCCTGGCGGCTGCCGTCCAGGGCGGCGCCGCCGGTGGTGGCCAGCGGATTGAC
The DNA here is from genome assembly GCF_042889545.1 of Streptomyces sp. NPDC002574. Lineage (NCBI taxonomy): Bacteria > Bacillati > Actinomycetota > Actinomycetes > Kitasatosporales > Streptomycetaceae > Streptomyces > Streptomyces sp. NPDC002574. Next base: position 629,104 of record NZ_JBIARB010000003.1, read on the forward strand.
ACAACTCGACGTCGACACCGCGGCGATGATCTCCGGCTCGGTCAGCACACGGGCCTGCAGTCCGGCACCGACCAGCCGGCTCGTCAGATGGTCGGCGGCGCGCAGCAGCGCCCGGCGGGCGCCGGCGATGCCGCCGCCGCGGGCCTTGACGGCCTCCGGGCACAGCTCCGGGTCGAGCTTGAGGGCGACCCAGGTCAACCGGAGCCCCGGGGTGCGCGACTGCGCCTGCAAGGGCGCGTACGACCGCGCGGCCACCGCCTGCGGCGGCAGGTGCGGTGCGGGCGCGGGCTGGGTGTGCTGGACGACCTGCACGGACGCCAGGCGGATGTCGTCCACCTCCAGCAGGTCGTGCAGCAGGTCGAGCGGCAGCGAGCGTGTGCCGCGCGCCGGCCGCAGCGGTTCGTCGACCGCCTGCACCTGCACCACGGCGGTCAGGAAGGTGCCGTCGCCGACCATCCCGATCTCGCGCTGCTCGCGCTCGTCGGTGAAGCCGTAGGTGCGCAGCGCCGGGTCGCACTCGACGGCGGGCACGAAGCCGGGGTCGGTGCCCGGGGGCACCGGGGCGGCGTTGCGCCGCTGGCGGGCCTTCAGCGCCCGGGCCGCGGACATCCATTCGGGCATCGGGCGGCCGCGCTTGCGCAGCAGGCCGAAGAGCACCAGCGGCAGCGCGACGACGGCGGCCACGGCGGTGCCCATCACCTTGTGGATCAGGAAACCGCCCAGCAGAAGTGCGAGGGCCAGCTCGATCAGCACGAGCTGCTGCACCCGCACCGGGCCTATGCTGCCCGGCCGTCGGGTCATCGCCGGGGCCGCTGCCCGGGCCCGCGGGCCGCGGGGGGCGCCGCCGCCGGATGTCCCGGGCGGCACGGAGTGCGCGGGTGGTGGCTGGTTCCCGGACGTGCGCCCGGACCTGGTCGCGGTGGTCATCCCCCGTACAACCCTTCTGCTGCCGTTCGTACGTCTGCTTCGTACGCCTGCTCCGCCTGGCCGCGTCCGCCCTGGGGGCCTTTGCCGCGGTCGTCCCGCGGGACGCTCCCGGCGGCTGGCGGGCCGATCACCCTACCCCGTACCGTACGGTGCGATCGTCACACGGCATAGTAGGGGTCCCATTGGCCCCCGCCGTCATCGCGGCGGTGCGGGCCCCGGCGCCGGGCACGACAACACAGCAGCGAAAAACGGGGAGTTGACGCAAGGATGGCGACACGCAGGGATGAGCTGAACGCCTATTCGTTCGCACGCAAGCGCACGGTGGCCGCGTTTCTCCAGCCCTCGCCGCACGGTTCCGAGGAAGCGGCCCCGCGCCCGCTCAAGACCGTCGCCCCGAGTCTCGTCGTGGGCCTGCTGATCGTCGTCGCCTTCGGCTTCTGGGGGATACTCAAGCCCGCCGCGCCGACCGGCTGGAACAAGCCGGCCGAGAAGGTCATCGTCGGCGACGAGTCGACCACCCGCTACGTGGTGCTGAAGACCAACGGCGAGGCGCAGTTGCACCCCGTGCTGAACCTCGCCTCCGCCCGGCTGCTTTTGGACCCGCAGAAGTTCGGGGTCATCAAGGTCAAGGAGTCGGTGCTGGACAACAGCGGCATGACGCTGGGCACCACCATCGGCATCCCGTACGCCCCCGACCGGCTGCCGGGCGCCGACGACGCCGGCAAGGCCAAGACCTGGGCGCTGTGCGAGTCACCGGGCGGCGGCACCAACGCCGCCACGCAGCGCGCGGTGTTCGTCATCAACCAGCAGAAGCCCAAGGAGGCCGCGCTCGTCGGCGGCCGGAACCAGCTGCGCGCCGACGAGGCCATGTACATCGAGGTGCCCGGCGGCGCGCAGTACCTCGTGACGGACAAGGGCAACGCCTACCTGCTGGGCGACCCCGACGGCAAGCAGGACCCGGTCACGGTGAACCTCCTGCGCCAGGTCGTCTTCGGCGCCTCCGCGCAGCCGCAGAAGGTGGACGCCGCCTTCCTGTCGACGCTCAACAGCAGGAACGGCGCCCTCTACTTCCCGCCCGTCGCGGACCTCGGCGCCCCCTCCACCGCCCCCGGCCTGAGCCCCGAGCACGCGAAGGTCGGCCTGGTCCTCAAGGCCAACAGCGACCAGTACGTGGTGCAGCAGGACCGGGTCGTGCGGGTCACGGACTTCGTGGCGAAGCTGCTGCTCAACATCCCTCGGGCGGCGTCGCTGTACAGCGGTTCGCCGGAGCCCGCGTCCGTCGGCATCGGCGAGGTCGCCTCGGCGCAGGCGAGCGAGACCTACCTGAACAACCTGGGCTGGCCCGAGAAGGCCGTCACCCAGGCCAACACCCAGGACGAGAAGGCCGGCCGCCGGGTCTCCTGCAGCGTGTACAGCGGCACGGACGACAAGCTCACCAAGCAGCCGGCGATGACGATGTGGGCCGGCCGCAAGTTCCCCCGGGACGTCGCGCAGAGCGGTACCAACACCTACGTCTCCCCGGGCAGCGGCCTGTTCTACAAGGCGTACGACGGCACCGACAAGCGCATCGGGTCCATCTACCTGGTCACCGACACCGGCCTGCGCTACTCGGTGCCCACGACCGGGGACAGCGACGCCGGCGGGGCCGCCAAGCAGGACGCGGAAGTCGGTGTCGTGCAGACCAAATTGGGGTATGGGAAGAACTCCCCGGTGCCCGTGCCGAAGATCTGGTCCGATCTCCTGGCGACCGGTCCGACGCTCGACGAAGGCGCCGCCAAGCAGGCACAGGGTTCCTGATCAAGGCCGGAACAATACTGTCGACGCCCCCTCAACGCCGTTAGTAACGTGAGGGTTTGGTGATGACGGTCAGGATCCCGATACGGAACCGGTTACCTGTTCGCCTTGTCACGGGTATTGGCTAGAGTTGAAGACCGACGACACCCAACCGTTGTCGATCGGATACCGGATCTTCTACGTCTCATGGGGGACGCCACACATGGCTGGACAGCAGTTCACCATGACCGAGGAGGAGATGGTTGCGTTCAGCAGCCGTATCTCCACGGTCAACTCCTCGATTCAGGGCGAGATTCGCCGCCTCCAGACCGTGATCGACACGATCACCTCGGGCTGGAAGGGCTCCGCTGCCACGGCGTACAACAACCTGCAGACGCAGGTGAACGAAGACGCCAACAAGATCAACCAGATCCTGGGCGACATCAAGGAAGCCGTCGACGCGAGCACCCGGAACTACTCCGCCTCCGAGGAGGAGCAGCGCGCGTCCATCCAGAACATCTCGTCCCAGGGTGGCAACCCGTTCGGATGACCGGCCCCGTGCGCCGGTGCCCGCCGTCCGCCTCTCGGCGCGAGCGCGCGGCCGCACACGCAGCGCATGCCGGCCACGTCCGAATCCAACATCTGAGGAGACACCACATGTCCGGGCAGATCCTGGTCAACTTCCAGACCATCTCCCAGGCCGCGACGGACGTCCGTACGACGGCCAACAACATCAAGCGCCAGCTCGACGACCTCGAGTCCGGCGTCAAGAAGATCGCCGCCACGTGGGAGGGCTCCGCGCAGGAGGCCTACCGCGCCAAGCAGACCGAGTGGGACCAGCGCGCCGCCTCCATGCACCAGACCCTGGAGGCCATCGCCCGCGCGCTCGACACCGCGGCGCAGAACTACCAGGACACCGAGAACAAGAACCGGCAGATCTGGGGCTGATTGCGCGCCTGGCCGCGCCAAGCGCGATGAGGGCGGGTGTGTACGGACGACGTACGTGCTCGCCCTCATCGGCGGTTCGGCCCACGAACCGCACACAACGGGAGGACGGAACACCAGTGGGATCGCACGCCGTGAGGCGCACCGCCGCAATCGCCGCAGCCGCGGCGATCACCGCCTTCGGCCTGCCGGTCTCCGGGGCCGCCGCCGGGGCGGACGCCTCGGGCGACGGCGTACGGACCGTCCTCGCCGACGGCGGAGACCTGGGGGAACGCTTCCAGATCGACGACACCCAGTGCTCCTTCCCGTCCGACCCGATCGCGGGCACGCCCTGGTCGCTGCAGCGCATCGTCCTGGACCAGCTCTGGCAGGACACCCAGGGCCTCGGTGTGATCGTCGCCGTCATCGACACCGGAGTCGACGACACGAACAAGCAACTCGCCCCGGCCATCGCACGCGAGGTCGGCAGCGGCGCCCACAAGGCGCGCGCCGGCAAGGACTTCTTCGACATCCACGGTGACGGCACCAAGGACGACGTCGGCCACGGCACCAAGGTCGCCGGCATCATCGCCGCCCGCCCCGCCCCGGACACCGGCTTCGTCGGCATCGCCCCGCGCGCGTCCATCCTCGCCATCCGGCAGAACGACAACCAGGGCGGCGGCACGGTCAGGACGATGACCGAGGCGATCCGATACGCGGTGCGCAGCGGCGCCAAGGTCATCAACATCTCGCAGGACACCGCGTCCACGATGCCGCCCGACTCGGCGCTGGAGCAGGCCGTCGACTACGCCAAGGACCACGACGTCCTCATCGTCGCCTCCGCGGGCAACGACGGCGCCGACGGCAAGGTCAAGCTGACCTACCCCGCCTCCTACGACGGCGTCCTCGCGGTCGGCGCCTCCGACCGCGACAACGCCCGCGCCAACTTCTCCCAGCCGGGCCCGTTCGTGGGCGTCGCGGCCCCCGGCGTGGACATGGTCTCCACCGTCCCCTTCGGCGGCCACTGCATCGATCAGGGCACCAGCTTCTCCGCGCCGTACGTCGCGGGCGTCGCCGCCCTCATCCGGGCCAAGCACCCCGACTGGGGCTACCGCCAGGTCATCACCCAGATCGAGCAGACCGCCGACAGAGGCAAGCCCGGCCGCGACGACTTCGTCGGCTGGGGCGTCGTCGACCCCGTCGCCGCGGTGAACGACGACGCGACCACCCCCCAGGCCGCCCCGACGCCCGACCCGGTCGTCAACCCCGGTGGCCACGAGAAGATCGAGGCCGCCACGGTCGTCCTCGGCGAGACCCCCCAGCAACGCACCGAGCGCTACGCCGTCTACACGGTCGGCGGCGCGGCCGCGGGCATCGCCCTGCTGGTGGGAGGCGGGGTCGTCCTCGGCGACTGGCGTCGCAAGCGAGGGATCACCACATGAGTAGGAACGGGGAAGCGACACGATGAGTGACCAGTACAAGGTCGATCTGAGTGAGCTGGAGGACACGATCACCAAGCTCAACGGCGTGATCAGCCAATTGGGCGTCGCCAACGTCTGCGCCAAGAACGACACTTACCTGCCGCCCGGCGCGCTCGGATCCGGATTCTCGGAAGCCGAGGAACTGTCCCGTGCGCACGAGGACATGAAGACGCACATCGAGTCGGTTGTGACCTACATCCATGGCGTCATGAACGACTTCGGCGGCAAGACCAAGAAGGTGCACGGTCACTATTCGGACGCCGAATACGACGCGCAGGGCGGCATGTCCGGCAGCGGTAAGTGAACACATCATGCGCGGATCGATGAACGTCGTGCCGGTCGCCAAGGGGGTTAGGAATCATGGCTGACGAGGGAACGTACTACGAGTACCAGGCCCCGACGCAGTGTTATGCCGGGGAGCACACCACGAACTTCGCCGGCGCGAAGGACATGGACCAGATGAAGGGCATGCTCGCCAACGCCGATCACGTGGAGGTCGAGTCCTGTGCCCAGGGCTGGCTGCAGGTCCACGACCAGTTGGTCACCGGGTCCGGCAGCGCCAAGTTCGTCTTCGACGCCGCGGTCGAGCACATCACCCAGCACTGGGACGGTGACGCGGCGGAGGGGTTCCGCGAGCAGGCCAAGATCATCAGCAAGATGATCACGGACTGCTCCACCTACGCCAAGTACACCTCGCAGGCGATGACCAACGCGGCGTCCGTCCTCAAGACGGTCAAGCCGCAGGTCGACGCGATGGAGAAGCCCGGCACGCTGTCGAGCTGGGGCGACGCCCTCGGCGACGGCTTCGACCGCAGCGACGCGCAGCTGCACACCGACCTCAACAACGGCATGGACACGCAGTCCGCGCTGGACCGCAACCGCGGGTCGCTGTCGGCGGGCAAGGAAGCGCAGCTCGAGATGGCCGTGAAGATGGAGCAGCTGGGCGCGGGGTACAACGCGCAGTCCAGGGCGATGGGTTCGTGGACGAAGAAGCCGACGCCTGGGCGCTACGACGACTCCGAGGACTACCCCGGTGACCCGGGCGGTGTCGCACCCGTCCCGGTCGTGGTGCCCCCTGAGATCACACAGCCCAACACGAGCGCGTCGAACCGCCCGACGGGACGGACGTCGACAGGCACGGTGTCGCCGACCGTCAGGGAAGTGAAGCCGCCCCGGGAGAGCGGTATCACCGGCGGGGTGCAGAAGCCGCCCGCCAGTACGAAGCCTCAGGTCGGCACCGCCATCGACGGCATCGGCGGGGGCACGACCGGTGCGGGTGGCTACGGCGGCGGCAGCGCGGGCATCGGTGGCGGCGTCGGTGGAGTCGGTGGCCCCGGTGCCGGTGGCACTGCCGGCGTCGGTGGGGCCGGTGCGGGTCTACCGGGCGCGTTGGGTGGCGTCGGTGGACGTGGCGGCAGGGCGGGCGGCTCCGGTGCAGGTGGCGCCGGGCGTGCGGGCGCCGGCGGACGGGGCGGAATGCCCGGCGCCGGCGGTACGGGCGCCGGTGCCGGCGGCAGGGGCGGTGCGACCGCCGGACGTGGCGGCAGCCTCGCCCGCCGCGGTGGCGGAGTCGTGGGTGCCGCCAAGGGCACCGGATCGGGCACGCGCGGTACACCGGGCGGTTCGGGCCTGCACAAGAGCCGCGGCGCTGCCGGCGCAGGCAGCGGCAACACCGGCAAGGGCGCGAACCGCATGATGGGTCGCGGCTCGACCGACCGGACGGAAGAGGAAGAGCGGCGCGAGGGAGAGCGTCCCGACTACCTGGTCGAGGACGAGGAGACCTGGACGCCGGAACGCAACAACGCTCCCCGGGTCATCGAGTAGCGGCGCACAGCAGCCTGTAGAACAGTGTGGGGGCTCGGCCAGCCAAGCCGGAGCCCCCACAGTGCCTATGAGAGGACATGGAATGGCCTTCAAACCGACGCTGCGCACAGTGGGCGGCGTTGTGCTCGCAGGCGCGCTGATCCTCGCCGCTGCACCGGTTGCTTCAGCGGACCAGACGAGAGAAGACCAGTGGCCGCTGAAGGCCTTCGAGGCAGCATCCATCTGGAAGATTTCGAAGGGCAAGGGCGTCACCGTCGCGGTCATCGACTCCGGTGTCAACGCCGATCACGTCGACCTCAGCGGCAATGTGATCGAAGGCAAGGACTTCATCGACGGGGGCTCGACAGCCCCGGAGCCGGGCGATGACCACGGCACGGCCATGGCCTCGATCATCGCGGGCCACGGCCACGGGCCCGGTGGTGCCGACGGGGTCATGGGGCTTGCTCCCGAGGCCAAAATTCTCGATATCCGCGATGACGGACATCGCGACGGCGGCTTTGCCGATTCGATTCGTTACGCCGTTGATCACGGAGCGTCGGTGATCAACGTCTCGTCGGGAGGCGGGGTCAGGGTCGACGCGGAAGCGGATGCCGTCGCGTACGCACTCAAGAAGGACGTCGTCGTAGTCGCGGCCTCGGGTAACGAGGGCGGCGAGGTGAGTTTCCCGGCAGGCCATCCCGGCGCGGTTGCGGTAGGTGGCGTCAAGAACAACGGGCAGATCTGGGAGAACTCGAATTACGGTTTCCAGGTGCTGCTTACGGGACCCGGAACGTTCATCGTGAGCGCTGGTGGCAAGGCCAACGCAGCGTACCGCTCGGGCACCGGAACCTCTGACTCAAGCGCGTTCGTCTCCGCGGCCGCGGCCCTCCTCCGCGCCAAGTTCCCGGACCTGACCGCGGGCCAGATCGTCAACCGTCTGACCAAGACCGCAGGGCTCCCCGCGTCGGCCAAGGGCATCGCCCTCCCGGACAAGCGCTACGGCTACGGCTTCATCCAGCCGCTCGCCGCCCTGACCCGGGACATCCCGGCGGGGCCGGAGTACGGCCCGCTCGCGGTGCCGGAGTCGCTCAAGGCCGGGCAGAGCAGCGCCGGTCAGGGTGCGACGGACGCCCCCTCGGCCTCCGCGCCGAACGTCACCGGCGGCGCGATGAGCGACGACGAGCAGGCGGCCGCGGACCGCAAGCAGGTCATCGCGTTCAGCGTGATCGGCGTGCTCGGCCTCCTCGTGCTCGCCCTGATCGTCTTCGTGATCGTCAAGGTCGCCCGCCGCAACAAGGGCGACGACAACCGTCGCGGCCCGGGTGGTCCCGGTGCGCCCGGTGGCGGGTACCCGCAGTACGGCCGGCCGCAGGCTCCGCAGCAGTACCAGCCCCAGCCGCAGCAGCAGGGCAATCCGTACGCGCAGAACCCGTACGACGGGCAGCAGCAGAGCCCGCCGCCGTCGTGGGGGCCGGGGCGCCAGTAGGGAACAGCCGTCGCACGTCAACGCACTCAACGGGGAGAAGACATCGGCCATGGCCGGCTACTACAAGGTGGAACTCGACGCGCTCGCTGAGCTCGGCACGCAGTTGGGGAACTGCGCCGAGGAGATGCGCTCCGCGATGAAGGTCCTGAAGGACATCGGCCCGAAGGGCTCCGGCTTCGCCGATCTTGAGGCGGCCTGCGACGAGTTCCAGGACGCCTGGGGCTACGGGATCGGGCTGATCGCGGACGCGACGGGCGGCGTCACCAAGGGCCTGGCCGATACCCGGAAGGTGTACGAGACCCTGGAGCAGCAGGTCGCGGCCTCCTTCAAGCCGTCGGGCAAGGGGGAGACCACGTGACATCGGCGCCCGAGGGGGGGCCGGAGGACGGCGGCGCCGCGTTCCGGTTCCAGGTGCAGCCCGAGTTCCACGAGATACCGCTCGGTATCGGGCTGGATGAAGAGACGTTCACGGAGCGGATGCGGGCGTACGCCCGCGACTACTGGGGCGACCGTGAGGACTGGGAGCCGCTGCGCAGGATGTTCACGGCCGTGCACGCGGCGAACACACAGCAGCTCGCCGCCGACGGTGTCGTCTACCAGGCACTCGGGGTCTTCCCCATCGGGGGAACGGCCGACGGCACGCAGGCACCCGAACGGGTCAGCCGTTGCACGCTGTTGATCAGCGTGCGGGAGTTGGACAATCCGGATCCCGCGCTTGTCGCCGCCGGCATCGTGGAGACGCTCGCGCGCACCAACGACGGGGGCGAGGCCCAGCTCGTCGCCCTTCCCGCAGGACCCGCCGTGGTGAATGTCGCGGGGTCGCGCGCCGTGTGGACACTCCCGGACGGCGAACAGGAGAGGTTCTTCGTCCGGATCGAGCTCTGGTTGCCGTTCCCGCGGGAGGACCGGTTGCTCCTGTGCTGTCTGAGCACGTCCGACGCCCAGGACCTGTTCCACTACCAGGCGGTTCTCGCGGACATCGCCGACACCCTCACCTTCACGGGCACGGAGGACGGCACCGGTGACAGCGCCGAGGCTCCGTCGGCGGCCGCCGCGAACACTCGGGAGAGGACGGCGTACGCATGACCACGCAGACATACGACGCCCTCGGTTTTGACCCGGCGCCCGGGGTCCCGGCGTCCGTGGCCCAGCTCGTCACCACCCTGAGCAAGGTCGGCAATCAGCTGAACGAGGCGCACGGCACGCTGAGCCGGCTGGGCAAGAGCGACGGTATCTGGGAGGGCGACGCGGCGGACGGCTTCGCCAAGAAGGTCGGCGAACTGCCGAAATATCTGATCGACGGGTACGGCTCGTTGATCGACGCTGCTCACGCCCTGCACGGGTGGCAGTCACAGCTGACGGACTTCCAGACCCTCGCGGTCCGCTACGAGGCGGAGGCCGAGCAGGCCCGCCGGGCTCTTGCCTCGGCGCAGTCCGCCCCGGACCTCCAACTGGCGGGGCGCACCTTCGACACCGACGCTGCGCTGCAGGACGCCCAAAAGCGCCTCGACTTCGCCGTCAAGCAGGTCGACGAGGCCACGGACGGCTTGAACACCGTCATCAAGAAGGCCCAGGACCTGCTGAGCGACCACGAGGCGGCGGCCCGTGCCGCGGCCGAGGCGGTTCGCAAGGCAGCCGAACGGGCACCGGACGAGCCCGGTCTCTTCGACCGCTTCCTCGATTCCCTGAAGGACCTGGGCGACCGAATCAAGGATCTCGCCGCCGACGTCCTGGACTGGCTGAAGAACCACGCGGACCTGCTCTACAAGATCGGCGACTGGCTCGGCTACGCGAGTGCGGCGTGCGACGTCCTGGCGGTCGTCTTCTCGGAGACCGTCGTCGGCGCCGTGGTCTTCGAGGCCATCGGCATGGCCCTGAACGCCGGAGCGCTCGCCTTCCACGCCGGTGGCTGGGCTCTGGGAGCCAAGGACGGGTCGTGGTTGGACATCGGCCTCGACATCGTCGGGTTTGTGCCGTTCGGCGACTTCGCACGCGGTGGCAAGGTCGCCCTGGGCGCGCTCAAGGGCGTCAAGATCCCGATGAACGTCCTCGACTTCGGCGCGAAGGCGGCGGATTCGTGGAAACGCGCCGGCGATCTGATCGACGCGGTCGGCGGAACCGCCAAGTTCGGTGACGACGCCGAGAAGTGGGTCGCCCGCAACTGGAGTTCCCTCGGCAACAAGGCGCACGCCATCCACGTCACCGCGGACAAGTTCGCGGACCGGTTCGCGCTCGCCGTCGCCAAGGAGTTCGGCGACTCCACGCTGTACCGGGCGGGGACGTCCCTTCTCGACGCCCCGTTCCGGAAGATCATGCCGGAGCTGATCGAGCGCACGCCGTTGTCGCGCATCCCCGCTCTCGCGGACTCCGTCCGGCCGGTCGTCGACGATGCGGGCACCGTCGTCGGGAAGTACATCGACCCGCGGTCGTGGACGGCACGCGGCTACGAGGCCGCCATGGGCGCGAAGGACCTTTACAAGGAGGGCGTACGCCACGTGACCGAGGACGTGCAGTACACGTCGGACAAGGTCCATGAAAGTATCGACCAGGCCCGTTCCACGGCCGGTCGGATCGTCGACACCCTCAACCCCTTCGGATAGCCGTGAGCAACAGTCACCCGGGGTGGTCGGCCCCGGCTCATCAGACACCGTTCCCCGCGCCCGCGTCCCGGCAGGTGTTCCAGGTCTCCCCGCCCGGTCCCGCCGACCCGGAGAGGCAGGGATCCCGGCTGGTCCTGGCGATCAGGCAGCCGGGGACCCGACGTGACACCGCGGCCCTGGCGTACGTCTACGACTCCGCAGGGCCCCGGAACCCGGGCGCGGTCCCGTCGACCGCGCTGTGGATCCACGGCGGGGCGGACGGAGGCCCGCTGGGCGTCGTGCGCCCGGCCGGCCGTGCGGAGTACGAGGTCTGCACCCCCGAGGGCGCCCCGCTCGCACGGATCATCCGCCGTTCCGGGCGCGTCCTGCCCTGGCCACGGCGTGTCCGGTGGACGATCCGGCCCGTCGACGGGTCGCCGGCGGCCGTCGGCAAGGCGGGCTCCTGGTACGCGTGGACGTTCTACCTGCTCCTCGCTCCGATCTGGTTCCCCCTGTGGCTCGTGCAACTGGTGTACTCGCTGGTCGACGGCTCGGATCCGGTGGACCTCGACGGCCCGCAGCGCACGAGGTGGCGTACGGCGGGTGCGGGCACCGCGCTCGACCGGCGGGGCGTCAACACCTCGGTGTACGACCTCGATCCACGGCGCCTGGATGTCCGGGTCGCCTATGCCCAGGCCGTTCTCCGTTCTGGGAGCAACCTGCTCCCCTCGTGACGCACCTTCCGGTTGGGGGTGAAGCGGCTGGTGGGCGAGCTGTAGCCTCGGTGTGTCGGCCGAAACCACTGCTCCTGGCGTCGAAGACGCGGCGGGCGACCCAAGCGGGGGACGCACATGGGTGATCACTTCACGGTCGAGGTCCAGGACCTCGACCGGCTGCTGAAGCAACTGCACGAGAGTCAGGACGACATGCGCAAGGCGCTGAACGCGCTCAAGGACGTGGGTCCGAAGAGCACGGGCAGTGAGGCGCTGGACAACGCGTGCGACGAGTTCCACGACAGCTGGGACGACGCGATCGGGAAGATCGCCGACGGCACGCAGCAGATCGAGGACAAGCTCAAGGCCACGAAGGACAACTACGAGGCCACCGAGCAGGCGATACGCGACGCGATGACCCAGGGTGCCGCGCCGCAGCCCACGCCCGCGCCGTCGCCCGGGGCCCGGCCCACGGCGGGTGCGCGATGACGGTGGCCGAGTACCCCTCCATAGGTTTCGACCCGGCCCCGGGGAAGCTGGAGAGCGTCGACGACCTCAACACCAAGCTCACGCGCGCCGCGACGGGCCTGGACAACGCCTACACGACGCTGAACGGCATCACCCATGGGGGCAAGACCTGGGAGGGCGAGGCGGCGAGCGCCTTCGCCGAGAAGGTCGGCGACCTGCCGAAGTACGTGGGCGACAGCCGTGACGCGCTGCGTGAGGCAGCGACCCAACTGGCGTCCTGGCGCGCGAGGCTGGCCGAGTACCAGCAGAAGGCGCGGGAGTACGAGGCGGAGGCCAGGGCGGCCAAGGAGCGGGAGAAGACCGGCCAGGGCGCCTACGACCGTGCGACGTCGGCCTACAACCAGGCGGCGTCCGATCCGGCGCTCCGGCTGGCGGGGCAGTACTACGCGACGCAGAGCGAACTCGCCGACGCACAGGCGAGGATCGACGCGGCGAGCGGCCGGCTCGACCGGGCCGGCAGGGAGCTGGACACCGCGGGCAAGGAATTGCAGAAGGCCCAGGACGAGCTGGACGGCATCATCAAGCGGGCCGAGGAGCTCCTGGAGCACCACCAGTCCGACGCGCGGGGCATCGCCGACCGGCTGCGCAAGGCCAACGACAACGCGCCCGACACGGGCTTCTTCGAGGGTCTGTCCGACGCGCTCACCAAGCTGGGGCACAGCATCCAGAACTGGTGCGTGAAACACGCCGACCTCCTGAAGAAGATCGGTGACATCCTCAGTGCGGTCTCCGGCGTGCTGGCGGTGGCGTCACTGCTCACCATGTGGTGCCCGCCGCTGTCCGGTGCGCTGGCACTGGCCGGTGGAGTGACCGCCCTTGGCGCGCTCGGGGCTCACGGCGCGGCGAAACTCGGTGGCGCGGATGTCAGCTGGACCAGCATCGGGATGGACGCGCTGGCCGCGGTCCCCGGGGGGAAGTTCCTCGCCATCGGTGCGACCGGGAAGATCGGCAAGGCCTTCAACGCGGTGAAGGCGGACGCCGCCATCACCGGTGGACTGAAGTTCACGCTCACTGGCAGATTGCCGGTCCAGGGCGCGTCCAAACTGGCGAACCTCATGAAGGACAGCAGCATGCTGTCCTTCGCCCGCACCCCTCTCAGCAAGGTCGCGAGCACCCTCGACAACCTGCCGATGAAGCCGCAGGAGTGGTGGTACCGCGGCTCGTGGACAGGCATCACCGGAACAGGAACCGGCTTGAAGATCCCCGGCCTGTTCGCCGACGAGCCCCCCGCGGCAGGAGCCTGACCCATGACGGAACCAGTGACGGGGACCGCGGCGGAGGCGGGCGAGCCCGCGGCACTGCGGTGGCGCATCCCGAAGGAGTTCTCCTCCCTGGGGCTGGAGATGGAGCCCGCGGAACGCGATGCCTACCTCGAGGCGAAGGCCGCGAACATCTGGGCGGGAGGCACCGACCACCAGCGTGAGACGGTGGCGTACTGGTACCAGCAGATCGCGCGGGCGGCTGCCGACGACGGCACGCTGGAGGCCGCATTCTGCATGCTGCGGACACCGGAGGGCCGGGTCACGACAGCGACGCTGTCGGTCATCGCGGAGCCCATCGAGGGGAACGACGACGTGCGGACGGTGGTCGACGGACTCGTCGAGGCGCTGTCCGACGACCCGGCGAATCAGGTGGTGGAGGTCGAGACCTCAGGGGGTCCGGGTGTCCTCGTCCTGTCCGGTCTGCAGATGACCGCGCGGCAGGGAGCGGCCGGACCCGGCGGCGAGGTGACGCTCGACCTGGCACAGGCCAGCGCGTATCTGCCGTGCCTCCCCGTTGGGCAGTTGGTCGTCCTGACGCTCACCACACCCAGCATCCAGGACTTCCCCGACTACGTCGGCGTGCTCGCGGCCGTCGCCGACAGCGTCGAGGTGAGCGTGGAACGCAAGGCCCCGCGCCCGGCCCGGCAGCTGCCGGCCGATGCCCATCCGAGCACGCTCAGCGTGCGCGACGTATTCGGGTGATTCCCATGTCGACAACCCTTCAGCCCCTGGACCGTCTCGTCGCCCGCCGCAGGAGCAGACCGGGCCTCCTGCTGCAATGCGTCCTGCAGTGGCTCTACCTTCCTCTGTGGGCCGCCGTCGCCGCGATCCTCGGCGTGGTTGCCGCGCTCGCGTCGGCCGGGTTCAACCCACCGTTGAAGTGGCTCAATCCGTGGCTCGGTGCCCTGACGTGGCGGCGGTTCCGTGTCGAGTGGGCGTGGGAGCCGGCGGCCTGGGACGCGTACGCGACCGAGAAGGTACTCGGGCGGATCACCAAGGCCGAGGCCCATCCTGATGCCTACCGGGACAAGGAGGCGTCAGGCGATGGGCATCAACTCGCCGTGACCGTGCCGGAGCGGTTCTTTCGCGGGGTGGGCTCGGATCGGGCGGTCGCCTTCGCGGCGTCGAGGGGTTGGGCGGCGCAGACGAAAGGCTCCGGGCGTGACCAGTGGAGCCCCGGGGCACTGCGGCTCACCCGGACGTGGGGCCCGGGTCCGGGGGCAGCGGCGTAGCCGCACTTCAGGGCCGGTCGACACGGCGATCAGCGTCGTGGTCGGCACCTTCGCATCGGGCAGCCGGGACGACGGCCCCTCGGCGTGGCCGTGCCGGACTTCCGGCCCGGTACGGCCACGTACCGCAGGGACCCGCCGGCGCTGCGTCATTCCGTCCGGTAGCCCACCAGCAGGTCCACCAGACCCTGCGGATTGCTCAGCGCCACCAGGTGTCCGCCCGGCAGGACGTCCGGGTCGATGCCGAGACGGTCGCGGGAGACGCGTCGCTGGAAGTCGACGGGGAAGAGCCGGTCGTCGTGGCCGGCGATGACGCGGGTGGGCACGTCCGGCCAGGCGGGCAGGGGGAAGGGGACGCCGAACGGGGTGTCGGACTGGCGGGAGTCCTGGGTGAGGGCCTGATCGACCAGAGGCTGCGGCAGGTCGTGGAAGAAGGTGACCACCGGGTCGAAATCCGCGTCCGGTGGACGGCCTTCGGCCACGTCGAGGGTGCGCCGGGCCGCGGCCTGGCCCGTGTCGGCCCACCAGTCCCCGGCCGTCTCGCCCGGTGCCGGGATCATCGCGTTGACGAGGACGAGCAGGTCCACCCGGTCCTTGAGACGGTCGCAGACCAGGGGCGCGGTGAAACCGGCCATCGACTGGGCGACCAGCACCAGGTGCGTGCGGTCGCCCACGGCGTCGGCGACCGCGTCCGCGTACTCCTCCAGCCCCGCCGCGTCGTCGGCGGCGGGCAGGTCCACCGCCAGGGCCTCGTGGCCCCGGCGGCGCAACTCCGCCTCCACGAGCTGCCAGTACCAGCCGCCGGCGCCGCCCGCTCCCGGGATCAGCGCGTAGGTCGTGGTCGTCACGCCTTCGCCAGGACGGAGGCGAAGCTGTCGAGGATGTGGTGGGCGCCGGCCTCGGTCGCGGCGCGGTGTTCGTCGGGAATGCCGGCCTGGTGGAGGACGACCTCGGTCTTGTCGCCGTGGTCGGTGAACGTGGCGTCCAGGACGACCTCGCTGCCGTCGGGGGCGCCCATCGTCCACGCCAGCCGCTCGTGCGGCACGACGTCGCGGTAGGTGCCTCCCAGCGCCATCTCGCCCTGCGGGGTGGTGACGGTGGCGCGCCAGGTGCCACCGGGGCGGACGTCGCAGACGACGGTCGGCAGCGGGGCGCCGAACCACTGGGCGAAGTACTCGCGCTCGGTCCACACGGTCCAGACCTTGGCGACCGGCGCGTCGAAGGCCCGGGTGATGGTGATGTCGTTCATGGAGGGGTGCCTTTCTCGGTACGGCGGTGGAGTGCGCGCGGCGCACTCGTTCTCACGATGGGGCAGACCGGCGTCGGGACCCGGACTCATCGGTCGTGTCCCGCCCGGATGTCCGACCCTCGTGATGTCATCGGCGGGAGCGACGAGGGGAGCCGGGCATGACGGTCGAGGTACGGATCGAGCCGTGGGGGCAGGAGGATCTCGCCCTGCTGCGGCGTACGAACGCGCCCGGGACGATGACGCACCTGGGCGGCCCGGAGACCGAGGAACAGCTCCTGGCACGGCACCGGCGGTATCTGCTGCAGGGCGGTGGGGACAGCGGGGGGATGTTCCGCATCGTGCTGCCGCCCACGGGCGAACCGGTGGGCACCATCGGGTTCTGGGAGCGGACCTGGCGGGGCGAGACCGTGTACGAGACGGGCTGGAGCGTCCTGCCGGAGTACCAGGGGCGCGGCATCGCCGTGGCGGCCGGCCGGGAGGTCATCGGGCTGGCGACGGCGGCGGCCGTGGGCGGTCCGGGTTCCCTGCACGCGTACCCCAAGGTGGACAACCCGTCGTCGAACGCGATCTGCCGCAGGCTCGGCTTCACACTCGTGGAGGAGTGCGACTTCGAGTACCCCGCCGGCAACCCCATCCGCTGCAACGACTGGCGGCTGGAGCTCATCGCCACGGGCTGACGGGCGCGGTCTACCAGGCGTCGCCGTCGCGCCAGTCGCACACGAGGTCACCGGCGGGGTCGAGCGGCGCGACCACCGGGAGCACGTACACGCAGTCGTCGTCCTCCGGGGTGCGCACGACGCCCGACGGCGTGAGTACGGAGGTCGCTCCCTGCCACGGCCGCCAGCCGCGCGCCGCGTAGAAGCCGCCGGCTCCGTCGGCGGCGGCCAGCGCGCCCAGGTCGTAGGCGCGGCGCACCAGGCGTTCCAGGGCGTCCATCATGGCGGCGGCGTGGCCGTGCCCGCGGCGGTCCGCGCGCACGCCCACGCCCTCGACGTAGCCGGTGCGCAGGGCACGCCCGGCGTGCAGCACGCGGCGCTGGACGAGGGCGGCGTGCCCGATCAGGTCGGCGCCCTCCCATACCAGCGCGTGCATGCCGCCGAGGGAGTGCTCCCAGTCCGCGTCGTCCAGATCGCCGTCGAAGGCCTCGACCAGCAGGGCGCGGGCCGCGGCCAGGGCGGCGGTGTCCAGGTCCGCGGTGTGGGCCACGGCGACACGGGTGCCGGGTGTCCCGTGGTCCGGCGGAAGGGTCATGCCACCATCCTGGCGTCTGCTCCCCGCTGCCGGTGCCCCCTGCCACAATCGTGGCGTGCTGACCCTGGGGACGATCGTGCTGGGCGCCGAGGACGTGCGACGTGCCGCGGCCTTCTGGAGTGCCGCCCTCGGCTACGTGCCGCGTGACGCGGACGCCGTGAACGCGGTGGACGCCGACTGGACGGTGCTCGTACCCGCGGAGGGCACGGGCCCCGGCCTCGCCCTGGGCCGGAGTGCGACGCCCGTCCAGGAGCACCCGCGGGTCCACCTCGACCTGTACGCCGACGACGCCGCCGACCAAGTGGCACAGGTGGAGCGGCTGGTCGCCCTCGGCGCCGAGCACGTCGACTGGGACCTGTACCCGCCGGACCCCGACTTCGTCGTGCTCGCCGACACCGAGGGCAACCGCTTCTGCGTCATCGACACGACCTTCGCGCCGTCCTCCGGCACCTCCTGAGGCGGGCGTCCCCGGAACGGCCGGGCCATGGTCGTGTCGTCCCCGGGAGTGGCACGATGGCCTGCACACCTTTCTCGCGTTTCTCGCGACGCAGACGACCGGGGGCACCGAGCCGATGAGCAAGGAGATCAGCGACGGCGATCTGATGGACGTCGCCGCCGACCCGGAGCAGGCCCGCCGCCTGCACAAGGCGCTCAGGACACTGGCCGGCAACCCGAACGTGACCGGCCCGCTGAAGGACATGGCCCGCGAGGTCCTGAACGGCCGCCTCGGCATGCGCGAGGCCCTGGACTCCGACGCCTGGCGCGGGGCCGTCGGCGACCGCATGGCCGAACTGCGCCGGATCGACCAGCAGATGACGCCCGAGGAACGTGCCGCGGTGCGCGAGCGCGCCGAGCGGTGGTTCGAGCAGCAGGAGCAGCAGCAGGAGGAGGAGCGGGACCAACCGGACACGCGTGAGGGCCGGCACGGGCACGACGCCGCCCCCGCCGACCCGCGCGACATCCCGCCCGCCTACCGTCCGCCCACCCGGCGCGACTGACCCGCCGCGCCTGTACGCCCGGTTTCCCACGCCCGGTACGGCAACGGGGCGGGGACGGGCCCTCCGGCCCGTCCCCGCCCCGCTCCGTCCCGTACCGCGCCCGTCAGCTCTCCGGCAGGAACCCGGTCTGGATCAGCTGGTTGCCGCGCCGCCGGGTGAGGAACTGCGCCCGCCCCGGCGGCAGCTTGGCCGCCTTGGTGTTGCCGAAGACGGGCCCCTCGCCCGGGTCGCCGGACAGGATGATCCCGGTCGCGCCGAGCTCCTTGGTCCGGGTCAGGAACGGTTCGAAGGACGACCGCGAGGCACCCGAGGTGCTGCGCGACAGGATGATGCGCAGGCCCAGGTCACGGGCGAACGGCAGGTACTCCATCAGGACCTGCATCGGGTTGCCCATCGAGTTCGCGACCAGGTCGTAGTCGTCGACGAAGACCCAGGCGTCCGGCTCGCTGTACCAGCTGCGGTTGCGCAGCTGCTCGGGTGTGACGTCCTGGCCGGGCATCCGCCGGCCCATCGAGCCGGCCAGCGACTCCATGACCTCCTGGAGCTGAGGGCCGGAGGCGCAGTACTTGTACATGTGGCTCTCCGGCACCTGGCCGAGCAGCGCCCGGCGGAAGTCGGAGACCACGAACAGCGCCTTGCCGGACTCGTAGCGTTCGCTGACCTGCTTGGCGATCAGCCGCAGCAGCGAGGACTTGCCGGACTCGCTCTCGCCGTAGATCACCATCAGCGGATCGGTCTCGAAGTCCACGAACACCGGGGAGAGCGTGAGCTCGTCGACACCGATCGCGATGCCGCGGTCGGAGAAGTCGCCGCCCTTGGGGAGCTCGGTGGACGGCAGCATCGTCGGCAGCATCCGCACCTTCGGCGCGACCGGGCCCGGCCAGCCCGCGTTGACCTGGGCGACGAGCTGCGCCATGCCGTCGGACAGGTCCTCCACCGCCGAGGAGGCGTCGATGCGCGGCAGCGCCGCCAGGTAGTCCAGCTTCTCCGGGGACAGACCGCGGCCGGGCTTGCCGACCGGCACGTTCTCCGCGCGCCGGCGGTCGAACTCGGACTCCATCGGGTCGCCGAGCCGCAGCTCCAGCCGGCTGAGGATCTGGTCGCGCAGCGCGGGCCGGATCTCGGTGTAGCGGGTGGCGGTGACGATGAGGTGGATGCCGAAGCCCAGGCCCCGGGCGGCGATGTCGTTGATGACCGGGTCGAGCATCTCGTAGTCGGTCTTGAACGTGCCCCATCCGTCGATGACGAGGAAGACGTCGCCCCACGGCTGGTCCGGGAAGTGCCCCGCCGCCCGCCGGGAGCGGAAGGTGTTCATCGAGTCGATGACGTTGCTGCGGAAGAACTCCTCGCGGGCGTTGAGGATGCCGTGCACCTCGGCGACGGTGCGGCGGACCTTCTCCGCGTCCAGCCGCGAGGCCACTCCGCCGACGTGCGCCAGCCCGTCCAGGGCCAGCATGCCTCCGCCGCCGAAGTCCAGCGCGTAGAACTGCACTTCCCGCGGGGTGTGGGTCAGCGCGAAGGACGCGATGAGCGAGCGCACCAGCGTGGACTTGCCGGACTGCGGGCCACCGACGACCAGGGCGTGGCCGCCGGAGCTCGACAGGTCGGCGTACATCACGTCACGGCGCTGCTCGAAGGGCTTGTCGACCAGGCCGACCGGCACCGTGAGCTTGCCGGTGGCCGTGTAGCCGTCGGCGTGCAGACCGCGCTCGGCGCTCACCGTCAGTGGCGGCAGCAGCTGGTCGACGCTGAACGGCTCGTCCAGCGGCGGCAGCCACACCTGGTGGGCGGGCGGGCCCTGGCCCTCCAGCCGGCCGACGATCACATCGAGGACGGTGTCGGCCAGCGCGTCGTCCACCTGGCCGGCCACGCGTGCCTGCGGCTCCGGCTCGGTGAGGATCCGCACCGGCACCGGCGCCGCGGTGAACAGCACGGGGGAGCGGTCGATGCGCGCCCCGCTCGCCGTCCGCGTGCCCGGCGCGCGGTAGGTGCCGGAGACGTACGCGGCCTTGAACTGCACCATGCTGTCGGTGCCGTACTTCAGGATGCCCGCGCCGGGCACGTTGGGCAGGTGGTACGCGTCCGGCACGCCGATCGCCGTGCGGGACTCGGCGGCGGAGAAGGTCCGCAGACCGATGCGGTACGACAGGAAGGTGTCCAGGCCGCGCAGCTTGCCCTCCTCCAGGCGCTGCGAGGCGAGCAGCATGTGCACACCCAGTGACCGGCCGATGCGGCCGATCTGGATGAACATCTCGATGAAGTCGGGCTTGGCGGCGAGCAGTTCGGAGAACTCGTCGATGATCAGGACGAGCGAGGGCAGCGGGTCGAGGGCCGCGCCGGCCGCGCGGGCCTTCTCGTAGTCCGTGATGTTGGCGTAGTTGCCGGACTGCCGGAGCAGCTCCTGGCGGCGGGTGAGCTCGCCGGTGATGGAGTCGCGCATGCGGTCCACCAGGGTCAGCTCGTCGGCGAGGTTGGTGATGACCGCCGACACGTGCGGCATGGTGCCCATGCCGGTGAAGGTCGCGCCGCCCTTGAAGTCGGCGAGCACGAAGTTCAGCGTCTCCGAGGAGTGGGTGACCGCCAGGCCCAGCACCAGCGTGCGCAGCAGCTCGGACTTGCCGGAACCGGTGGCGCCGACGCACAGGCCGTGCGGGCCCATGCCCTCCTGCGAGGCCTCCTTGACGTCCAGCATGACCGCTTCGCCGGTCTCGCCCAGGCCGATCGGCACCCGCAGCCGCTCGTGCAGGGTCCGCGGCCGCCAGGTCCGGGAGACGTCCACGGAGGACGCGTCGCCGATCCCCATCAGATCGGTGAAGTCCAGGTTCGCCAGCAGCGGTTCGTCGGCGTCGGCCGCGCCCAGGCGCAGCGGCGCCAGCTGCCGCGCCAGCGACTCGGCCTGGACCGGGGACAGCACGTCCGGCGTGCCGACGAAGGTGCCCGCGCCGGCCTCCAGGTAGAGCTGGTCCCGCCACACCTGTATCGACAGCGAGCCGCGCATCTCGTCCAGCTCGCCGGGGACGACCTCCAGGATCGTCACGCCCTGCAGGCCCTCGGCCGAGGCGATCACCGAGTCCGCGGGGACGCCGCCGCCGTCGAGCACGATCACCAGGTGCGGCTGGTCGTGGACCGCCTGGCCGTCGCGGTTGAAGCGCGGGCGGCCGTCCAGCTCGTCGGCGAGCAGGTCCTCGACCTCGCCGAGGTCGCCGCAGACCAGCCGGCGCGAACCGGCGCCGTCCTGCTCCCTGTGCTGCGCGTGCGGCAGCCACTTCGTCCACTCCCACTCCGACTGCGCGCCCGGCGCCGCGACCACGGCGACCACCAGGTCCTCGGGCGAGTGCAGGGAGCACAACTGGCCGAGGACGGAACGGGTCTGGCCGTACACGGTGTCCGGGTCGCCGGAGATCGTCACGTGGTAGAAGGAGCGCAGCCCCACCGCCAGCGGCAGGTTGTCCAGCGAGCCGTGCGCGGCGATGAACTGCTGCATCGAGTGCGCGGTCAGCGGCTCCAGTTCGTCCACCGGAGCGGTCTCCGGCGCGACGATCGGGGTGGACAGCTGCTGCGGTCCGAGCCCGACCCGCACCTGCGCGAAGTCGGCGTCGGAGGAGCGGCGTTCCCACACCCGCGAGCCCTCGGCGACCAGCGCCCACAACTGCTCGGGAGCCGGGTGCAGGTAGTACTGCGCGTCGCGCTGCTTGCGGGCGGTCTTGCGCACCCCGCGCCGCACCTGCGCCAGGTACTTGAGGTAGTCGCGGCGGGCCTCGGCCATCTGGCCGGAAGGGCCCTTGCGGGAGCGGACGATCTGGGCCACCACCATCGCGAGGGTGGAACCCATCATCAGCACGCCCATGATCTTCATGAACCCGCCGGAGCCCCCGCTCCCCGTGGGCAGGAAGAAGAAGGCCGCCGACGAACCCATGCCCAGCATGGGCAGCAGATTCATCAGCAGGCCCTGGTCCTCGCCGCGCGGCAGTTCGGGCGGGGCTACGAGCCGTACCTCCTCATTCGGCACCTCCGGCGGGTATACCCGCGGCGGGCGCTTGATGACGACCACGCTCACCGATGCACCAGTCCTTCACGCGAATCGCAGTTTCGGGCCGCCCCCGTGGCGACGGTCCCCCGTATGGCACGTCCCGGTCGCGCACCGGCCCCTCGGGGGCCGGGCATTGGACCACAGGCAGGTGGCGATCCTACTGGGCATGACAGCCGCAGGGCAGTGGGACGGGTGG
Organism: Streptomyces sp. NPDC002574; assembly: GCF_042889545.1. NCBI lineage: Bacteria > Bacillati > Actinomycetota > Actinomycetes > Kitasatosporales > Streptomycetaceae > Streptomyces > Streptomyces sp. NPDC002574. The sequence goes on from NZ_JBIARB010000003.1 coordinate 651,533, forward strand.
GGGGCAAGGGACTTGGGGCACGGGGTAGGGTGACGGATCGCGAAGCGCGGACGGGGGTCCGACCCTGGACGGCCGCGTCGATGCCACCCCAAACCACCCACCGCCGGACGAGGGGGACAACTCCAGGTGAGCACGGTCTCAGCAACCGGATTCTGCAGAGTCACGGTGGCGGCGCCCAACAGCCGGATCGACGTGGCACTCCCGGAGGACGTGCCGCTCTCCGACATCTATCCGGAGATCCTGCGCCTGTCGGGCCAGACCCCGGAAGAAGCCGCACCCACCGGCTACAACTTGGTCCGCAGGGACGGGAGGGTGCTCGACGACACCCTCTCCCTGACCGAACAGCGCGTGCACGACGGCGAGTTGCTGCTTCTGCGTCCGTTCGCCGACTCGCTGCCGCCCGCCGTCTTCGACGACGTGGTCGACGCGGTCGCCGCCGCCGTCCAGACCGACCGGCGCAGCTGGAACGACACGTTGATGCGCGGTGTGGGCCTGACCGCCGGTGTCGCACTTCTCGCCCTCATGGCCTTCGTGCTGTGGTTCTCCGAGCCGGTCAAGCACGACATGCACGGCCTGCCCGGCGTCCTCGCCGGCGCCGCGGGCCTGGTGCTGGTCGCGCTGGCGGGCGTGCGCGCGCGGGTGTACGACGACCGGCACTCCGCCGTCGCCCTGGGCCTGTCCTCGCTGCCGCTGCTGCTGGTCGCGGGCTCCGGCGTGATGGGCGTCGACAAGGGCGAGGGCCCGGGCCGGTTGCACTTCCTCATCGGCTGCGTCGTGGTGCTGGCCGCGTCGGTGCTGCTCGTGCTGCTGCTGCCGCAGGGCGACGCCCCGTTCGTCGCGGCGTCCTTCACCGCCGGCGTCGGCACCCTCGCCACCTTCGTGGCGATCCTCACCGAGGCCGCGCCGCGCGAGGCCGCCGCCGTCACCGCCGTCGTCATGATCGCCGTCGTCGGGTTCCTGCCCGGCTGGTCGGCCCGCTTCGCGCGGCTGCCGATCGGCTTCCGCTCGCCCGACCAGGTCGCGACCCGGCACCGCGGTGACGCCGAGCGGCAGGGCGAGGAGGAGCCGGTCGACTTCGAGCGGATCACCAACCAGGCCCGTCGCGGCCACGAGCTGCTGCTCGGCCTGGTCGCCGGATGCGCCGCCGCGATCGTCGGCTCCGCCGGCGTCGTGCTGGGCTTCTCCGACAACGGCTGGGCGCAGCTGCTCGCCCTGGTCATGGGCCTGGCGACGCTGATGCGCGCCCGGCTGTTCCGCTACACCTCACAGGTCGTGACGCTGATGGTGGCCGGCGTCGTCACGGTCGGCCTGCTCGTCATCGGGCTCGCACTCAACCTGCCGACGGGCATCCTCACCGACCTGCTGCAGGGCAACCACTCCTCGCTCGACATCCGCACCGTGTGGCTGTCGGCCGCGGTGGCCCTGGGCGCCGCCCTCCTGGTCGCGATCGCGCTGGTGGTCCCGAGCAAGGGCGTCACCCCCTTCTGGGGCCGGATGCTGGACCTGGCCGAGGCCACGGTCCTGCTCTCGCTGATCCCGATCTGCCTCGCCGTCCTCGACCTGTACGCCGAGGCCCGCGGTATGACGAGCGGCTGAGGGCGCCCCTGCGCTCACGCCGTTCACGGGTGGTGCCCGCCACCCCGGACCCGGACATCGCACCGGGCCCGGGGTGGTACTCTGTGTAACCGATGCGTCTGCCCCCGTGCGGCGCGTCCCGCCTTACGAGTCATCGCAGATTCCCCTGTGACACAGACCAGGGGCGCTCGAAGGCACCGACACACTAGGAGACCGTATGTCGCTCGACGTCGCGACGAAGAAGCAGATCATCGCCGAGTTCGGCACCAAGGAGGGCGACACCGGCTCCCCCGAGGTCCAGGTTGCGCTGCTCTCGCGCCGCATCTCGGACCTGACCGAGCACCTCAAGACCCACAAGCACGACCACCACTCCCGTCGTGGTCTGCTGATCCTGGTCGGCCAGCGCCGCCGCCTGCTGCAGTACCTGGCCAAGAAGGACATCCAGCGCTTCCGTGCGCTCGTCGACCGCCTCGGCATCCGCCGCGGCGCGGCCGGCGCCCGCTGAGACGCCGTAGAGGGAGCGGTTCCCGTCCGGGAGCCGCTCCCTTGGCGTACGTGGGGAACCGCGCTGGGCGCGAGACCGGGACCGAAGCTTTGTAGGCTGGTCCCATACACAACGCCATAGAGCATGCGGAGGGAGCGTCCTCCTAAACGCCACCAGAGCCGGTCCTCGGTAGTGGCCCCCGGGCAGCACGTACGTCCCGGTGGCTTCGATCGAAGACCGGCCCGGCGGGACGCCCCTCCACCGACGGCCACCGGGAAGACGCCCGGCGGCACGAAAGAGGAGAATCCCCATAGTGGAGAACGAGACCCACTACGCCGAAGCCGTGATCGACAACGGCAGCTTCGGCACCCGTACGATCCGCTTCGAGACGGGCCGTCTGGCCCGTCAGGCCGCCGGCTCGGCCGTGGCCTACCTGGACGACGACACCATGGTGCTGTCGGCCACCACCGCCTCGAAGCACCCGAAGGACCAGCTCGACTTCTTCCCCCTCACGGTGGACGTCGAGGAGCGCATGTACGCGGCCGGGCGGATCCCCGGTTCCTTCTTCCGTCGTGAGGGCCGTCCCTCCGAGGACGCGATCCTCACCTGCCGCCTGATCGACCGCCCGCTGCGCCCGTCCTTCAAGAAGGGCCTGCGCAACGAGATCCAGGTCGTGGCGACGATCATGGCGCTCAACCCCGACCACCTCTACGACGTGGTCGCCATCAACGCCGCCTCCTGCTCCACGCAGCTGGCCGGCCTGCCGTTCTCCGGCCCGATCGGCGGCGTCCGCGTCGCGCTGATCCGCGGCCAGTGGGTCGCCTTCCCGACCCACAGCGAGCTGGAGGACGCCGTCTTCGACATGGTCGTCGCCGGTCGCACCCTCGAGGACGGCGATGTCGCGATCATGATGGTGGAGGCCGAGGCCACCACCCAGACGATCAAGCTGGTCGAGGGCGGCGCCGAGGCGCCGACCGAGGAGGTCGTCGCGGCCGGCCTGGACGCCTCCAAGCCGTTCATCAAGGTGCTGTGCAAGGCGCAGGCCGACCTGGCCGCCAAGGCCGCCAAGGAGACCGCCGAGTTCCCGATCTTCCTGGACTACCAGGACGACGTGTTCGAGGCGCTCGAGTCGGCCGTCGCGGACGAGCTCAAGCAGGCGCTGACCATCGCCGGCAAGCAGGCCCGTGAGGCCGAGCTCGACCGTGTGAAGGCGCTCGCCGCCGAGAAGCTGCTGCCGCAGTTCGAGGGCCGCGAGAAGGAGATCTCCGCCGCCTACCGCTCGCTGACCAAGAAGCTGGTCCGCGCGCGCGTCATCAAGGACAAGGTCCGCATCGACGGCCGCGGTGTCACCGACATCCGCACCCTGGCCGCCGAGGTCGAGGCCATCCCGCGTGTGCACGGCTCGGCGCTGTTCGAGCGCGGCGAGACCCAGATCCTGGGTGTCACCACGCTGAACATGCTGCGCATGGAGCAGCAGCTGGACACGCTGGCGCCCGAGACGCGCAAGCGCTACATGCACAACTACAACTTCCCGCCGTACTCCACCGGCGAGACCGGCCGCGTCGGCTCCCCGAAGCGCCGCGAGATCGGCCACGGCGCGCTCGCCGAGCGCGCTCTGCTGCCGGTCCTGCCGACCCGCGAGGAGTTCCCCTACGCGATCCGCCAGGTCTCCGAGGCGCTGGGCTCCAACGGCTCCACGTCGATGGGCTCGGTCTGCGCCTCCACCATGTCGCTGCTGAACGCCGGTGTGCCGCTGAAGGCCCCCGTCGCCGGTATCGCCATGGGCCTGATCTCCCAGGAGATCGAGGGCGAGACCCACTACGTCACCCTCACCGACATCCTCGGTGCGGAGGACGCCTTCGGTGACATGGACTTCAAGGTCGCCGGCACCAAGCAGTTCGTCACGGCGCTGCAGCTGGACACCAAGCTCGACGGCATCCCGGCGTCGGTCCTGGCCGCGGCCCTCAAGCAGGCCCGCGACGCCCGACTGCACATCCTCGACGTGATGATGGAGGCGATCGACACTCCGGACGAGATGTCGCCGAACGCCCCGCGCATCATCACCGTCAAGATCCCGGTGGACAAGATCGGTGAGGTCATCGGCCCCAAGGGCAAGATGATCAACCAGATCCAGGAGGACACCGGCGCCGAGATCACGATCGAGGACGACGGCACCATCTACATCGGTGCCGCCGACGGCCCGTCCGCCGAGGCCGCCCGCACCGTGATCAACGGCATCGCCAACCCGACGATGCCCGAGGTCGGCGAGCGGTACCTGGGCACGGTCGTGAAGACCACCACCTTCGGTGCCTTCGTCTCCCTGCTCCCGGGCAAGGACGGCCTGCTGCACATCTCGCAGATCCGCAAGCTGGCCGGCGGCAAGCGCGTGGAGAACGTCGAGGACGTCCTCCCCGTGGGCACCAAGGTCCAGGTCGAGATCGCCGAGATCGACCAGCGCGGCAAGCTCTCGCTGATCCCCGTCGTCGAAGGGGAAGAGAACGAGTCCGGCGCTGACGGTGCCGACGACAAGTCCGAGGACGCGTCCGAGCAGTGACCGACCGCTCCACTCGTGTGACGGCCCGCCCCTCCACCAAGGGGCGGGCCGTCCGCACGCAGACCCTGCTCCCCGGCCTCGACGGCATCGGCACCGTACGTCGCAGCATCCTGCCCGGGGGGCTGCGCGTCGTCACCGAGACGCTGCCCACGGTGCGTTCGGCGACCTTCGGGATCTGGGCCGCCGTCGGCTCCCGCGACGAGACGCCGGCCCTGAACGGCGCCACGCACTACCTGGAGCACCTGCTCTTCAAGGGCACGGCACGGCGCAGCGCGCTGGAGATCTCCTCCGCGATCGACGCGGTCGGCGGTGAGATGAACGCCTTCACCGCCAAGGAGTACACGTGCTACTACGCGCGTGTCCTCGACACCGATCTGCCGCTCGCCATCGACGTGGTCGCCGACATGCTGACCGGCTCGCTCATCCGCCAGGAGGACATCGACGCCGAACGCGGCGTCGTCCTGGAGGAGATCGCGATGACCGAGGACGACCCCGGCGACCAGGTGCACGACCTGTTCGCCACCGCGCTGCTGGGGGACTCCCCGCTGGGCCGCCCGGTGCTCGGCACCGTCGAGACCATCAACGCCCTCACCCGCGACCAGGTGCACCGCTTCTACCGGAAGCACTACGACCCCACCCGGCTCGTCGTCGCCGCGGCCGGCAACATCGACCACGACGCCGTCGTCCGGCAGGTGCGCCGGGCCTTCGAGGACGCGGGCGCGCTCCGCGACCCCGAGGCCGTGCCCCGGCCGCCGCGCGGCGGCAGCAAGACCCTGCGCAGCCAGGGCCGGGTCGAGGTGCTGGAACGGCGCACCGAGCAGGCCCACGTGGTGCTCGGCATGCCCGGCCTGTCCCGGCACGACGACCGGCGCTGGGCCATGGGCGTGCTCAACACGGCGCTCGGCGGCGGCATGAGCTCGCGGCTGTTCCAGGAGGTCCGCGAGAAGCGCGGCCTCGCCTACAGCGTGTACTCCTACACCTCGTCCTTCGCCGACAGCGGCCTGTTCGGGGTGTACGCCGGCTGCCAGCCGCGCCGGGTGCCAGAGGTGCTGAAGATCTGCCGCGAGGAACTCCACAAGGTCGCGGAGAACGGCCTCGACGACGAGGAACTGCGGCGCGCCGTCGGCCAGTTCTCCGGCTCGACCGTGCTCAGCCTGGAGGACACCGGCGCCCTGATGAACCGCATCGGCAAGAGCGAACTGTGCTGGGGCGAGCAGATGTCGGTGGACGCCACCTTGGAGAGGATCGCCGCGGTGACCCCCGAGGAGGTCCGTGCGGTCGCCCGGGACGTGCTCGGGCAGCGGCCCTCGCTGGCCGTCATAGGCCCGCTCAAGGACAAGCAGGTGGCCCGCCTGCACGATTGCGTGGTCTGAGCGGCCAGTCGTACCCAGCCCCTACCAGCCCCTACCGACCGAAGGACAGGAACGATGAGCACAATCCGCGTGGGTGTGATCGGGGCCCGTGGCCGCATGGGCACGGAGGCGGTCAAGGCCGTGGAGGCCGCCGGGGACATGGAGCTGGTCGCCGCCATCGGCCGCGAGGACAAGCTGGAGGCGCTGGCCGAGAACGGGGCGCAGGTCGCGATCGAACTGACCGCGCCCGGCTCGGTCATGGGCAATCTCGACTTCTGCCTGCGGCACGGCATCCACGCCGTCGTCGGCACCACCGGCTGGACCGACGAACGCCTGGACACCCTGCGCGGCTGGCTCGGCGCCGCCTCCGGCACGGGAGTGCTCATCGCCCCCAACTTCGGTATCGGCGCGGTGCTGACGATGCGCTTCGCACGCCAGGCCGCCCGTTTCTTCGAGTCCGCGGAGATCGTCGAACTGCACCATCCCGACAAGGTCGACGCCCCGAGCGGCACGGCCGCCCGCACCGCCCAGCTGATCGCCGACGCCCGCCGCGAGGCGGGGCTCGGCGCGCAGCCGGACGCCACCGCGACCGCCCTGGACGGGGCGCGCGGCGCCGACGTGGAGGGGGTCCCGGTGCACTCGGTGCGGCTGCGCGGGCTCGTCGCCCACCAGGAGGTCCTCTTCGGCGACGCCGGCGAGGTCCTCACCATCCGCCACGACTCCATGAACCGCGCCTCCTTCATGCCGGGCGTCCTGCTCGGCGTGCGGCGGGTCGTCTCCACGCCGGGGCTCACCTTCGGCCTGGAGCACTTCATGGACCTGGACTGAGAGTCCGCCACCGAGAGTCAGAGACCGAGAGCCGGATCGCCCATCATGCGCGCAAAGATCACCTACTTCGTCACCGCCGCCGTCCTCGTCGTCTACTTCGCCCTGGTCGGCGCCCGCGGCGTGTGGCTGATCCAGGACGGCCGCCCGGTCACGGTCGTCCTTGGCCTGGCGGTCCTCGTCCTGCCGCTGATCGGCGTATGGTTCCTGGTCCGCACGACCCGGTTCGCGCGCGACGCGGGCCGGCTGGCCCGGGAGCTGGAGGCCGAGGGCGGCCTGCCGGAGGACGAGTTGGTGCGCACCCCCAGCGGGCGGATCGACCGATCCTCGGCGGACGCGGTGTTCGCCCGGCGCAAGGCGGAGACGGAGGCGGCGCCGGAGGACTGGCGCACCTGGTTCCGGCTCGCCGTCGCCTACCACGACGCCCGTGACACCCCGCGGGCCCGCAAGGCGATGCAGCGCGCGATCTCGCTGCGCGGCCGCGCGCCGCAGACGTGACGGGCTCTGAGGGCGGACCGGTCCGTCAGCCCGGCAGCACCGTGGTGCCACCGCCGGTGGGGCCACCGGCCAGGGCGTGCAGCAGCGCGTGCGGGGCGCGGCCGTCCAGGACCCGGGCGGAGCCGACCCCCGCCCGGACCGCCAGCAGGCAGCCGCGCATCTTCGGGCCCATGCCGCCGCCGAGCGACGGCAGCATCGTCTCCAGCTCGTCGGCGGTGAGCCGGTCCACCACCCGCTCGCGGCGCGGCCAGTCCGCGTACAGCCCCGGCACGTCGGTGAGGACGACCAGGGAGTCGGCACCGAGGGCTGCGGCGATGGCGCCCGCGGCCGTGTCGGCGTTGACGTTGTAGGGCTGGCCGTCGGTGCCGCGGCCGATGGGGGAGACCACCGGGATGTGGCCGTGGTCCAAGAGCACGTCCACGGCACCGGTGTTGACCTCGGTCACGTCCCCGACCAGCCCGATGTCCACGAGTTCGCCGTCGACCTCGGCGTAGCGGCGCACCGCCGTCAGCGTGTGCGCGTCCTCGCCGGTGAGCCCGACCGCGTACGGGCCGTGCCGGTTGAGCAGACCGACGAGTTCGCGCTGGACCTTGCCCGCCAGCACCATCCGCACGACGTCCAGCGTCTCCGGTGTGGTGACCCGCAGTCCGGCCAGGAAACGGGCCTGCACGCCCATGCGCTCCAGATGCGCGCTGATCTGCGGGCCGCCGCCGTGCACGACGACCGGCCGCACCCCGGCACGCCGCAGCCGCACCACGTCGTCGGCGAAGGCGGCCAGCAGCGCGTCGTCCGTCATGGCGTGGCCGCCGTACTTGACCACCACCGTGCGTCCGCGCAGGAGTTCCAGCGCGGGAACCGGCGAGGCGGAGGTGAGGAGGGCGGTCACGGACGGGCCGGACGGTCGTCGCGGGGGAACGCGTCGGAATGGGGGCCGGACGGTCCGTGCACCAGTCGCTCCAGGTCCTCGTCGGGGTCGGCTCGTCCGGGCGCCGTCGCCAGGGCGTCGGGCGGGCCGGGCCGGAACGTAACAGGCTCAGGGAAACGCGCGATGACCGCCGGCTGTCCGTCCGGCCCCGGCGGCACGTGTCGTGGATGTCACACCGCCGCGGCACGCCGGGCGGCGGGCACGACCAGCGGGGTGCCGGTCTCCGGGTCGTCGATCACCCGGCAGCGCAGCCGGAAGACGTCCTGCACCAGCGTCTCGGTCACCACCCGGGCGGGCGGGCCCTCCGCGACGACCCGGCCGTCGCGCATCGCGATCAGGTGGGTGGCGTACCGCGCCGCGTGGTTGAGGTCGTGCAGGACGGCCACGACGGTGCGGCCCTCCTCGTGCAGCCGGGCGCACAGGTCGAGCACCTCGATCTGGTGGGTGATGTCGAGGTACGTCGTCGGCTCGTCGAGCAGCAGCAGCGGCGTCTGCTGCGCCAGGGCCATCGCGATCCACACGCGCTGCCGCTGACCGCCGGACAGTTCGTCCACGGGGCGCTCGGACAGCTCCGCCACGCCGGTCGCGTCCATCGACTCGTTCACCACCCGCTCGTCCTCACGCGACCACTGCCGCAGCAGGCCCTGGTGCGGGTAACGGCCGCGGGCCACCAGATCGGCGACCGTGATGCCCTCCGGCGCCACGGACGTCTGCGGCAGCAGACCGAGGGTCCGGGCCACCTGCTTGGCGGGCAGCGTGCCGATGTCCCGCCCGTCCAGCAGGACCGTGCCGCGGGCCGGCTTCAGCGTCCGCGACAGGGCGCGCAGCAGAGTGGACTTGCCGCAGGCGTTCGGCCCGACGATCACCGTGAAGGAGGCGTCCGGTACCGCCACGGTCAGGTTCTCCGCGACGGTCCGCCGCTCGTACGCCAGCGTGAGGTCCTCGCCGCTGAGCCTGCTGGTGGTGCGCACCTCGGTGCCGTCCTTCGTGTGGTGTGCCGTCGTGGTCGTCATATCCGCCCCGCCTTGCGTTCCGTCGCGAGCAGCCACACGAGATAGCCGCCGCCGAGCACACCCGTCACCACGCCCACGGGCAACTGCCGCCCGGGGAGGACCGATTGCGCCGCCCAGTCGGCCGCCACCATCAGCGCCGCGCCCGTGAACAGCGACGGGAGCAGATTGGGCCCGGGCGCACGGGTCAGCCGCCGGGCCAGTTGCGGTGCCGTCAGTGCGACGAAGGCCACGGGCCCCGCCGCGGCCGCCGCGAAGGAGGCCAGCAGCACCGCGGCCGCCAGCAGCACCAGGCGGACGCGTTCGACGCGCACACCGAGCCCGGCCGCCGCGTCGTCGCCCATCTCCATCATCCGCAGCCCCCGGCCGCAGCCGAGAAGCACCACGGGCACCAGCACCGCCATCACCAGCAGCAGCGGTACCGCCTCCGGCCAGCCGCGCCCGTCGAGGCTGCCGGTCATCCACAGCACCGCCCGCGCCGCGTCCATCAACTGGCCCTTGGTCAGCAGGTAGCCGTTGACGCCCGTCAGGATCGCGGCCACGCCGATGCCGACCAGCACCAGCCGGTGACCGTGCACGCCCTGCCGCCAGGCCAGCGCGTAGACCAGGACGCCGGTGACGATTCCGCCGGTCACCGCGCCCATGGCGAGCGCGAGGCTGCCGCCGCCGGTGACCACGACCACCAGCGCGCCGGTCGTCGCGCCCTGGGTGAAGCCGAGCACGTCCGGGCTGCCCAGCGGGTTGCGGACGACGGACTGGAAGACCGCGCCCGCGAGCCCGAGTGCTCCGCCCGCGAGCAACGCGGTCACCACGCGCGGCAGCCGCAGTTCGTTGACGATGAAGGCGTCGGCGGGCGCGCCCTGTCCGGCGAGGGTGCGCAGCACGTCGGCGGGCGGGACGGGGAAGTCGCCGGTGCCGATGGTCAGTACGCCGACGGCCAGCGCGACCAGTACGCACAGCGCACACACCAGCGCCGCGCGCGGCCGCAGGCGGACCGACCAGGCTCCGTAGCGCAGGACGCTCATGCGGTGGCCACCTTCCGCCGGCGCACGAAGTACAGGAAGAAGGGCCCGCCGACGACGGCCGTGACGACGCCGACCTGGAGTTCGGAGGGCCGGGCGAGCACCCGCCCGAGCACGTCCGCGCCGAGCAGTACGACCGGCGCGAGCACCGCGCAGTACGGCAGCATCCAGCGCTGGTCGGGCCCGGTCAGGGCGCGCACCAGGTGCGGCACCATCAGCCCGACGAAGACCAGCGGCCCGCAGGCCGCGGTCGCCGCCCCGCACAGCAGGGTGACCGCGACGATGACGGCGGCCCGGGTGCGCTCGGGGCGGGCGCCCAGCGCGCGCGCCGCATCGTCGCCGAGGGTCAGGGCGTTGAGCGGGCGGCCCAGGACGAGGGCCAGCAGCAGCCCGGCGACGACGAAGGGCGCGAGCGCGGTGACGGTGCGGGTCTCGGCGCTCGCCAGTGAACCCACCGTCCAAAAGCGCATCCGCTCCAGGGCGGCGGAGTCCAGCAGCACGACGGCGTTGACGAAGGAGAACAGCGCCGCGTTCACGGCGGTTCCGGCCAGCGCGAGCCGCGCGGGAGTGGCCCCGCGCCCGCCGCCGACCGCGTACACCAGCACCGACACCACGGCCGCGCCCGCGAACGCGAACCACACATAGCCGGCGAAGGTGGTCACGCCGAGGAAGGCGATGGCCGACACGACCGCCGCGGAGGCGCCCGCATTGATGCCCAACAGCCCCGGATCCGCCAGCGGGTTGCGGGTCAGCGCCTGCATCAGCGCGCCCGCGACACCCAGCGCCGTGCCGGCGAGCAGCCCGAGCAGGGTGCGCGGCAGCCGCATCCCGTGGACGACGGTGTACGTGTCCGAGCCGTTGTCGGTGAGCCCCTGCCAGACCTCCTGCGGGGACACGGCCCGGGCGCCGACCGCGATGCTCACGGTGAGCACGACGAGCAGGAGCAGCAGCGCGGCGAGCAGTCCGGCGGCCCGTGGCAGCAGCCGCCCGGGGGCGGGCGGCGGCCCGTTCTCCGGGGCGGCCGGCCCGACCGGTGGACTCCCCCCGATGGCAGGGGAGTTGGTGAGGTTCACGTACGGCCTTTCGAATACCGGCTGGTGGGGGCCGGTGTGACGACGGGGTCAAAGGTAAGGTTAGGGTAACCTAAGTTCGGCCCTCGGCCGATGTCAGTCCCCCCGTTCCCGAAAGTGAGGCACCACCATGCCCCTCGCCGAAGACCCCCGCCTGAGCCGCCGCGGCCTGCTTGCCGCAGGAGGCGTCCTGGGCGTCGGCGCTCTCCTGACCGCCTGCGGCACCGGCGGCGGCGACAAGGCATCCGCCAAGGCGAGCACCGAGAGCGGCCCGTGGTCCTTCACCGACGACCGCAGGAAGAAGGTCACCGCCCGGACCACCCCGCAGCGCATCGTCGCCTTCACCGGCACCGCCGCGGCCCTGGTCGACCTCGGCCTCGGCAAGCGGATAGCCGGTGTCTTCGGCGAGACCAGGAAGGCCGACGGCACCGCAGAGAAGCAGGCCGGCGACCTCGACATCGCCAAGGTCGGCATTCTCGGCAACGTCTGGGGCGAGTTCAGCGTCGAGAAGTACGCGGCCCTGCGACCCGAACTCCTCGTGACGCACATGTACGACCCCGGCGCCCTCTGGTACGTGCCGGACGAGAGCAAGGACAAGATCCTCAAGCTGGCGCCGAGCGTCGCCGTCACCACCGGCCGCGTCCCGCTGACCGAGCCGATCCGGCGCTACGCCGAACTCGCCGAGTCCCTGGGCGCCGACCTCAAGGCGCCCAGGGTCACCGAGGCCAAGGCCCGTTTCGAGAAGGCCGCCGAGACCCTGCGCTCCGCCGCCAAGGCCGCCGGAGGCATCAAGGTCCTCGCCGCCTCCGGCGCCGCCGACCTCCTCTATGTCTCCAACCCCGGGGTCAGCAGCGACCTGATGTACTTCACGTCGCTCGGCGTGGACGTCATCGTCCCCGAGAAGACCGACGGCGGCGACTACTACGAGAGCCTGAGCTGGGAGAACGCGGACAAGTACGACGCGGACCTGATCCTGCTCGACAGCCGCGGCACCGCGCTGCAGCCCAAGGCCCTCCAGTCCAAGCCCTCCTGGAAGAAGCTCCCCGCCGTGAAGGCCGGCCAGGTGTTCCCCTGGGACGCCGTCCCGCGCTTCTCCTGGGCCGGCGCCGCGCCGCTGCTGGAGGACCTGGCCGCGGCCGTCCAGAAGGCCAGGAAGCTCACCTGACCCCGTTCCGCGTGGGCCCCGCGGCGCATCCGCGGGGCCCACGCGGAACGACGACGCCGTCCTGGACCAGGACGGCGTCGTCGCGCGTACGGTCCTCCGCGGACATCGCGCCTCAGCGCGGTCCTGCGGCCCAGGCCTCTATGGCGTCGGCCGCCTGGTCGAAGGCCTCCGTGCGGCCCAGGAAGTCCGCGTTGTGGTCGGTCAGCAGCGGGCGCAGCCGCTCGCCGCTCGCCTGGGTGACCACCAGCGCCTGGCCCTGCACCGTCCGCGGCATCGCGAGCCACTTCACCGGCTGCTGGACCGTACGGACCGAGGCCACCCGCTCCCACGGCAGCGTCACCGTGTGGAGCAGCCGGACCTGCCGGACCCCGCGGGCGCTCACCCAGAAACCCACGTGCAGCAGGCGCAGTACGACGACGATCACCAGCACGGCGCCGCCGGCCGTCCACGTCACCCCGGACCCGCTTCCGGCGAGCCCCATGACCACGGCGGCGAAGAGCATGTACGAGGCGAGCACCAGCAGCAGCGCCCCCGCGGCGACCCGCCAGGGACCCGGCCGGTACGGACGCGTCCACCGGTCCTCGGACCGGTGGGGGAGTGCGGCGTCGGCGTCGGCGAAGTGCTCGTCATGGCCGCTTTCCGCGGCGAGGAAGGGCAGAGACACACCGTGAGGCTATAGGGGAGTGTCGGACCGGGCCACCGCTGGTCGGCCACCGTCGGCCTTTGCGCCGCTTTGCGGCGCGTGCGGGTGTTGTCGGCGATGTCGCCGCTGCCCAATAGGGTGGTCGCCGTCCACAGCGCCAGAGGAAGGACGCCCGGTGACCGACACCTCCGCCGACGATTCCGCAGAGTCCGCAGAGTTCGCAGAGTCCGTGCAGTTCCGCGACGACGTGACCGTCGAGCTCGTCAAGCACAGTGCCTCGGACTCCGACGTCCTGTGGGCCGCTCGGGTCTCCACCGCCGGCGAGCAGTCCCTCGCGGAGATCAGCAAGGACCCCGAGCGCTCCAAGGGCCTGATCAACTACCTCATGCGGGACCGCCACGGCAGCCCCTTCGAGCACAACTCGATGACCTTCTTCGTGAGCGCCCCGATCTTCGTCTTCCGCGAGTTCATGCGCCACCGGGTCGGCTGGTGCCTCGCCGGCGACACGGAGATCACGCTGGAGAGCGAGGCCGGCACCCTCCGTCGCAGGAGCATCAGGGAACTGCACCGCCTGTGGCACCTGGGCGTCGAGGACCGGCTGCCGGCCTCCGCCGGCGGCGTCACCTGGCACTCCGCGGCGGGCCGCTGGCGGGCGGAGGTCCGACGGGGTGACGAGCGTCACTACCTCGGCCTGTACGAGAGCCGCGAGGCCGCCGAGAGCGCGGTGGTCGAGTTCCGCGAGCAGGAGCCGGGCACGCGGCTGCGCACGCTGGAATCGGTCCGCCGCAACCACGTGCGCTGCTACGACGAGGAGACGCTGCTGCCGGGGCGGGCCCGGATCACCGACGTGATGGAGTCGGGCGTCAAGCAACTCCTCAAGGTCACCACGTCGTCGGGCCGCGTGCTGCGCTGCTCCGTGGACCACGCCGTCCTGACGCCCGAGGGCTGGGCGAAGGCCGGCGAGCTGGCCGTGGGCGACGCCGTCATGGGCGCGGGCCCCGAGCGGGAGCCCTCGCGGCCGCCGGTGCCCCCGGGCCTGGCGCGCGGCATCGGCGTGTGGACCTCCCGGCAGCGCGAGCGCCTGATCGGCGAGACCGGCACATGCCACCTGTGCGCCCGCTCCCTCCCGCGCGCGGAACTGGCCCTGGACCACCGCGTCCCCGTCGCCGCGGACCTCGCCCTCGCCCTGGATGAGAGCAACCTGGTCCCCGTGTGCGAGGAGTGCCACACCCGCAGGAGCGGCGAGGAGCAGACGCGCGCCCAGGACGGCGCCGTGACCGGTACGGCCCTGCCCGACCCGATCGTCTCCATCGCGCAGGACGGCGAGGAGATGACCTACGACCTGTCGGTCGAGGGCCCGTGGCACAACTTCCTCGCCGACGGCATCGTCGTGCACAACTCCTACAACGAGGAGTCGGGCCGCTACCGCGAGTTGCAGCCGGTGTTCTACGTGCCCGGCGAGGACCGCAAGCTGGTGCAGCAGGGGCGGCCGGGGAAGTACGAGTTCGTGCACGGGTCCCCCGAGCAGCACAAGGCGGTCAGCGAGGCCATGGAGGCCTCCTACCGTCAGTCGTACGAGGCGTACCAGAACATGCTGGCCGCCGGTGTGGCCCGCGAGGTGGCCCGGGCGACCCTGCCGGTCGGCCTGTTCTCGTCGATGTACGCCACCTGCAACGCCCGCTCCCTGATGCACTTCCTGGGCCTGCGCACCCAGCACGAGCTGGCCAAGGTGCCGTCCTTCCCGCAGCGGGAGATCGAGATGGTCGGTGAGCGGATGGAAGCCGAATGGGCCAAGCTCATGCCGCTCACGCACAGTGCCTTCAACGCGAACGGCCGGATCGCACCGTAGCGGTACGCCACTCATCCGGAATGTTCCGATTGCCGGGTTTCCTGCAGTTCGTCTAGTCTGCAGAAACGGATTCCGGTGCTGCTTGAACCCCCGAGCAGGCAGCGCCGGAGTCCTCCTCGCAGGTCCCGAGGGGTCCTCCGGACACCGGCACCGAGTAGCGTTGGTCCCATGGCTCCGACCTCCACCCCGCAGACCCCCTTCGGGCGGGTCATGACCGCAATGGTCACGCCGTTCGCCGCGGACGGTGCTCTCGACCTCGACGGCGCGCAGCGGCTCGCCGCGCACCTGGTCGACGCAGGCAATGACGGCCTGGTCGTCAACGGCACCACCGGTGAGTCCCCGACCACCAGTGACGTGGAGAAAGAGCAGCTCGTCCGGGCCGTCCTGGAAGCGGTCGGGGACCGCGCCTTCGTGGTGGCAGGTGTCGGCACCAACGACACCCACCACACCGTCGAACTGGCCCGCCAGGCCGAGCGCGCCGGCGCGCACGGCCTGCTCGCGGTCACGCCGTACTACAACAAGCCCCCCCAGGAGGGCCTGTACCGGCACTTCACCACCGTCGCGGACGCCACCGGCCTGCCGGTCATGCTCTACGACATCCCCGGCCGCAGCGGCGTCCCGATCGAGACCGAGACCCTCGTCCGGCTCGCCGAGCACCCCCGGATCGTCGCCAACAAGGACGCCAAGGGCGACCTCGGCGCCGCGAGCTGGACGATCAGCCGCAGCGGCCTCGCCTGGTACTCCGGCGACGACATGCTCAACCTGCCGCTGCTGTCCGTCGGCGCCGTCGGCTTCGTCTCCGTGGTGGGACATCTGGTCACCCCTGAGCTCCGCGCCCTCCTGGAGGCGTATCTCTCCGGTGACGTCCACAAGGCGACCGAGATCCACCAGAAGCTGCTCCCCGTCTTCACCGGGATGTTCCGTGCCCAGGGCGTGATCACCACCAAGGCCGCCCTGGCCTGGCGGGGACTCCCGGCCGGACCGCTGCGACTGCCGCTCGTCGGCCTCGACGAGCTCGGCGAAGCGGCGACCGCACAGCTGAAGAAGGATCTGGCCGCCGGCGGGGTACAGCTGTAACCACAGACTTAAAAACTGAATACCGACCATGAGAAGTACCCGACAGAAGAAAGCACGATGTCACACGCGTCCCGTGCCCCCGGGGGATCCCTCCGGGGGATGCGGCGTGTGTGGTGAGGAGAGACTTTGAGCCATCCGCACCCTGAGCTCGGCCCACCCCCCGCGCTGCCCACGGGCGGCCTGCGGATCACCCCCCTCGGCGGTCTCGGTGAGATCGGCCGGAACATGACGGTCTTCGAGTACGCGGGACGCCTGCTGATCGTCGACTGCGGGGTGCTCTTCCCGGAGGAGGAGCAGCCCGGAGTTGACTTGATCCTGCCCGACTTCACGTCGATCCGGGACCGCCTGGACGACATCGTCGGCATCGTCCTGACCCACGGCCACGAGGACCACATCGGCGCCGTCCCCTTCCTCCTGCGGGAGAAGGACGACATCCCGCTGATCGGTTCCAAGCTGACCCTCGCCCTGATCGAGGCCAAGCTCGCCGAGCACCGCATCCGGCCGTACACCCTCGAGGTCGCCGAGGGGCAGCGCGAGCGCATCGGCCCCTTCGACTGCGAGTTCGTCGCCGTCAACCACTCCATCCCCGACGCACTGGCCGTCGCCATCCGGACCCCGGCCGGCATGGTCGTGCACACCGGCGACTTCAAGATGGACCAGCTGCCGCTCGACGGCCGCCTCACCGACCTGCACGCGTTCGCGCGGCTGTCGGAGGAGGGCATCGACCTGCTGCTGTCGGACTCCACCAACGCCGAGGTCCCCGGCTTCATCCCGCACGAGCGGGACATCCTGCCGGTGCTGAGGCAGGTCTTCGCCAAGGCCGAGAAGCGGATCATCGTGGCCAGCTTCGCCAGCCACGTGCACCGCATCCAGCAGGTCCTGGACGCGGCCCACGAACGCGGCCGCAAGGTCGCCTTCATCGGGCGCTCGATGGTCCGCAACATGGGCATCGCCCGTGACCTCGGCTACCTCCGGGTCCCGAACGGCCTCGTCGTCGACGTCAAGGCGCTCGACGACATCCCGGACGAGCGGGTCGTGCTGGTCTGCACCGGCTCCCAGGGCGAACCCATGGCCGCGCTCTCCCGCATGGCCAACCGGGACCACCAGATCCGCATCGTCGAGGGCGACACCGTGGTTCTGGCGTCCTCGCTCATCCCCGGCAACGAGACCGCGGTGTACCGCGTGATCAACGGCCTGACCCGCTGGGGCGCCCACGTCGTGCACAAGGGCAACGCCAAGGTGCACGTCTCCGGCCACGCGTCGGCGGGCGAGCTGTTGTACTTCTACAACATCTGCAAGCCGCGCAACCTCATGCCGGTCCACGGGGAATGGCGCCATCTGCGCGCCAACGCCGACCTCGGCGCGGCGACCGGCATTCCCAAGGAGCGCTGCGTCATCGCCGAGGACGGCGTGGTCGTCGACCTCGTGGACGGCGTCGCCAAGGTCGTCGGCAAGGTCCAGGCCGGTTACGTGTACGTCGACGGGCTCTCCGTCGGCGACGTCACCGAGAGTTCGCTCAAGGACCGCCGCATCCTCGGCGAGGAAGGCATCATCTCGGTCTTCGTCGTCGTGGACGCCAGCACCGGCAAGCTCGTGGGCGGTCCGTTCATCCAGGCCCGTGGCTCCGGTATCGACGACGACGCCTTCGGCGCGGTACTCCCCAAGGTCGAGGAGTCCCTCGCCCGCGCGGCGTCCGACGGTGTCGCCGAGGTGCGTCAACTGCAGCAGTTGATCCGCCGGTCCGTCGGGAAGTGGGTCTCCGACACCTACCGCCGGCGCCCGATGATCCTCCCTGTGGTCGTGGAGGTCTGACGCCCCACCAGGAGCGGGCCGCCCCGATTTGCATCGGGGCGGCCCGCTCCAGTACGTTGTCACAACCCCCGGGACGAAACATCGCGGAAACGTGTGTCCTCGTAATCCGGGTGGTAAATCCGACGGAAAGCATCTGCTAAAGTCGGGGAGCGGGAAAGCTGAAAGGCCGGAACGCAAAAGCAGGAAAGCATGAATCCCCACCGGCGGGAATCGGGCCCGAAAGAGTCTGATAAGCTGGTGACAACGAAGGGAAAGCCCGGAGGGGCCGGTGAAACGGTCTCGAAGGAAGCTTCCGTTCCTTGAGAACTCAACAGCGTGCCAAAAGTCAACGCCA